>NZ_CP043639.1:2293125-2905000 GCF_014217605.1 Sphingomonas sp. NBWT7 | reverse complement strand
TGTTCGCCACGCGTGCGATCGGCATGACGGTCGCGGCACGATCGCTGATCTGGCCGTCGTTCGATTTTCGCGGCGCAGGCGCGCTGGCGCGGTTCGGCGGCATGATGGCGGCGGGGCAACTGTTCTGGTTCCTGCAGAGTCAGGTCGACGTGTTCATCGCCGGGCGCTACTTCACCGTTCACGATCTCGGCATCTACACGACCAGCCTGTTCCTCGCGCAGATCTTCGTGTCCAAGTTCGTGCCCCCGCTCAACGAAGTCGCCTTTTCCGCCTACGCGCGGATCCAGCACGATCGCGCCGCTACCGCAGCAGCCTTCGTCACCGGCGTGCGCATCGTCATGCTCGCCGCGCTGCCCTTCTACCTCGGGCTGGCTGCGACCGCCGAGCCGCTGGTGCTGACGATGCTGGGGGAGAAATGGGCCGCGGCGATATCGATCGTCCGGCTGCTCGCGCTCGCCATGCCGTTCATGACGCTGCAGGTGCTCTTCTCGCCCGCGTGCGACGCGCTCGGCCGTCCCGGCATCGGGGTGCGCAACGGCGCGACCGGCGCGCTGGTGCTCGGCCTTGCGTTTCTCATCGGCGTGAATTGGGGTGCGCGCGGGATCGCGGCGGCGTGGATCGTGGGCTATCCTGTCTATCTCGCGATCAGCTGCTGGCGATCGCTGCCCGTCATCGGGGCGCGGCTCGCCGACGTCGTGGCCGCCACCGCCCCGGCGCTGCTCGCCGCGATCGCGATGGCTGCCGTCGTCACGCTCGTGGACCGCGCGATCGTGCTGCCGCCCGCGCCGCGCCTCGCGCTGCTGGGGCTGATCGGCGCTGTCACCTACGCGGCGTGGCTCGTCACCTTCGCGCGCCCGACCGTGCGCCATACGCTGGCGCTGATCCGCAACCGCTGATCGGCGTCACGCCTGCTGGATATAGTCGCGCATCGCCGCGGCGTCCGCCTCGATCCGGTCGATGCGATGCTTGACGAGATCGCCGATCGAGACGATCCCGACCACCCGCCCGCCGTCCACCACCGGAAGATGCCGGATGCGCCGCCGCGTCATCAGCGAGAGCGCGCCGATCACCGAATCGTCGGGTGACACGGTCAACGCCGGTGCGGTCATCACGTCGCGCACCGCCCGGTCGAGCACCGCCGTGTCGCCGTCCTTCAGGCAGTAGATGACGTCGCGTTCGGAGAAGACGCCGCTGACGGCGCGCCCCTCGATCACCGGCACCGCGCCGATCCGCCGCGACGCCAGCAGCGCGATCGCACCGCGAACGGTCTCGTCGGGCGATACCGATACGATGTCGTGTCCCTTGGTGCGAAGGATTGCCGCGATGGTCATGGCCTCACTCCTCTCGTTCCGCCTCCCGGATCGTCGTGCGATCGCGTCGGCGCCACACGGCCCGGTCGGTCGCGCGACTGGAAGTCTGCGCGCTTTGCCGCCAGATGGGAAGCATGAGCCGGCTCGACGATCCAGAATATGCGCGCTTCGCCTGGCGGCGCTTCCGCCGCCTGCTCGGCTGGTCTGGGGCGATCGGCCTCGTTGCCTCGCTGCTCGCGGTGTGGCTGGTCGGGGAGGCCTATGGCGCGCTCGGCTGGGTCGCGACGCTGGCGATGATCGGCGGGGTGACGGGATCGGTGCTGATGGCCGGCGCGCTGATGGGGCTGACTTTTCTGTCGTCCGGCACCGGGCATGACGAGGCGATCGATCCCCGCGATCTGTGATCGTGACGCGGATACGAGAAGGGCCGGCTCCTCGCGGAACCGGCCCCTCTGCGAACATTGACCTGCCTGAACGATCAGCTGACCGTGCTGGTCTCCGGGCTCGTTTCCGGCGCGCTGGCCGGCGTACGGCGCCGCCGCGGCTTGGGAGCGGCCGGCGTATCCGCCGCATCCCCCGCTACCGCCGGCTCGGACGTGCCGATCGACGGCGGCAGGACGCTGCTGTCGAGTCCAAACTGCGTCTCAGACGCCACGATCTTGCGCGGACGGCCGCGCCGCTTGGGCGCCGCTTCCTCTGCGACCGGAACATTGCCGCCGTGCACCTGCAGTTCGGCCTCCCGGCCCGGTGCCGCACTCTCGACGCCGCCCTCGCCCATCACGCGCTCGTCGCGACGGCCCTCGTCACCACGCGGTGTGGCGAAACGACGCGCAGGCGCTGCCGCTCGCTGCTCGCCATCGTCGGCATCGCCGTAGCGCGCCTGGCGCTCCCGACCGGCATCGGCCTGGCGATTGTCGTCGCGCTGGCGATTGCCATCGGCCGGACGCTGACGATCGAACTGGCGCCCGCCTTCCTGCCGGCCACCGTCGCGCTGCCGCGACCCGTCGTACGGGCGACCGCCGTCGAACTGGCGCGCTTCCGACTGGCGACCTTCCTGCTGGCGGCTCTCGCCACGCCCCTCACCACGATTGCCGTCGCCACGGTTGCCGTCGCGTTCGCCACGCTCGTCGCCGCCACGGCCCTGCTCGTCGGCGCGGATCGGCTCACCCTCGTCACCGTAATCGTCGTCGCCGTCGAAATCGTTCTGCTGGCGGCGCGGCTGCTGATCTTCGTAGCGCCCACGCTGATCGGCGAGCACGCGAAAATAATGGTCGGCGAACTGCAGATAATATTCGGTGTTTACCCGATCGCCCTGGCGCTGCGCGTCCGAGGCCATGTTCTTGTACTTCTCGTACAATTGGCTGGCGTTGCCGCGCGCGCGGCTGTCGATCCGATTGCCGTTGTCACGCTGCCCCTGGCTGCTGCCACCCTGCGGCCGCTGCCCACCACGGCCGCGACGGCGACCGTTCTGACGGTTGTTGATCAAATTACTGTCCTCGTCCTCAAACCAAAACCGGCCATGCTCCCGGGATCATCGGTGCAACATTCCCCGGCCCGGTAGAGATCATGCGACGGCATGCCTCTGCCAGAGCCTGTCCCGGCCGCCGGACTGCAGCGGCTGATGACGAAGGGAGGGCAACCCGCCCAAAATTCAACCAACAGTGTTGATTTTGCGTGCCCCTGCCGCTGCCATAACGAGCGGCGGCTGTTTCTCAAAGAGAAATATTGTGGCGCGCTCGTGTCGTTTCAAGGCGTGACGACGAGGCAACGGTCGCGCTCGGCAAGATCGCGGCGGACGGTCACCGTCAGCCCTTCGGCACGAAACAGCGATGGCGCGGACTGGCCTTGGTCGGCGCCGATCTCGACGCACGCAACGCCCCCGGGCGCGATCTGCGGCCCCAACGTGGCCGCCAGCCGGCGATAATCGTCGAGCCCGTCGGCCCCGGCGAACAGCGCGCTCGCCGGCTCGTACCCCGCCACCTCATGCGGCAGCGCCGCCGCCGCCGCGATATAGGGCGGATTGCACAGGACGAGATCGAACCGTGCGCCCGTCCCCGTCCAGTCGCCCGCGTTGATCGTCGCCCGGCCGGGCGCGAGCCGCGCCGCGTTGCGCGCCGCCACCGTGATCGCCACCACCGACGCGTCGATGCCGACGCCGCTCGCGTGGGGCCATTGATCGAGCGCAGCGAGCAGCAGCGCGCCCGATCCCGTGCCGAGGTCGAGGATCGTGCGCGGACCCGGCGTGCCCGCGAAATGCTCCACGGCCGCTTCGATCAGCGTCTCGCTGTCCGGCCGTGGGATCAGCACGCCGGGCGCGACGTCGAGGTCGATCGTCCAGAAGGCGCGCGTGCCGGTGATATAGGCGAGCGGCTCGTGCCGCGCGCGCCGCTCGACCAGCGCGGCGAAGCCCGGCGGCGGCACGACGTCGCCGAGCGTCAGCAGCAGCCGCTCGCGCGTGATGCCCAGCGCATGCGCGAGCAACAGTTCGGCATCGAGCCGCGCGGTGGAGGAGAAGCCGAAGCGCGCCGCCGCCGCGTTCAGCGCCGCACGTGCGCCGCCCGCCTCACTCACTCAGGCTCGCCAGCCGCTCCGCCTCGTCCTGCGCGATCAGCGCGCCGATCAGCTCTGCCATGTCGCCCTGCAGGATTTCGGGCAGCCGATGCAGCGTCAGGTTGATGCGATGATCGGTCACCCGCCCCTGCGGGAAATTGTACGTCCGGATGCGTTCGGAGCGATCGCCGCTGCCGACCATCGACTTGCGCGCGCCGGCCCGCTCGGCGTGCAGCCGCTCGCGCTCCATCTCGTACAGCCGCGTGCGCAGCACCTTCAGCGCCTTGGCCTTGTTCTTGTGCTGCGACTTCTCGTCCTGCTGGATCACCGTCAGCCCGGTGGGAATGTGGACGATGCGCACCGCGCTGTCGGTGGTATTGACCGACTGGCCGCCGGGCCCGGACGAGCGATAGATGTCGATGCGCAGATCCTTGTCGTCGATCTGCACGTCGACGTCCTCGGCTTCGGGCAGCACCGCGACGGTCGCCGCGGAGGTATGGATGCGCCCGCCACTCTCCGTCACCGGCACGCGCTGCACGCGGTGGACGCCGCTCTCGAACTTCAGCCTGGCGAACACGCCTTGCCCGGTAACGCTGGCGACGACTTCCTTGTAGCCGCCCGCATCGCTCTCGGACGCGGAGATCAGCTCGACGCGCCAGCCCTGCCCCTCGGCATAGCGCTGATACATGCGGAACAGATCGCCCGCGAACAGCGCCGCCTCGTCGCCGCCCGTGCCTGCGCGCAGTTCGAGCATCGCCGAACGCTCGTCGGCGGCGTCGCGCGGCAGCAGCGCGAGTGCGAGCCGGCGGTCCGCCGCCTCCAGCGCCGCGCGATTGTCGCGCAGCTCGTCCGCCGCCATCGCGCGCAGTTCGGCGTCGGCATCCTCGGTCATGAAGGCGAGGCTTTCCGCCTCCTGCCGCAACCGCCGCACCTCCGCCGCCGCCTGCGCGACAGGCTCGAGCTCGGCATATTCCTTCGACACCGCGACGAAGCGGTCGCCGGGCAGATCGCCCGTAGCCATCTGCGCCGCGAGTTCGTCCCGCCGCGCCTCGATCTGGCGGATACGATCGAGCGAGATCGCGGTCATGCAAGAACGATCGACGGTAGCGCCGCCCGCACGGCGAGCACGTCCTGATCGGCGAGCGCGATGTTGCGCAAGCTGGCGTTCATCGCGTCGTCTCGCCGGCTGAGCGAGATCGTCGCTCCAGGCTTCGTCTTCAGCGCCCGATCGAAGCGTTTCTTGGGGCTCCCCGACACGAACGCTTCCGCCGCGATCCCGGAGCGGCGCAGCCGCGCGACCAGCTCGACGGCGGTGAGATCAAAGCCCGTGTCCTCGGACACGACGGCGACGACCTTTGAGGCGGCCTCGGGCTCCTCCAGCAGCATTGCCAGCCGCTCGACGCCCGCCGCCCAGCCAACCCCCGCCGTCGCCGGCCCGCCCAGGCTTTCGACCAGTCCGTCGTAACGCCCGCCGGCCAGCACCGTCCCCTGCGCGCCGAGCCGGTCAGTGACGAATTCAAACGCAGTGTGGCGATAGTAATCGAGTCCGCGCACCAGCCGCGCGTTGCGCTGCCACGCGACGCCGGCGGCGTCCAATCCCGCGGTCACCGCGTCGAAGAACGCGCGCGCCTCGGGCGTCAGATACGCGTCGATATCGGGCGCACTGTCGGCGATCGGGCGATCCTTCGGGTCCTTCGAATCGAGGATGCGCATCGGGTTCTTGTCGAGCCGCTTGAGGCTGTCCTCGCTCAGCGCGTCGCGATGCGCCTCGAAATGCGCCACCAGCGCCGCGCGCCACGCGTCGCGCGTCTCGGCATCCCCCAGCGTGTTGAGCTGCAGCGTCACGCCGTCGGCGATGCCCAGCTCGCGCAGCAACTGATCGGCAAGCGTCAACAGCTCGACGTCCGCCGCCGGCTCGGGCGCGCCCAGTATCTCGGCGTCGATCTGGTGGAACTGACGATACCGCCCCTTCTGCGGCCGTTCGTAGCGGAACACCGCGCCGCTCGTCGCGAGCTTGAGCGGCGCATATTGCTGCCACCCCTCGGTCAGATAGGCACGCGCGATCCCTGCGGTGAACTCGGGCCGCAGCGTCAGCGAATCCCCGCCGCGATCGGGAAAGGTGTACATCTCCTTCGACACGACGTCGGTCGTCTCGCCGATTGAGCGCGCGAATACTTCGGTCGCCTCGAACATCGGGATCTCGACGCGCTGGAAGCAATAGAGCCGGCGTACGCGATCGAACGTCTCGAGCACGCGCGCGAAGCGGCGCTCCTCGCTGCCGAAGATGTCCTGCGTGCCGCGCACGCGATTGGGGGTCTGGATACGCGCCATCGCGGCCGCATCTAGTCGCGCCCCGCGCCGCGCGCTAGCACCTGCCGATGACGAACGCGCGCGGCCACTTCCGCCTCGGCAACCGGATCGCGCCGCCGCGCTTCATCCTCTTCGCGCTTGGCGTAATCCTCGGCGCCGCGGTCGCCGCCGCTGCGGGGCTGCCCAGGGGCCGCGCGCTGATGATCGGCTTCGACGTCGCCAGCCTCGGCTTCCTCGCCTCGCTCGCGCCGCTACTCGACGATCGCAGCGCCGCGATGCGCCGCCGCGCCGCGCGCAACGATGCCAATCGCACCGGCTTGCTCGCGCTGACGGTGCTGGTGACGCTCGTGATTCTCGTCGCGGTCGCCAACGAGGTCGCGCAACGCGGCTCGCCGCTCGGCACCGCGCTCGTCATCGGCACGCTCGCGCTCGCCTGGCTATTCTCGAACTCCGCCTACGCGCTGCACTATGCCCACCTCTATTACTCGCCCGGTGATGCAGGTGATGCGGGCGGGCTCGACTTTCCCGGCGAGAAGGCCGACGAGCCCAATTACTGGGACTTCACCTATTTCGCCTTCACGCTCGGCATGACGTTCCAGACGTCGGATGTCGCGATCGTCTCACGCACGATGCGCCGCGTTGTCATCGGCCACTGCCTTGCCGCCTTCGTCTTCAACCTCGGCGTGCTTGCCTTCACGATCAACGTCCTGGGCAATTGACGGCCGGCGATTGAGCTTCGCCGCCCGGCACGCTAGCGCATCGACGATGTATCGTCCCCTCATCGCGGGCCTGCTGCTCGCCTCCGCCGCCGCGCTTTCGGCCCAGGTGCCCAGTGGCAATTCGGCGCCCCAGCCGCTACCCTTCGCCGCCACGATCCCGGATCCCGTCGATCAGCCCTATCCCGGCACGATCCGCCTCGCGATCGACGCGACCGACGTGACGCGCGGCATCTTCCGCGTGACCGAGACAATCCCCGTGGCAAAGCCCGGCCCGATGGTGTTGCTGTTCCCCGAATGGCTGCCCGGCAACCATGGCCCGCGCGGCCAGATCGAGAAGCTCGCTGGCCTCGTCGTCACCGCCGGTGGGCGGCGGATCGCGTGGACGCGCGATCCGGTCGACGTCTACGCCTTCCACCTCGACGTGCCCGCCGGCACGCGCGAGATCGAGGCGAGCTTCCAGTTCCTGTCGGCGACCAAGGGCGATCAGGGCCGCATCACGATGACGCCCGAACTGCTCAGCCTCCAGCCCAACTCGCTCAGCCTCTATCCCGCCGGCTGGTTCACGCGGCAGATCCCGGTCAGCATGACGGTGAAATATCCCGCCGGCTGGACCGCGGCGGGCGCAATCCCCGCCAAGGTCGCGGGCAGCACCTACAGCTACGATCGTGTGAATTACGAAACGCTAGTCGATTCGCCGATCGTCGCCGGACGCTACGCCAGGACGTGGCCGCTAACCCAGCGCGTCTCGCTCGCCGTCTTTGCCGAGACGCCCGCCGAGCTCGCCGCCACTCCGGCGCAGATCGATGCGCACAAGCGTCTCGTCGATCAGGCGGTGAAGGCGTTCGGCAGCCAGCATTACGACAACTACACCTTCCTCCTGTCGATCAGTGACAATCTCGGCGGCATCGGGCTCGAACATCACCGCTCGAGCGAGAACGGCGTTACGCCGGGTTATTTCACCAAGTGGGACGACGGCCCCGGCCGCCGCAATCTGCTGCCGCACGAATATTCGCACAGCTGGAACGGAAAGTTCCGCCGCGGCGCCGATTCTTGGACGCCCGATTTCCGCACGCCGATGCGCAACTCGCTGCTGTGGGTGTACGAAGGGCAAACGCAATTCTGGGGCTATGTCCTCCAGGCGCGTTCGGGGATGGTGTCGAAGGCCGATACGCTCGACCAACTCGCCGCCACCGCGGCGCTCTACAACAGTCAGCCCGCGCGGCAGTGGCGCGACCTCCTCGATACGACCAACGATCCGATCATCTCGGCGCGCCGGCCCAAGGGCTGGTCGAGCTGGCAGCGCAGCGAGGATTATTACAGCGAGGGCATGCTCGTCTGGCTCGAGGTCGATTCGCAGCTGCGCGCGCTGTCAAGCGGGCGCAAGTCGATCGACGATTTCGCAAAGGCCTTCTTCGGCGTGCGTGACGGCGACTGGGGCGATCTCACCTACACGTTCGACGATCTCGTCACGACGCTCAACGCGATCCAGCCATATGACTGGCGCACGCTGCTGACGCAGCGCTTGACCGAGAACGCCAAAGGCGCGCCGCTGTCGGGGCTGGAACGCAACGGCTATCGCCTGATCTACACTGCCGATGCGCCACCGTCGTTCCGGCATGGTGAAAAGACGCGCAAGGTCGCCGATCTCACCTATTCGGGCGGGTTCGTCGTCGGTTCGGGCAACGAGGTGACGTCGGTCACCTGGGGGTCGCCCGCCTATGACGCGGGGCTGACGGTCGGCACGACGATCGTCTCGGTCGACGGCATGGCCTATTCCGACGATCGACTGAAAGGTGCGATCACCGCGGCAAAGGACGGCAAGGCACCGGTGCAGATGTGGGTCAAGAACGGCGAGCGTTACCGGCAAGTTGCGCTCGACTGGCACGGTGGCCTGCGCTACCCGCGGCTCGAGAAGATCGGCACGGGAGAGGCCGGTCTCGACCGATTGCTTGCGCCGCGCTGACCTGCGGCGCGATGCAACTTATCAAACGGGGATAAAGGACCATCATGCGGATCGACATGATACCGACGGGTGACAACCCGCCGCACAGCCTGAATGTGATCATCGAAGTGCCGACGGGCGGCGAGCCGGTGAAGTATGAATTCGACAAGGCGTCGGGCGCGCTGTTCGTCGATCGCATCCTGCACACGCCGATGCGCTATCCGGCGAACTACGGCTTCGTACCGCACACGCTGTCGCCCGACGGCGATCCGCTCGACGCGCTGGTCGTCGCACGCTCGCCGTTCATCCCGGGCTGCGTCGTGCGTGCGCGTCCGATCGCGGTGCTCAACCTGGAGGACGAGGCCGGCGGCGACGAGAAGCTCGTCTGCGTGCCGGTCGACCAGACCTTCCCCTATTATTCGAAGGTCGGCGAGAAGGAGGACATGCCCGAGATCGTGTTCGAGCAGATCGAGCATTTCTTCACCCACTATAAGGATCTCGAGAAGAAGAAGTGGGTGCGCATCGGCAAGTGGGGCGGCGCCGAAGAGGCGCGGCAGATCACGCTGGAGGCGATCGAGCGCTACAACGAAGCCAAGAAGCAGGGCGAAGAGCCGCACGATCACGACGTGCCCGGCCGCGGCTGAGCCACACCAAGTGCTGCGCGCCGTCCGCCTGTGATCGGGCGACGGCGCGCGGTGATCTCATCACGCCCGGCGCGGCAAGTACCGCTGCGAAATCGTCATGATCGCATAGCCACGCGGCGGACGTTCATCGTCGCCATGCCGCCCGCGGCTACACGTTTCGAAGGCCGTTGATGGAGCGACGTTGACCTTGAGCAGCGCGCCCCGTCGGCCATCGCAAGGCTGGTGCTTGGGCGCTGTACTGCAGTGCCGATCGACGCCTCGGCGTGCGATCGGTCACCCCGGTATCGACCGTCGTCAGTGCGCGGTCAGCTTCAGCCCCGCGATGCACAGCACCACACCCAGGATCAGCGCGATCCGCACCGGCGTCGCCGGCTCGCCGTAGAAGGCGATCCCGACCAGCACCGTGCCGAGTGCGCCGATCCCGCCCCACACGGCATAGGCGGTGCCCATCGCGATCGAGCGCGAGGCATATTCGAGCAGCCCCATCGACAGCGTCACCGACGCGAGGAATCCCGCGGTCCAGCCGAGGTGACGAAAGCCGTCGACGTGCCGCAGGCAGGTGGTGAACCCCACCTCGAACAGTCCGCCCACGATCAGCCACGCCCACGCCATCAGCGCGCTAGCCCGCCGAATGCGAACCGGCGTTCATCGTGCCGCATCGGAGCCGCCTTGGCGCCGATCGCCGATGTCACCGAGCGCATCGTCGCCATTTCAGCCTCGCTCCGGCAGCGCGCGCAGCGCCGCGCCGGTGACCCGCTGCGTCGTCCACTCGTCCTGCGGCAGTGCGCCCTTCGCGCGATAGAAATCGATCGCCGGCGTGTTCCAGTCGAGCACCGACCATTCGAGGCGTGCACAGTCGCGATCGAGCGCAAGCGCCGCGAGCGCCGAAAGCAGCTTGCCGCCCGCGCCCGATCCCCGCGCCTCTGGCGTCACGTACAGATCCTCCAGCCACAGCCCACGCCGCCCGGTCCAGGTCGAATAGGTGTGGAAGAACAGCGCGAAGCCGATCGGCGCGCCGTCCCGCTCGGCGACGATCGCCTCCGCCGCCGGCGTCGCGCCGAACAGCGCGGCGTGCAGCATCGGCTCGGTCGTCTCGACCGCGTCGGGTTCGCGTTCATAAGCGGCAAGCTCGCGGATGAAGCGCAGGATCGTTGCCACATCGTCGGCGGCGGCGGATCGGATCGACAGGCTCATGCAACGGGCTCCAGCGTCTGCGCCGCGATATCACGACGCCGCGCCGCATAGACACAGGCCGCCACGATCAGCGCCGCGCCGGCCAGCGTATAGGGCGCGACGCGCTCGCCGAACACCAGATAACCGAGCACCGCAGCATAGATGAACGACGTGTACTCGGTCATCGCCAGATAGCCCGCCTCGCCGTGCGCATAGGCCCAGGACAGCATCATCATCGAGGCGAACGCGAGACACGCCGCCAGCAGCAGCGCGGGCAGCGCCTCGACTGGCGGGATCACTGCCAGCCACGGCGCGGCGCAGCCCAGCAGGATCAGGATGACGATCGACTGGACGCACGCCGTCTCCGCCGGCCGCGCTGCCAGCGATTGCAGCCGCGTCAGGATCAGATTGCCGGCGTAGAGGATCGCCGACGCCAGCACCGCCAGCGCGCCGGCAAGCGCGTCGGGGCCGTGCTCGGCGCGCGACTGACCGAAGAAGATCGTCGCGATCCCCGCGCAGGCCACCCCGGTCGCTAGGATCGCGCGCGGCGTGATCCGTTCCTTCAGCCACCAGGCGCCGAGCAGCAGTGCGAGGATCGGTGCGATGTACGACAGCGCGATCGCCTGCGCCATCGGCACGCGCGCCAGCCCCCAGAAGAACAACAGTGCCATCGCGCAAGTGACGAGCCCGCGGCTGACGTGCAGCAGCAACGCGCGACGCGACGGCCACCGATAGCCGACGATCCCCCATGCGACACCGCCCAGCGCGACGTTGGCGATCGATCGCCACAACATCGCGTTGTACACGCCGATCGCGAGCACCAGCCCCTTCATCACCGCATCCATGATGGAGAACAATCCGATGCCGGCCGCCGCGACGATAAAGGCGCGACCGGCCGGCATGCGAAACGATGGATCGGCTTGCTTCATTGCCGCGCCCTAGCCCGGCACTGCGCAATAGGCGAGTTTGCGCCAGCCGGAGCGCGCCAATGGCGCCCAAGTGAACCGGACGCGGGGCACGTCGCGTTAATGCGCAATTTCAACGACTTTGTTGATGTCGTGGCCAGAACGGCCAATTTTTCGCAATCTTAACTGGTATTAATCAAGTCATAAGGTTGACGGAAATACCGGTCCTGATAAAGAAATAATAAAATAAAAAAGGATCGTCGCATGACTGAGGACACAATGGACACTAACGCCGTCGAACTCGCCACCGAACTTACCATCGCTTGGCTGTCAAATCCCAATACGCGTGCTTCGGGTGACGACGTGCCGGGTTTCCTGCAGAAGATGCATGAAGCCGTAACGCAGCTGGCAAGCGGCGGCGAACCGGCGAGCACCGAGGAGCCGGTGGGAGATTACGCGCCGGCAGTTTCGGTGCGTAAGTCACTTGCGTCAAAAGATCACATCATTTCGATGATCGACGGCAAGCCTTACAAGACGTTGCGCCGTCACCTTGCCGGGCACGGGCTGAGTCCCGCTGATTATCGCCAGCGCTACGGTTTGAAGGCGGATTATCCGATGGTCGCCGAAACCTATTCGGAAGCGCGCCGTGCAATGGCGAAGAAGATCGGTCTGGGCCGCAAGCCCGGCATGTCGCGCAAGGGCGCGGACGCCGTAGTGGAGACGACCGGCACCAAGCGCGGCCGCAAGCCGGCACCCGCCACAGCACCGGCGGCGGCCGAGGAGGAATAAGCGCGTAGCGGGTGGCGATCGTGCTGCCCGATCTTCGCGCAGAGCTCGGCGGGCGCATCCGTGCGCTCGTCGGTTCGGGTGAGATCGACCTTGCCCGCCCGCCCGGCGACGACGGGCTGTTCGGACCGGCATCGGCGGCGTGGCGCGTCCACGCCGATTTCAGCGCGATGATGATCGGCGGCGTCTCCGCGCTGCTGCTCCAGATGCTGCATCCCCGCGCGCTTGCGGGCGTTTGGGACCATAGCGATTTCCGGCGTGATCGGCTCGGCCGGCTGCGCCGTACCGCGCAATTCATCAGTGTCACCACGTTCGGCAGCACCGCCGCCGCCGAACGCCTGATCGGCAAGGTTCGCGCGATCCACGATTACGTCTCGGGTACGTTGCCCGACGGCACCCCGTACGACGCGAACGATCCCGCCCTGCTCACATGGGTCCACGTCGCCGAGGTCGACAGCTTCCTGCGCGCCTATGTCCGCTATCGCGATCCCGGCTTCCCCGCCGCGATGCAGGACCGCTATCTTCGCGAGGTCGCGACGATCGCACGGCGCCTAGGCGCGATAGACGTCCCCGAAACGCGGCGCGACGTCGATGCTTATTATCGCGCCGTCCGGCCGCAATTGCGCTTCGACGATCGCACGCGAGACGTTGCGACCGCGCTGCTCGCGCCCGGACCCGACGCGGTGACGAACGCGGCGCTGTCGCTCGTCGCGCCGGCGGGGATCGACCTGCTCCCGTCGTGGGCCGCAGCGCTCCACCGACGCACGCCCTCGGCGTTCGGCCGGCCGGCGATCCGGCTCGGCGCGCGCGGCATGAGCAACGTCCTGCGCTGGGCGCTGAAACGCGCCTGATGCGTCAGAGGCGGACCATCTTCATCATCGCGCCTTGATAGCGCGGCCCGGCGGTGCCGTCGCGCGGCGCCGCCTGGTCGAGCGCTTTGAGATCGGCGTCGGTCAGCGTTACCTCGGGCGCCTTGGCCGAATCCTCGGTCGTCGCGCGGCGCTTCGATCCCGGGATCGGCACGACATGCGCGTCCTGCGCGAGCAGCCAGGCAAGCGCGATCTGCGCCGCGCTGACGCCGTGCGCGTCGGCGATCTCCTTCACCACCTCGACCGCCGCCATGTTGGCTTCGAAATTCCCGTCGGCGTAGCGCGGGTCGTTGAGGCGATAGTCGCCCTCCGCCAGCTGGTCGCGCGACGTGATCGACCCGGTCAGGAAGCCGCGGCCGAGTGGACTGTAGGGGACGAAACCGATACCGAGTTCGCGGCACACGGGCAGGATCTCCTCCTCCACGTCGCGCTCCCACAGCGAATATTCGCTCTGCAGCGCCGCGATCGGCGCCACCGCGGCGGCGCGGCGGATCGTCCCCGCCCCCGCCTCGGACAGGCCGATATGCTTGATCTTCCCTTCGGCTTTCAGCTCGGCGAGCGTGCCGACGACGTCCTCGATCGGTACGTCGGGGTCGACGCGGTGCTGATAGTAGAGATCGATCGCGTCGATCCCCAGCCGCTGCAGCGATCCCTCGCACGCGCGGCGGATGTTCGCCGGCTGCGAATTGACCCCGAAGCTGCCGTCGGGTCCGATGAAGCCGAACTTGGTGGCGATCACCAGCCCGTCGCGCTTGTCCTTGATCGCGCGGCCAAGAAGCTCCTCGTTGAACAGCGGGCCATAGATCTCGGCGGTATCGAAAAAAGTGACGCCCAGATCGATTGCACGGTGGATCGTCGCGATACTCTCGGCGTCATCGGCGGTGCCGTAGTTGATCCGGCCGCCCTCCTTGCTCGCCATCGGCATGCAGCCGATGCCGATCGCCGACACTACCAGCCCGTCGCCCAGTTCGCGGTATTTCATGCCATGTCCTCCAGCATCGCGTCGGCCTCGTCACGCCGGCCAGTCTCGCCGCGTGCCAGCGTCATGGTGGTGGCGAGGTCCCACATCACGTTGCCCAGCGTACGCACGATATCGGGCAATGTTTCCACCGCCACCAGCAGCCCGAGCGGCGCGGCCGGTGCGCCGATCGCCGCACACACCGGCGCGATCGAGCTGACGTAGCTCACCGTGCCCGGCAGGCTCACCGCACCGAGCGACGTCAGCATCGCCACCACCGTGCCGACGGCGAGCGTGCCGGGCGACAGCGGCACGCCGAACCAGTGCGCGACGTAGATCGCCACCGCGAAGTTCATCGCCGGTCCCGTCGCGCGCAGCAGTGCCACCGCGAGCGGCAGCGTCACGCCGGCGGTCGCCACCGGCGCGCCCAGCGTCCGCGCGCCCGCCAGCATCGCCGGTAGCGAGGCGAGCGATGATTGCGTCGACACCGCGACCGCCTGGCTCGGTAGCACCGCACGGGAGAAGGCGGCGAGCGAGACGCGCCCGCCGAGCATCGCCATCGGATACGCGAGCAGCGTCACCACCACGCCGACGGCCGCGACCGTCAGGATATAATGGACCAGCGCGTGGAATGCCCCACCACCTGCGCGCGCGCCGACCACCAGCGCCAGCGCGAAGACACCGACCGGCCCAACCCACAGCACCCAGCCGATCACCACCAGCATCGTGTCACGCACCGCAGTGAAGAAGCGGATCAAGAGATCGCGAAGCTCGGCCTCGATCCGCATAAGCGCGAAAGCGAAGATCAGCGCGAAGATGATCATCGACAGGAAGGCACTCTCCGCGGTCGCCTTGACGATGTTGCTCGGCACGATCGCGGCCAGGAACTCGCCCAGCGGTGGAATCGCCGGATTGGGGCCGACACCGGTCAGCGCGTTGCGCAGCGCCGCGGCGGACACGCCGGGCAGCGGCGCGAGCTGGAGGAACAGCGGCGTTAGCAGCGCGGCGAGTGCCGCGGACGAGGCCATGACGACGAGGTAGAGCCCGACCGAGCGCCCCGCGAGCCGCCCCGCCTGCGCCGCCTCGGCGGTCGCAGCGACCCCCGTCACCAGCAGCGAGAAGACGAGCGGCACGATCGTCATCTGCAAGGCGTTGAGCCACGCCTGGCCGATCGGCTGTGCGACGCCGGTGACGGGGTCGATCGCCGTCGGGGCAAACCCGCCCAGCATCACGCCGGCGACGAGGCCCGCGACCAGCGCAAAGAGAATACGGGTGGATTGCGACATGACGGCTTTCGATCGTGGCGTGGTGGCGGGCTTGTTCCGGCGTCCACCGTTCGGCAAGAGCTTATCGCCAAAGGTTGTGCGGCAGGGTCGAGGCCGCGGCAAGGGGGATGCGCCGAACTATCGCCGGCGCCCTTCGCGGCAAGACGTGGAGATTCGAGTGGCACGCAAATATTTCGGCACCGACGGGATCCGGGGTCTCACCAACATCTCGCCGATGACGGCGGAAATGGCGATGAAGGTCGGGATGGCGGCGGGCGCCTATTTCGTCCGCGGCGATCATCGTCATCGCGTGGTGATCGGCAAGGACACGCGCCTGTCGGGCTATATGCTCGAGAATGCGCTGGTCGCCGGGTTCACGGCGGTGGGCATGGACGTGGTGCTGCTCGGCCCGCTGCCGACGCCGGCGGTGGCGATGCTGACGCAGTCGATGCGCGCCGATATCGGCGTGATGATCTCCGCCAGCCACAATCCTTATGCCGACAACGGACTGAAGCTGTTCGGCCCGGACGGCTACAAGCTGTCGGATGAGGCGGAGATGGCGATCGAGGCGCTGATCGACGGCGACGTGCCGCTCGCCGCCGCCGCCGACATCGGCCGCGCGCGCCGTGTCGAGGATGCCCGCGGGCGCTACATCCACTTCGCCAAATCCACCTTTCCCGCCGACGCGCGGCTCGACGGACTGAAGGTGGTGGTCGATTGCGCCAACGGGGCCGCCTATCAGGTCGCGCCGATGGCCTTGTGGGAATTGGGCGCGGAGGTCGTTGCGGTCGGCGTCGAGCCCAACGGCAAGAACATCAACGACCGCGTTGGATCGACCGCGCCGCAGGTGCTGTCCGAAACGGTGGTGGCGAGCGGCGCCGCGCTCGGCATCGCGCTCGACGGCGATGCCGATCGCCTGATCGTCGTCGACGAGCAGGGACGCGTGATCGACGGCGACCAACTGATGGCGACGATCGCCACCGGCTATGCGCGGCGCGGCGCTTTGGTCGGCGGCGGACTGGTCGCAACGGTGATGTCGAACCTCGGGCTCGAGCGGCATCTGGGGGCGCAGGGGCTCGGCCTCGTACGCACCGCGGTCGGCGACCGCCACGTGCTCGAGGCGATGCGCACGCGCGGCTACAATGTCGGCGGCGAGCAGTCGGGGCACATCATCCTGTCGGATCACGGGACCACCGGCGACGGGCTCGTCGCGGCACTCCAGATCCTCGCCGAGGTGCAGCGTGCCGGCGCGCCGGCGAGCGAGGTGCTTCACCGCTTCGAGCCGTTGCCGCAATTGCTCAAGAACGTGAAATACGCCCGCGGCGGCAAGCCGCTCGACGCGCCGCAAGTGCGCGATACGATCGCCGCGGCGGAGGCCGAGCTGTCGGGCAACGGCCGCCTCGTCATCCGCCCGTCGGGCACCGAGCCGGTGATCCGCGTCATGGCCGAAGGCGACGACGCGGCGCAGGTCGAGGCGGTGGTGGATCGTATCTGCGACGCGGTACGCGCCGCCGCCTGAGCGGCGCCGGAAGCGCTCCCGTCCGGGAAGCGCTTCCGGTCGATCAGTCCCCCGTCACCTTGGCCGGGCCGAGATCGCCAAGGCCCACCGTGCCGCTCGCCATCGCCAGCATCGCGTCGAGGCTCTTCTTCGCCCTGACGCGCAAATCCTCGTCCATCTCGATCCGGGGCTGGAGATCGCGCAGCGCGACGTACAGCTTCTCCATCGTGTTGAGCGCCATGTAGGGGCAGATATTGCAGTTGCAGTTGCCGTCCGCCCCGGGCGCACCGATGAAGGTCTTGTTCGGCAGCGCCTTTTCCATCTGGTGGATGATGTGCGGCTCGGTCGCGACGATCAGCGTGTCGCCGGCAAAATCTTTGGCATAGGCAAGGATGCCGCTGGTCGACCCGACATAATCGGCATGATCGAGGATCACCGCCGGGCATTCGGGATGCGCGGCGACGGGCGCGCCGGGATGCTGCGCCTTGAGCTTCAGCAGCTCGGTCTCGCTGAACGCCTCGTGGACGATGCACACGCCCGGCCACAGGATGAGCTCACGCCCGGTCTTGCGTGCCAGATACCCGCCAAGGTTGCGGTCCGGCCCGAAGATGATCGGCTGATCCTTGGGGATCTGAGACAGGATCTTCTCGGCGGAGGACGAGGTGACGATGACGTCGGACAGCGCCTTCACCGCCGCGGAGCAGTTAATGTAGGTCAGCGCGATCGCGTCGGGGTGCTGCTGGCGGAACGCCGCGAACTGCTCGGGCGGGCAGCTGTCCTCCAGGCTGCAGCCGGCATCCATGTCGGGCAAAATCACCGTCTTCTGTGGGCTGAGGATCTTCGCCGTCTCGGCCATGAAGCGCACGCCGCAGAAGGCGATGACGTCGGCATCGGTCGCCTGCGCCTTGCGGCTCAAGTCGAGGCTGTCGCCGACGAAGTCCGCAATGTCCTGGATCTCGGGCTTCTGATAGTAATGCGCCAAGATCACCGCGTTGCGCTCCTTGCGGAGGCGATCGATCTCGGCGCGGATATCGACGCCCCTCAGGTTCTGCGGCTGGTCCATGGGGACGCAGATGGCCCGCGGCGGCCCCGCGATCAAGTCGCCGGCGTAGCCGGTCCGGGAAATGGGGGATAAGCGAACGGCGGAACCGCCGCGCCGGGCGATCCGCGCGTTGCCGCGGCGTAGAGCGCCGCCCCCAGCGGCGTCACCGCGACGACGTCCATCGTCACCTGCATGCCGATCAGCATCGTGACGCCGGACCACCAGGCCGGATGCACACGGTGATGACGGCGGCGGTCGTGGATCATGCCGATGATCGGGAACAGCATCATGCAGGCGAAGATGCACCATGACGCCCACGGAATTACCAGCGGTGCGGGGAAGATCCGCCCGAATGCCGGCCCCATGATCGCGGTCATCGCGCACATCACCAACCGGCGATGCCATTGCGTCCGCCGCCGCAGCGCGATCGCCCACCACAGCAGGCCGGCGAAGGTCATCACGCCGAGCGCGTTCATGACGAGGAAATAGCCGGGCACAAAGAAGAACGGCGCATGGCCTGCGCGCACCATCATTACCGTCGCGGTGATGCCGACGATCACCATCAGCGCCGCCCATCCCGCCCCCAGCCAGCCGAGCCGGCGATGCCGCCCGACCCGCCCATCGGCGACGAGCCAGGCCTGAAGGACGAAGAACCCGACCCAGCCAGAGAAGACCAGCGCATGAAGATGGACCAGCGGCGGCGCGGAGAAGCTCGATCGCCCAAGCGCGAACTGCGTACCGAAGCCGACGACGTTGGTGACGGCCATCGCCGCCGAAAAGACGAAGAAGAAGCGCCGATCGTCGCCGGCGGTTACTTGTGCTGTTGCTATCGTTGCCATCGGTAATCCCCCCGATGAGCAAGGATCATATCACATTGCTTTACCCTCGCCTATTGCGCCCCAAGGCCGTACGGCCGTGTGGAAATGGTGGCCGTGTACCCGTGTCCTGTTGACGCGTCACCGAGGCGATGAACCCGCTACCAACGATTCGCACGGCGAGTACCGACGCCAGTCAGCGCTCCGTGCTCAGCGGGCGTTGCCCAACACGTCCTCCAGGCTGCGGCTGACGTCCCACCGCTCGCCGTCGCGCGGCCCGGCTTCCCCGGCGTAGCGCACCTCGACCCGCACCGGCAGCCCCGCTGCGCCCAGCGCGCCGCCGAACAGGCGGGCGAGTGCGACGCGGCCGTTCTCGCGCGCCTTGGCGATGTTCTGCGGATCGCGGGCGCGCCGTTCGACGACGCCGCGCGCCGTGGCCGACACCTTGCGCTGCAATTCGGCCATCGCATCGCGCGAGACGTAGACGCCCGAGGTCTGGTCGAGCGTGATCCGCGCCTCATCGATGTTGGGCGCGCCGACGACGACGTCGGGTACCTCCACCACAAGCACGCGCGCCGCTGGATCATAGCGGAAATCGCCGGCGTCGAGGTCGCGCACCTCGACGAAATAGTCGACGTCGAACGGCGCCTTGACGACGCGCGACGACGCCAGCCAGCCCCACAAGCGGCTCGTGGCGCCGGTCGCCTGCACCGTGCCCGACAGGCGGCTGACGCGCAGCTCGGCGCTGGTGTGGAGCGTCGCAGCGACAACCTGCGCCACCGCGAGCCCGCCGTCGTCGGTCGCCACGACGTGGCGATCGCTCCACCAGCGATAGGCGGCGAGCGTGCCGACGACGATCGCAAAGGCGACCGCGAGCCCGATCGCGGCAAGCGCCAGCCCGCGCCCGTCGATCAGCCCGCGCTCGCGCGCGCCGGTGCTACCGGGCTCCCGCCCCGTCACGCGGCGCCCGCGACATCCCACGCATCGCCGCGCGCGTGCACCAGTCCGCGCCGCTCCAGATCGATGAGATGCGCCAGCACCGATCGCTCGGCGGCGGGATACAGCCGCCTGTCGACGCCGACGTACATCTTCTCGACCATCGCTGGGATCGCTTGCGTACCGCCCCGCAGCAGGCGCAGGATCTGCCCCTCGCGCTGCTTGCGGTGGCCAAGGAGGCCGCGCACTAGCCGCTGTGGCTTCTCGATCGCCTCGCCGTGGCCGGGATAATAGATCCGGTCGTCGCGATCGATCAGCTTCTCGAGGCTCGCCATATAGGCGGTCATGTCGCCGTCGGGTGGCGAGACGACGCTCGTCGCCCAGCCCATCACGTGGTCGCCGGGGAACAGCGCCTTGCTTTCCCGCAGTGCGAAGGCAAGGTGGTTCGACGTGTGACCCGGCGTCGCGATCGCCTCCAGCGTCCAGCCGTCGCCCGCGATCGTCTCGCCTTCGGCCACCACGCGATCGGGCGCGTAATCGTGATCGAACGACGCGTCGGACCTCGGCCCGTCGTCCTCCAGCGCGAACGGCGCGGCGCCGACGATCGGCGCGCCGAGCTCCGCCTTGAGCCGGGGCGCGCCGGGGCTGTGATCGCGATGATGGTGCGTGATAACGATCGCGCGCACCGGCCGCCCCCCCACCACCGCGAGCATTGCGGCGTGATGCGCATCGTCCGCCGGACCTGGATCGATGATCGCGAGGTCGCGGGTGCCGACGATATGTGTCTGCGTGCCGGTGTAGGTATAAGGCGACGCATTGGGCGCCAGCACGCGGGTGACCAGCGGTTCGAGCTGGATCGGTATACCGGTGGGCGGCGCGTCCATGGGCGGCAGATGGCCGTTAACGCCGGGGAAGACAAGGACGATCGCGCCCGCCGCGCCCCGCCGGGGTGAAGCGACGCGGCCTCCTACCAGCGGTCGTGATCGTCCTCCATCCGGTCGATCTCGACCTCCAGCCCGTCGAGCGCGGCGTCGCGCTGGTCGGCCGACAGATGCGAATTGGCGAGGATAGCAGCGCGCGCCGCGTGCATCGATCGCTCGGCACTCGCCATCGCGCGGCCACGCGCGTGCGCCGCCTGCACGGATGCGGCCTGCGCGCGCGCGGCGGTGCGGGCGATGCGATCGTTGCAGATCGTGATTTGCTCACGCCCGTTTTCGACGCGACGCTCGACGACGGGCTGCTCAACGATGCCGCCGCAACGTCCCGAGCGCACCTCTGGCACGTTCACCGTCATCGCACCGCCGTGCAGCGTCACGCGCGGGGTGGGCGGCACGGGCGGCGTCGGCGGCACCGGCACGCCGGTGACACCACCCGGCGCATCAGGGGCGGGCGGAGCCGCCGGCGCCGTCACCGACGGGGGTATTGGCGGCACTGGCGGCGCCGGCACCGGATTGGCCGCGATCCACGCCTCGGCCGCCTTACCCTTGTACACCATCCGCCGCCCATCCTGCTCGACGACGACGCGGACCGATTTTGCTTCAGTGGCGTGCGGCTGCACGATCTGTGGCAAAACGCGCGGCAACACCTCGGGCAGCGTCGCATCGGCGGCCTTGGCGACGCTCGCGCGCATCCGCTCGGCCGCCTGTGTTCCCGACGCGGTCAGCGCCAGCGCCGCTGCGCCCGTCGCCGCGACGCCGGCGAGGCCCGACCAGGCACGCGCGCGAGACACACCGCCCATCCCCAGCATCCGCAGCCGCCCCTTCAGGTCGTCGACGGTATGGAGGTGGCAGGCCGCCGCGATCGCGCCGCCGTGCGCCGCCTTGACGATCGCGCAGGCATAGGCATGGCGCGCACCCTGCCCGAGCCGTGCCAGCACGCGCGCGTCGTTGGCCATCTCCTGGTCGGCGCGGAAGGCGCGAAACGCGTACCAGGCGAGCGGATTGAACCAGTGCAGCGCCAGCATCGCCAGCGCGAACCAGTTCGCGACCAGGTCGCCCCGCTGATGGTGGCCGAGTTCGTGCGCCAGCGCGAGCCTGCGCTCGTCGGCGTCGTAGCGCGCCGCGAAGTCGCGCGGGAAGGCGACGAAACGGTGCGCGACACCGAAGGCGAGCGGCCCCGCCGCCGCGGCGCTCTCGACGATCGTGATGCCGTCCACCCGGTCGATCGTCGTCGCCTGCCGCAGCAGCCGCTGGCGGAACCGCGCGTAGGACAGGACATGCCAGCCGATGAACGCCGCCGCCCCCACGCCCCAGGCCAGCGCGATCATAAGACCAGGCGTCAGCGCCGGGGCGGCGGGGCCGTCGACCGCGGCGGGAACGATGAACACCGTCACCTGCTGCCCGACGTCGGCGAGCGGCGCCGGCAGCGGCGCGGCAACCTGCGCGCGCAGGCCCTGCGGCAGCGGCGGCAGCAGGAGACGGAGCAGCGGCAGCGCCCATAGCGCATAGGCGACCGGCGCGCCGAACGCGCGGCGCACCGGCGCGCGCAGCAGCAGGACGATCGCGATCATCACCGCGCTCCCCGCGATCGCCTCGACCAGCCAGGCGACCCCGCCGGCGCCGATCAGCCGGCTCACTGCTTCAGCGCCTTGAGCAAGGTCTCGATCTCGGCGATGTCCTGCGCCGACAGCTCGTCACGCTCCGCAAGATGAGCGACCAGCGGAGTCAGCTTGCCGCCGAACAGCCGATCGATCAGCCGCCGCGACTCGCCCGCGACATAGTCGCCGCGCTCGACCGCAGGCCGGTAGAGATACCGGCGCCCGTCCTCCTCGTGACTGATCGCGCTCTTGGCGAGCAGGCGGCCGAGCAGCGTCTTGACGGTGTTGGCGCTCCAGCCGCGCGCGGGATCGACCCGCTCGGCGACGTCTTGCGCGGTGAGCGGGCTCTCGTCCCACAGCACCTCCATCACCGCATGCTCGGCATCGCTGATCCGCTCGGCCACGACTCGTCTCCCACAACTACAGCTGTAGTTACTTCGATTACGAGCGTAGTCAAGATACCCGGCGGATGGAACCAGCGGAGGCGCGACGGGCAGATTCGACGGCGACAGGGCAAAGGGACTGTCGGCCGGTTTTACAGCGGCGCTACTGCCAGATCGCGCGTTAACCTATCTATCCGCGCAATTCCGCCACTTACGTCGTCTGGCACAACGAATGCATCACGACTTAGGTACCGAGCGTGGTTACGCTTCAGTGGGCGGGTGTCGCTTCTTCGATCTCGCGACGCCCGCCCGCACCCGGCTCAGCCGGCCTTGGCGGTGCCCTTCACGAGATCAGCGAGCTCGCCGCTCTCGTACATCTCCATCATGATGTCCGATCCGCCGACGAACTCGCCGTTGACGTAGAGCTGCGGTATGGTCGGCCAGTCCGAATAGGCCTTGATGCCCTGGCGGATGCCCTGGTCCTGCAGCACGTCGACGCTCTCGAACTCGGCGTCGAGATGGTTGAGGATCGCCACCGCCCGGCTCGAAAAGCCGCACTGCGGAAATAGCGGGCTACCCTTCATGAACAGCACGATGGGATTGTTCTTCACCACCGCGTCGATGCGGGCGTTCGTGTCGTCGGTCATGGTCGGTCCTCGCGGGAAAACTGCTGCAGCCGGTTACTTCGGCACGGCGGTGGTCAACTGCAAGGCGTGGAGCACACCGCCCATCCGCCCGCCCAGCGCGGCATAGACCGCCTGATGCTGCCTGACGGGCGGCATCCCCGCGAACGACGCGGCGGTCACCTTGGCGGCATAATGGTCGCCGTCGCCCGCCAGGTCGGTGATCTCGACCTCGGCATCGGGAATGCCGGCGCGTATCAGCGCGGCGATCTCGTCCGCCGCCATCGGCATGTTACTTCAGCTCCATCAACTGGCGGCGCGCGGCGACCGTCTGCTCGTCGAGCGCCGCCTGCACCGCCGCCTCATCAATCTCGACCCCCGCCGCGCTCAGATCGCCGAACACCTTGCGCACCACGTCGCCGTCGCCCGCCTCTTCCAGATCGGCGTGGACCACCGTCTTGGCATAGGCATCGGCTTCCTCCGGCGTCAGCTTCATCAGCTCCGCCGCCCACTGGCCGACCAGTCGGTTGCGCCGCGCGACGACGCGGAACGCCATTTCCTCGTCATGCGCGAACTTGGCTTCGAAGGCACGTTCGCGATCGTCGAAGGTCGTCATGGGTGTGCGTGCTCCTGTTTGGCGCGGGGATAGGTCCGCAGGAGGCGCGACGCAACACGTACGGCGTCGTGCCCCTGCCCGGCTACTACCCGGTTCAAACTTCCAGCCCGCAAGCGCCCGTGTCACAAAACGACGGGCGCCCCGCACTCCCTGCATCAGTCCGCGACGCGTACCACCAATTTGCCGATCGCCCCGCGCCCGGCCATCTTGGCAATCGCCTCGCCGCCTTTCTCGAACGGGAACACTTCGGTCACGCGCGGCGCGATCTTGCCCTCGCGCCACAGGTCGAACAGCCGGCGGATGTTCTGCCGGTTGTGCTCCGGTTCGCGCGCCGCGTGCGCGCCCCAGAAGACGCCGCGGATGTCGCAGCTCTTGAGCAGCGTCAGGTTGAGCGCGATCTTGGGAATGCCGGCGGGGAAACCGATCACCAGATAGCGACCCTCCCACGCCATCGATCGCAGCGCCGGCTCGGCATAATCGCCGCCCACCGCGTCATAGACGAGGTCGAAGCCGTTCTTGCCCGCCTTCTCCTTGAACGTATCGGCCAGCGCCTTGCTCTCGTCCTTCGAGAAGGGCGCGCGGCCGTAGATGATGACGTCGTCGGCGCCAGCCTCGCGCACCGCCTGGGCCTTTTCCTCGCTCGACACCGCGCCGACGACACGCGCGCCGAACGCCTTGCCGAGCTCGACCGCCGCGAGGCCGACGCCGCCCGCCGCGCCGAGCACCAGCAGCGTCTCGCCCTCCTTGATGTCGCCGCGATCGACCAGCGCGTGGATCGTCGTGCCATAGGTCAGCAGCATCGCCGCGCCTTCCTCGAACGATCGCTCGTCGGGGATGGCGTAGATGTTGTCGGCCTTCACCGCGAGCTTCTCGACGAGCGCGCCGTTGCCGGTGTTGCCCATCACGCGGTCGCCTGGCTTCCACGCGGTCACGCCCTCGCCGACGCTCTCGACCACGCCCGACATCTCGCCGCCCGGCGCGAACGGCCGCGGCGGCTTGAACTGATATTTGTCCTCGATGATTAGCACGTCGGGATAATTGATCGCGCACGCCTTCACCGCGACGATCACCTCGCCCGCCTTGGGCGTCGGATCGGGCAGCTCGCCGATCTCCAGCGTTTCAGGTCCGCCCGGCGCCCTCGACAGCAATGCTCGCATCAGTCTCTCCCGCGATCCACGGGCGATGCTCGTCCAGCATCGCCTCGAATTTCGAAATCGCGGTATCCCTTGCCAGCGTCAGCCCGATCTCGTCCAGCCCTTCCATCAGGCATTGCCGGCGGAACGGGTCCAGCGCGAAGACGAAGCGATCCTGGAAGGGCGTGGTCACCGTCATCGTTTCGAGGTCGACGGTGATCGCCTCGGTGCCACCCGATGCCTTCACCACCTCGATCAGTCGGTCGATCGCGTCCTGCGGCAGAACGACGGGTATGATGCCGTTCTTGAACGCATTGCCCGAAAAGATGTCGGAGAAGCTCGGCGCGATCACCGCGCGGATGCCCAAGTCGCCGAGCGCCCAGGCGGCGTGCTCGCGGCTCGATCCGCAGCCGAAATTGTCGCCGGCAATCAGGATCGGGCTGCCGGCATAGGCGGGGTCGTCGAACACGTTGCCCGGCTGCGCGCGCACCGTTTCGAACGCGCCGCGGCCAAGGCCTGCGCGCGTGATCGTCTTCAGCCAGTGCGCCGGGATGATGACATCGGTATCGATGTTCTTCGCGCCCCACGGATAGGCGCGGCCTGATACCTGGCGCACCGCCTGCATCAGCGCTGCCGCGTCTTGACCAGCAGCGTCGGCTTGGCGATCGCGGCATAGGCAGCGACGCCGCTCAGCATTGATCCGGCAATCAGCAGCACCAGCACCTTCTTCATCACGCTCTCCCCATTTGGCGGTTATCGGTTTTCGGTCATCAATTCACGCACGTCGGCGAGCCGCCCCGTCACCGCCGCCGCCGCCGCCATCGCGGGCGAGAGCAGGTGCGTGCGCGCACCCGGCCCCTGCCGCCCGACGAAGTTGCGGTTGGAGGTCGAGGCGCAACGCTCGCCCGGCGGCACCTTGTCGGGGTTCATCGCCAGGCACATCGAACACCCCGGCTCGCGCCACTCGAAGCCTGCGACGGTGAAGATCCGGTCGAGCCCCTCGGCCTCCGCCTGCCGCTTCACCAGGCCCGATCCGGGCACCACCATCGCGCGCACGCCGTCCGCCACGCGGCGACCCTGCGCCACCGCGGCCGCGGCGCGCAGGTCCTCGATCCGGCTGTTGGTGCACGATCCGATGAAGACGTGCTGCACGGGCACGTCCTGCAGCCGCGTGCCCGGCGTCAGCCCCATGTAATCGAGCGACTTGCGCGCCGCCTCGCGCTTCGATGCGTCGGCGAAACTGTCGGGCGCAGGCACCGTATCGGTGATCGACACCACGTCCTCCGGGCTCGTCCCCCAGGTCAGCGCCGGCGCAATCTCGTTCGCATCGATCACCACTGTCCGATCGTAAACGGCGCCTGCGTCGCTTGCCAGGCTGCGCCACCAGGCCACCGCCCGGTCCCAGTCCGCGCCCTCCGGCGCCATCGGCCGGCCCTTGATGAACGCGAAGGTCGTGTCATCGGGCGCGATCATGCCGGCGCGCGCGCCCGCCTCGATCGACATGTTGGCGACCGTCAGCCGCCCTTCGATCGACATCTCGCGGATGACGTTGCCGGTATATTCGATAACGTAGCCCGTGCCGCCCGCCGCGCCGATCCGCCCGATGATCGCGAGGATCACGTCCTTCGGCCCGACGCCGAAGCCGAGCTTCCCCTCGACGCGCACTTCCATCGTCTTCGACGGGCTGAGCAGCAGCGTCTGCGTCGCGAGCACGTGCTCGACTTCGCTGGTGCCGATCCCGAAGGCGAGCGCGCCCAGCGCGCCGTGCGCCGACGTATGGCTGTCGCCGCACACCACCGTGGTGCCGGGCAGCGTGAAGCCCTGCTCGGGCCCGACGACGTGGACGATGCCCTGCGCCGCCGCGAGCGCGTCGATATACGGCACGCCGAATTCGGCAACGTTGCGGCGCAATGCGGCAAGCTGGGTCGCGCTGTCGGGATCGGCGATCGGGAGCTCGCTCCCCGCAGCATCGACACGCGCGGTGGTCGGCAGGTTGTGGTCCGGCACGGCGAGCGTCAGGTCGGGCCGGCGGACACGGCGGCCGGCGGCGCGCAGCCCCTCGAACGCCTGCGGGCTGGTCACCTCATGCACGAGGTGACGGTCGATGTAGATCAGGCACGTGCCATCGTCGCGGCGCTCGACGACGTGCGCGGCCCAGACCTTCTCGTAGAGCGTGAGCGGACGGCTAGCCATATGGCCGCACCCATTAACCGAGATTGGCGGCCATGCGAAGGCGGCGTTTTGCGCCTCGCCAAAAACTAGCCGCGCTGTCGGACCCGTTCGTCCAATCGATCGTTCCGCAGCGGCCCCTTTCAAGGTTTTGCTGCATGGCCGACGTTGCATCCGCTCGATCCGGCCGACCGCATCACGCGCCGGATCGGGCGCGGCCACTCGACGCGCTCAACTTCCTGCTGGCCGACGTGCGCGATGGTCTGGGTCCATACCTCGCGATCTACCTCGTCGCGGTGCGCGGGCCGAGCCATGGGTGGAACGAGGCGACCGCCGGACTGGTGATGACGATCGCGGGGATCGCCGGATTGCTCGCGACGGCACCCGCCGGCATCCTCGTTGATCGCATTCATGCCAAGCGCGCGCTGCTCATCACCGCCGCATTGATCGTCACGCTCGCCTCGCTGTCGCTGCCGTTCGTCAGCGGCTTCGCGCTCGTTACGGTGGGCCAGTCACTCGCCGCCGCCGCGGGCGCCGTGTTCGCGCCGGGCATCGCGGCGATCACACTCGGCATTGTCGGTCCCAAGGCGTTTGCCAAGCGCGTCGGTCGGAACGAAGCGTTCAATCACGCCGGCAACGCCGTGTCGGCTGCGCTCGCCGGGTTGCTCGCGTGGAAGTTCGGCCCGGTCGTCGTGTTCTGGCTAATGGCCGGGCTCGCGGCGCTCAGCATCGGCGCGATCCTGCGGGTCGATCCCGCCGCGATCGATCACGCTGCCGCGCGTGGCTGCGACAGCGATGCCGACGCGCGCCCGGCGACGATGAGGGAGACGTTACGCGGATCGCCAAAGCTCGCGATCTTCGCCGCCACCGCCTTTCTCTTTCACCTCGCCAATGCGGCGATGCTGCCCTCGGTCGGCCAGTTGCTCGCCAAGCGTGTCGGCGGAGGCGAGGCGACGTCGCTGATCGCCGCCTGCATCGTCGGCGCGCAGCTCGTCATGGTGCCGGTCGCGATCGTCGTCGGCCGCAACGCCGATCGCTGGGGGCATAAGCCGATCCTGCTGGCGGGCTTCGCCGTGCTGGCGGCGCGCGGCGTGCTCTACACTTTGTCCGACGCCCCGTTCTGGCTGCTGACGATCCAGCTGCTCGACGGGATCGGCGCCGGCATTTTCGGCGCGCTATTCCCCGTCGTGGTCGCGGCGATCATGCGCGGCACGGGGCGGTTCAACGCCGCGCAGGGGATTGCGGCGACGCTCCAGGGGCTCGGCGGCGCACTGTCGACGACGCTCGCCGGTGCGATCATCGTGTGGGGCGGCTACACCCCCGCCTTTCTCGTCCTCGCCGGCATCGCGGGGGCGGGCCTGCTGCTCTACGCCGTCGCGATGCCGGAAACCGCGCGTCAGGAAAGATAGCTGGCGGTCGTCTTCGCCGCGACTTCGTCGGCACTCACCCCCGGCGCCAGCTCGACCAGCCGGAACGGGCTCGCGTGATCGTCGCGCTGGAACACGGCAAGGTCGGTCACGATCATGTCGACGACGTTCTTGCCCGTCAGCGGCAGCGTGCAGGCGGGGATGAACTTCGGGCTGCCGTCCTTCGACACATGCTCCATCACGACGATGATCTTTTTCACGCCGGCGACGAGATCCATCGCGCCGCCCATGCCCTTGATCATTTTGCCCGGGATCATCCAGTTCGCGATGTCGCCGTTCTCGGCCACTTCCATCGCGCCCAGCACCGTCAGATCGATGTGCCCGCCGCGGATCATCGCGAAGCTCTGCTCGCTACCGAAATAGGCCGATTGCGGCAGCTCGCTGATCGTCTGCTTGCCCGCGTTGATGAGGTCAGCATCCTCCTCGCCCTCGTACGGGAACGGCCCGATGCCGAGCATCCCGTTCTCCGATTGCAGCGTCACCGTCATCCCTTCGGGAATGTTGTTGGCGACCAGCGTCGGGATGCCGATGCCGAGATTGACGTAATAGCCGTCGCGCAGCTCTTTCGCGGCGCGCGCCGCCATCTGGTTGCGGTCCCACCCCTTGGTGGCGGCGGTAGCGGTGTCGGGCATCAGTTGATACGTCCTTCGGGCAACGGGGTGATGGTGTGGAACTGGTCGCGCAATTCGGCCGCGACGCCGTCGACGATCGCCTGCAGCGCCGCGCCTTCGTCTATCGACCAGGCCGCGGCATAGGCCTTGGCGGCGTGGCGGATCGTGTCCGCCATAAGCTGGCCGAACACCTGCGGATCCTCGAGCACGCCGGCGTCGATCAGCACCGTGCTGCCGGCATGATCGGTAACCCAGATGCGCGCCACCTCGACCGAGGCGTCGTCCGCCCCGATCACGCCGGCGACGTCGATCGCGCGCGGCGTGCTCACGGCGCCTTGCTCGTCACGGCCGGCACGGCGGGGGGCAGCGCGAACCACGCGAGCCCGGTATAATCGGCGCGCCGCCCGCCGCCGCTCGCCACCACGCAACCGCTGCGCGCGATCGTCACGACATCGGCGGGCGCGGCGATCGCGGTATCCGGCTCGGCCATCCCCGCCTTCGCCAACGCTTCGCGCGAGGCGGCGCGATCGGCCGCGACGAACGTCACGCGCGCGCCCATCGTGCGCAGCGCGTTGATCGATGCCGTAGCCGCGTCACGCTCGTCCGCCGGCGCACCGGCAACCGCGGCGTCGAGCAGCACCGCGGTGGTCCCGTCAGCACACGCCGCACCGCTCGTCATTGCGGTCGCGACGTGGCGCACCAGCGCGCGCCATCCAGCCTGCGGGGCGGGGGTCGCTATCGTACTCGATGGCCCGGGCGGCGGCAGCGCGCTCCCGCTCGGCAGCAGCGTCAGCCGCTCCCCCGCCAGCGGCGTGGCGACCGGCGCGGCCGCCGCCGCTACCGAACGCGCCGCTCGCCCCTTCGCCCTGCGCTGCTTGGGCGCATCGAGCTTGCGCTTGCCGATCACGCCCGCAGCTGCCGCAGGAATCACTGCCGCGACGCAGCCCGGCAGCAGCACCGCCAGCATCACCGCGGCGATCGCGCGCCTCACGCTGCCGCAGCCGCCCCTTCGCCCGCCGTCGGGCGCGGCCGCGTCAGGCGGAACTCGATCTTCTTGTCGTACGGCGCGCCGACGATCATCCGCTTCACGTAGATGCCGGGCAAATGAATGTGATCGGGATCAAGGCTGCCGATCGGCACCACTTCCTCTACCTCGGCGATGCAGATCCGCCCCGCGGTCGCCATCGGCTGATTGAAGTTGCGCGCGGTCTTGCGGAACACGAGGTTGCCGCTCTCGTCCGCCTTCCAGCCCTTGACGATGCTGATGTCGGCGCGGATGCCGCGCTCCAGGATGTAATCCTCGCCGTCGAAGCTCTTCACTTCTTTGCCCTCGGCCACCAACGTTCCGACGCCCGTCTTGGTGTAGAAGCCCGGGATGCCGGCCCCGCCGGCGCGGCAACGCTCGGCCAACGTCCCTTGCGGGCAGAACTCCACCTCGAGCTCGCCAGACAGATACTGGCGCTCGAACTCCTTGTTCTCGCCGACGTAGCTCGAGATCATCTTTTTCACCTGGCGCGTACGCAGCAGCTTGCCGAGCCCCTCGCCGTCGATCCCGGCATTGTTGCTGGCGATCGTCAGATCCTTGACGCCCGATGCCTGGATCGCGTCGATCAGCCGCTCGGGAATGCCGCACAGCCCGAACCCACCGGCGCAGATCGTTATCCCGTCGTGCAGCAGACCGTCGAGCGCCGTCGCGGCATCGGGATAGAGCTTGTTCATTGCCGCGCTGCCTCTCGCTGTCGTCCGGTGCCCGCGATTAGCGGCTCGTGGCGGCGGCATCAAGCAAAGGTGAACCACTGTTCAAGTTGGCGCACCCCGGTGCCCCGCACGATCGTCCCGTCATTCGATCGGTCGATCGACACGGCAAAAGGAAAGCATGGCACCGTTTCGCGCACTGCTCGCGGCGCTTGCCACGTCGTCGTCGCCTGTACCGTACTGGTCGTTGCGCAGCCCGGCATCGATCTCCTGCCGATATTCTTCGCCGACATCGCACGCCTAGCCTGGCCGGGCCAGTTCGACCTCGATTCCCCGTGCCTCTCGATTTTCTTGAAGACACTGACCGCGTTGGCGCGAACGCTTCGCGCCGGTCGCGCTGCTCGGCGGCGGGGGCTTCCTGCTGCCGTACCTTTTACACCTCAGCGTCGAGGCACGCGGCGACGCGCGCCGCATGCTCCCCGATCGCCACGCCTGGTCGTCAGAACAGCCCGCGCTCGACGCCCAGCGCATCGGCGAGATCGTCGAGTGCCTGCGCCTCGCCCGTCACCTTGATCGCGTGCATCCCCAGGCCCGCCGCCGGCTTGCAGTTGATGCCGAGGTCGTCGAGGTAGACGCAGTTCGCCGCGGGCTTGCCGAGATGGTCGAGCATCATCTGGTAAATCTTGGGGTCCGGCTTGCGGATGCCGACCTTGCTCGATTCGACTACGTGGTCGAACCGCGCGAGCACCTCGGCGACCTTGGCCGCCTTCTCCGCGCTGCGCGACATGCCAGCGCCCTCGCCCGCCGGCACGTTGTTGGTGATGCAGCCGAGCTTGTAGCCGTTCGTCTTCAGCCAATCGAGCGCGTGCACCATCCGCGGCCGAATATCGCCCGACAGCAGTGCGAGCACGTCCTCGCCGCGCAATTCGTGCCCCAATGCCTCGGCCTCCGCGGCGAATTTCGCATCGAACCCGCGCGCGTCGATCTCGGCGCGCTCGAACAATGCCCAGGCATTGTCATCGGGATCGGTGGCGTTGATCCGCCGGATCAGATCGTGCGGCAGGCCGCGCTCGCGCTCGAGCCGGTTGAACGCCTCGAACGGCGACGAGGTGACGACCCCGCCGAAATCGAAAATAACGGTATCACGCATAAGTCAGGCAAAATCCGATACGAAAGTGTCCATCGCCGGGGCGGCGGAGGGAAGGATGAAATTGGCGTCGGTGAACCGCTGCAACCGCGCATCTTCAAAAACGACGAGCGTATTGAAGACAAACGCGTCGCCCGCGCCGTCGCGGTCGGCGACCAGCACGACATCGTCGCCGCGCCGGCCAAGCCTCAGATATTCGCCGAACGGATCGTCGCCCGCGACATAGCCGATCGCGGCGGTCGACAGCCAGTCACGCAGGTCCACCTTGTCGCCGGCATCACCGGTCGCGAAGTCGGTGACGCGCACCTCGTGCGCGCGCAGCGTCGCATCCGCCGCCTCGCGCAGGATCAACGTGTCCGCCCCGCCGCCCAGCGTGACCTGGTACAGGCCCGCCGCCGTATCCACCGCGACGCGATCGACGCCGTAACCCGCATCGATCACCGCGCGCGCCGCGCCGGTCACGCTGATGGTATCGTCGCCATTGCCGCCGATCAGCGTCACATCGTGTGCTGCGTTGCGGTTGGAGAAGAAGTCGATCGCGTCGTTGCCGACGCCGCCGTCGATGCGCGTCGTCGTCGCGCGCGTGCCCAGGAAACGCTCGATCCGCAGGCTGTCGTCGCCCGCGCCACCCTCGATCCGATCGTCGCCGCTCAGCCGATCGACGATCTCGTTGGCGCTCCCGTTGCCGATCAGCACGTCCGATCCGCCGCTGCCGTACAGGCCGCGAATGCCGATCAGCGTGTCGATCCCTGATCCGCCGGTATCCTGCGCCTGGCGGTTGAGCCGCAGGTCGACCGTGACGCCCGCCATGTCGTCGCTCGCCAACCCACGATCCTCGTAGGAGGCGATATCCTCACCGCCGCCGATCAGCGTATCGTTGCCGGCGCCGCCGATCAGCAGGTCGATGCCACCGCCGCCGTCGAGCACGTCGTCGCCCGCCCCGCCGTCGAGCGTGTCGATCAGGAACGGCGCCGATACACGCGCTGCCGTGACGCGATCGTTGCCGTCGCCGCCCTGGAATACCAACGCCTCGACGTTGACGATCGAGCCCGCGTCGACGCCGTCACGCCGGATCGTCGCCGCGCGGTTCGTCACCGACATGTCGAGCGTGATCGCGCCGTCGCCGCGATACAGCAGGATCGCGGTGTCGATCCCCGCGCCGCCGTTGTAGCTGTCGTTGCCCGCAGGCACCGCGCCGCCATAGACGATCGCTGGGCCGCTTGCCGGATCGTCGCTGAAAAAGCCCTCGGCATAGCCGCCGACGAGCGTGTCGTTGCCGTTCCCGCCCACCAGCAGATCGTCGCCGCGGCCGCCGATCAGCACGTCGTTGCCGTCGCCGCCGAACAGCTGGTCGTTGCCGGCCGCCCGCTCGGACGTGTCGCCGTTCAGGTCGCCGATCAACAGATCGTCGCCGCCATAGCCGAACAGCCGATCATCGCCCCAGTCGCCGATCAGCGCGTCCCGATCGTCCGTTCCGTCCAGCCGATTGGCGCGCCGCGTGCCCCTAACCAACATGCCGATCTCCCCCGTGTCGCCCCGGCGCTAGCGCAACCGGGGCTTACCCGCCAGCGGTTCAATATTCGAGCTTCAGCCCCGGCCGGTTCCAGCGCGTCTTTACCAGCCGCCCGGTGCCCGACAGCGTCAGATACGCGTCCTGCATGTCCGCCCCGCCGAAGCAGATGTTGGTGGTGAAGACATCGTCGGTCGCGACGAATTCGACCAGCTCGCCGTCGGGCGAGACCACGCTGATCCCGCTCTCGCCGATCGTCGCGACGCACACGTTGCCCGAAGCCTCGATTGCCAGGGAATCGAAGAACTTCCACCCCGCCGGGCGATAGACGGGGATGCCCGGCCCGCCGACGCCGGCGGTCGCGTCGACCTTGCCCGGCGCGGTCACCGCGAACTTCATCAGCCGGCAGGTGTAGGTTTCGGCGGCGTAGAGCCACTTGCCGTCGGGCGAGAGGCCGCAGCCATTGGGGTTGTTCGACGGGAAGACGACTTCCTCGAGATGGCTGCCGTCCGCGTGCGCGTAGAAGATGCCGACGACGTCGTGGACGCGCTTCTTGTGGTCCATCTTGCCGTGATCGGTGAACCAGAAGCCGCCGTGCGCGTCGAACACCAGATCGTTCGGCCCGCGCAGCACGCAGCCGTGATCGCCCGACTTGTACAGCACCTCGACCTTGCCCGTCGCGGGATCGATCCGCTCGATCCGCCCGCCCGAATAATCGCTCGCGATCCCGCCGGGCGCGAGCATGCCGTTGTTCTCGTGCCAGTCGAACCCGCCGTTGTTACAGCAGTAGAGCATGCCGTCGGGTCCGAGCGCGAGGCCGTTCGGCCCGCCGCCCGGCTCCGCGATCGTCTCCTTGCGCCCGTCGGGGTGGACGCGCGTAATCCGCCCCGGCTCGATCTCGACCAGCGCGATGCTGCCGTCGGGCATCATCACCGGCCCCTCGGGAAAGCGCAGGCCGTCGGTGACGAGTTCGAAATCCGCCATGGTGATCCTCTCCATTCTTTGCGGCGAACGATCGGCTAAGGCGGACGACTTAGCAAGCCGCGATCGCCGCGCTGCCCAGCCGCCTTGTCGCCCGTGTCGGTGACCATAACGAGTGGCGGCCCCTGCCCCGCGGGGCTAGGGTGCCGCGATGACCAATCCCCCCTCCGCCCGCACCGGCGGCCGCATCCTCGTCGATCAGCTCGTGGCCCAGGGTTGCGACCGGATCTTCACCGTGCCGGGCGAGAGTTTCCTCGCTGTGCTCGATGCGCTGGTCGATACGCCCGCGATCGACGTTGTCACCTGCCGGCAGGAGGGCGGCGTCGCGTTCATGGCCTGCGCGGACGGCGCGCTGACGCACCGCCCCGGCATCGCCTTCGTCACGCGGGGGCCGGGCGCCACCAACGCGTCGATCGGGGTCCATGTCGCGCGGCAGGATTCGCAGCCGATGATCCTGTTCGTCGGCGACGTCGATCGCGGCACGCGCGACCGCGAGGCGTTCCAGGAAATCAATTTCGAGGCGATGTTCGGCGCGGTCGCCAAATGGACCGCGCGGATCGACGACGCGCGCCGCATCCCCGAATATGTCGCGCGCGCCTATGCCGTGGCGATGAACGGGCGCCCCGGCCCCGTCGTCCTCGCGCTGCCCGAGGACATGCTGCTCGACCGCGTCGAGGCGATCGATCGCCCGCGCGTCGAGCGCGTCGGCCAGGCGCCCGATCCCGACGCGATGGAGCAGCTCGCCGATCTCCTCGCCACCGCCGAGCGTCCGGTCGCGATCGTCGGCGGCGCGGGGTGGGACAGCGCGGCGGGGCAGGACGTCGCCGCCTGGGCCGATCGCGCGCGCGTGCCGCTCGTCGCCGCCTTTCGCCGCCAGGATGCCGTGCCTAATGATTGCCCCGCCTATGCCGGCAACCTCGGCTACGGCCCCAATCCGGCACTCGTCGCGCGGGTGAAGGCGGCGGACCTGCTGCTGGTGATCGGCGCACGACTCGGCGAGGCGACGACCGACGGCTATACGCTGATCACTCCCGATCATCCCGGCCAGCGGCTCGTCCACATCCATCCCGACGCGACCGAGCTCGGCATGACGTACCGGACCGATCTCGCGATCTGCGCGACAATGGCCGAATTCGCCGAGGCGCTGGCGCTGGTCGACGGCCCGGCGCATCCGCACGAGCTCGACGCGCACGACGCCTATCGCGCCTGGTCGACCCCCGCCGCGCGCGATGGCGTCGCGATGGATCTCGGCCCGTGCGTCGGCACGATGCGCGCCATGCTTCCGGCGGACACCATCATCTGCAACGGCGCGGGCAATTTCTCGGGCTGGTGGCATCGCTACTGGCCCTATGCCGGCCCGGGCACGCAATTGGCGCCGGCCGCGGGCGCGATGGGCTATGGCGTCCCCGCCGCCGTCGCCGCCGCGCTGCGCCGCCCCGGCCGCATGGTTGTCGCGGTCGCCGGCGACGGCGATTTCCTGATGAACGGCCAGGAGCTCGCCACCGCGATCCAGCACGGCTGCGACATGCTCGTCGTCGTCGTCGACAACGGCACCTACGGCACGATCCGCATGCATCAGGAGCGCGAATTCCCCGATCGCCCCTCGGCGACGCGGCTCGCCAACCCCGATTTCGCGCTGCTCGCCAAGGCTTATGGCGCGTGGAGCGAAACGGTGACGGCGACGGCCGATTTCGCCCCCACGCTCGCCCGCGCCATGGAGCACGGCGGCGTGCGCCTGCTGCACGTCAAGACCGATGTCGAGCAGATTACCGCCGGCACCACGCTTTCCAACGTGCGCGGTACGGGCACGCACTAGCGGCGGCTCAGCCCTTCTTGGCGAGCTTGTCCTTCAACGCGGCGAAGGCGTTGAGCGGCGTCACCTCGTCCTCGCTGACGACGCCGGCGGCGGCGAGCGCCGCGGCGGCATTGGGCCCGCGTGGAAACGGATCGAGCGACAGCGCAAGCGTCTCCGCCGCCGCCTCGCCGAGATCGATCGCGCCGCCCTCCAGCGGCAGGACGTCGATCGCCTCGTCGTCGAGCTCGATCTCCTCCTCACGCGCATCGTCCTCGACGAAGCGCAGCTGCGTTTCTTCGTCGATCGTCACGGGCAGCGGGTCGCCGGTGATCGAACACGCCTGCACCGCCGCTCCTGTCACCCGCCCCGCCACGCGGATGCCGGCGGCTTCCTTGCGCACGGTGAAGTCCGCCGAGAGCCGCTCGATCGAGACGAGGTCGAACCGCTTCGCCAGCGCCGCGCGCTCGCCCGCATCCGCTTCGATCGTCACGGTGCGCTCGCCCTCGCCGATCGTGTCGACGCGCACCGGGCGCGAGAATTCGGGCGTCATGCGAGCCGCCCCGCCTGCAACGTCGCGAGCGGCACCGCGTCGAGCGCACGGCGCAGCCCGAGCAGCCCTGCGCCCACCTCAGCCACCGCACCGTCCGCCGGCGGCTCGCCGCGCCACAGGTTGCGCACCAGCGCCGTCGACAGGTCTCCCGCCGCGACGCCGTCGCGATACGCGCCGAGCCGCCCGCCGAGCATGCCCATCATCCGCCCGACATGCTTGCCGACGATGATGTCGCCGAAGCCGATCTGGCGCACCTGCGCGTCCATGTCGTCGATGAAACGTTCGGTCAGCTGCGCGACGATCTGCCGCGCCGCCTCGGGCTCGACCTGCTCCTCCTCCAGCCGCAGCAGCACCATCGACAGCACCGCTGCGACCATGTCGAACCGCCCGTCGAGCGTGTCTGGCGCGCCGGCAAGATACCAGTGCGGATCGCGCGCGCGCGCCACCACCGCGGCATAGAGCGGTGCCGCCGCCTCGCGGTCACGCCGCCGGAACCGGTCGAATAGAGCCAAGATCGTCGAACCTTCGTGTCGTGCCGAACGCCCCTGGCGGGCACCCGTGCTTGTATCGCCTGTCGTGCGGGCATATTGAGGCGAATGGCCGCCGACGCAACGGCGTGTCGCCCGTCGCGGGCCTATTGCGGAGTGATCATGCGTTTTCCCCTTCTCGCTGCCGTCGCCGCGCTGGCGATCACCGCGTCGGCCTGCGCCCCGCTGCGGTCGCACCAGGGCTATGTCGTCGACAACGATCTGCTCAACGCCGTCCAGCCCGGCGTCGACAACCGCCAGTCGGTGCTCGCGACGCTCGGCCAGCCGAGCTTCGCCAGCCAGTTCAACCAGGGCGACTGGTATTATGTCTCGCGGGATAGCCGCAACTACGCCTTCAACGTGCCCAAGGTGCGCGATCAGCTGACGGTGCAGATCAGCTTCGATCAGGCGGGCAACGTGTCGGCGATCCGTCGCTGGAACGCCGAGCAGGTGGTGGCGATCGATCCGTCGAAGAAGGTCACGCCGACACTCGGGCGCAAGCGCGGCTTCTTCCAGGATCTGTTCGGCAACATCGGCACCGTCGGCGCGGCCGGCGCCGGGGGCCCATCGGGTCCGTAAAGCGTAATCGAGGCCGGACGCCGTAACGCCGGCGTCACGATCCTTTCTGTTGGCTGACAGACGCATTCCCGCGCCATTCAGCCGAATCGTGCGAAGCCTGCATCCATGGCGCGGCAACGGTGTTCATGCCGCACCAAGATGAAAGGTTCACGATCATGCGTAAGTTGATCATCCCTACCCTGATCGCCGCGATCGCGCTGCCCGGCGTGGCCAGCGCCCAGAACGGCGAGCTGCGCCGCGACCGCCAGGAGATTCGCGAGCAGCGGCGCGACGTGCGCGAGGCGCAGCGCCGCGGCGACTGGCGCGAGGTTGAGGAGCAGCGACGCGACCTGCGCGACGCCCGCCGGGAATATCGCGACGACCGCCGCGATCGCTATGAAGATCGCCGCGACCGGTTCGAGGACCGTAACCGCGCGTGGGGTCGCAACGACTGGCAGGGTTATCGCAACCAGAACCGGGCGCTCTATTCGCGCGGCAACTGGCGCGCGCCGTTCCGCTACAACACGTTCCGCACCGGGGCGCGCATTGCACCGCAGTTCTACGGCCAGCGGTACTGGATCAACGATCCGTGGCGCTATCGCCTGCCGGCCGCGCGCGGCAACGCACGCTGGATCCGCCACTATAACGACGTCGTGCTAGTCGATTACCGCCGCGGCATCGTGCTGGACGTGATCCGCAACTTCTACTGGTAAGCTCCCGCTACCGGACAAGGCGAGGGCCGGGCGAGCGATCGCCCGGCCCTCTGCGTTCGCGATTGATGAAAAGTTCGGTTTAAGGCGCAGCGATGAACTGCGGCCAAGAACGACCGCGCCGCAAGCTACGCCGCGGCGCGGTCGGTGCCTGGCTTGGGATCCGGCACTAGTCCCGAAAGGGGGTGGGACTGTTTCGGCAAACGCGCGCCATCCGAATTGGTTCTACCGAATGGTAAATGATACCCGATCGACGATTTTACCAGCGACGTCGACCAGGGCCAGTTCGTGCCGCCCCGGCCCGGCGCGTAGCAGCGGCGGCGCCGCCGCGCTGCCCAGGTCGCGCGCGTCGAGCCGCAGGCGATGCGCCATCGCCGCGCCGCTGACGTCGACCGCCAGTCGCTGCGCCGCGGACGGGATATCGGGATCGAGCGCGTAGACGCTGCCGCTGACGGGCGAGGTGATCCGCGGCCGTCGCGCGGCGGCAGGCGCAGCGACGACCTGCGCTACCTGCGTCCCCGCCACGAAGTAATCAGTGCGCGGCAATTCTCGCGCGCTGGCGAAGCGCACGCCTTGCGCGACGACGCCGGCGGGCCGCGCCGGGGCGGGCAGCGCGCCGCGCCGTTCCAGCGCGGTCATCACGTCGCGCCACACCGGCGCCGCGCCGCTCGTCCCCGATACCGCGCGCATCGAATCGCCCTCGACGTTGCCCACCCATACCGCAACCGTGAAACGGCGCGAGAAGCCGACGCACCAATTGTCGCGCATCGCCTTCGACGTGCCCGTCTTCACCGCCGCCCAGAACGGCAGCCGCAGCGCCGAATCCATCCCGAACGTGCCCGCCCGCGCCGCCGGATCGGCGAGGATATCGCCGACGATCCACGCCGCCGACGCACCCGTCACCGCGCGCGGCGGCACCGGCGCCGCATCGCGCACCATCCGCAGCGGCGACCAGCGCCCGCCGTTCGCCAGCGCGCGATACGCCGCCGCCTGCTCGCCCAGCGTCACCTCGGCCGATCCGAGCGCGAGACTGAAGCCGTAATAGCTCCCGTCCTCCACCAGCCCGCGATAGCCCATGTCCCACAATCGGTCGCGAAACGGCTCGGTCCCGACCAGCAGCAGCGTGCGCACCGCGGGCACGTTGAGCGACGCGGCGAGCGCGACGCGCGCCGACACCGGCCCCTTGAACGCGTGATCGTAATTCTGCGGCACGTAGAGCCCCGAGGCGGTGTCGAGCTGCACCGGCGTATCGTCGAGGATCGACGCCGCCGTCAGATAGCGCCGCTCGATCGCCTGTGCGTAGAGGAACGGCTTCAGCGTCGATCCCGCCTGGCGATAGGCGGCGGCTGCATCGACCGCGGGGCTCGTCGAATGCCCGCCGATCCCGCCGACATAGGCGAGCACGTCGCCGCTCGCATTGTCGACGACGATCACCGCGCCGTCGCGCGCCCGCGTCGCGCCTAGCCCGAGCAGCTGGCGCCTGAGCGCGGTGATCGCCAGCCGCTGGACGTCGAGGTCGAGCGTCGATGTCACCTTGAGACCGGCCTTGGTCAGCAGTCGGTCGGACAGATGCGGCGCCAGCCCCGGATCGAGCTGCAGGCTGCGTGCGGGGCCGAGCATCGATGCGGCGAGCGCGGGGAAGCGGGCACATCCGCCCCCGGCGATCGCGCAGGCGCGGCGCGCGATCGCCGTAGCATTCGCCTGCGGATCGGGGAGCAGCGCGGCGAGCAGCAGCGCGTCGTCGCGCGACAGGCTCGCCGGCGTCTTGCCGAATAGTCCTAGCGCCGCGGCGCCGATCCCCTGCGCCTCGCCGCGAAACCCGGCAAGGTTGAGATACGCTTCGAACTGCTGGTCCTTGCTCCACGCCGCGTCGATCGCCTGTGCGGCGCGCATCTGGCGGATCTTGTCGCGCCACCGGCGCGCGCCCGGCTGCGCCAGACCCGGTGACAGGAACCCGGCGAGCTGCATCGCGATCGTGCTCGCCCCGCGCCCGCGCCTGCCCTCCAACCGGTCGCGCGCCGCCCCAGCGATCGCCAGCCAGTCGACCCCGCCGTGGCGCGCGAAGCGCCGGTCCTCAGCGGCGAGGATCGTCGCGCGCGCCACCGGGGCGACCCGCGCCAGCGGCGTCCACGCGAGCCGCCGCGCGGCGAAATCGATGCGCGATGAATCGATCAACCGCCCGCGTCGATCGTACAGCCACGCTTCGGACGGCTGCCAACGCGCGCGTGTCTGCGCGTAGCCCGGCATCGGCGGCGGCCGCGTGAGCCAGTCGGCGGTGGCGATCAGCGCCGCGAGCGCGAGGATGACGGCGATCGCCACCCTTGCACCACGCGATTCGGCAGGTCCTGCCTGCGCAGCACGCGACGTCCGACCCTCCGAAACGTCGGCGGTAGCGCGAGGCGCGTCAGGCGCACTCACCGCCAGTCTCGCGCAATTCGCGCCGCGGCGCGTCGTTCAGACATACGCCGGCGGCCCTCTCACCGCAGCCCGACGGTCATCGTCCCCACCGGCACCGCCGCGCGGATGTCGGGCGAATACATCGCCTCGACGCGCGACGCCGGCAGTCCGAACCGCCCCGCCCCGTTGAGCCGCATCGTGTAGCTCACCGTGAACGATCCCGCCGGCACCCAGGCGAAATAGCCGCGCCACGCCTCGCGCCCGCGCTCGACATAGGCCGGCGTCACGCCCTCGCTCGCGCCGCCCTCGTCCAGCATCGCCGATTGCCCGCCCAGCCCGCCGATCACCGTCGCGCCCGGCGGCACGGGGTCGCTGACGACCACCCAGTTGCGTTCCGCGGACGCATGTATCGTCAGCGTCACGCGCACCACGTCGCCGCGCGTCAGCCGGCCGGCGTTGCGCGCCTGCACCACGTCAAGCTTGCGCGACAGGCGATAGCCCGCGGCGAGCGGCTGCGTCAGCGGCACCGCCGCCTTCACCGCCACGCTCGCCCACGGCCCCGCCCCGCCGGCCTGGGTGAGCCGCAGCGGCGTCGGGGCCGCCGGCAGCGCGAACCGCGCGAGCCGCGCCGCAGGGTCGAGCGGCCAGCCGCGCGCCTGCGTCTGCGCACCGAGCGACAGCGTCGTCGTGCCCGCGATCGCCTGCGCCGGATACAGCGCGGCGAAGCGGCGCACCGCCAGCGTGCCCCAGGCGTTGGCGGGCGTCGTGTCCCAATGCCCGCGGCGCTGGCGCAGCGCGGTCCCGATCATCATCCGCGGCCCCTCCTCCTGCCAGCCGGGCCGCCCGAGCGTCGCGAGGAGCGCCTTGATCGCGCCCTCGTCCGCCGACGACATCAGCCACCACGGCGCGTTGGCGCGATCCGACAGATCGATCCGCGACCCTTCGTAGACCAGTCGGCTGCGCAGGACGGCTTCGCCAGCAGTGCGCAGCGCGGCGGCATTGGCGATGCCGCGTGTGCGATCGAGTGCGACAAGATAATCGGCGAGCAACGCGGTCGGCATCTCGTTCGCCGCGATGCCGAGCTGCCCGAGCATCCCCGCCTCCGCTGCGCCCGCCCGCGCGAGCGCGGCGAAGGCGGCGACGCGCTGCAGCCGCACGTCACCATATTCCTCGCGCCGCAGCCGCCCGTCGAGCACCGCGCGCAGCCCCTCGATCATGCGCAGCCGCACCGCCTCCGGGATCGCCAACCCCGCCTCCGCGGTGATCGACAGCGCGTAGGCGGTCAGCGCCTCCGATCCCGCCAGCGTGTCACCGGGGAAGTAGCGCAGCAGGCCATCCGCCGCCTGATACGTCGGCATCTCGGCCGCGAGCGCTGCCCAACCGCGCGCATCGCCCAGCGCGACGATCCGGCTCAGCCGCTGCTCGAAGCATTCGTACGGATAGGCCGCCATATAGTCGCGCACGCCCGCGAGCGGCGGCGCGAGCGTGTCGCTCAGCTGCACGTCGACGCCGCCCAGTCCCCGCAGGGCCCCCGCCGGCGGCGCGATCGGTATCGTCGTCTCACCGCCCACCCGCGCGATCGTCGCGGCCCAGGTTTCCACCGGCACCGCGGGAATCACGTCCTGCGCCACGGTGATCCGGTCCGCCGCCCGCCCGTCGGCGGTGCGCGCGCTCACCTGCCAGCGCACCGTACCTGCCGCATTGGGCGCCGAGAGGTTCCACGCGATCGGCGCCGCGCCCCCCGCCGGGATCGTCACCGTGATCGGCCGCCCCTGCGCGATCCGCGGCGTCAGCGAGGCCTCGGCGGTAACGGTCATCGGCCGGTCCGATCCGTTGCGCAGCGTGAAGCCCGCCGCGTAATCGTCGCCGCTGCGCACCAGCGTCGGCAGGCCGGCATAGATCGATAGATCCTGCGCGGTGCGGATCGCGGCGGTGCCCGTGCCGTAGAGCTGCGCGCCATCGGTCGCGATCGCCACCAGCTTGAACGACGACAAGGCGTCGCTCAGCCGCACCGGCACCACCGCACGCCCCGCGGCGTCGAGTGCGACGCGCCCCTTCCACAGCAGTACGGGCTGAAAATTTTCGCGGTTCAGCGCCGACAGGTCGCCGCCCCCGCCGCCGCCCGCCTCCACCGCCTTGCGCCCATAGTGCCGCTTGCCGACGACCTGCGTCTGCGCCGTCGCGGTCAGCACCGCGAGCGGGCGATCGCCCATCATCGCGGTCAGCACATCCCACGACGGATTGGGCGCGAGCTGCAACAGCGCCTCGTCCACCGCGACGAAGGCGACGTCGGCGCTGCGTGCGGGCTGCCCGCCCGGCTTCGTCACCGCGATAGTGACACGCGCGGTGTCGCGCGCGGCATAGCGCGCGCGATCGGCCTTCACCGCCACGCCCAGCCGATGCGCCTCCCACCCCACCTTCACCTTGGCGATGCCGAGGCGATAGGCGGGCTTGGCCAGATCAACGAGTGCGGTCGGCGCTGGCGCGTCGTCATGCCCGCCAAACAGTCCGGTAAGCCAGCCCCACCAGCTCTGCGTCGCGCGCCCGCGCACCACCAGGACGGAGACATAGACGTCGGGCGCATAGGCGCCGTTGAGCGGCACCGACACCACCGGGTCCTTGCCCGACAGCTGCGTCGTGAAGCTCGACAGCACGCCCTCGCGCTCCACCGTTACTAGCGCGGTCGCGCTGCGGAACGGCATGCGCACCTGGAAGCGCGCGGTATCGCCCGCCTGATAGGCGATCTGTTCGGGCACCAGATCCATCCGGTCGCCGTTGTCGCCGCCGAACCACCAGTCCTCGTCACCCGCCAGCCACACCGAGCGCGTCGCGCGCGCGACGTTGCCGTCGCCGTCGGTGGTGGTCGCCACCACCTCGACCTCACCCGACACGCCGGGATCGAGGCTGCACTGCGCGAGCCCCTGCGCGTCGCTCGTCGCCGAACAGCTCGCGTCGAGCTTGGTCACGCGGACGCGATTGTCATAGGCGTAGAAGCCGCCGATCAGCCGCCGCCGCGCGGTCAGCACCTGCCGGCTGTATACCGCGACCGCGATCTTCTGTCCCTTCACCGGCTTGCCATCGGTATCGAGCGTGACGAAGCGCAACCGAAGGTCGTCCTGCTTCATCAGCCAGCCGTCGGTGCGCACGCCGAGCTGGACCGCCGCGCCGAACACCGGCAGCGTGCGGCTGGCGGTCAGTGTCTCGCCGTTGGCGTCCTGATAATCCATCTCGACGCGCATGTCGGCATTGCCGTCGAGCGTCGTCGGCGCCTCGACGCTGGTGCGCTGCGTCCCGTCGCCGCGCAGCGTTGCGGGCAGCGTCTGCGTCGGCGGGAACGCCGCGCCGGTCTCCTCCCCGTCGCCGTCTAGCGGCCGCACCCCTTCCTCGATCCGCCGCCCGCCGAAGGTGAACGCCTCATACCCATCGGGCGTCGCGGTGCGCGGCGACCAGCCGACGCGCACGTCGACCGGCAGGTTCGACGCGCCGCCGCCCGAGAGATAACCGACGAACAGGTCGAGCGGCACGCTCTTGGGCCGCACCAGCGCGCCCTTCGGCCCGGTGACGCTCGCGCGCATCGTCGGCAGCTTGTACTCGTCGAGCCGGAAGCTCTGCTCGGTGTAGATCGTGCGGTCGCCGGTCACCACCTGCAGGTCGTAGTCGCCCATCGGTGCGCCCGCGGGCGCGGTCCACTCGGTCTCGCCGATGCCGTTGGCGTCGATCGCGAGCGGCAGCTCGAACTGCGTGTCCGATCCGCGGTGCGACAGTTTCAGCGTGCCCCGGAACCCCGGCGGGATCGCGAAGCCGCTGCCCACCGGACGGCGCGCGATATGCTTCATGTGCACCGTCTCGCCCTGCCGTACCAGCGCGCGGTCGAACACGGTGTGGAGAATCTCGCTGCGCGCATCGTAGCCGTACGGCAGGTCGAAATCGTACGGCCGGATGCCCTCACCCCACTCGGTCAGCGTGAAGCTGAAATCATCGCCGCTGCGCGCCGACACCATCAGCGCGTGCGCGGTTGAGCTCGCCTCGCAGCTGGCATAGGTTTCGGGCTGCGGCAGCCCGGCGGGGATCATCAGCCCGCCGCTGCGATCGGTCACCCCGCGTGCCAGCAACTTGCCGGTGCAGCTGTCGCTCACCGCCACCGACGCGTTCGCCACGGGCCGCCCGGTGTCGAGCTGCGTCACCCAGGCGAGGCTGCGCTCGCGCCCCCATTTGAAATGGACCGCCATGTTGGTGACGAGCGCCGCCGCAGCGACGTAGCGCGGCGCGGCCCGCCCGAGCAGCGCGCGGCCGAGCACCGGGCTCGCCAGCTCGACGACGTAGAAGCCGGGCTTGGTAAGCGGGATGCCGACCACCTCGAAATCGCGCCCCTTGCCCGGCAGCGCGACGCTCAGCTTGCTGCCCTTGCCGGCGAGGATCGACGTGTCGCCAGTATGGTTGACGCGGCGAATCACCTCGCCCTTCGCGCCGGTCACGTCCTCGATATTGCTCTCGCCCGCCTTGTCGACGCTGCGCAGCCATTCGGCGACCGCCCCGTCGAGCCCGTTCGGCCCGCTCTCGACGCGGATCGCCGCCCCGCCGACCGCCAGGTTGCGGCCCTGCAATCCCGGCTCGACGTTGCGCACCGTCACCGGCAGCACGCCGCCTTCCTTCGCCTCGAGGATGCCGAACGGCGCGGCGAACTTCACCAGCGGCGGGGCGGCGTCGAACGCCACGTCGAGCGGGAAGCGCTCGGCATTGGCGAGCGGCCGCCCGCTCTCGTCGCGAACCCCCGCGGGAAAGGTGAGCCTAGCCCGCACGCCCGTCGGCAGCGGCGCGGCAAAGGTCACGTCGTTCACCGTCGCGCGCTGCTGCTCCTCCTTGCTGAAGGTAGGGGCAATCTCCGTACCGTCGGCGGTGACGATACGGATCGCGCGCGCCTGCGACATCGGGACTGCGGCGGTGAAGCGCACATAGGCTTTCTCGACCGGGCTGCATCCGGCCTGCGGGTTGACGCGGCTGCACTCGAAGCGCGCGGTGAACGGCTTGCGCACGGTGAAGTCGAAACGCTGGTCGGCGCCGGCGCGCTTGCCGCCCGCCGCGGCGATGCCCGCCCCCCACACCAGCGCCATGTCGCGCCCCGGCGGCAGCGCGCGGCGACAGCGCAGCGCCGTCACCCCCGCGATCGCGCGATCGCGGCCCTCGCCCGCCTCGGGCAGGTCCGCCGGCATGCCGCCGCTCTCCAGTAACTGGCGCACCTCCCAGCGATCCTTGCCCAGCCCGGCGAGCAGCGAGCCTGCGGTGTCGCGCCCCAGCACCTCCACCGGAATACGCTCGCCGATCCCGTCGACCGCGCAATAGGCGCCCGCCGCCACCGATTGCGGCGTCGGCGGCAAATTGGCAGCGACGAGGAACACCTGATCCTCCTCGATCTCGCTTCCGTCGGCGGCGGGCAGCACGGCGCGCGCCACCGGCCCGCCGGCGTCGACGGTGAAGCGCTGCTCGCCGCTCAGCGCATAGCCCGCCAGGCTCTTCAGCCCCGCGCGGGTCGTAAAGCTGCACGTCGTGCCGCCGGGCAGCGCCGTCGCGAAATCGTACACCCAGGTCTGCTGGTCGACCCAGCGCCCGGTGCCGCCGATGCCGCATTCCACCGTCACGGGCGCCGCCGCGCGCGGATCGCCCAGCGGCATCATCGGCTGGCTGAAGCGCAGCGTGTAGCGCTGGATCCCGCCCGCCTCGACCCCCGGCTGCGCCAGGATGACGCGCGGCGCATTGTCCGACAATGCAGCCACCGGCGCCAGCGCCAGTGCCAGAATCGCGAGCCGCGCCGCCAGTCTCATCGCCGTCTCCCCCGTGGCATCATCCTAACGGGATCGGCGGCGCTACTCCAGCCATCCGTCGCACGGCCGCGCGCCCGGCCCAACGATTGGGTCAGCGCGCGTCATTCCCGCCGTTTCGGTCAGAAAAGCCTTCATTTTGAATACGTCCGTGCTAGCGTTGCGTATCGCAACCGATCGGGGGGTTATGGGCGCGGTGGGGGGAATGGTGCTGGCGGGGCTCGACCTCGCGGTTCGCGAGGTCACGCTGTTCGCGGCAGTCGGCTTCCTGATCTTCGGTCTCGACGATCTCCTCGTCGACGTCGGTTGGGCGTGGCATCGCCTGCGCCACGGCAGCACGCGGCGGCCGCTGGCGGGTCTGCCGCATCCCGCGACGCCGGGGCGGATCGCGATGTTCGTGCCCGCGTGGGAGGAAGCGGGGGTGATCGGCGCGATGCTGTCGACCGCGCTCGCGCGGCTCGATCACACCTCCTATCGCCTCTATGTCGGCTGCTATCCCAACGACGCGGCGACGATCGCCGCCGTCCGCGCGGTCGCCACGCGCGACGATCGCGTCCGGCTGGTGATCGGGCCGCGCGCCGGACCGACGACCAAGGCGGACAATCTCAACACCCTGTGGCGCGCGCTGTGCGCCGATGATGCGGCAACGGGCACGGTGACGCGCGCCGTCGTCCTTCACGACGCGGAGGACGTCGTTCACGCCGCCGAACTCAAGGTTTACGACGCGCTGATCGGCGACCATCCGCTGGTGCAGATCCCTGTCATGCCGCTGATCGATCGCGCCCCGCGGCTCGTGTCGGGCCATTATGCCGACGAATTCGCCGAATCGCACGGCCGCCAGATGGTGCTGCGCGCCGCGATCGGCGCCGGCCTGCCGCTGTCGGGGGTCGGCTGCGCGATCGCGACGGAGGTGCTCGTCGCACTCGAGGCCGCACATGGCGCACCGTTCGACGAGGCCAGCCTGACAGAGGATTACGAACTGGGTTTGCGCGCTGCCGCGCTCGGCTATGCCGCCTGCTTCGCGCGCGTCTCCGACGATGCCGGCCACCTGATTGCGACGCGCGCCTATTTTCCGTTCACCGTCGCCACCGCCGTGCGGCAGAAATCGCGCTGGATCACCGGCATCGCGCTCGCCGGCTGGGATCGCATCGGCTGGGGGCGCTGGTGGCATGTCGCCGAACATTGGATGCGGATGCGCGATCGCCGCGCGCCCGCCGCCGTCATCCTGCTCGTCGCGGCCTATTGCGCGATCCTCGGCTGGGGCATCGCGGCCAGCGTGCATTTGCTGCTCGGCACGCCGCTGCCGGGGCTCGGCAAGGCGATGGGAACGGTCCTCATGTGCAATGCCGCCTTGCTCGCCTGGCGGCTCGTGTGGCGCTTCGCCACCACCGCGCACGGCTATGGATGGCGCGAGGGGCTGTGGTCGCTGCCGCGCGCGGTCGTCGGCAATTTGATCGCGATGCTCGCCGCACGCCACGCCGCCGGGCGCTACGCCCGCCTGCTCGCCGGCCGTACGCCGCATTGGGACAAGACCGCCCACGTCTTCCCGCTCACCCCCGACGAGTTGGCGCCGCAATGAGCGCGCGCGGCCGCCCCCTGCGCTTCCTCGTCGTCATGGGCGCGGGCTGGATCGGCGTACGCTCCGCGCTACTCTGGCCCGATCAGGCGCCGCTGCCCGCGCTCGCCACGGTCGTCGCGCCGCCGGCACTGGCGGAAACTACGCCGCGACCGCTCACCCACCCTCGCTTCACCGCGCGCCAAATGACGGCGGTGCGCGCTGATATAAAGCCGCCGCCTGCATCACGCCGCCCGGCCACACCGCAGCACGCAGGGTTCCTCCTCCCGCCATCCGACAACCGCGAGCCATCCCCAAGCGACGATCCCGCCCCGCCATCGTCGATCCGCGCGCAGCCCTTCACCGCGATCGCCGCGCCGCTCGCCCCACCGCCCCCCGATCGCGCCGCGACCACACGGTCGCGCTTCGCCGCCAGCGTCTGGACGATCCTGCGCGACGGCGGCAGCGGTCAGCCGTTCGCGCCGCAGCTCGGTGGAAGCCAGGCGGGGGCGCGCGTCACCTACGCATTGGGCGACGCGCGCCGCCTCGCGCTCGCCGCCCGCGTTTCCACCGCGATCGGCACCCGCCAGCAGGAAGCCGCAATCGGCCTCGACTGGCAGCCGACCCGCCTGCCGATCCACATCGTCGCCGAACAGCGCATCGGCGTGCAGCGCGCACGCGGTGGCCCGGCGCTGGGGGTGATCGCCGGCATCGGCCCCGCACCCATCACCGGCGCGCTCACGATCGACGCCTATGCGCAGGGCGGCGCGATCGCGCGCGACGGCGTGGAAGGCTATGTCGATGCCGCCGCGCGCGTCGCCCATCCCATCGCCCGCGTCGGACAGACGCGGCTCGATCTGGGCGTCGGCGCGTGGGGCGGCGCGCAGCGGGGCGCGAGCAGGCTCGATCTCGGCCCGTCGGTGACGCTCGCTGTGCCGTTGTCGGAACGCGTGATCCGCCTGTCGCTCGACTGGCGCCAGCGTGTCGCCGGCGATGCCCGGCCGGCCTCGGGCCCGGCGCTGTCGATCGGCACCGATTTCTGATCGTCGGCGCTATCGTCCGGCGCGCGATCGGCATAATCGGGGGTTCATGGATCTGTACCTCCCGATCGCGAACCTCTCGGTCAACGCGTTCGTCATCATCGCGCTGGGTGGTGGGGTGGGCTTCCTGTCGGGCATGTTCGGCGTCGGCGGCGGTTTCCTCACCACCCCGCTGCTGATCGTCTACGGCATCCCCCCCACCGTCGCCGCCGCCTCTGCCGCCAGCCAGGTGACCGGCGCAAGCGTCTCGGGCGTCTTCGCCTACCTGCGGCGCGACGGGGTCGACATGGCGATGGGCGGCGTTCTCGTCGCCGGCGGGGTCATCGGCTCGCTCGCAGGCGCGTGGCTGTTCCAGCTGCTCCAGGCGAGCGGACAGATCGATACCGCGATCGCCATCACCTATGTCGTGCTGCTCGTCTCGATCGGCGGGCTGATGCTCAAGGAATCGCTCGAGGCGATCGCCGTCACCCGCGGCCGCCGCGCCGCGCGGCCGCGCCGCCGCCGGCACCATCCGCTCGTCGCGGGCCTCCCCTTCCGCATGCGCTTCTACCGCTCGGGCCTCTATATCTCGCCGCTCGCGCCGTTGCTGCTCGGCGTTGCGACGGGCATCCTCACCATCCTGCTCGGCATCGGCGGCGGCTTCGTGCTCGTCCCGGCGATGATCTACCTGCTCGGCATGGCGACGCAGGTCGTCGTCGGCACCTCGCTGTTCCAGATCCTGTTCGTCACCGCGGCAGCGACGATGGTCCACGCGCTGACGACCAAGGCGGTTGATATCGTTCTCGCCGGGCTGCTGCTGATCGGATCGGTGATCGGCGCGCAGGTCGGCGCGCGCTTCGCGGCGCGCGCCAAGCCCGAATATCTGCGCCTCGCGCTCGCTCTGCTCGTGCTGCTCGTCGCCGGGCGGATCGCGCTCGGCCTCGGTTGGCGCCCGGACGAGATCTACACGGTCGAACTGTCATGAGGCGCGCCGCGCTCGTCCTTGCCGCGCCGCTGCTGCTGGCGCAGGCGAAGCCCGTGCTGGTGCCCGACGTGTCGCAGCGCGAGATCCGCATCGCCTACAGCTTCACCGGCGCCGAGCTGCTGCTGTTCGGCGCGATCCTCTATCCCGGCGGCAGGCTGCCCGATGGCGAGCACCCCACCGACCTCGTCGTCGTGGTGAAGGGCCCGGTCCAGTCGATCACCGTGCGCGAGAAGGAGAAGCTCGCCGGCATCTGGGTCAATGCGCAGGCGCTGCGCTATCGCTCGGCACCGAGCTTCTACGCCATCGCCTCGTCGCGGCCGATCGACCGGATCGTCGATGATCGGACGCGCGCGATCTACGAGCTTGGCCTCGACAGCCTCCAGCTCTCCCCGGCATCCTCCGCGCCATCGCCGGTGCAGGACCGCTTCGCCGCCGGTCTTGTCGATCTGCGCCGCCGCGCCGGGCTCTATTACGAGGCGCCCAAGGCAGTCGAGATCAGCGAGGGCGTGCTGTATCGCGCCCGCGTCGCCATTCCCGCGCGCGTGCCCGTCGGCCGCTTCACCGCGGAGACGTTCCTGATCCGCGACGGCAAGGTCCTCGCCGCCGCGGTGCGCGAGATCGACGTGCAGAAGGAAGGCTTCGAGCGCTTCGTCGCACGCGCCGCCGATCGCGCAGCCCTGCTCTACGGCCTGTCCGCGGTGACGCTGTCCGTCCTGCTGGGCTGGGCCGCCGGACGCTTCGCCCAGCGCACCTGAGGCACGGACCTAAGCTACGGAAAATGCGCAATTCCCGGTGCTCATGGTTAATTTACGAACTGGCGTCATAACCCGCCCGAATGGAATCGCGGGGGATTGCCCGAATGACGGAAATGCCGGCACAGCATGCGTTCGAGGTGGCATCACGCGCCGCCGCCGAACGCGCGCACGCCCTGCCGGAACCGATCGGCGTCGTGGTCGAGATCGCCGGCTCGTCGAGTCAGGTGGTGTTCGATCTCGCCGGTCTGACGGTGCTCGCCGATCATCCCGATCCGGTCACCGCAGCGTCGGGCCAGGTCGGCAGCCAGATCAAGTTGCGCGTCGGCAATGTATGGCTGATCGCCAACGTCCGCTCGCTGCGGCTCGATGATTTCGCCGCCGGCCGCGTCACCGCGTTTATCGACTTCCTCGGCGAAGGCGACGAGGAACGGCTGACGGGCAAGCTGTACCGCTTCCGCCGCGGCGTGACGCGCTACCCGACGCCCGGCGCGGAGGTATATCCGCTGTCGACCGGCGATCTGGTGCAGATCTACGCCGCCGACGATCGCGCGCATATCGAGATCGGTAGCGTCTATCCGACCGAGGATATCCGCGCCGCGCTCTACGTCGATGCGATGCTGGGCAAGCATTTCGCGCTGCTCGGCTCGACCGGCACCGGCAAGTCGACCTCCGCAGCGCTGATCCTTCACCGCATCTGCGCGCTCGCGCCGCAGGGCCACGTCGTGATGATCGATCCGCACGGCGAATATTCCGCCGCGTTCCGGGGCAATGGCGCGCTGTTCGACGTGTCGAACCTCCAGATGCCGTATTGGCTGATGAACTTCGAGGAACATTGCGAGGTGTTCCTGACGACGCAGGGCGCCGATCGTCAGGTGGATGCCGACATCCTCGCCAAATGCCTGCTCGCCGCGCGCGCCAAGAGCCGCGTCGGTAGTGAGATCCCCAAGCTCACCGTCGATGCGCCGGTGCCCTATCTGCTCAGCGACCTGACGAGCCTCATCCAGCTCGAGATGGGCAAGATGGACAAGGCGTCGAACTCCGCGCCCTATCTTCGCCTCAAGACCAAGATCGAGGAGATCAAGGCCGATCCGCGCTACGGCTTCATGTTCTCGGGCATGCTCGTCGCCGATACGATGGCCGATTTCCTCCAGCGCATCTTCCGCCTGCCGGGTGACGGCCGGCCGATCTCGATCATCGACGTGTCGGGCGTGCCGAGCGAGATCACCTCGGTCGTCGTTGCAATGCTCAGCCGGATGGTGTTCGATTTCGCGATCTGGTCACGCAACGAGCCGCAGCGCCCGATCCTCCTCGTCTGCGAGGAGGCGCACCGCTACATCCCGCGCGACGACGACGGCTCGTCGGTCGGCCGCATCCTTGGGCGGATCGCCAAGGAAGGCCGCAAGTACGGCGTGTCGCTCGGGCTCATCACGCAGCGCCCGTCGGATCTCGCCGAGGGCGTCCTGTCGCAATGCGGCACGATCATCGCGATGCGGCTCAACAACGATCGCGACCAGGCGTTCGTGCGCGCCGCCATGCCGGAGGGCGCCCGCGGCTTCCTCGATTCGATCCCCGCACTGCGCAACCGCGAATGCATCATCTGCGGCGAAGGCGTCGCGATCCCGATCCGCGTGTCGTTCGATGGGCTCGAACCCGAGAAGCGCCCCGCCTCGGCCGACCCGGTCTTCTCGGAACTGTGGCGCGAGGTCGGCGAGGAGGATCACATCATCCGCCGCACCATCGCGAAGTGGCGCGCGCAGGGACGATAGCGGAACGGGGGATGGCGGGTTGCGGGATCAGCGCACCGCCGCCTCGCGATCCTTGCCCGCCACCATCGTCGCGATCGCGAGATCGCCCGTCACGTTGAGCGCGGTGCGGCACATGTCGAGCAGCCGGTCGACGCCCAGCACCAGCCCGATCGCGGTCGGCGGCACGCCCACCATGCTCAGAATGATCGCCACTACCGGCAAGGATCCGCCGGGCACCCCCGCCGTCCCGATCCCGCCCAGAATGCACACCAGCATCACCGTCAATTGCTGCACGATCGTCAGCTCCACTCCGAAGAACTGCGCGAGGAAGATCACCGTCACGCCCTCGAAGATCGCGGTGCCGTTCTGGTTCGCGGTCGCGCCGATCGTCAGCACGAAGCGCGCGACGCGGCGCGGCAGCTTCAGCTCGGTTTCCGCGATGCGCAGGCTGGTCGGCAGCGTGGCGTTGGACGAGGCGGTGGAAAAAGCCATCACCATCGCCTCCTGGCTGCCGCAGAAGAAAGCGAGCGGCCGGATGTCCGCGGCGAGCCATACGCCGGCAGAATAGACGACGATCAGCTGGATCAGCAGCGCGCCGATCACCGTGCCCATATACGCACCCAGCCGCACCAGCACGTCCGCACCGAACACCGCCGTCAGGTTGAACATGAAGCACGCCACCGCGATTGGGGCGAGGCGGATGACGAAGCCGATCAGCGTCATCGTCACCTCCAGGATGCCCTCGATCGCGTCGTGCAGCACCTTTGTCTTGTCGGAACGGACCATCACCAGCCCGATCCCGAAAGCCAGCGCGAAGAACATCAGCGCCAGGATATCGTCGGTCGATGCCGCGCGGATCACGTTGGTCGGCACGATCCCCAGCACCGATTCGAGCGCGCCCGGCGCCTTGCGCGATTCCTGCACGATCGCAGCCGCGCCGGCGCCCGCCTGCGCCAGCAGCTCCTTCGCCATCGCCGGATCGACGCCCGCCCCCGGCCGGATCACGTTCACCAGCACCAGCCCGAGCGCCACCGACACGCCGGACAATACGACGGTGAAGAACAAGGTGCGCAGCCCCACTTTCCTCAGCGCCGCGATATCACCCATCTCGGCGACGCCGGTGACGAGCGCCGCGAACAGCAGCGGAATCACTAGCATGAATAACAGGCGCAGGAACACCTGCCCGATCGGCCCGGTGACGTAGGTCGTCACCGTCTCGACCCACGTCGCATCGCCCGCCACCGCATTGACGATCAGCCCGCCCGCCAGCCCCACGACGAAGCCGGCAAGCATCTGCAGATGCAGCGGAAAGCGGGCGGGCGGCGGATCGTCCATCATTTTGCAACGCTCGAGCGCGCCCGAAGCCTCACCGACGCCGGCCGCGGGCGGCGCAGCGCGTCCACGTTACGATCGGGCGCGGACGCTCAATGCGGGGCCAGCCCCATCTCGACGCCCGTCTTGTCGTGAAGCGCGAAGCGGTCGACGATGTCGGCGCTTGCCCGATTGTACCCGATCACTTCCACATCGCGCCCGTCGCGCCGCAGTCGGGCGACGATCTTGACCAATGCGCCGACGCCCGAAATATCCCAGAAATGCGCGTCGCTGACGTCGATGACGATATGCCGCGCCGTGCCTTCGGCCTGAAACGCGCGTGTGAACCGGTCGACGGAGGCGAAGAAGATCTCACCGGTCACCCGGTAGATCGCCTGCGTGCCATCCGCCGTCTCCTCGCGTTCCACCGAGAACATGCGCTGCACTTTGCCCGCGAAGAAGATGCCGGACAGCAGCACGCCCGCCAGAACGCCGAGCGACAGATCGTGCGTCGCCACCACAACCACGACGGTCGTCAGCATCACGATCGACGATGTCGGTGGATGCCGACGAAGGTTGGCAATCGAGTTCCAACTGAACGTACCGATCGACACCATGATCATGACGGCGACGAGGGCCGGCATCGGAACGCGGCCGACGAGCGGTCCGAGCACTGCCAGCAGGAACATCAGAAACGCACCCGCGACAAAGGTCGACAGGCGTCCGCGACCGCCGGACGTGACGTTGATCACCGATTGCCCGATCATCGCGCATCCGCCCATGCCGCCGAACAGTGCGGCGACGATGTTCGAACCGCCCTGACCGGCACATTCGACACACTTGTCGCTATCGGTGTCGGTCATGTCATCGACGATCTGCGCGGTGAGCAGCGATTCGAGCAGCCCGACCGCCGCCATCGTCAGCGAGTAAGGCAGGATGATCCGCAGCGTGTCGAGCGTCAGCGGCACGTCAGGGATCGTCAGACTCGGCAAGCCTGCGGGAAGCTGGCCCATGTCCCCCACGGTGTTGACGTTCAGGCCCAAGCCGATGCTGATCGCGCTGAGAACCAGGATCGCCACCAGCGGCGACGGGACCGCCTTGGTGATACGTGGCAGGCCGTAGATGATGGCAAGGCCGGCGGCGACCATGGCATAGGTCTGCCAGCCGACGTTCATCAGCTGTGGCAACTGGGCGGCGAAGATCAGGATCGCGAGCGCGTTGACGAAGCCGGTGATGACCGACCGCGACACGAACTGCATGACCAGATCGAGCCGCAGCAAGCCCGCCGCTATCTGGATAACGCCCATCAGGATCGTCGCGGCGAACAGATAGTCGACACCGTGCGCGCGTACGAGCGGGCCGACGAGGACGGCCACGGCGGCGGTCGCAGCGGACACCATGCCGGGCCGCCCACCGATCAGCGCGATGGTGATCGCGATCGCGACCGAGGCGTAGAGGCCGACGCGTGGATCGACGCCGGCGATGATCGAAAAGCCGATTGCTTCGGGAATCAGGGCAAGCGCGACGACGATGCCCGCCATGATGTCGCGGCGGGCAGCAGAACCGTCAGTGAACCACTGGCGGCGATACGAAGTCAGATTGATCGTCATGGAGTTTCCACATCAAATCACATGGCACCGACGCTGCGGCACGCTGTATCGGTCATGTGTGATGTTGTCCGGCGGATCGGCGGCCGGAATAGCCACCCGGAATCTCACCGGGTCCTTGCGGTTGGTGGCTCCCCTAAACGAAAATGAGGTTGAGGCAATCCGCGACACGCGCGCAAACGACTTGGCCGGCTGCTCTAACGTGATGCTTATTCCAGGTTGAAGCGGCCGGCCATCACCATCGACCATCCCGGCGGTGACAATGCCGGCCGGGATTACCCGCCATCCCGCGACTGACGCGGGACGGCGGATCTTCGCCTCATCCCACTGCCAGCGCCGCCAGCAGCAGCAGCGCGACGATGTTGGTGATCTTGATCATCGGGTTCACCGCAGGTCCGGCAGTGTCCTTGTAGGGATCGCCCACCGTATCGCCGGTCACCGCAGCCTTGTGCGCCTCCGACCCCTTGCCGCCGTGATTACCGTCCTCGATATATTTCTTGGCATTGTCCCACGCCCCGCCCCCACTCGTCATCGACAAGGCGACGAACAGGCCGGAGACGATCACGCCCAGCAGCATCGCGCCGAGCGCCGCGAAGCCCGATGCTTGGCCGTCCACCGCCGTGACGATGAAATAGAGCGCGATCGGCGACAGCACCGGCAGCAGCGAGGGGATGATCATCTCCTTGATCGCGGCGCGGGTGACGAGATCGACGGTGCGCCCATAATTTGGCCGGCTAGTGCCTTCCATGATGCCTGGATTGTTACGGAACTGCTCGCGCACCTCCTCCACCACCGCGCCCGCCGCGCGGCCCACCGCGGTCATCCCGAACGCGCCGAACAGGTACGGCAGCAGCGCGCCGAGCAACAGCCCGACGATGACGTACGGGTTGGACAGGCTGAAATCGACGCTGATGTCGGGGAAATACGTCTGTAGATCGGTGGTGTAGGCGCCGAACAGCACCAGCGCGGCAAGCCCGGCGGAGGCGATGGCATAGCCCTTGGTCACCGCCTTGGTCGTGTTGCCGACCGCGTCGAGCGCGTCGGTGCGGTGCCGCACGTCGTCGGGCAGCCCCGCCATCTCGGCGATGCCGCCGGCATTGTCGGTTACCGGGCCGTAGGCGTCGAGCGCGACGACCATGCCCGCGAGCGCGAGCATCGACGTGGCGGCGAAGGCGATGCCGATCACGCCGGCAAGCTTGTACGTCGCGACCACCGCGATCACGATCACCAGCGTCGGCAGCGCCGTCGCCTCCAGGCTGATCGCGAGCCCCTGGATCACGTTGGTGCCGTGGCCCGTTTCGCTCGCCTTGGCGATCGATTTCACCGGGCGATAATTGGTGCCGGTGTAATATTCGGTGATCCACACGATCACGCCCGTCACGAGCAGGCCGATCATCATGCACCAGAACAGGTCCATGCCGGTGAAGGCATCGGCCCCGGGTGCACCCGTCACGTCGGCAGCGGCGAGATCACCCGCCCCGCCCAGCCCGCTGCCGATCGCGTCGGCCCCGGCATCGAGGAAGCCTGACGCGCCGATCACGGTGTTGAGATCGCCCAGCGTCATCTGCGTCGCGACGTAGATCGCCGGTACGGCGAGCAGCGCGGAGGTCCAGAACCCCTTGTACAGCGCGCCCATGATCGATCCCTTCGATCCCAGCCGCACCATGTACGTGCCGATGATCGAAGTGACGATGCACACACCGCCGACGATCAGCGGCAGGCTCATCAGCTGCGTCAGCTCGGCGGCCGACGCGCGGATCAGCAGCGCGATCGAGATCATCGTCACGCCGAGCGTGACGACATACGTCTCGAACAGGTCGGCTGCCATGCCGGCGCAGTCGCCCACGTTGTCGCCGACATTGTCCGCGATGACGGCCGGGTTGCGCGGATCGTCCTCTGGAATGCCCGCCTCGACCTTGCCGACGAGATCGGCGCCGACGTCCGCCGCCTTGGTGAAGATGCCGCCGCCCAACCGCGCGAAGATCGAGATCAGCGACGCGCCGAACGCCAGCGCGGTCAGCGCCTCGACGATCTCGCGCGCATTGGGCGCGTAGCCGGCAGGGCCGGTCAGGTACCAGAAGAACCCCGCGATCGCGAGCAGCCCCAGCCCCGCGACGAGCATGCCGGTGACGGCGCCCGATCGGAACGCCATCGTCAGCCCGCCCTGCAAGGAGCCGCGCGCCGCCTCCGCCGTGCGCACGTTGGCGCGCACCGAAATGTTCATGCCGACATAACCGGCGACGCCCGAGAGCAGCGCGCCGATCACGAAGCCGACGGTGGACAGCGTGCCCAGCGTCGCGGCGAGGATCACGGCGACGACCACGCCGACGATCGCAATGGTGGTATATTGCCGGCCGAGATAGGCCTTGGCGCCTTCCTGGATCGCGGCGGCGATGTCCTGCATCCGCTCGTTCCCCGGCGATGCGCGCAAAACCTGCTGGCTCGTAAAGACGCCATAGACCACGGCCAGCAGGCCGCAGAGGATGGCGATAGTGACCGTGGTCATCGCATTCCTTCCCCTAATGTCGCCGGTCGACCCCGCCTTGAGGTGGTGGCCGCCGATCTCCTATTTCTGCGGGAGAGCCTAAGCCGCCGCGGGGAAAGCGCAAGCGCGGTCAAGCGCGGTGTTCGTAACCCAGATCACGCGGCAGGGCGACGGGCATGTCCGCGCGGGTGAGGTTCAGGCCGGTGCCAGCCGCGAAGCTGCCGATGCGTGTTGCAATGCCCGTTGGGCGCTGATCGGGCGGCAGCGCGCACAGCAGCTGGTAATCGTCCCCCGCCGTCACCGCCGCCATCACGTCGCCCGAATAGCTGCGATACGCCGGCGACAGCGGGACGACGTCGAGCGCGATCGTGACGGCGAGGCCGCTCGCCGCCGCCATCCGCCGCGAGTCAATCAGCAGCCCGTCGGATACGTCCATCATCGCATGCGCGACCGGCGCGAGGCGGCGCCCTTCGGAAAGGCGCGGCTGCGGCCTGCGATAGGCAGCGAGCAGCGCCGCGGGGACCTCACCGGTGCAGTCGCCCGCGCGGGCGATCGCGAGGCCGGCTCCCGCGTCGCCGATCGTCCCCGTTACCCACAAGGCGTCACCCGCCCGCGCGCCCGATCGCGGCGGCGCGGCCGCGTCGCGGCCGAACGCCGTCATCGTCAGCACGCGCGGCGCACCGGGCGGCAGCGACACGGTGTCACCGCCCAGCAGCGGGCAATCCATCACGGCGAGCGAGGCGCGCAGTCCTGCGAGAAAAGCGCGGTCCCACGCGTCGCCCGATAGCGGATAGTTGAGGAGCACGCCGTCGGGGATCGCGCCCTTGCCAGCGAGATCGGACAGGTTCACCGCGACGAGCTTCCACGCCACATCGCCCGGCGGATCGTCGGACAGGAAATGCACGCCCTCGACCAGCGTGTCGGTCGTGACGACATGCGCGCCGAGCCGGGCGGCGTCGTCCGCCAGCCCCGCCGCCCCGCGGTGCAGCGGCAGCTGGCGCAGCGCGCTGATGAATTCGGCCTCGATCATCCGTCGCTATCCTGCCCAAGGCCCCCACCGCCTGCCGAAGCCCGGTCGCCGCTCTTCGGCGGAGCGTTGCCTGGCCGCCGACGCCGAAATGTGTCGCTCGGTCCGCTACGCCGAAAGGGCGTCGTCGCTGACGAACATGTTCCACTGCCGCTCGTGGCCGAAGGTCGACGGCTTGCCATGGCCGGGGATGAACGCCGTTTCCCCGCCCAGCGGCCACAGCTTGGTGACGATCGAATTGACCAGCGTCTGGTGATCGCCCTGCGGTAGATCGGTGCGTCCGACCGAGCCCTGGAACAGCACGTCGCCGACCTGCGCAAAGTTGGACGGCGCGTGGTGGAAGATGACGTGACCCGCGGTGTGGCCGGGGGTGTGATAGACGTCGAGCGTCAGGTCGCCCACCGTCACCGTATCGCCCTCGTCGAGCCAGCGATCGGGCTCGAACGGCACGCCGTTAATGCCCCAGTTGCGCCCGTCGTCGGCGAGCCGCGCGAGCCAGAAGCGATCCGCCTCGTGCGGCCCCTCGATCGCGACGCCGAGTTCGTCGGCGAGCGGCTTCGCCTCGCCGGCGTGATCGATATGGCCGTGCGTCAGCAGCACCTTCTCGACCGTGACGCCCGCCTGCGCCACCGCCGAACGGATCTTGGCGAGATCGCCGCCGGGATCGATCACTGCCGCCTTCATCGTGCGCGTGCACCAGATCAGCGTGCAATTCTGCTCGATCGGCGTCACCGGCACGATCATCGCGCGCAGCGCGGGTTCGCTCGTCGTCGTCACTGCGCCTTCCCTCCCAGCAGATATTGCTGCCAGAAGGTCAGCACCGCGAGCGTCGAATAGTCGCGGTTCTCCTTCTTGGCATAGCCATGGCCCTCGTCGGCGGCGACGATGTGCCACGCCGTGCCGCCGTTGCGGCGCACCGCCGCGACCAGCTGATCGGCCTCCGACTTGGGCACGCGCGGATCGTTCGCGCCGGTGACGACGAGCAGCGGGATCTTGATCTCGTCGACGCGCGTCATCGGCGAGATCGCGATCAGCTTCGCCTTCTGCGCGGGATCGCGCTCGTCGCCATATTCGACGCGGCGCAGGTCACGGCGATAGCTCTGCGTATTTTCGAGGAACGTCACGAAATTGGAGATCGCCACGGTGCACTGCGCGCCTTTCAATCGCGCGCCGTAGCGGATCGCCGAGGCGTAGCACATATAGCCGCCGTAGCTGCCGCCCTGCACGCCGACGCGGCCCGCATCGATCCGCGGATCCGCGGCGAAGCGATCGAGGAAGGCGCCGATGTCCTGCACCGAATCCTCGCGCTTGAACGGCCCGTTGTCGAGCGCGATGAAGCGTTTGCCGAACCCCGACGAGCCGCGGACGTTGGGGTAGAACAGCGCGATGCCGAGCTCGTTGAGATAGTAATTGGCGGCGCCGCGATAGCTCGGTCGCGTCTGCCCTTCGGGCCCGCCGTGGATGTCGATCAGCAGCGGCCGCTTACCGGGGAATTTCCGCGCATCTGGGCGATAGAGAAACCCCGTCACCGCCTCGCCGTCGAAGCTCTTCACCGTGACGAGTTCGGGCGTGACGTTCTTCGCCGTATCGAGCCCGCCGGTCTCGCTCTCGGTCCAGCGCGTCACCGCCAGCGTCGCCGGATCGACGACGAAGGCGTCACCCGGCGTGCCCGCGCTGCTCACCGTCACCGCGATCGCCCCCCACGGCGCGATGCTGATTCCGCCGACGACACCCTGCGGCAGCCCCGTCACGTCGCGCGACCGGCCTGTCCTGGGGTCGAGCAGCTTGAGCCTGCCGATGCCCGCCTCGTTGGTGGCATAGGCGATGAAGCGGCCGTCGTCGGCGATGTCGAACTCGTCGACGTCCCACTTGCCCGGCGGCGTGACCGCGCGGAACGCGCCGGTCCTGGTATCGAGCGTGCCGAGCCGCTGAACGTCCGACCCCTCGTCGCTCGTCACCCACAAGGTACCGTCGGGCGCGTATCGCGCGCCGCCCCACGCCACCTGCGCCTTGGGATCGGTCAGCGGGGTCAGTCTGCCGGTCGCCAGATCGAGCATGTGGAGGTTCGATTTCTGGACCGAGAGATACTCGCCGACCACTGCCGTCCGGCCGTCGGGCGCGAAGTCGGCGATGCCCCACCCGCCGCCCTTCACCTGCGCGACCAGCCGATCGGTCTTGGGATCGCGCGGGTCGACGACGTAGAGGTCGCTGTCGGCGCCGTTACGCCGCGTCGAGGAATAGCCGACCAGCCGGCCGTCGTGGCTCCACGCGTTGAACTCGTTGCGGCTCTTGCCGTCGGTGATGAGGGTGAGACGCCCGTCCTTCAGCGTGTACAGCTGGAAGAACTCGCCGCCGCCGGTATCCTTCTGTACGAGCAGCACGTCGCCCGACTTGGAAAAGGCGGCGGTGCCGATCCGATCGGTCTCGAAGGTGATCTGGCGCCGCATCGCAAGCGGGCTGGCGACGGTATGCAGCTGCGCGACATTGGCGAAGCGGGTCGAGATGAGCAGCGACCGGTCGACCGGGTTCCAATCGACCGCGCCCGCCGACCGCGCCTCGAGATACGGCCGCAGCTTTTCGGCCAGCGTCGCGGGTATCGCGGGTACGCCGTCCGCGGTGATCGCCGCGGGCTTCGCGACCTGCGCGGCCGCCGGGGCGATGGCGCCGAGCGAGGAGAACCCGAGGGCGGCGATGGCGGTGGCTGATCGAAGCATGACACCTGCTAGCGTGCCGAGCCGCCGTGCCGCAAGCCGGTGCATGCCGCCGCCGTCTCAAGAGTAAATGGCCGGCGGCGCTACGGACGCGCAGCCTTGCCGCGCGCGGTGGTGAAGGGCATGGCACGACGATGGCCATCGCGCTTCCCGCCGCGCCCTTCGTGCTGCTCGACGACGCTCGGCCCGGCGGCGCAGCGGCGCGGCTGTATACCCGGCCGGCGGCGATCATCACCGCGCACAGCACGGCAGAGGTTCGCCCGGCGCTTGCGGCAGCCCGCGCTGCGATCCGCGATGGGCGCGAGGTCGCGGGGCTCCTGTCGTACGATGCTGGCGCCGCGTTCGAGTTGAGGGCCGCGACACCGCACAAGGCACCAACGCCGCTTGTCTGGTTCGGCGTGTTCGACGGGCACGCGGCGGTGAGCGACGTGGCCGCGCTGCTCCCCGATCCGGCGGGGGCACGGATCACGCCGCCGATCCCCGACGTGACGCGAGCCGACTATGACGCGATGCTGGCGCAGGTCAGCGAGCTGATCCGCGCGGGCGACATCTACCAGGCCAATCTCACCTTTCGTGCCGCGGTGCCGTTCCTCGGCGATCCGCTGGCGCTCTACGCCGCGGTGCGCGGGCGCGCGTCTGCCGGCTGGGGCGGCATCGTCGCGACCGGCGAGGAGACGCTGCTCTCCTTCTCGCCCGAGCTGTTTTTCCAGCTCGCCGGCACCGCGCTCGTCTGCCGGCCGATGAAGGGGACCGCCAGGCGCGAGCCGGACCCGGCGCAGGATGTTGCCGCCGCCGCAGCGCTGGCGGCGGACGAGAAGCAGCGCGCCGAGAACCTGATGATCGTCGACCTGATGCGCAACGATCTGTCGCGCGTCGCGGTGGCGGGGAGCGTCGCGGTCCCCAAGCTGTTCGAGGTCGAGCACTTTCCAACCGTGCATCAGATGACCTCCACCGTCACGGCCGAGCTTGCGGCGGGCAAGGACGCGATCGACGTGCTGGAAGCGCTGTTCCCGTGCGGATCGATCACCGGGGCGCCGAAGGTACGCGCGATGCAGGTGATCGGAGGCGTCGAGCAGGGCCCGCGGGGGGCTTATACGGGATCGATCGGGTATCTTGCGAAGGACGAGGCGCAGTTCAACGTCGCGATCCGTACGCTGCTGATACGCCCCGGTGAGCAGCGCGCGGCGCTGGGGCTAGGCGGCGGGATCGTTGCCGACAGCCAGCCCGATGCCGAGTGGGACGAGGCGCTGGCGAAGGGCGCGTTCCTGACGCACGGCCAGCACGATCCCGACCTGATCGAGACGATGCGCTTCGATCCCGCCGAGGGCCTCCTGCTCCTCGAGCGCCACCTGGCGCGGATGCGCGACAGTGCCGCGGCGCTCGGCTACCGCTTCGACCGGCACGATGCGCGCAACGAATTGCAGGCGGCGACCTTTCGGCTGCGACATCCCGCGCGCGTTCGCCTGCTCGCCGCGCGCGCCGGCGGGATCGCGATCGAGGTCGCGCCGCTGCCGGCAGTTCGCGAGGCGGCGCTTCGCACGGCGATCGTCCCGCTGCCGGTGGCGACGCACGATCATCGCTTGCGCCACAAGACGAGCGACCGCGCCTTCTACGACGCCGCGCGGCGGGCGTCGGGGATGGACGAGGTGGTGTTCGTCGATCCCGACGGCTTCGTCACCGAGGGAAGTTTCACCAACGTCTTCGTCGCGCGCGATGGCCGGTTGCTGACCCCGCCGCTACGTCGCGGGCTGTTGCCCGGCGTGCTGCGCGCCGAACTGATCGAGACCGGCCGCTCGGTCGAGCATGATCTGTGCGCAGCCGATCTCGCAGCCGGCTTCCTCCTCGGCAATGCGCTGCGTGGCCTGATGTCGGCGATTGTTGCGGTTGCGAGATCGGACGCCGCATCGCTATAGCCGCGGCGCCCAACAGGAGCCGCCCCGATGAAGACCTCCGCCGCGCTCGATCGCATCAGCCCATCGCCGACGCTCGCGATCACCACCAAGGTGCAGGAGCTGAAGCGCGCCGGCGTCGACGTCATTGGCCTTGGCGCGGGCGAGCCCGATTTCGACACGCCCGATTTCGTCAAGGAAGCCGCGATCGAGGCGATCCGCCGTGGGCAGACCAAGTACACCAACGTCGACGGCACGCCCGAACTGAAGGACGCGATCGTCGCCAAGTTCCGGCGCGACAATTCGCTCGATTATTCGCCGGCACAGATCAGCGTCAACGTCGGCGGCAAGCACACGCTGTTCAACGCACTCGTCGCCACGGTTGAGGCGGGCGACGAGGTAATCGTGCCGGCGCCCTATTGGGTGAGCTATCCCGACGTGGTGCAGTTCGCCGGCGGCACGCCGGTCGTCGTCGCCGCAGGGCCGGAACAGGGCTACAAGCTGACGCCGGCGACGCTCGAGGCGGCGATCACGCCGCGCACGAAATGGCTGATCCTTAATTCGCCGTCGAACCCGACCGGCGCCGCCTATACCGCCGCCGAGCTGAAGGCGCTTGGTGAGGTGCTCGAACGGCATCCGCACGTGTGGATCTTCGCCGACGATATGTACGAGCATATCGTCTATGACGACTTCCGCTTCGCGACGATCGCCGAGGTCTGCCCCGCGCTCTACGAGCGCACGCTGACGGTGAACGGCTGCTCCAAGGCCTATGCCATGACGGGGTGGCGGATCGGCTTCGCCGGCGGCGCGCCGTGGCTGATCAAGGCAATGGCGAAGCTTCAGTCGCAGTCGACCAGCAACCCCTGCTCGATCGCGCAGGCCGCCGCGACCGCCGCACTCAACGGCGACCAGTCGTTCCTCGCCGAGCGCAACGCCGCGTTCAAGACGCGCCGCGATCTCGTCGTGTCGATGCTGAATGACACCCCGGGCATCACCTGCCCGACCCCCGAAGGCGCGTTCTACGTCTATCCCGAAGTATCGGGGCTGATCGGCAAGACCACGCCCGGCGGCAAGCGGATCGATACCGACAGCGACTTCGTCGGTTACCTGTTGGAGGACGCACGCGTCGCCGCGGTGCAGGGCGTCGCCTTCGGCTTGTCGCCCGCGATGCGGATCAGCTACGCGACCGGTGAAGACATCCTGCGTGAGGCATGCAAACGCATCCAGCAGGCCTGCGCCGCGCTGAAATAGCTCGGACGGTTCAGCAACGGGCGGCATACAGCGCCGCCCGTGATCGCGCCTCCTCGGCGTGCCATCGCGGAAACGATTGCTTTCCACCTTCGGCCTATGGTGGCCCCGCGTGCGTCGCTAGATCGACAACCTACGATGAACGGCGCGCCAAGATGCCGTTCAGCAGCGGGCGACTATTCGGGTCGCTCAGATCAACGAGAACAAGAGCAAGCCCGATGACCCGTATCCTCAAGTCCAGCTTCCTTTGGCAGTTCGCCGGTGGTTTCGTACTCGGCGGGATCGGGTTGTTCACACTGGTGCCGCAGACCGATCCGGTTACCGGCGCACCGATCGACGCCGCCGCGGCGGTCCAGCCGCGCTGAGTGATCGGCCTCGACGCTTTCGCCGGGCCTTTCCGTCGCATCGTCCGCATCCCAGGTTGACGGCATGCGCAAGTTCCTGATCCCCGCCAGTGTCGTAGCAATCGCCGCCGCGACGCTTGCCGTCCCCGCCCCTGCCGAGCGCGCCGTGGTGATCCCGGCGGCGCGTCAGGACGTGCCCGCCACCCCGGGCATGCAGACCGCGGTGTTCGCCGGCGGCTGCTTCTGGGGCATGGAGGCGGTGTTCGAGCGCGTGAAGGGCGTACGCGCCGTCACCTCGGGCTACGCCGGCGGGGATCGCGCCACCGCCAATTACGCCGCCGTCTCGACCGAGCGGACGCGGCACGCCGAGGCCGTGCGGGTCGTCTACGATCCGCGGCAGGTGAGTTACGCCACGCTGCTGCGCGTCTATTTCTCGATCGCGCATGATCCGACGCAGCTCAACCGGCAGGGCCCCGACACGGGTCCGAGCTATCGCTCGGCGATCTTTCCGCAGACGCCGCAGCAGCGTGCCGTCGCGGCTGCCTATATCGCGCAGCTACAGCGCACCGGCGCCTATCAGCGCCCGATCGTGACCAGGCTGGAGAGCGGCGCCTTCTTCCCCGCCGAGCCGAGCCACCAGCAGTTCTTCGATCGTAACCCGACGCACCCCTATATCGTCGCGTGGGACAAGCCCAAGGTTGCGGCGTTCAAGGCTGCGTTTCCGACGCTGGCGCGCTGACCGCGTCATCGGGGCCGAGGCGGCGCGCCACCTCTACCAGCATCACCGGCACGCCGTCGCGGATCGGATAGGCGAGGCCGGCGGCTGTGGAGACAAGCTCGCACGCCGCTTCGTCTAACCGCAGCGGCGTGCGCGTCAGCGGGCAGACCAAACGTTCGAGCAGCCACGGATCGATCGTGGCGCGCCCCGTTCCTGTCGCGCTCACTGCAGCGTCACGCGATCATCGCCATCGTGCCGGCCAAAGAATTGCATCAACTGGACGATCAGGTCGGCGCGCGTGGCAATACCGTCCGCCTCGAGCAGCGCCTGCTTCGCCGCGACGTCGAACGGCGCGATCTGCGCGATGCCGTTGACGAGACTCTGATCGTCGAGCCGCGACACCGCCTCCCAATCGACCGCATAGCCCTGCCGATCGGCGAAACGCCGCGCCTCGACCTCGAGCGACGCGCGCGCGCCGAGCGACAGCGTTTCCTCCGCCGGTGCCGGCAGCAGTTCGGCCTCGACCTGGCGGAATTGCGTCGCCACTTCGAGCTCGCGGATGAGGCGGAACAGCGACACGCCTTCGAGCACGAGGTTCGAGCGACCGTCGTCGAGCATCTCGATCTCCGCGATCCGCCCGACACAGCCGATGTCGTAGAGCGCGGGGGGCGCGTCGCTGCCGCGCTCGGCCGCCCGCGGCTGGATCATCGCCACGCGCCGGTCGCGCGCCATCGCGTCGGAGACGAGCGCGCGATACCGCGGCTCGAAGATGTGCAGCGGCAGGTGCATGCCGGGAAACAGCAGCGCGCCGGGAAGCGGGAAGATCGAGAGCCGTGTCATCCGAACAGGATCGCGGACAGGCGCCGGCGCTGCGCCGACACCCATGGATCCTCGAGCCCGACGACTTCGAACAGCTTGAGCAGCTGCTGGCGGGCGGCGCCGTCGTTCCAGTCGCGCTCGGCCGCGGTGATGGCGAGGAAGCCGTCCGCGGCAGCGTCGCGATTGCCGGCTGCCATCTCGACATTGGCGAGATCGAACCGCGCCTGCAGATCGTCGGGGTTCGCGGCCGCGGCAGCGCGCAGCGGCGCGAGATCATCGACCGCTGGCGCCGAGCGGGCGAGCGCGAGCGCCGCGCGCGCGCGGTCGAGCTCGGGCCGCTTCGCCACCTCGTCGGGCAGCGCGGCGAGCAGCGCATCGGCGGCGTCATGGTCGCCGACCGCGATCAGGGCGCGGACGCGGCCGGACAGGACAGCGGGATGCTCGGGCGCCATTTCGGCAAGCTGATCGAACACGGACAGCGCGCGCTCGGCATCGCCTTCGGCCAGCACGTCCTCGCCCATCGCGATCAGCGGTTCGAGCTCGGCCTCCTGAGACTGCGCCTCGCCGGTGATCGGCAGCTGGCGCAGCAGCTGATCGAGCGTCGCGCGCAGCTGCGATTCGGTGCGCGCATTGGTCAGATCGGCGACAAGCTGACCCTGGAACATCGCATAGACCGTCGGGATCGAGCGGATCTGGAATTGCGCGGCGATGAACTGATTCTTGTCGGTATCGATCTTCGCCAGGATCACGCCCTTGTCGGCGTATTCGGCGGCGACCTTCTCGAGCAGCGGGGTCAGCGCCTTGCACGGCCCGCACCATTCCGCCCAGAAATCGATGATGACCAGGCTGGTCATCGACGGTTCGACCACGTCCTTGCGGAACGCCTGAACGGCGTCCTTTTCCGCGGCACTCATTCCCAGCGTAGCCAAGGGCTGCTCCCGATAGATGGATCAGCCCCTTATGTGGTGACGGACCGGGGGAAGCAAACCCCCGGCCCGCGCGCCCGCGTCGTCAGAACGCGGCGGTGATCGAGAAGACGACCTGCGAATCGGCGATCGATCCCGTGCCGTCCTGCCCTTTGCTGAAGCTGGGCTGGAGGTACGCGCTCTCGCGGCGGCTGATGTCGGTATCGGTATAGGCGATGCCGAGCGTCAGCGGCGTGTTGGGGATCGCGAAGTCGGCGCCCACCAGCCAGTCGATATACTCGCCGGTCGGCGCGACGCTGGTCGCGAACGGGCCGAGGCCCGAATTGCCGTTGGAGAAGCCGATATGCCCCTTCAGCGTCAGCGGCGTGCTGGGGATCGCGGCGGCACCGTCGACCCAGACGTAGAGGTTGTCGTTCTTGTCGCCCGGATCGTCGTACACGCCGTTCGCCGCCGAGGTACCGTTGAAATACCACGCGCCCAGCGCTTCCTGCTTGGGGGCGTAGGCGAGGCCGACCGTCAGGCTGGCGGGACCGGCGGTGCCCGATACCTTGACGTACGGCTCGATAAAGTCGGTGTTGTTGAAGCCGCCGGGATACATGTACCAGGTCGCGCCGACGTCGATGGTTAGATCGTCGACCGTCGTCTTGTAGCCGGCGATCAGGTCGAGCTCCATATTCGAGCCGCCGAACGTGCCCCAGCCGGCGAGGTTCGAGCCCCAGGTGCCGATATAGACGCCGCTCTCGTGCGCAATGGTAAGACCGCCTTGGACGGCGAGGTTCTCGTCGCTCTGCGATACGCCGCGGAAGCGATAGTCGGAGACGAGGCCGACGCTGCCGCTGACGGTGATCGGCTTGGGCGGATCGGCGTCCTGCGCGGTAGCGGGAAGGGCAAGCGCTGCTAGGACAGCGGCGGGGAGATACTTGAAGATCATCATGGAACCTCCTGTTGGCAGAGGCTCCTCCTGCTTCCGATCCGCCCGCGCTCCTCCTTCCCGTAGGAAGCGGTCGCGGGCTGGCCGGCTGACTACTACCCTATCGCAGCATTACATCTTGATTGTTGCTGAACCGTATCAAAACGTTTCCCAGTCCTCTCATGCGCCGAGTGTGGCGATCCGGCCACGCTGACCGCGAAGCTCGACCGGCGTGCCGGCGGCCTTGCGGCGCTGAAACCAGTCGCGCAGCAGTTCCGCCGTGGTGTGGTCGACCGCGTCGAGCTTCGACACGTCGAGCCGCACCGGCGCGCCCGACGGCACGCGATCGAGCGTCGCCGACAGCTTGGGCAGCGTGACGAACGTCGCCGCGCCGTCGAGCGAGATCGCGTGCGCCTCACCGTCGCGCTGCTCGAACACCTTGAGCCGCAGGCGGCGCAGGTTCGGGATCAGCTCGAGCACCGTCAGCCCGATCCCGACGAGCACGCCGGTCAGCAGATCGGTCGCGACGACCATGAACAGCGTCGCCGCCCAGATCGCGACGGGCATCAGCCCATAGTCGCGATAGAGGTGCTGCGCGTGCTTGACGCTGACCAGCCGCCAGCCGGTGACGACCAGCACCGCGCCGAGCGCCGCCATCGGGATCGTGCGCAGCAGCCAGGGCAGCAGCGCGACGAAGCCGAGGATCCACACGCCGTGCATCATCGCCGACGCGCGCGTGATCGCGCCTGCCTGAACGTTGGCGGAGGAGCGGACGATCACGCCCGTCATCGGCAGCGATCCGGCGAATCCGCACAGCAGATTGCCGACGCCCTGTGCGCGCAATTCCTTGTTGTAGTCCGTACGCACGCCATCGTGCATCTTGTCGACCGCCGCCGCCGACAGCAGCGTTTCGGCCGAGGCGATGAAGGCGATCGCGAGCGCGGCGGCGATGATACTGGGATCGAGGAAGCGCGACAGGAAGCCGGCTTCCGGCGGGGTGATCGCGCCGATGATCGAAGCGGGCACGGCGACCTTGGCAACGTCGAACCCGAACAGTGCCGACACGACAGTCGCGGTGACGACACCGACGAGCGCAGGGGGCACGAGCTTGAGCGCGGCCGGGCGGAACTTCTCCCACGCCAGCATCGTGCCGATCGTGACCAGCGCCAGCACGAAGGCGAGCTCGGTCGCCTGGATGTTGCCGAACGACAGACCGAGCAGCCGGCCGGGCATTTCCGCGAGATTTTCCGGCCCCGACGAGAATGGCTTCTCGTCGAACAGGACGTGGAACTGGCCGACGACGATCAGCACGCCGATGCCTGCGAGCATGCCGTGCACCACCGCCGGACTGATCGCGCGGAACCATCCGCCGAGCTTGAAGATACCGGCCACGACCTGGATCGCGCCGGCGAGGATGAGGATCGGCCCGAGTGCAGACAGGCCCTTGTCACGTACGAGCTCGAATACGATCACGGCGAGACCCGCAGCGGGCCCCGACACCTGCAGCGGTGAGCCAGCAAGCGCACCGACGACGATGCCGCCGATGATACCGGTAATGAGGCCCTTCTCAGGCGCCACACCCGAGGCGACCGCGATGCCCATGCACAGCGGCATCGCGACGAGAAACACGACGATCGAGGCGGTGAAATCCCGCCCGAAGAATTTCAGGGATGGAATGGAGACGCCAGCGCGCTCGACCGTCGCGTGTTTCATTCGGCTGCTTCCTGATAGGAGAAGTCGGCGGCAAGGCGCTTCGCCGCGGGCTGCGCGACGGGCAGCGGGCGATCGCCGCGCACCACTTCGAAGCGGTTGGTCTCGCCGTTGAGCGCGAGCATCTGGCCGTTGTGGATATCGACGAACCAGCCGTGCAGCGCGATCTCGCCGCGCGCGATGCCGGTGGCGACCGACGGGTGCGTGCGCAGGTGCGCGAGCTGCGCGACGACGTTTTCCAGGCTGACGGCGCGGACCCGGTCACCGTCCTCAAGATCGGGATAGCTCGAATCGACCACCTGGCGCGCGGCGGTGCCATGACGCAGCCACGCGACGACGTTGGGCATTGCCTCTAGCTTCGCGGGATCGCCCGCAAGGCCCTTCATCGCGCCGCAGTCGGAATGGCCGCACACGATGATGTCGCGGATGCCGAGCACCATCACGGCATATTCGACCGTCGAGGTGACGCCGCCGTTCTGCGTCGCATAGGGCGGCACGATGTTGCCGGCGTTACGGCAGACGAACAGGTCACCCGGCCGTGCCTGCAAAATCTGCTCGGGCACGATGCGCGAATCGGCGCAGCCGATGATGAGCGCCTTCGGGCTCTGACCGTTGGTGGCAAGGTTCGAGTAGAGCGCACGGCTGTCCTCGAACACCTTCGTCTCGAAATCGAAGACGCGGCCGATAACTTCGTTCACAGGGGCTGCTCCTAAAACATATGGACCAGCCTATTTACCGCCCGCGCGTTGCTGTCGGTGGGCGGCCGTGTGATGTTTTGTGTCGCTGTTACGTTGTGTTTCTGGGCGCGACGTAGCGGGTGATCGGCAGCGTCACGCACGCTTCCAGCCCGCCGGCGGAGCGGTTGCGCAGGGTAAGCCGGCCGGCCTCCGCCTCGATCGCCTGGACGACGATCGGAAGGCCGAGACCGAAGCCGACGGTGTTGCGGCCGCGCGCGGGATCGAGCCGAACGAAAGGTTCGAGGACGTGCGCGAGCTCCGCCTCCGGAATGCCCGGCCCGTCGTCGCGCACGCAAACGGTAACCTCGCCGTCGCCCGGCACCAGCGCGACGGTGACGCGATCGCCATAGTGCAGCGCATTGTCGACGAGGTTGGTAAGCGCGCGCTTCACCGCCAATCGCCGCACGCGCAGTTCGAAATGGTCGGGCCCCTCGTACGTCGCCTCGCGCCCGCGATCCTGCGCATCGTCGACCAGCGTCGCGCACATCACCGCCAGATCGATCGAGGTCGGCGATTCGGGATCGGCATCGCCGCCGAGGAACGCGAGCAGCGAGGCGATCATCGCCTCCATCTCCGACACGTCGTTGCCGATCGCCTGGCGCGTCTCGCGGCTGTCGATCGCTTCCGTGCGCAGCCGCAGTCGTGCGAGCGGGGTGCGCAGATCGTGGCCGACCGCGGCGAGCGCCTGCGTCCGCGCGTCGATCAGCGCGCCGATACGCTGTTGCATGCGGTTGAACGCGGCGACCACGCGGCGCACTTCGCCCGGCCCGTCTTCCGGCACCGAGCCGACCGGATCGCGCCCGACGCGGTCGGCGGCGGCGGCGAGCCGGCGCAGCGGCAGCAGCGTGCGGCGGATCATCAGCCCGCCGAGCACCATCAGCGCGATCGCCGGCACCAGCGCGAGGACGATCCGCTCGACCGCGAAATCGAGCTTGGCGACTGCGGCCAAGGTGCGGAAGTGCAACCAGCTGCCGTCGCGCAGCCGCAGCGCGCCGCGCAGCTTCGAGCTGCGTCCGGGCGAGATCAGTCGCAACCGCAGGTCGCCGGTGCGCAGGCTCGGCTCCCAATCGACGATCTGCTGCCGCGTCGCATCGAGCGCGGGATCGAGCGCGAGCGGCAGATCGGCGATGCCGTCCCAATGCACCTCGTAGCGATCGGTGGTGAGCTCGGCCGCCATCGCCGGGCGCTGCACCGGCGCGCGTTCCTCGAGCAGGCGGCGGCTGATGACGAGATGCTCGGCCAGCCGGCGCGCCTCGTCGTCGCGAACGGAGAATTCGCTCGCGCGCTCGTACATCAGCGTCGACACGCCGAATTCGATCACCATCGTCAGCAGCAGGATCGCGACGACCTGCCCAAGCAGGCCGACGGAGGGCAGCAGCCGCCTCAAACGCGCTCGACGGGAACGTTGAGCATGTAGCCGACGCCGCGCACCGTGACGATCGGCGCCTGTTCGCCCGCGCTCGACAGCTTGCGGCGCAGCCGGCTGACGAGGACGTCGATCGAGCGATCCGAACTGTCACCCAGCCGAGTGCGCGACAGTTCGATCAACCGCTCGCGCGCGATCACGCGCTGCGCGTGATCGGCGAGGACGACGAGAAGGTCGAACTCGGCGCCGGTCAGATCGACGGCGGCGCCGGTCGGCGAGGTCAGCTCGCGGCGCGGCAGGTTCACCGTCCAGCCCTCGAACTTGAGCACGCCCTGGTCGCCCTCGCCCGAGCGGCGATCGAGCGCGGGGCGGCGAAGCACCGCACGCACGCGCGCAACCAGCTCGCGCACGCCGAACGGCTTGGCGATATAATCGTCCGCGCCGAGCTCCAGCCCGACGACGCGATCGGTCTCGCTCGATCGCGCCGACATGAAAATGATCGGCACGTCGCTCTTCTGGCGCAGCGAACGACACAGATCGATCCCGCTGGTGCCCGGCAGCATGATGTCGAGCAGCACGAGGTCGACCGGCCCCGAATCGAGCGCGAGCCACATTTCGGGGGCGGCGGAGGCGGGACGGACGGCAAAGCCGTTTTCCTGAAGTGCGCGTGCGGTGAGCATGCGCAGCGCAGGATCGTCCTCCACGAGAAGGATGGTTGGGGCAGTCATGCGCCGCGCGGCGTAGGCTGTAAGGCCCGCTTCGGTCAATCTCGCGGGCAATTTGGATCAACCACGTGGCCGGGGCGATGCGGCCGAGCGCGGTACTTCGACGATTGCCGCACAATTGGGCTTGCGGGGGTGAAAAGCCGCTGCTAGTGGCCGCGCCTCACCCAGCCCCGGCGCTTCGCTGCCGGGACTTACGGCGCCAGAGCGGGCGTAGCTCAGGGGTAGAGCACAACCTTGCCAAGGTTGGGGTCGAGGGTTCGAATCCCTTCGCCCGCTCCAGTTTCTTCAGCATGATAGCGTTATCGCAAAGGCTCGGTTTCGACCGGGCCAGCGCGGTCTGCCGCGCTTTATCATGGTCGGTCGATTGGCGTCGACCAACGGCATCAGCCTGGACGCCGCGCAGAGCGGATCGGACGGCGACCGGCCGCCCGACCCGATCGGCACTTACTTCTTGCGCGCGCGCTTCGGCGCGGCGGCCGCGGCGACATCCTCTTCCTCGTCGGGCTGCTCCTCGCCCGCCTCGGTCAATGCCTCGCCCAGCGCCTTCAGCTTGTCCTGCGACTTGTCTGCGCGATCGGCGATCTTGGTCGTCGCCTCGCCGAGGCGATGCAGCAGCGCATGGACGCGATCGGCGTCGGGCGTGTCCTTCTCGAGCTGCTTGCGTAGCGAACCCAGATCACGAAGGATGCCTTTTGCACCCGGCGTATCGATGTCTGCCAGCGCGGCTTCCCAATCCTCGACCATGTCGACGCCCTTGGTCGCCTTGGTCTCGTCGAGGCCGCGATTGATCGCGTTCATCGTGCCGGCATATTTCACTGCCATCGAACCTGTCCTTTCGCCTTGGGATCAATCCCGCGAGGCGAACGAAGCGTGGTGACGATGGGTCCTGCCGTGCCTGCGGCAATGATACAAATCTTGATCAAGTGCCGATCTCCATCAGGTGCCGGTCTCTATCGGTGCCGGTCTGCGTCGGTCGCGCCGATCGATCACGCGCACCGCCCTGCACCTGCCGCCGCGATGCGCAGCCTGCTACATGCGCCACATGACACAGGCACCGATTCGCGTCGGCATCGGCGGCTGGACCTTTGAGCCATGGCGCGGCAGCTTCTTCCCCGAAAAATGGCCGGTGAAGCGCGAGCTCGAATATGCCAGCCGGCAGGTGACCGCGATCGAGGTGAACGGCACCTACTACAGCGGGTTCAAGCCGGCGACGTTCGCGGGCTGGGCGAAGACCGCGCCCGACGGCTTCGTCTTCACGCTGAAGGCGTCGCGCTATTGCACCAACCGCAAGGTCCTCGCCGAAGGTGGCGAATCGGTGCAGCGCTTCGTCTCGCAGGGGATCGTCGAGCTCGGCGAGAAGCTCGGGCCGATCCTGTGGCAGTTCATGGCGACGAAGAAGTTCGAGCCCGACGACTTCGCGGCATTCCTCGCGCTGCTGCCCGCGAAGCACGAGGGGGTGGCGCTGCGTCACGCCGTCCACGTGCGCCACGCGAGCTTCGCCGATCCGGCGTTCGTCGCGCTGTGCCGGGCGGCGGGCGTGGCGATCGTCTACGCCGATTCGCGCGACCATCCGGCGATCGCCGACGTGTCGGGCGACTTCGTCTACGCGCGGCTTGAAGATGCGGTCGAGGATGAGCCGACGGGCTATGCGCCGGCCGCGCTCGATCGGTGGGCCGACGCTGCGCGCTGCTGGGCCGGCGGGGGCCAGCCGACGGGGCTGCCCTATGTTGCCGACGCGCCGGCGGAGAGCCCGCGCGAGACGTTCGTGTTCTTCATCAACGGCGCCAAGGTGCGCGCGCCGCACGGTGCGATCGCGCTGCTCGACCGGCTGCGGTAGCGGCGGCGTACGGCGCGTGTCCGCAACGTCAACCCACCGGTTGTTCCAGCGGCAAGGCGGCGGGATCGACGGGCGGCGGCGCGGACGCTGGAAGCGCCGGGCGCGCGGCGGAGGGGATCGTGCCGACGATCGCGGCGGTCTCGAGTGTGTCGAGCGCGCGGCGCGCCTCGACGTAGCGCTGCGCCGCAGCGGTCCAATTGGTCGCACGGTCGGCACCCGGCAAGCGGCCGATCTCCTCCAGCGCGGGTTCGACCTGCCCCGCATCGAGCATGCGGCGCGCGCGCGCCAGGCGGTCGGAGGGTAGCGGCGACGGCGTGTTTGCCTCGTGCAGCACGATCAGCGTGCGCAGCTCGCGCAGTAGCCCGTCGAACCAGTCGCCCGGTCCGGGATTGAGCAGGATCGAGGCGTTGCTGTCGAGCGCCTGGCGCAGCGCCTCGATCGTTACCGGATCGCGACCAGCCTGGATCACCGTCACCACCGCGCGCTGCTGCGTCGCACCGAAGCGCGTGCGAAGCTGTTCCTCGAGATAGCCGAGCGGCGTGCCGCGCTCGATCGCGCGGCGCGCGGCAAAGGCGACGAGGATCGCCTCGGCCTGGCCCGCGCGGTCGGCAGCCCCGGCCACATCGACGCTGATCGCCGCGGTGCGTGCCTCCAGCGCGGCAAGCTGCGCCGCAAGTGCGCTCTCGCGGGCCGCAAGCGTCGTGGTGGCGGCGTTCGGCAGCGTGGCAGGCGGTGATCCGGCGGCAGGCGCGGTCTCGGCGGCGGGGCTCGGTTGCGCCGCGGGCGCCGCGCCGTCGCGCCACCAGCCCTTGCCGTCGCGCACCGCCGACCACATCAGCGCGATTCCGATCGCGAAGGCGAACACGATCAGCAGAACCAGAAGGCTGACGCGCGATCGGCGGGGGGCGGCGTTGGGCGTCGCGGCATCGTCCATCGCGGCCTTATCCCCGCGCCTGGCCTAGCGGTCAATCGCGCGCGTCGCGGCAGCGGCGACCAGCGCGGCATCGTCGGGCGTTGCGGCGACGACCACGTCGCGCCAGCCAGTGCCGGCGGCGGCGGCAACCTTCGCACTCAGTGCCGCGACCGTAACGTCAGCCGGATCGACCCCCGCGCTGTCGAGCAACGCGCGGAACCGCTCGGCGGCGCGGCTGGAATGGAGCAGCGCGATCGCACCGCGCGCCGCGGCTACCGCACCCGGCGGATGATCGATCGCGACCGTCGTATAGACCGCCACGTCGACGATGCCGGCGAGCGGGGTCGGCCGATCCGCCGTCAAGCGAAGGATGCGATGATAGCCGCGCGTCTGCGCAAGGCGCAGCGCCGCGGCGCCATCGGTGCTGCCCGTCGCGACCACCGTCAGCCCTGCCGCCCGCGCCGCTTCGGCCGTCGCCGTGCCGACCGCGATCACCGGCAGGTCCCGCAGCGCCGCGAGCCCGTCGCCGGCGTGGCGCACCGCGTTGGCGCTGGTCAGCAGCAGCGCGTCGAACCGCCCCGGCGGGGGCGACCAGGCCATCGGCGCGATGGCGAACAGCGGCAGCAGGATCGGTCGCAGCCCCGCCGCATGCACGCGCGCCGCGGTGACGGCAGCGCCGGGGGCGGGCCGCAGCACCAGCAGCCGGCGGCTCACCCCTCGAACAGGCGGCGGATCGCGGGCGGCGCGCGGCCGAGCAGCGTCTCGGCGAGCTGTGTCCCCACCGCGACGCCGTCGCTCCCCGTCAGAAAGGCGGTGACGTGATCCTCACCGTCCTCGCCGAGCAGCTCGGCGCGCAGGGTGATGCCGTCCGCGCCCTGCGTCGCCAGCGCCGCGACCGGCGAGTGGCACGTCGCGCCGAGCCGCGCGAGAAAGGCGCGTTCCGCCATCACGCACGCCCGTGTTGCGGCGCAGTCGATCGCGGCGACCAGCGCGCGCGCCGGACCGTCGGCACGCGTCTCGATGCCAACGGCGCCCTGCGCTGGCGCCGGCAGCATATCGTCGATCGCCAGCGCAACGCCAGTATCGTGGCGGCCGAGCCGATCGAGCCCGGCAGCGGCGAGCAGCGTCGCATCGACCTCGCCCGTCGCGAGCTTGCCGAGCCGCGTGTCGACGTTGCCGCGGAACAGCACGATCTGAAGGTCGGGGCGTTGATGGAGGAGCTGCGCGCGCCGGCGCGGCGAGCTGGTGCCGACCACCGCGCCGTGGCGAAGCGCGTCCACCGACGCGGCGCCGACCAGCCGATCGCGCACATCAGCGCGCGGCAGCAGCGCGGCGATCGCGATCGCATCGGGGCGGATCGTCTCGACGTCCTTCATCGAGTGGACGCACGCGTCCACCTCGCCCGCGAGCAGCGCGCGGTCGAGCTCCTTGGTCCACAGCGCCTTGCCGCCGATTTCGGCCAGCGCGCGATCCTGCACCCGGTCCCCCGTCGTTCGGATCACGACGATCTCGACGTCGGCCCAGCCGTGCGCGGCGATCAGCGCATCGCGCACCATGCCGGCCTGCGTCAGCGCGAGCGGCGAGCCGCGCGTTCCCAATTTGAATATCTCGCTCACAACGCCCCGCCCTATCGGCCGCCGCGCGCGCTTCGACAAGCTGCGGGTGACGCGATAAGGCCATGCCGATGATCATCCTCGGCCTCGAATCCTCGTGCGACGAAACCGCGGCGGCGCTGGTGACCGGCGACCGGCAGGTGCTGGCTCACCGCCTCGCCGGACAGGAAGCGGCGCACCGGCCGTACGGCGGCGTCGTGCCCGAGATCGCGGCGCGTGCGCACGTCGAGGCGCTCGAGCCGCTCGTCGCTGCGGCGCTCGACGATGCCGGGCTGACGCTCGCCGACGTCGACGCGGTCGCGGCGACCGCCGGCCCGGGGCTCATCGGCGGGGTGATGGTGGGGCTCGTCACCGGCAAGGCGCTGGCGCACGCCGCGGGCAAGCCGCTGATCGCGGTCAACCACCTCGAAGGCCACGCGCTGAGCCCGCGATTGAGCGATCCCGACCTCGATTTTCCCTATCTGCTGCTGCTCGTCTCCGGCGGGCATTGCCAGTTGCTGCTGGTCGAAGGGGTCGATCGCTATCGCCGGCTGGCGACGACGATCGACGATGCGGCAGGTGAGGCGTTCGACAAGACGGCCAAGCTGCTGGGGCTCGGCTTCCCCGGCGGGCCGGCGGTGGAGCAGGCGGCGCTGCGCGGCGATCCCGCCGCCGTGCCGCTGCCGCGCCCGCTGCTGCGTTCGCCCGAGCCGCATTTCTCCTTCGCGGGGCTCAAGGCGGCGGTCGCGCGCGTCGTCGGCGACTATTCGGCGGACGATATCGCGGCATCGTTTCAGGCGGCGGTGGTCGATTGCCTCCTCGATCGCACGAGCCGCGCGATCGCCCGCGCACCGGGCGCGACCGCGCTGGTCGTGGCGGGCGGCGTCGCGGCGAACGGCGCGGTGCGCTGCGCGTTGTCGGCGCTCGCCGCGGCGAACGGGCTGCGCTTCGTAGCGCCGCCCTTGTGGCTGTGCACCGACAATGCCGCGATGATCGCCTGGGCAGGGGCCGAACGCTTCGCCGCCGGGCTGACCGACCCGCTCGACGTCGCCGCGCGCCCGCGCTGGCCGCTCGATCCGACGGCGGAGGCGGTGCGCGGCGCCGGCGTCAAGGCGTGAGGGGCAACGAGGCATGAAGCTCGGCGTGATCGGTGGCGGCGCCTGGGGGACGGCGCTCGCCCAAGTGGCGGCGCGAGTCGCGGACACCGGCGACGTAGCGGGCGGCGAAGTGCTGCTGTGGGCGCGCGAGGCGGACGTCGTCGCCGCGATCAACGATCGCCATGAAAACATCGTCTTCCTGCCGGGCGTGCCGCTGTCGCAAGCAATTCGTGCGACCAGCGCGCTGGACGATCTGGCGGGGTGCGACGCTCTGCTCGTCGTCGCGCCGACACAACACGTCGGCGCCGTCCTGGCGCAACTGCCCGCCAGTGAGACGCCGCTGGTGCTGTGCGCCAAGGGGATCGAGGCGGGCACGCGGCGGCTGGTGAGCGAGGTCGCGCAGGCGGCGCACCCGCGTGCGCCGATCGCGGTGCTGTCGGGGCCGACCTTCGCGCACGAGGTCGCCGCCGGCCTCCCGACGGCGGTGACGCTGGCGTGCGCCGACTCAGCGCTGCAGGCGCGGCTCGCGGCGCGGCTCGCGAGCCCGGCGTTCCGGCCTTATGCCTCAAGCGACGTCGTCGGCGCGGAGATCGGCGGCGCGGTGAAGAACGTGCTCGCGATCGCGTGCGGCGTCGTCGAGGGTGCGGGGCTGGGACAGAACGCGCGCGCGGCGCTGATCGCGCGCGGCTTTGCCGAGATGACGCGGTTCGGCATCGCCCGCGGCGCGCGGCCCGAGACACTGGCAGGACTGTCGGGGCTCGGTGATCTGGTGCTGACCTGCTCGTCGACGAGCAGCCGCAACTTCTCGCTCGGCCTGGGGCTCGGGCGCGGCGGACGCGCGGCGGACCTTCTCGCCGATCGCCGGACGGTGGCGGAGGGGGCGTTCACCGCGCCGGTGCTGGCGGAAGCGGCACAGGAGGTCGGGATCGACATGCCGATCACCGCCGCGGTCTGCCGGCTGCTCGACGGGGCGCCGGCGCGCGACGTGATCGAGGCGCTGCTCGCGCGGCCGCTGCGCGAGGAGGCGTGACGCGCTGGGCGGCGCTGCCGCGCGCGATCAATGCGGGCAAGACGCTCAAGATGGCCGATCTGCGCGCCTTCCTGATCGCGGAAGGGATGCGCGACGTGGTGACGCTGCTCGCGTCGGGCAATGCGGTGTTCGAGTGCGACGAGAGCGACGCAGAGGCGATCGAGGATCGGCTCGCGGCGGCGGCACGCGACCGGCTGTCGCTCGACACCGACTGGTTCGTGCGCAGCCACGACGAACTTGTCGCGATCGCCGCGGCGAACCCGTTCCCCGATGCGAGCGCGGCGCGGCCCAACCTGCTGATGGTGTTGTTCTTCCACGATCCCGTCGATCCCGCGCGCCTGCCGCGTGATCACGGCGGGCCAGAGCGGCTCCACGCGGTGGGCCGCGATCTGTTCGTCGACTATGCCGGCGGGGTCGGGCGATCAAAGCTGGAGCCGGCGATGCGCCGCGCCAAGCTGCCCCCGGCGACGGCACGCAATTGGAACACGCTGCTGAAGCTGGTCGCCGCGACCGCCTGACCTCCGGTGTTTAGCGAAGCACGCGTGTGGCAAGCGCCCCGCAGTCGGCGTCGGTGGCGACCGGCCCCTGATGCCCGGTAATTGCACGGCCGATCGCCTTGAAGATGTTGCCGGCCGATTTCACCTCGCGCGGCACGACGATATCAGGCTCGCTGATCGTCCCCGTCATCGTGGCCGATCCCGGCAGGCGAAGGATGGCGTTCCGCTTGGGCGCCCCCGTCAGCCGGATCGCGAGCACTTCGCCGGGGAAGGTGATCGTGCCGCTGCCATCGAGCCGGCTCTGCGAGGTATCGACGACGAACGTCTGCGCGCGGCCCGTGCCGTCGCGCATCGCGAGGCCGACGACGACGCAGCGCAGCGTGGCGCGATCATCGTGACCGGCGAGCAACGCGCGGCCGGCGTCGAAGCCGAGCGCGGCGGCGATCTCCGCCGGCAGCGCGCCGTCGCGCGCGACAAGGCCGATCCGTCCGTCCGACCGGCCGACGACCTCGCGCAGTGTGCTGCCGCGCCCGTTGAGCAGCGCGCGCCCGTCGACCCTGCCAGTGACCGAGCCGCCGCCGCCGCCAAGCGCAGCGATGCTACTGTCGGCGAGCCGCAGATCGAGCCGGACGCGCGGCTCGGGCGCGCCGTCACGCTGATCGACCAGCACGTCGCCGGTGATCCGCCCCTTGCGCATCGCGATCGTCAACGGGCTGATTGTCAGCCGCCGCCGGTCGAGCGTCAGCGTGCCGCGCATCGCCGTCAGCGACGACGGTCCGTCGCGGCTGACGATCCGCGCGACGCGAAAGGCGATGCGCCCGTCGGTCGGCCCGAGCTTGGCGAGGTTGAGCTTGGTGTCGGGCACGACGCGCGGGCCGATCGCACGCTCCTTCGCGGCGCCACGTGCAAGGCCCTCGTCCGAGCTGAAATCGGCGAAATCGAGCAGACGCGACGCGAACGTGCCTTCGATCTTCGTACGCTCACCGGTCTTGTCGACGGTGAGACGACCCGACAGATCGGAGCGGCCGATCCGCCCGTCGAGCCGGTCGATCAGCCAGCGGCCGGGCTGGCGGCGGACATGCGCGGAGAGGACGACCGGCTGGGTACGGAACAGCCCGGCCTCGATGATCGCATCGATCAGCTTCAAGTCCGCCGCCTCGGCGGTGACGTCGAGCGTCATGTCGTCGGTGTCGAGCGGGGCGGCCATCGACCCCGTCGCGTGCATCTTCAGCCCCTGCCCAGCGAGCCGCGCGTCGAACGGCCACGGGATGACGCGCCGGTCGGAGATCGCCGGCGTGCGGATCGCGAGGCTGACGGGGGTGCCCCGCACCTTGCCGCTGCCCGCCAGCCGAAGCCCGCGCGCGGCATCGGAGACGAACGCGAGATCGAAGCTGCGACGCTGTTTCGCATCCTCGTACACCAGCCGCGAATCGCGCACCTCGAGCGCGTTGAGATTGCCGCCGCCTGCGCCGCCGCGCCGCTCGCTGCCGCGCCAGTTCTCGCGCCCGTCGGCGGTACGGATCAAGTGGAGCCGCGCACCCGTGATCGTCACGTCGTGCAGCGCGAGATCGCCCTTGAGGAGCGAGAGCACGCCGAAGCCGATCCGCATCGTCGCAACGCGCGCCAGATCGGTCTTGCCGGTCCACGCCGGCCCGGGCACGCGCACGTCGCTAAGCGCGATGACGGGAGAGAAGCCGAAGCGGTCGACCCGCTCCATCCGGCCGATCGTGACGGGGCGACCGAACCGCTCGCTCAGTCGATCCTCGATCACGCCCTTCAATACGCCGTAGGGAAAGGCGGCGAGCAGCATCGGCAGCGCGATCAGCAGGCACGCCACGATGGCCACCGCGATGCGGATGCGGCCATCGGCGAGAAAGCGTGGCATCGCGCAAAGACGCCCGCCCGTCGCGATCGTTCCGGGGGCGTCTTGATTTAGATTAGAAATCGATCGCGATGCCCTTCTTCTCCCAATCGCCGTAGCGGACGGGATCGCGGCCGAGCGGATCGTGCTCGGGCCGCTTCACTGGCTCGGGCTTGGGTACCGGCGTATTGGGGGTGAGATAGGCCGGCGGCTTCACATGGGCAGGGCGCTTCGACATCGGCTCTTCCGGTTGCGGCGTTCACCCGCCACATGGGGCCGATGCCTGCCCCCGCCAACCCCCGCCCTCCCCGCCCCGCTGCACCCAACCGTCGTCCCGCCGATCCGCCGGGCACCGCGGCACGCCGCGCGGCGATGCGACTGCTCGACGCGGTGCTGCGCCGCGGCGATCCGCTGGAAGCTGCGCTGCCCGCCGCGACGCGCGACCTCGCCGAGGCGAACGACCGCGGCCTGGCGCACGCGATCGCCGCGGAGGCGCTGCGCCGCCTGCCCGATCTCGACGCGGTGATCGACAGCGCGACCCGGCAGCGGCTGCCGGACGACGCCAAGGCGCGCACCGCACTGCGCATCGCGCTCGTCCAGGCGCTGGCGCTCGGCACCCCGCCTCACGCCGCGATCGCGACGGTGCTGCCTTTGGTCGACGGCGGCCCGCGCAAGCTGGTTCACGGCGTGTTCGGATCGCTGACACGTGGCGGCGCAACGCTGCCGGACGTGCCGACCCTGCCGCCGGCGGTGGCGGAGCGGTGGCGCGCGGCATGGGGGGAAGCAGCGGTTGCAGCGGCGGCAGCAGCGATCGCCGCCCCGCCCCCGCTCGATCTGACGCTCGCCGATCCCGACGCGCTCGCGCCCGACGGGCTGGCGCTCGCCCCCGATCAGCGCCGGCTGGTGGACGCCGGCCCGGTGGCGCGGCTGCCCGGCTACGCCGAGGGCAAATGGTGGGTGCAGGACGTCGCGGCGTCGCTGCCGGCGCGGCTGCTCGGGCGTGGGGCCGGCGAGGTGATCGATCTGTGCGCCGCGCCCGGCGGCAAGACGATGCAACTCGCCGCCGCCGGCTGGAACGTGACGGCGCTCGAGGTGTCGCCCGCGCGCGCGGCGCGGCTGCACGAGAATCTGGCGCGCACCGGTTTGCCGGCCAAGGTCGTCATCGCCGACGCGCTGCACTGGGCGCCGCCCGTCCCGGTCGACGCGCTGCTGATCGACGCGCCGTGCAGCGCGACGGGCATCTTTCGCCGCCACCCCGACGTGCTGTACCGCGCGCACGCCGCGATCGTCGCCGACATGGCGGCGTTGCAGGCACAGCTGCTCGCGCGGGCAGCCGAGTGGGTGCGGCCGGGCGGCCGACTGGTCTACGCCACCTGCTCGCTCGAGCGCGCCGAGGGCGAGGATCAGCTCACGCGCTTCCTCGCCGATCATCCCGATTACCGCGTCGATCCGCCGGCTACGGGCGAGCTGCCTGCGGGGTTCGCCGCGCACGACCGCGGCTATTTGCGCACGCTGCCCGGCACGCTCGCGGCTGAAGGCGGGTGCGACGGCTTTTTCGTCGTCCGGCTCGTGCGCGCTTCCGCCTGACGGCAACGCTTGTTAACGCAGGCGACCATGAAGCCCGTCCGCATCGCCCCGTCCATCCTGTCCGCCGATTTCGCCAAGCTGGGCGAGGAAGTGCGCGCGATCGACGCGGCGGGGGCGGACTGGATCCATATCGACGTGATGGACGGGCATTTCGTGCCCAACATCACGATCGGCCCGGCGGTGGTGAAGGCGCTGCGCCCGCACACCGCGAAGCCCTTTGACGTCCACCTGATGATCTCGCCGGTCGACCGCTATCTCGACGCCTTCGCCGAGGCCGGCGCAAACACGATCACCGTCCATCCAGAGGCGGGGCCGCACATTCACCGCTCGATCCAGCACATCAAGTCGCTCGGCCTGCGCGCGGGCGTCGTCCTGAACCCGGGCACACCGGCGAAGATGCTCGATTACCTCATCGACATGGTCGATTTGGTCCTGGTGATGAGCGTCAACCCCGGCTTTGGTGGGCAGAGCTTCCTCGACGGGCAGCTCAAGAAGATCGCCGCGATCCGCAAGATGATCGACGCGAGCGGGCGGGACATCGATCTGGAGGTCGACGGCGGGATCGACGCCGACACTGCCGTCCGCGCGATTGCCGCGGGGGCGGACGCGCTCGTCGCCGGCACCGCCACCTTCCGCGGCGGCCCCGATGCCTATGCCGCCAACATCCGCGCGCTGCGCGGCGGATGAGCGAAGCCGACCAGGATACCAGCCCCGACGGGATCGACGAGGGCAAGCGGCTGATGCGCGTCGGCGGCGACAAGGGCCTGTCGCTCGCCGAACGCCTCACCGATCGCTTCCACCGACTGACGTGGCGCACGCCGATCCACGAGCTGAGGCTGAAGGGCCGCTATCCGCTGAAGCTGATCGCCGTGCCCGACGATCCGCTGTTCGGCGACGTCGCGCGCGGGCAGGCGCTGCTCGCCGGGCGGATCCAGTTCCGCGGCGAAAGCCACGCGATCGAGGGGCTTGACCTGCGCACGCTCGCGCCGTCCGCCGGGTTCGCCGACTATCTCCACAGCTTCGCCTGGCTGCGCGACTTGTCGAGCGTCGCGACGCGAGTCCAGGCATCGCCGGTCGCCGAATCGCTGATGGAGCGCTGGCTGGCGGCGCATGGCGAAAAGGTGACGGCGGCGGCGTGGCGGCCCGATCTGTGGGGGCGGCGGATCCTGTTCTGGACCGCGCACGCGCCGCTGATCCTGTCGTCGACCGACCTCATCTACCGCTCCAAGGTGCTGAACGCGCTGGCGCGCGGCGCGCGGCACATCGATCGCAGCGCGGACAAGGCGCTGGCCGGGCCGGCGCGGGTGGCGGCATGGTGCGGCGTCGTCGCGGCCGGGCTGCTGATCCCCGGCGGCGACCCGCGGCGTGCATTCGGTGAGGCGGGGCTGAGCCGCGCGATCGGCGGCGCGCTGTACGACGACGGCGGCGTGGTGAACCGCTGCCCCGAAGCGCTGCTCGATCTCCTTGCCCTCCTCGTCATGCTGCGCGAGAGCTATGCCGCGCGGCGGCTCGAGCTGCCCGACTTCGCGCACGAGGCGATGGTGCGGATCGTGCCCGCGCTGCTCGGCAGCTGCCACGCCGATCGCGGGCTGGCGAGCTGGCAGGGAGGCGGCCCAGTGCCGGCAGATACCGTGGCGCAAGTGATCGCGGCGAGCGGCATCCGCACGCGCCCGCTGCGCCAGGCCCGCGACTGGGGCTATCAGCGGCTTGCGGCGGCAGGCGTGGTATTGATCGTCGACGCCGCACCCCCGCCGGTTGCGCGCGTCGTCGACGGCGGCTGCGCCTCGACGCTGGCGTTCGAACTCTCCGACGGGCCCGCGCGCATCATCGTCAACTGCGGCGGCGCGCGCGCAGCCGATGCGTGGCTGCCCAGGCAACTGATCGAGGGGCTGCGCACGACCGCGGCGCATTCGACATTGACGCTGGCGGACACCAATTCCACCGCGATCCACGCCGATGGCACGCTCGGTCGCGGCGTCGCCGAAGTCGAACTGGTGCGGCAGGAATCGGAGGGTGCGAGCCGGATCGAGGCGAGCCATGACGGCTATGTGCGCCGTCACGGCTTCGTCCACCGCCGCCAGCTGGTGCTGACGGGCGACGGCAAGGAAGTGCGCGGCGACGACGTGCTGCTGCCCAAGGGCAAGCGGCGCAAGCCGGGCGCGACGCCGTTCGCGATCCGCTTCCATCTCGGCCAGGGCGTCGAAGCGTCGCCGACCGCCGACGGGCTCGGCGCGGTGCTACGCGTCCCCGGCGGCGCGATCTGGCAGTTCCGGACGCGCGACGGGATGCTGGCAGTCGAGGACAGTCTGTGGATCGATGGCGAGGGGCGGCCGATCGCGACGCAGCAGCTCGTCATCGCCGGCAGCGCCGAGGCGGGCGGCGCGACAGTCGGCTGGGCCTTGAAGCGCGCGCGCTGACGGGTAAAGGCCGCGGCGTTCTTTCCACCCGAGCGCGCAAGGCTGCCGATCGACCGGCGGGGCGCGCGGCCGCAACAGGATCGCCCATGACCACGATCGCCATCAAGCGCGCGCTGCTCTCCGTTTCCGACAAGACCGGCGTCGTCGATCTCGCCCGAACGCTCGCCGGGCGCGGGGTCGAACTGGTGTCGACGGGGGGCACCGCGAAGGCGCTGCGCGACGCCGGGCTGGAGGTGCGGGACGTATCCGATCTCACCGGCTTCCCCGAGATGATGGACGGGCGCGTCAAGACGCTGCACCCGATGGTGCACGGCGGGCTGCTCGCGGTGCGCGACGATCCGGCACACGCCGCGGCAATGGGGGAACATCAGATCGGCGCGATCGACCTCGTCGTCGTCAACCTCTATCCCTTCGCGCAGACGGTGGCGAAGGGCGCCGAGCGGCCCGAGGTGATCGAGAATATCGACATCGGCGGGCCGAGCATGGTGCGCTCGGCAGCGAAGAACCACGCTTTCGTCGCGATCGTCACCGATCCCGCCGACTATGAGATCGTCGCGCGCGGCGAGACGACGTTCGACGAGCGCAAGCGGCTCGCCGCCAAGGCGTTCGCCGCAACCGCGACGTACGATTCGATGATCGCGAGCTGGTTCGGCTTCGCCGACCAAGGCGAGCGTTTCCCGGCGACGCTGCCCTTCGTGCTCGAGGCGCCGAGGGTGCTGCGCTACGGCGAGAACCCGCACCAACAGGCGGCCTTCTACCGGCACGCGGGCCCTGCAACGCCAGGGATCGGCCAGGCGCGACAGGTGCAGGGCAAGGAGCTGTCGTACAACAACCTGAACGACGCCGATGCTGCGCTAGAGCTGGTGAGCGAGTTCCGCGACGCGGGCCCGACGTGCGTCATCGTCAAGCATGCCAATCCGTGCGGCGTCGCGACCGGCGCGTCGCTCGCCGAAGCGTATGAGGCGGCGTTCGCGTGCGACACCGTGTCGGCGTTCGGCGGGATCATCGCGCTCAACCGCACGCTCGACGCGGCAACGGCGCGGGCGATCACCGGCATCTTCACCGAAGTCGTCGTGGCGCCCGATGCCGACGAGGAAGCGATCGCGCTGTTCGCGGCGAAGAAGAACCTGCGCCTGCTGCTTACCGGCAGCCTACCCGATCCGGCGCGCGGCGGGCTGACCGCGAAGACGATCGCCGGCGGCTGGCTGGTCCAGTCGCGCGATGGCGGTGTGCTGTCGGACGACATGCTCAAGGTGGTGACCAAGCGCCAGCCGACGCCGCAGGAACTGGCCGACTGCCGCTTCGCCTGGTCGGTGGCGAAGCACGTCAAGTCGAACGCGATCGTCTATGCCAAGGACGGTAGCACCGCGGGCGTCGGCGCGGGGCAGATGAATCGGCTCGAATCGGCGCGGATCGCGGCGTGGAAGGCAAAGGACGCGGCGGACAAGGCGGGCTGGGGCCAGCCGCGCACGATCGGCTCGGCGGTCGCCTCGGACGCGTTCTTTCCGTTCGCCGACGGCCTGATGGCGGCGGTCGAGGCGGGTGCGACGGCGGTGATTCAGCCGGGCGGCTCGATCCGCGATGCCGAGGTGATCGCGGCCGCCGACGAGGCGGGGCTGGCAATGGTTTTCAGCGGGATGCGCCACTTCCGACATTGAGGCGCGGCGGATCGACCCAACGCCCGCCCCGGCATTGTCCGGGGCGGCAGCGTCAGCGAGGCGTCAGGCGCGTCCGAACCACCACACGCCGTCCTTTACCTCGCGCACTGCGCGGCCCTCGACCTCGAGGCGGCACAGGTGGGCGAGCGATTCGCCCGTCGCCATGCCGATCACGTCGGGGCCGATCGGGCGGCGGAACAGCACCTTGAAGCAATCCACCGCGCGCACCGGGCCCTCGCCCATCAGGTCGACGATCGCGTCCAGCCGATCGATATGCTCGTCGCGCAGCGCGTCGAGCCGGGTGTGGAGGCCGTAGAAGGGATCGCCGTGGCCGGGGAGGACGAGCAAATCCTCTGGCAGCGTCTTGAACTTGGCGATCGAGGTGAGCCAGTCGCCCAGCGGATCGTCGTTGGTCTGGCTGACGTGAACCGAGATGTTGGAGCTGATCTTGGGCAGCACCTGATCGCCCGCGATCAGCACGCGGCGATCATAGTCGACGAGGCAGGCGTGTTCGGGGCTGTGGCCGTTGCCGGTGACGACGTGCCAGTCGCTGCCGCCGATGCGCATCACGTCGCCGTTCTGGATGCGCGTGTAGGTGAGCGGCATGCGCGCGATCATCTTGCCGAAATTGGACCAGCCGCGCCCCGCGCCGCGCGCGACCTGCTCCTCGTCCCACCCAGCGCCGCGCCAGAAATCGAGCTGCTCCTCGGGCACCTCGGGCCTCGCGTCGGCGGCGAGCATGCGAACCATCAGCCATTCGGTACGCGTCATCACGATCCCGGCATCGTCGAAGCGGCGCGACAGCCAGCCGGCGAGCCCGACGTGATCGGGGTGCATGTGCGTGCACAGGATGCGCCCGACGCGCTGGCCGGCGAGCGGCCCTTCTAGGATCGCGCGCCACGCCTCGGTCGTCCGCGGGCTGGCGGTGCCGGTATCGATCGCGAGCAGCGCGTCGCCGTCGTCGAGGATCAGGCCGTTGACGTGCTTGAGCGGGCCCGACATCGGCACGCGCCACCAGCGCACGCCGTCCATCACCGTCAGCAACTCGCCCGGCTGCGGGCCGCGATCGCCGAACGGAAAGGTCAGACCGGCCCAGCTGGTGGGCGTCAGCCCCTCATCCCCGATCAGCGTGCGTTGATATGCCGTCGCCATGCTGCGGGGGTATCAGCATAACATTCGTTACGTCGAGCGAATTCGGCGGGCGAACGCCGGCAGTGCGACGCCCGATCCGAAACCGTCGTGCAGCGACCGATCAGCGGCGAAAGGGATCGTCGAAGAACGGCTTGGGGGCGACGCCCTCATCGCCCGCCAGCTCGGCATCGCGCGCCGCCTGCTCGCGCTCGGCGCGCAGCTGCTCGATCAGCGCCTCGCGATCGCCGTCGAGACGCGTGTCGACCGGCGCCTCGACGCCCGCGTTCTTCGCAGCCTTCGACACCGCGGCGTCAAGCTCGCGCTGCGTGGTGAGGCCGAGCGTCACCGGATCCTTCGGCGTGATGTTGCTGATGTTCCAGTGCGAGCGGTCGCGAATCGCGGCGATCGTCGTGCGCGTCGTGCCGATCAGGTTGGAGATCGCGCCATCGGAGATCTCCGGGTGGTTGCGGATGATCCAGGCGATGCCGTCGGGCTTGTCCTGCCGCTTCGACACCGGCGTGTAGCGCGGGCCCTTGGTGCGGCGGACCTGCTCGGGGCCCTTGGTGATCTTCAGGCGATAGCTCGGATCGGCCTGGCCCTTGTCGATCTCCTCCTGCGTCACCTCATGCGTACGCACGGGATCGCGGCCGGTGAGCTTGGTCGCGGCGGTATCATCGGCGATCGCCTGCACCTCGAGGATGTGGAGGCCGCAGAATTCGGCGATCTGTTCGAAGGTGAGCGACGTATTGTCGACCATCCACGACGCGGTCGCGTGGGGCATGAGCGGCTGTGCCATGCGAAAAGCCTTTCGGTAGAAACAAATAGGGCCGCCCCTTACCGGAGCGGCCGCTTAACCTGCCGCGACTTAATGCGCGCATTCGCCAAGGGCAAGCGTCCTTGCGTCAGGCGGCGTGCGGCAGATCGATCGGGTGGAGCGCGCCGAGGAACTGCTGCGCGCTCGCCCGCCACGTGTAGCGCGCGCCTTCGCGCGCACAGGCGACGCGATCGAGCGGCAGCGCGGCAGCGATCGCGGCGGCGAGATCGGCATCCATCGCGCCGACGCGGGGCGTCAGCACGTCGAGCGGGCCCGGCACCGGATAGGCCGCGACGGGCGTGCCGCAGGCGAGCGCCTCGATCATCACCAGCCCGAAAGTATCGGTGCGGCTGGGAAAGACGAGCACGTCGGCCGCGCGGTAGCAGGCGGCGAGGCGGTCGCCGAAGCGCGCGCCGAGGAAGTGAACGCCGGGAAAGCGCTGCCGCAGCCCGGCGAGCGCGGGCCCGTCGCCGACGACGACCTTACTGCCGGTGCACGGCGCACCGAGAAAGGCCTCGACGTTCTTCTCCACCGCGACGCGGCCGACGTAGAGCATGACCGGGCCGGGCAGCGCGGCGATCACGGGGTCTACCTCGCCGTGCGGCACGAAGGTAGGCGCAACGCCGCGGCTCCAGTGGCGGGTGCGCGCGATGCCGTGCGCGGCAAGCGCGCGCCGGATCGTCGGCGTCGAGACGAGCACGGCGTCGGCCGGCTGGTGGAACCAACGGATGAAGCGCCACACCCATTCGGGATCGGTACCGGTGCGCGCGGCGACGTAATCGGGAAATTGCGTGTGATAGGCGGTGGTGAACGGCCGGCGGCGATCGAGGCACCAGCGCCGCGCGGCGAGCCCCAGCGGTCCTTCGGTAGCGATATGCACCGCCTCCGCGCGGAAGTCGGCGATCCGGCGCCCCACCGCGGCACGCCCGGCGATCGCGAGGCGTATCTCAGGGTATGTCGGGCACGGCAGCGAGCGGAACGCGTCGGGCGCGATCACCAGCGTCTCGTGGCCGAGCACGCCGAGTTCGGCGATGACCGATTCGAGCGTACGCACGACGCCGTTGACCTGCGGCGCCCACGCGTCGGTGACGATTGCTATACGCATCGCGTTACGCCGCGAGCGCGAGCGGCGCGGAACGATCGCGGCCGGCGATCACGTCGGCCCAGTGGAGGATCTCCATCCGCCCGTCGGGATGCTCGACCAGCGCGGTCGCGCTCTCCACCCAGTCGCCGTCGTTGTAATAGGCAACGCCGCCGATCTCGCGCATCTCGGCGGTGTGGATATGGCCGCAGACGACGCCATCGACGCCCCGCGCGCCCGCCGCCTCCGCCACGATCTCCTCGAAGCGCGAGATGAAGGCGACGGCGTTCTTGACGCGCGCCTTGGCGTGCTTGCTCAGCGACCAATAGGGCATGCCCATCCGTCGGCGCGCGGCGTTGACCAGTCGGTTGGCCGCCATCAGCAGCGTATAGGCATGGTCGCCGACGTGCGCGAGCCAGCGATGCGCAAGCGTGATGGCGTCGAATTCGTCACCGTGCAGGACGAGCAGGCGGCGGCCGTCCGCCGTCTCGTGCACCGCGTTGCGGCGGATCGCGATGCCGCCGAAATCGAGCCCGCAGTATTGGCGGAACGCCTCGTCGTGATTGCCGGGAATGAAGATCATCCGCGTGCCGCGGCCGGCGCGGCGCAGCAGCCGCCACACGACGTCGTTGTGTGCGGCGGGCCAGTAGAATTTGCGCCGCAGCCGCCATCCGTCGACGATGTCGCCGACGAGGTACATCGTGTCGCTGTCGACGTGGTCGAGGAAGTCGACCAGCATGTCCGCATTGCAGCCGCGCGTGCCGAGATGGACATCGCTGATCCAGATCGTGCGGTAGCGCGTGCGCTCGACGATGCGCTCGGGCAGATGCGGGCGCGATTGGGCGAAATCGGCGAGGTCGGCAACGTCACCCAAGGACATGGTAGCGAGCGAGGCGGGCTTCGGCATGACAGGCTCTCCCTGCCCGCGGGCAATAGCGTGCGCGTGTGACGCCGCGATCACAGCGCGATGACGCCGCGGTCTCGATTGCGTGACGGTTCGGCGTCAGTCGTCGAAGCGGATGTGGCCCGGCATGGCGGCGACACGGGTGAGCCAGCGCGCCACGGCGGGACGGGCGGCGAGATCGAACCCGCTCTCGCCCGCCAGATGCGTGTAGGCGTAAAGCACGAGATCGGCGAGCGTCGGCCGGTCCGCGGCGAGCCAGTCGCGAGTCGTGAGATAGCCCCTGATCAGTGCCAGCGCCGCTTCGCAAGCGGCCTGCTTGGCAGGCATCAGCGCCGTCTGCGCGGGGCTTAGCGCCGCCTCGCCCAGATAGTGCCGCCAGAAGCGCAGCGTCGCGATATAAGACTCGTGGCTATGTCGTTCCCAGAACAGCCAGCGTAGCATGTCCGCATGATCGAAGCGGTCGATCGGGATCAGCGCGCTGCCGTGCGCGAGATAGGCCCACGCAGCGTTGCTCTCAGGCAGGAAGCGCGCGTCGATCTGGAGCACCGGGATGCGCCCGCCGGCGTTGACTTCGGTGAGAAACGCCGGCGTTCGCGTCTCGCCGCGTTGGATGTCGTAGCGTCGGCGCTGGAGCGGGATACCGAGATACGCGGCGACGAGGCGGATCTTGTAGCAATTGCCCGACGCGGGATCCTCGTGAAGCGAATATTCGGTCACCGCCGCTGCCTCCCGCCGCCCGCGATTACTGCATCGTCAGCACGATCTTGCCGACGTGGTCGCCGGCCTCCATCCGGGCATGGGCGGCAGCCGCCTCCGCCAGCGGGAACGCCTTGTCCATCACCGGCTTGAGCTTGCCCGCCTCGACATGCGGCCAGACAGTGCGCGCGAGTTCGTCGGCGACCATCGACTTGAAGCCAAGATCGCGCGCGCGCAGCGTCGAGCCAGTCAGCGTCAGCCGGCGGCGCATCACCTCGAACACCGGGATCGTCGCCATCGCGCCGCCCTGTACCGCGATCGACACGTGGCGGCCATCGTCGGCGAGGCATTTGAGGTTGCGCGCGACATAGTCGCCGCCGACCATATCGAGCACCGCAGCGCAGCCCTTGCCCCCCGTGATCTCGGCGACGCGTGCGACGAAATCCTCGGTTTTGTAGTTGATCGCGTGATCGGCGCCGAGCGCCATGGCCGCCGCGCATTTCTCGTCCGAACCGGCGGTGACGATGATCGTCAGCCCGAAGATGTTGGCGAGCGCGATCGCCATCGTGCCAATGCCGCTGGTGCCACCGTGGACGAGCACGGTATCGCCCTCCACCGCAAAGGCGCGCTCGAACAGGTTGGTCCACACGGTGAACAGCGTCTCGGGGATCGCCGCCGCTTCCGCCATCGACAGGCCGGCGGGCACGGGCAGGCACTGGCCGGCGGGCGCGACGGCATAGTGCGCATAGGCGCCGCCGGCGACGAGCGCGCAGACGTTCTGGCCGATCATCTCCTTGCCGACGTCGTCGCCCACCGCGACGACCTGGCCGGCGAATTCGAGCCCGAGGATCGACGGCGCACCCGGCGGCGGCGGATAGCCGCCCTTGCGCTGGAGCACGTCGGGCCGGTTGACCCCCGCGGCGGCGACGCGGACGAGCACCTCGCCGGGGCCGGGCACGGGCACCGCGCGCTCGACGGGCACCAGCACCTCGGGTTCGCCCGGCGCCGCTGGATCGATCGCCAGCATCGTCTTCGGTATCTCGTGCATCGCCGTCCCCTTGCCGCCTGCCGGTTTCCCTTCCAGCCGTTCGGCGCGCGCCTTATTGACTTCGCACCTGCAGCGGTCAACGATGCATCACATGGATCTGGATGATATCCTTGGGTCCCGGCCCGACGATCCCCTGGCCGCGCTGCTGCGCGAGGACCTCGATCGCCTCTCGGTCGCCGAACTAGAGGCGCGGATCGCGGCGCTGGAGGGCGAGATCGCGCGATCGCGCGCCAAGATCGCCTTCGCCGTCGACCACCGCGCCAGCGCGGACGCGCTGTTCAAGCGATGATCCTGGCCCCCGCCATCAGCCCTGCCGCCGAGCGACGGGCCAGATGATGCGGCGGGCGCCCGCGTGATCGCCACCGTACGACCGCAGCGGATCACCGCTCGTCATCGTGCGTTTTCTTGGGCGCTTGATGCCGTGCCCGCCAATCACGACATTGCGTCCAAGGGCCGGACACCTGTCCACGGCCCGCCTGGAGTATCCTGAATGCCATCCTTTGCCAGCGCTCTCGAGACTACGCTGCACAAGGCGCTCGAGGCAGCGTCTTCGCGGCGCCACGAATATGCAACGCTTGAGCACCTGCTCTTCGCGCTCGTCGACGACGAGCATGCGAGCCAGGTGATGACGGCGTGCGGCGTCGATCTCGGCGAGCTCAAGAATACCGTCGCGCACTATCTCGATACCGAGCTCGGTGCGCTGAAGGTCGATCAGCAGACCGACCCCTCACCCACCAGCGGCTTCCAGCGCGTCGTCCAGCGCGCGATCCTGCACGTCCAGTCGTCGGGCCGCGACGAGGTGACGGGCGCCAACGTCCTCGTCGCGCTCTTCTCCGAACGCGAGAGCTACGCCGTCTATTTCCTGCAGCAGCAGGACATGAGCCGGCTCGATGCCGTCAGCTTCATCAGCCACGGCGTCGGCAAGGGCGTGTCCGCGCCCGAAGCGTCCGCCGGGCCCAAAGGCGCTGAGGACAAGGAAGAGAAGAAGCCTGCCGACAAGGCGAAGGGCGAGAGCGCGCTGAAGCAGTTCACCGTCGATCTCAACGAGAAGGCGAAGAACGGCAAGGTCGATCCGCTGATCGGCCGCGGGCCGGAGGTCGATCGCACGATCCAGATCCTGTGCCGCCGGTCGAAGAACAACCCGCTCTATGTGGGCGATCCCGGCGTCGGCAAGACCGCGATCGCCGAAGGGCTCGCGCGCAAGATCGTGGAGGGCGACGTGCCCGACGTGCTCAAGCCCGCGGTGATCTACTCGCTCGACATGGGCGCGCTGCTTGCCGGCACGCGCTATCGCGGCGATTTCGAGGAGCGGCTGAAGCAGGTCGTCAACGAGCTCGAGAAGCTGCCGCACGCGGTGCTGTTTATCGACGAGATCCACACGGTGATCGGCGCCGGCGCGACGAGCGGCGGCGCGATGGACGCGTCCAACCTCCTCAAGCCCGCACTGTCGGGCGGCACGATCCGCTGCATCGGGTCGACCACCTACAAGGAGTTCCGCAACCACTTCGAGAAGGATCGCGCGCTGTTGCGCCGGTTCCAGAAGATCGACGTCAATGAGCCGACGATCGAGGACACGATCAAGATCCTCGCCGGGCTGCGCTCGGCGTTCGAGAGCCACCATGACGTGAAATACACGCCCGACGCGATCAAGTCGGCGGTGGAGCTCAGCGCGCGCTACATCAACGACCGCAAGCTGCCGGACAAGGCGATCGACGTGATCGACGAGGTCGGCGCGATGCAGATGCTGGTAGCGCCCAACAAGCGCAAGAAGACGATCACCCCCAAGGAGATCGAACAGGTGATCGCGACGATGGCGCGCATCCCGCCGAAGAGCGTATCGACCGACGACAAGCGCGTGCTCGAGCATCTCGAGACCGATCTGAAGCGCGTCGTGTTCGGCCAGAACAAGGCGATCGAAAACCTGGCTTCCGCGATCAAGCTGAGCCGTGCGGGGCTGCGCGATCCCGAGAAGCCGATCGGCAACTATCTGTTCACCGGGCCGACCGGCGTCGGCAAGACGGAAGTTGCCAAGCAGCTCGCCACGATCATGGGTATCCCGCTTCAGCGGTTCGACATGTCGGAGTATATGGAGCGCCATTCGGTCAGCCGGCTTATCGGTGCCCCGCCGGGCTATGTCGGGTTCGACCAGGGCGGGCTCCTGACCGACGCGGTCGACCAGAACCCGCATTGCGTGCTCCTGCTCGACGAGATCGAGAAGGCGCATCCCGACCTGTTCAACATCCTCTTGCAGGTGATGGACAACGGGCGCCTGACCGATCAGCACGGCAAGACGGTCGATTTCCGCAACGTCATCCTGATCATGACGACCAATGCGGGCGCGAGCGACATGGCGCGCGAGACGCTTGGCTTCGGCAACCTCTCCCGCGAGGGCGAGGATGAGCAGGCGGTGCAGAAGCTGTTCACGCCCGAGTTCCGCAACCGTCTCGATGCGATCGTGCCGTTCAGCTACCTGCCGACCGAAGTGGTCGCGCGCGTGGTGGACAAGTTCATTCTCCAGCTCGAGCTGCAGCTCGCCGACCGCGACGTCCACATCAAGCTCGACGACGATGCGCGCCAGTGGCTCACCGCCAAGGGCTATGACAAGCTCTACGGCGCGCGCCCGATGGGCCGCCTGATCCAGGAGAAGATCAAGCAGCCGCTGGCGGAAGAGCTGCTGTTCGGCAAGCTCGTCCATGGCGGCGAGGTGGTCGTGAAGCTCAGGGACAATGCGCTGACGTTCGAGATCGTCGGCGCGGCACCCAAGAAGCCGAAGCGCAAGGGCGGCAAGGCCAAGGTGGTCGCCGAGTAAGCAACGACACCATCGTCATGAAAGGGCGTCGGTCGCAAGACCGGCGCCCTTTTTCCTATCAGCGGCGCCCGCGACGCGCCCACGCCAGCGCGACGAGCGGCGCGGCGAGCGCGAGCCACGCGGGCAGATCGTGCCACCCATCGCCAGCGAGCGCCGCGATGAGGCCGGCGATCGTTGCGAGCGCAATTAGGATCGGGATCGGCCAGGTGGCGCGGACCAGCGCGGGCCGACGATCGCGGTGCATCATTCGGCGGGCATCGCCGCTACGCCTGCGAACGGGCGCGCGCCACGCGCGATCTCGCGCACCAGCACATCGGTCGGCGCGCGGCGGCGGCCGAGCCAGAGGTAGACGCCCGAACCCAGCACGACGATCGTGAACACGTCGAGCAGTGCCCACAGCAGCTTCATCGGCAGCCCGCCATAGTCACCGAAATGCAGCGGTCGCGAGAGCATCAGCGCCCTGAAATACCACGGCATCGGGCGTTGATCGGTCAGTTGCCCCGTCTTGGCATCGACCAGCGCGGTAGTGAGCAGCCGCTCGGTCAGCGGCGTCGCGCCTTGGAAGAAGATCGCATAATGATGCCGGCTGCTGAACGCGCCGCCGGGAAAGGCGATGAACTGCGAGTTCATGCCGGGCACCGCGCGGCGCGCCGCCGCCATCGCGCGGTCGAGCGAGCCGTAGCGCGCCGGCGGCAGCGCCGCACGGCCGGCATAGGCTTGCGTCATCTCGGCGAGCTCGCCCGCCTGCCACATCTTGGTGATCGGCGTGACGAACGCGTTGACGATCCCGGTGAGCCCGACCACCGCCATCCACGCGAGCGCGACGATACCGAGCAGATTGTGATGATCGAGCCACGCCACGCGGCGGCTGCGACGCGTGCGCAGCGTGCCGAAATCGAGCTTGCGCATGAACGGCGCGTAGAGGACCGCGCCCGAGGCGAGCGCGACGACGAACAGCGCGCCCATTGCGCCGAGGAAGAACATGCCCGGCAGCCCCATCAGCATGTCGGTATGCAGCCGCAACAGGAACGCCATCACGCCCTCGCCCTCCGCCGGGGTGGCGCCGATCGGCTGCCCGGTGACGCGATCGAACAGGTGCAGCGTCATCGCCTCCGCCGGCACGTCGGGGCGCGCGCCGGTGGTGACGGTGGTGGTGGCATCGTCGTTCGAGAAGGCCATGAACAGCGGCACGTCGCCCGGCTTTGCGGCGAGCGCACGCGCGAGGATCGCGTCGAGCGACTGAAGCGCGGGGCTGACACCCGACGACGGCGTCGCGGAGACGGTGCGGCCGCCGCGCTCGGCCAGCGCGTCGATCTCGTCGTGGAAGATCAGCGGGAGGCCGGTCACGCACAGCATCAGCAGGAACACGGTCGACACGAGGCTCGACCATTTGTGCACAAGGAACCAGCCGCGGATCACGCCTCTGCTCATCGGACGCTGCTGTTGCAAAGCATTCGCAAATCTCTAGCCGTACCGCCAGGGCGCTGCAAGCGAGCGCTTGCCTTCGCGCAAGCTGGTGGTGCTTGCGCGGGCGCGGCAATGCGGCTTCAGTCGCGCGCATCCTTCCCGGAGACATGTCGATGCGTCGTCTTGCCCTGCTTCTCGCCTGTACCGCCGTCGCCACGCCAACGCTGGCGCAACAGCAGCCCAACGCCGCGCCGGTCGACGGCCCGGTGCGCGGCTTCACCGGCAACGACCTGTTCGGCCTGGCGATCGCCGCCGATCCGCAGATCAGCCCCGACGGGCGCACGATCGTCTACGTCCGTCGATCGGGCGACGTGATGACCGATCGGATGCAGTCCTCGTTGTGGCTTATCGACGTCGCGAGTGGCCGGCAGACGCCGTTCTCGGCCAACGGATCGAGCCCGCGCTGGTCGCCCGACGGTACGCGCATCGCCTATGTCGCGTCCGACGGCGAGCGATCGCAACTGTTCGTGCGCTGGATCTCGAGCGGCGCGAGTGCGCGCGTGACGGGGCTGCCGAGTGATCCCAACAGCCTGGCGTGGTCGCCCGACGGGCGCCGCCTCGCCTATGTCGCGACGGTATCGGGACAGGCGACGACGCTGGGCAAGGCGCCGGCGAAGCCCGAAGGCGCGAAATGGGCCGAGCCGCTCGAGGTGATCGACCGCGTCACCTATCGCAACGACGGGCCCGGCTATCGCAAGCCCGGCTACGACCATCTGTTTGTCGTCGCCGCGGACGGCGGCGGGGCGCGGCAGCTGACGTTCGGCAAGTTCGACGACGGCGGCCCGCTGTCATGGAGCCGCGACGGGCGGACGATCCTGTTCTCGGCGATCCGCGGCGAGGATGCCGAGCGGCAGGTGATGAATTCGGAGGTGATCGCCGTCGACGCGGACAGTGGCACGATGCGCACGCTGACGAGCCGCGACGGGCCAGACGGCAATGCGCGCTTCTCCGACGACGGCAGCCGCATCGCGTGGATCGGCTTCGACGACAAGCGCCGCGCCTATACCAATGCCGAACTCTACGTCGGCGATGCCGAGGCGAACGCGCCGCGGTCGCTGACCGCCGCGCTCGACCGGTCGATCGAGGACGCGCACTGGGCGGCGGACGGGCGATCTTTGTACGCCGCCTATGACGACAAGGGCCAGCGCAAGCTCGTGCGGATCGGGACCGACGGGCGCGTCAACATGCTGGTCGACAACCTTGCCGGCGGCGGGCTCGACCGGCCGTATACCGGCGGCGACTTCTCCATCTCGCGCGGCGGCACGATCGCCTATACCGGCGGCGACGCGTCGGCGCCGGCGGACGTGTGGGTGTGGAGCGGCGGCAAGGCGCGGCGGCTGACGCAGCTCAACGCGGTGATGGCCGCGTCGAAGGCGATGGCGCCGGTGCGCAAGGTGGCGGTCACCGCGCCCGACGGGCGGCCGATCGACGCGTGGCTCGCAACCCCGCCGGGGTGGCAGCCGGGGACGCGCGTGCCGCTGATCCTCGAGATTCACGGCGGCCCGCACTCCGCCTACGGCCCGAGCTTCGCAACCGACGTGCAGCTCTACGCCGCGGGCGGCTACGCCGTCCTGTGGACCAACCCGCGCGGCTCCACCTCCTACGGCGCCGAATTCGCCAATCTGATCGACAAGAACTATCCCAGCGCCGACTATGACGACCTGATGGCGGCGGTCGACGCGACGATCGCGGAAGGGGTCGCCGATCCGAACAACCTGTTCGTCACCGGCGGGTCGGGCGGGGGCGTGCTGACGGCGTGGATCGTCGGCAAGACCAACCGGTTCAAGGCGGCGGCGACGCAGAAACCGGTGATCAACTGGATCAGCGAGGCGCTGACGATGGACAATACGCTGTTCACGTCGCGCTATTGGTTTTCGAAGCTGCCGTGGGAGGATCCGATGAGCTACTGGAACCGCTCGCCGCTCAGCCTCGTCGGCAACGTCAAGACGCCGACGCTCGTCGTCGTCGGCAGCGAGGATTATCGCACCCCGGTGTCGGAGAGCGAGCAATATTACGCCGCGCTGCAGATCGCGAATGTGCCCACCGCGCTCGTCAAGGTACCGGGCGCGAGCCACGGTGGCTTTACCAGCCGCCCGTCGCAGTCGGCGGCGAAGGCGAGCGCTATCCTTGCCTGGTTCGATCGCTATCGCAGTGCCGCAGCACCCGCCGCAGCGCAGGGCGTGACACAGGAATAGCGTCAGTCCCGCCGCTGACGCACGTTTCGTGACGCAGGCGGTACGTTTACGCAATCTTCGCACCCGCCACCCTAGGCGATTGCCATGCGGGGGCATGATCGAGGCTGGTTCTGGTCGCTGGTGGCGATCGTGGTGGGCATGTTGATGGTGGCGGCGCCGGCGTCAGCCCAGACCGGCCTCGTCGGCGCGCCCGTCGCGACCTGCGTCGCGCGCGTCCAGCCTGGTGATACGCCGTCCGCGATGCTGCGCGCGACGGGTCGTTACGATTGCACGACGCTGCAGACCGATTTCGGGCCGGGCGATTACTGGGCGCGCTCCGCCCCGATCGCGGTCCGCGGCGAGCACGTACTGCGGATGACCAGCCTGTGGCAGCAGGCGGTGACGATATGGGCGATATATGGCGACGGCCACGTCGTGCGGCGCCGGCTCGACGGCCGCGCGTTGGCGGATACGATCCAGCTCGGCGCGATCCCCGAACTCGCGCTCGAAACGCGCGAGGCGCCGCTCGTCCGGCTGCTGTGGCGGGTGGAGGGGGCCGCCAACCTGCGCGGCATCGTTCTCGGCGTACGGCTCGCCACGCCGGCGCAGAGCCGGTCCTCCAATCTGCTATTCGCCGCGCTGTACGGGGCGTTTGGCGGGCTGTGCCTGTCGCTGCTGGTGTATAATCTGGCGCTATGGGCGGCGCAGCGGCATCGCTTCCAGCTCGCCTATTGCACGATGCTCGCGATGCTCGGCTGCTATGCCTTCTCGTCATCGGGGGCGTTCGCCTGGGCCTTCCCGGGCCATGCCAACAATACCCGGCTCGAACTCAATTACCTGTCGCTCGCCGCTTCCGCCGCCGCCGCACTCGCCTTTGCCCGCACCTTCTTCGAAGAGCGCGTGTTCCGCGGCTGGGTCGGCACGCTGATCGGCAGCGCCTCGGCGATCATCATGGGCAGCGCGATCCTGTTCGTCGCCGCGTCGAGCTGGAACGTCGTGCTGCTAGACCGGCTCTACGCCGCCAGCTTCCTTCTCGTCGTCGCGGTGAGCGTGCCCATCCTCTGGCAGGCGTGGCGCCGCAAGAGCGATTACCTGCGGCTGTTCGCCTACGCCTGGGCGCTGCCGATCCTGCTCGCCGCGGTGCGCGTCGCAGGCAATTTCCGTATCTTGCCGTGGAGCTTCCTGCTCGACAATTCGACGCTCGTGGCGATGGCGGCAGAGGCGCTGCTGTCGAGCCTGGCGATCGCCTATCGTACCCGGCTACTGGCCCGCGAGCGCGACGCGGCGCTGGAGGGCGAGGTGGCCGCGCTCGCGCTCGCCGATCACGATCCGCTGACCGGGCTGATGAACCGGCGCGCGTTCCTGCGCGAGGCGATCGGCCGCGCCGGCGAACAGCAACTCGCCATCGTCGACATCGATCATTTCAAGACGGTCAACGACACGCTGGGCCACGATGGCGGCGACGAGGTGCTGCGCATCATGGCGCGCGTGCTGCGCCGCGCCGCGCCGCCCGGCGCGCTTGTCGCGCGGCTCGGCGGCGAGGAATTCGTCATGCTCGCGGCGGGGGCCGCGCCGATCGCTGCGGAAGCGCTGCTCGCCGCCGTCCGCGCGGAACGCATGCCGTTCGACGTTCGCATCACCGCATCGCTCGGCATCGGTCAAGGCGAAGTGGGGGACGAAAGCGACTGGAAACGGCTGTACCGCGATGCCGATCAAGCGCTGTTCACCGCCAAGGCGGCGGGGCGCGACCGGGCGCGCACCGCGCCGCGCGTTGCGATCGCTGCCTGACCGTTCCTGGTCGCCTGCCGGGCAGCCCGATTGCACGGGCACCGCACCTTCGTTACGCTGCCGACATGACCAAGCGCCGCCAGATCGCCTTCGCCGCCGGCGTCCTGTCGCTTACCGCGCTCGCCGCGGCGAACCCGCCGCGCGCCGATATCGAGATCTTGACGCATCGCGCGGGCGACGTGGCGCCCGAGCGCTTTCGCGCCGCGCTCGATCTCGGGCTCGCTAGCGCGTCGATCCTCGTCACGTGGACGGCGGGCCGACTGACGCGCTGACGTCAGTCGAACACCGTCTTCAGGTTCATGAACTCGTGCAGCCCGTGGCTGCCGAGCTCGCGGCCGTGCCCCGATCGCTTGATCCCGCCGAACGGCGCCTCGGGCGTCGAGGCGAGCATCTTGTTGACCGCCATCATGCCCGACGCGATGTCGCGCGCGAAGCGATCGCGCTCGCCGGCGTCGTTTGTCCATACCGACGCGCCGAGCCCGAACGGCACGTCGTTGGCAAGCGCGATCGCGGCATCGATGCCATCGGCCTTGAACACCATCGCGACGGGGCCGAACAATTCCTCCTGCGCCGCGGGATGGTCGATCGGCACGTCGACGAGGATGCCGGCGGACATGTATGCGCCCTTGTCCGGCAGCGCTTCGCCGCCAAACAACAGCCGGCCACCCGCCGCCTCGATCTGCGCGAGCTGATCGACCACCGTCTGGCGCTGCTCCTCGCTCGACAGCGGGCCCATGTCGCTCGCGCCGTCCATCGGATCGCCCGCGACGACTGCCTTCATTCCGGCGGAGAAGCGCTCGAGAAACGCGTCGTAGACGTCGGCATGGACGATCATGCGCTTGGCGCAGATGCACGATTGGCCGGTATTCTGGATCCGCGCGGTGACCGCGGTCTTCGCGGCGAGATCGAGATCGGCCGACGGCATGACGACGAACGGATCGGACCCGCCGAGCTCGAGCACGACCTTCTTGAGCGCCGCGCCCGCCGCGCCTGCGACCTTCGACCCCGCCTCCTCGCTGCCCGTCAGCGTCACCGCCGCGATGCGCTCGTCAGCGATCAGCGCGGCAACCTTGCCGCTCTTGATCGCAAGGTTCTGGAACAGGCCGGCGGGCGCGCCGGCGGCGATGATCGTTTCCTCGATCGCCGCGGCCACGCCCTGGCAAATCGACGCGTGCTTCAACAGCCCGACGTTGCCCGCCATGATCGTCGGCGCGGCGAAGCGCACGACCTGCCAATAGGGGAAGTTCCACGGCATTACCGCGAGCACCGCGCCGATCGGAAGGAAGTGCGTCGTCGCCGTCCCGCCGGGCACCGCGATGCGGCGCGGCTCGAGCATCGCGGGCCCGTTCTGCGCGTAGTAGCGGAAGCCCGCGGCGCATTTCTCGACCTCCGCCAGCGACGATTTGAGCGTCTTGCCCATCTCGCGCGTCGCGATCTCGGCGAGGCGGCGCTTGTCCGCCTCGAACGCCTCGGCGATCTTCTCGAGCAGCGCGCTGCGCGTCGCGAGATCAGTCAGCCGCCACTCGGCGAAGGTCTGTTGCGCACGCGCGACGCGCGTCTCGATCTCGGCGTCGGTCAGTTCGGCGAAGGTGGCGCCGGGCGTGCCGGTCGCGGGGTCGATGCTCTGAAACATGGCTGCCCTAACGAACGCCGCGCGGCGGGTATCCTTGACCCCTTCGCCCGCTCTGCCGCATAGCGCGGGCCATGGACACCGCGATGGATACCGACGTCGAGAGCCTGACGTTCGAGGCGGCGCTGAAGGAGCTGGAAGGCATCGTCGCGCGGCTGGAATCGGGCGATACGCCGCTGCAGGACGCGATCGCGCTGTACGAGCGCGGCAACGCGCTGCGCGCGCGCTGCGCAGAGCGGCTCGACGCGGCGCAGGCGCGGATCGAGGCGATCCGGCTCGACGCGCATGGCCGCGCGACCACCACCCCCTTCGCCGCGGGATGAGCCCCTCGCCGGCGCTTGCCGCGGCCCTCGCCGACACCGCGCGCGAGATCGACGCGCGATTCGACGTGCTGCTCGCTGTTCCCGACGATGCGCGCGCCAACCTGTATCGCGCGATGCGCCACGCCGCGATCGACGGCGGCAAGCGGCTGCGCCCGCTGCTGGTGTTCGCGACGGCGCAACTGTTCGGCTGCGACCGCGATTGCGCCGGCCGCGTCGCGGTCGCGCTGGAGGCGATCCACGTCTACTCGCTGATCCACGACGATCTGCCCGCGATGGACGACGACGACGTGCGCCGCGGACGGCCGACGGTGCACAAGGCGTTCGACGAGGCGACCGCGATCCTCGCCGGCGATTGCCTTCACGCGCTGGCGTTCGAGGTGCTCGCCGATCCCGCGACGCATCCCGATCCGTTCGTGCGCAGCGAGCTGCTGCTCGATCTCGCGCGCGCCGCCGGCCCGTCGGGCATGGCGGGCGGGCAGATGATGGATCTGGAGGCGGAACGCACGACGTTCGATCTCGCCACCGTCACGCGGCTGCAGGCGATGAAGACCGGCGCGCTGATCGCCGCCGCGGTCGAGGCGGGCGCGATCCTTGGCCGCGTGCCGCCGGAGGGGCGCACGCATCTGCGCGGCTATGCCCGCGACATCGGGCTCGCCTTCCAGATCGTCGACGATTTGCTCGACGTCGAGGGCGACGAGGCGCTGGCGGGCAAGAAGCTGCGCAAGGATGCCGGCGCTGGCAAGGAGACGTTCGTCTCGCTGCTGGGGGTCGAGCCGGCACGCACGCGCTGCCGCATGCTCGTCGACCAGGCGATCGACCATTTGCGTTCCTACGGCCCGGAGGCCGATCTGCTGCGCGATATCGCGCGTTTCGTACTCGCAAGGGATCATTGAGCATGACCACGCGCATCGGCGTCTACCCCGGCACCTTCGATCCGATCACGCTCGGCCACATGGACATCATCCGGCGCGGCGCGAAGCTGGTCGACCGGCTGGTGATCGGCGTCACCACCAATCCGTCGAAGAGCCCGATGTTCAACCTCGACGAGCGGATGGCGATGGTAGAGCGCGAGTGCGCCTCGCTCGACGCCGATATCCGCGTCGTCAGCTTCGACCTGCTGCTGATGGATTTCGCCGAGCGCGAGGGCGCAAGCGTGATCGTCCGCGGGCTGCGCGCCGTCGCCGATTTCGAGTACGAATATCAGATGGCGGGCATGAACCAGCAGCTCAACAGTCGCATCGAGACGGTCTTCCTGATGGCCGATGTCGCGCTGCAGCCGATCGCCAGCCGGCTGGTGAAGGAGATCGCGGTGTTCGGCGGCGAGATCGGCAAGTTCGTGACGCCCGCGGTGCGCGACGAAGTGGTCGCGCGTGTCGCGCTGACGGGCAAGCGCGGGGGCTGACCTCGACGCTGCAGTCGCCGCGCCGCAGTTCAGATTGGCGCAAGCTGCGTTCTGGTCTACGGGCGCGCGACGATGATCTGGTTGGGATAACGATGCGTTTTCTGGGAATGATCGCAATGCTCAGCGCGCTGCTCGCCGGGCCGGCGCTGGCGAAGGACAAGCCGCAGGACGCCGCGGCGGCGAAGCCGGCGACGCGCTACACCCCGCCGCCGACGACCGATCTCGAGAACACCTGGCTGCTCGACCTGTCGACCGGCGGGCGGGTGTCGATCTGGCTGCGCCCCGACGTCGCCCCCGATACGGTGCGGCGGATCAAGAATTTGACGCGCCGCCACTTCTACGACGGACTGACGTTCCATCGCGTGATCGACGGCTTCATGGCGCAAGGCGGCGATCCGAAGGGCGACGGCAGCGGCGGTTCGGAGCTGCCCGACGTCAAGGCCGAGTTCAATTACCTGCCGCACGTGCGCGGCGCGGTGGCGATGGCGCGGGCGGACGCGGAGAACAGCGCAAACAGCCAATTCTACATCGTCTTCCAGCCGCGACTGAGCCTCGACAACAAGTACACCGTGTTCGGCCGCGTGCTGCAGGGCATGCAATATGTCGACGCGATCGAGCGCGGCGAGCCGCCGGCGAACCCGACGCGGATCCTCCACGCCTATATCGCCGCGGACAATCCGCCGCCCTATCAGGCCGCACCATCGGCGCCCGCCCCCGCGCTCGGCCCGCCGGTGACGCTGCCTGGAACGAAGCCGGCGACGCGCAAGTAAGCGGCACCGCCGCCGACCGTACCCGCATGAACGTCGACCTGTTCGATTTCGCGCTGCCGCCCGAGCGGATCGCGCTTCGCCCAGCGAGCCCACGCGACGCGGCGCGGATGCTCGTCGTCGACGGCGCCGGCCTGCATGACCGCTCGGTTGGTGATCTGCCCGCGGCGCTGCGCGCGGGCGACCTGCTGGTATTCAACGACACGCGCGTGATCCCCGCGCAGCTTGAGGGGACGCGCGGCGCGGCGAAGATCGGCGCAACGCTACATAAGCGCGAGGGGCCGCGCCGCTGGCGCGCGTTCGTGCGCAACGCGAAGCGGCTGCGCGACGGCGACACGATCGATTTCAGCAACGGCGTGACGGCAATCGCGAACGATCGCGGTGCCGACGGCAGCTTCGCGCTCAATTTCGCGGGCGACGAGCCGGTCGAGCTGCTGCTCGAACGCGCCGGCCGCATGCCGCTGCCGCCGTATATCGCCGCCAAGCGCCCGACCGACGCGCGCGACGCCGACGATTACCAGACGATGTTCGCGCGCGAGGCAGGCGCGGTCGCCGCGCCGACGGCGGCGCTGCACTTCACGCCCGAGCTGATGGCCGCGCTGGCCGCGTCGGGGATCGACCATGCGACGCTGACGCTGCACGTCGGCGCGGGCACGTTCCTACCGGTGAAAGCCGATGATACCGACGATCACGCGATGCACGCCGAATGGGGCCGGATCGACGCCGCGACCGCCGATCGGCTCAACGCCGTCCGCGCGCGCGGCGGGCGCGTGATCGCGGTCGGCACCACGTCGCTGCGGCTAATCGAGAGCGCGAGTGGGGAGGACGGCATCGTTCGCCCATTCGAGGGCGACACGTCGATCTTCATCACGCCTGGCTACCGCTTTCGCGGCATCGACGGTCTCGTCACCAACTTCCACCTGCCGCGCTCGACGCTGTTCATGCTGGTATCTGCGCTGATGGGGCTCGAGCGGATGAAAGCGGCCTATGCGCATGCGATCGCGCACGAGTATCGCTTCTACTCCTACGGCGACGCCTCGCTACTGCTGGCCTAGAGGGTCGCCTCGGCGATCAGGGCCTTGGCCGCCGCGCCGTTCCAGTCGAGTGCACCGCTGACGCGCCACAGCTCGCGGCCCTCCGCGTCGAACATGATCGTCGTCGGCAGGTTGACGCGATAGTGGAGGCTCAGCCCCATGTCGGCGTCGGTGTAAGGCGCGAGGTGCGTCAGCTTGCGCTCGGCAAAGAAGGGCGCGACCTTCTCGCGCTGCATGTCCTGGCTGACGGCGACAACACGGACGCGATCCCCCGCACCCGCCGCCGCAGCATCGAGGCTCGGCATCTCCTTGATGCACGGTGCGCACCACGTCGCCCACAGGTTGAGCAGCACCGGCTGGCCGCGAAAATCGGCCAGCGTCACCTTCTTCCCCGCGGGATCGGCAAAGGCGAGCGCCGGCGCCGCCTCACCCTTGTGTGTGCGGTCGACCGCACCCGATGTTGGCGCCGCCGCCTTGCTGTCGGATACGACCTCGTCGGGCGTGACCTCGTCTGGAGTCGCCGGGGCGGTCGCGGCGACGTTCGCTTGCTCCGGCGCGGGGCTTTGCTTATCGCACGCGGCGGTCGCGAGCGTTGCGGCGAGGAGAAAGACGGTTCCCGAGCGCGATGGCATGAGCGGTTCCAACCAGATGTGGGGCGGCCGGTTCGCCGAAGGGCCGGCGGCGGTGATGCGCGAGATAAATGCCTCTATCCCCTTCGACAAGCGGATGTGGCGGCAGGACGTGCGCGGCAGCCAGGCGCACGTCGCGATGCTGGCGAAGCAGGGCATCGTGGCGGGCGACGACGCAGCGGCGATCGCGCGTGGGCTCCATACGGTTGCGGTGCAGTACGAGGCGCACGGCGTGGCGGAGGACCTCGCGCTCGAGGACATCCACATGCAGACCGAGGCGCGGCTTGCCGAGGCGATCGGCCCGGTCGCAGGGCGGCTGCACACCGCGCGCAGCCGCAACGATCAGGTGGCGACCGATTTCCGCCTGTGGGTGCGCGACGCGATCGACGAGACGCTGGCGGCACTCGCCGCGTTCCAGCGCGCGCTGCTCGCACGCGCGGAGGAGCATGCGGCGAGCGTGATGCCCGGCTTCACGCACCTCCAGTCGGCGCAGCCCGTCACGCTCGGCCACCATCTGATGGCCTATGTCGAAATGACGCGGCGCGATGTTGGCCGCTTCCGCGATGCGCGCGTGCGGATGAACCTGTCGCCGCTCGGCTCGGCGGCGCTCGCCGGCACCGGCTTCCCGGTCGATCGCCAGGCCACCGCCGCCGCGCTCGGCTTCGACGGGCCGACGCGCAACTCGCTCGACGCCGTGTCCGACCGCGATTTCGCGATCGAATATCTCACCGGCGCGGCGCAATGCGCGCTGCACCTGTCGCGGCTGGCGGAGGAGTTCGTGCTGTGGGCGTCGCAGCCGTTCGGCTTCGTCTCGTTGAGCGATCAATGGTCGACCGGCAGCTCGATCATGCCGCAGAAGCGCAACCCCGATGCGGCGGAACTGGTTCGCGGCCATGCCGGGCGGATCACCGGCTGCCTCGTCAGCCTGATGGTGACGATGAAGGGCCTGCCGCTCGCCTATTCGAAGGACATGCAGGACGACAAGCCGCCGGTGTTCGAATGCCACGATCTGCTCGGCCTGTGCCTCGCGGCGATGACCGGCATGGTCGAGAGCGCGACGTTCCGCACCGATCGCATGCGTGCGCTGGCCGAGAGCGGCTTCGCCACCGCGACGGACCTTGCCGACTGGCTGGTGCGCGAGGCGGGTGTGCCGTTCCGCGAGGCGCACCATATCACCGGGCGCGCGGTGGCGCGCGCCGAGGCGCTCGGCGTCCGGCTGGACGAGGTACCGATCGATGATCTGACCGCGATCGACGCGCGAATCGATGCGCGCGTGTTCGACGTGCTGTCGGTCGACGCATCGGTTGCGAGCCGGACGAGCTTCGGCGGCACCGCGCCGGACAATGTGCGTGCGGCGATCCGCGAAGCGCGCGAGGCGCTGTCGTGAAGCCGCTTATCCTTGCCGCGGCTGTGGCACTCGCTGGATGCGGTGCGTCGCGCGGGTTGAAGCCGGCCGAGGGCGAGCAGCTGCCGCCCGCCCCGTATGGCGCGACCGCGACGCCCGCCCCTGCCGACCTCCTCAAACCCGGCCCGCAGGCGCGGCCAGGCCGCAGCGACGAGCTGTTGCGCAATTCGCAGGAGCGGCGCAGCGACGAATTCGATCTCCCGCCAAGGTAATCCATGGACCATTTTACGCTGATCGACGGCGAGCTTCACTGCGAGGCGGTGCCGCTGGCGCGCATCGCGGCGGAGGTCGGCACCCCCGTCTACGTCTATTCCGCCGCGACGCTGCGCCGTCACGCGCGCGCGTTCCGCGACGGGCTGAAGCCCGCCGGCCGCGTCCACGTCGCCTATGCGATCAAGGCCAATCCCAACATTGCCGTGCTCAACGTGCTGGCGCGCGAGGGCTATGGCGCCGACGTCGTCTCGGGCGGCGAGCTCGCACGCGCGCTGGCGGCAGGCATGGCGGCGCAGGACGTCGTCTTCTCGGGCGTCGGCAAGACGCGCGCCGAGCTGACCAAGGGGCTCGAGGCAGGGATCGGCCAGTTCAACATCGAGCTGGAGGAGGAAGGCGTCGTCCTCGCGCAGATCGCCGCTGCGACGGGGCGGACGGCGCGCGCGGTGCTGCGGGTGAACCCCGATGTCGATGCGGGGACGCACGCCAAGATCTCGACCGGCAAGCGAGAGAACAAGTTCGGCGTGCCGATCGACGAGGCGGCGGCGATCTTCGCGCGGCTCGCCGGTCTCGATGGGCTCGATCTGCGCGGCGTGGCGATCCACATCGGCTCGCAGCTGCTCGACCTGGCGCCGCTCGAAACCGCTTATAAGCGTATCGGCGCGCTCGTCGCGGAGCTGCGCGCCGCCGGCCACACCATCACCCACGTCGATCTCGGCGGCGGGCTGGGCGTCAACTACAAGGCGGGCGACGTGCCGCCCGACCTTGCCGATTTCGGTGCGATGGTGGCACGCGTGACGAAGGATTGGGACGTCACGCTGATGTTCGAGCCGGGCCGCGTCATCGCGGGCAACGCCGGCGTGCTGATGACCGAGGTGATCTGGGTGAAGCCCGGCGTCACCAATCCCTACGTCATCGTCGACGCGGCGATGAACGACCTCGCGCGCCCCGCGCTGTACGATGCGTGGCACGATTTCGCCGCGGTGCGTCCGAACGGTGCGCGGATGACGGCGAACATTGCCGGGCCGGTATGCGAGACGGGCGATACCTTCGCGCGCGATCGCGAGATCGATGCGGTGCGATCGGGCGACCTCGCGATCTTCCGCACCGCCGGCGCGTACGGCGCGACGATGGCGTCCACGTACAATTCGCGCCCGCTGGTGCCCGAGGTGCTGGTCGACGGCGATCGCTACGCCGTCGTCGCCGATCGGATCGCGGCGGAGACGATCCTCGCCGCCGAGCGCGTGCCGGACTGGCTATGAGCCTCCACAGCCTGCCGATCTTCGTACGGTTGCAGGGCCGCAGCGTGATCCTGGTGGGTAGCGGTGAGGCGGCGGCGGCGAAGCGGCGGCTGCTCGACCGCGCGGGCGCGATCGTCGTGGGGGAAGAGGGCGATGCACGACTGGCGATCGTCGTTGACGACGATGCTGCCGTCGCCCGGCTGAAGGCGCGCGGCATCCTCGTCAACGCGGTCGACCGCGTCGAACTGTGCGACTTCACGCTTCCTGCGATCGTCGATCGCGATCCGGTGCTCGTCGCGATCGGTACCGGCGGCGCGTCGGCTGGGCTCGCCGCGGCGCTGCGCCAGCGACTCGAAGCGCTGCTCCCGGCCGAACTCGGCCGCTTGGCGGAGCGGCTGTTCGCAGCGCGATCGGCGTGGCGTGCGCGCTATCCCGATGCGAGCGCGCGGCGCCGTGCGATCGCCGCTGCCTTTGCGCCAGGCGGCGCGTACGATCCTTTGCAGCCGGATGTGGGCGACGCGAGCGGGCTTCCCCCTGCTGCGGATGACCAGACGACGGCGGTTGTGCGCATGCGCCTCACCTCGGCCGATCCCGACGATCTGACGCTGCGCCAGGCGCGGCTGCTCTCCAACGCCGATCGCGTCTGCCACGCGTCGGACGTGCCGCGCGCGATCCTCGATCGCGCCCGCGCCGATGCCGATCGCCTGCTGTGCGACGCGCCCCCCACCGGCGCCGAAGGGCTGACGGTCGACGTGAGGATGGCATGAGCGGATTCGCGTATCGCATCGCGGGCGACAAGCCCGAGAAGGTCGCGATTAAGGACGCGCTCGCCTGCGCTGACGCGATGGTGTGGGTGCACCTGTCGAGCAACGCCGAAGAGGCGCAGGCATGGCTGCGCGATGCGGCGAAGCTGTCTGAATATGTCGTCGAAGCGCTGACCGCGAACGAGACGCGGCCGCGCTGCGACGCGTTCGACGAAGGCGCGTTCCTCAACCTGCGGGGCCGCACCGAGGAGCAGCTCGACCCGTCGGACATGCTCGCCTCCGTGCGCATCTGGGCGGAGCGCGGCCGAACCATCTCGGTGACGCGCAAGCACCTCGTCGCTACCGACAGTGTCGCAGCCGAGGTCGAGCGTGGCTGCGTCAGCGATCCGGGTGACCTCATCACCGCCTTCGCGACCGCGATCACCGCCGATCTCGATCCCGTGGTGGCGGACCTCGGCGACGATCTCGACGATTGCGAGCAGCAACTCGACGCGTCGCAGGTCTTTGCGCTTCGCCGCAACGTAACGCGCGTACGCGTCGAGGCGATCAACTACCGCCGCTTCCTCAACCCGCAGCGCGCGGCGCTCGAGAAGCTCGCCACGCTGCCGGGCGAATGGCTGGGGCCGGACGATCGCGCGCACATCGCGGCGGCGGCCGACCGCGCGGCGCGCATGGCGGAGGAACTGGAGGCAATCCGCGAGCGGTCGAGCCTGATGCACGAGGCGCTGACCGATCTGCGCGCCGAGCAGCTCGACCAGCGCGGGCTCGTCATCTCGATCGCGGCGATGGTGTTCCTGCCGCTCACCTTCGTCACCGGCCTCTACGGGATGAACGTCGAGGGGCTGTGGTTCGCCAAGGAACCCTGGGCGTTCGACGCGATCGTCGCGCTATGCGCCGCGATCGCGATCGGGGTGACGGGATGGTTCGTCGCGCGGCACTGGTTCCGCTAGGGTCTCGCGATTAGGCGGCGCGCGCGGTACGCCACGCGGCACCGATCTCCTCGAACGTCGTCGCCGCATCGCGGAACGGCGCGCCGTCGTGCCCCAGGCTCGCTTCGATCACCTGCTTGCGCGCCCCGGCATAGACCTTGGCGAGCGTGCGTGAGACGTCGCCGCCCTTGTCGAAATCGAGCCCCCCCTCAAGCGCGAAGAGGATCGCGGTGGCGCGCGTCACACGCTCGCTCTTCACCGCGAACTTCTTGCGCTCCGCCGCCCACGCCGCGACGCGCAGCGCCTGGACGAGCTCCTCGTACAATAGCTGCACGAGCGCGGGGCCGTCCGCATTCGCGGTGCGGCCGGCGAGATCGATCTGGCGATAGGTCTGCGCCGGATCGCGCAGCAGCACGGATGCATAGGCCATCAGTTGTTACCGTTGGTCCACTGCTTGATTTGGTTTTCCATGAACGTCTGCGTCGACTTGTACGCCGCCACCCGCGCGTTCATCGAGGCGAACTGCTGCGTCATCCGCGTCGTCAGCCGCTCGCGCTGGTCGGCGATCTTGTCCTGCTGATCGGCAAGGTCGCTCTTCGCGGCATTGTAGCGCGTGGTCGACGCGCCGAGCCCGTAGAGCGTGCTGGTGGCGGCGAGCTTGACCGAATTCATCGCCGCGAGCAGCCCCGACCCGTCGGACGAATTGGAGAAGATCGCCTCGATCGCGCCGGGATTGTCCGCCATCGCCTTGGCGAGCTTGTCGCTGCTGACCGACAACGTGCCGTCGCGATTGGTGGCGACGCCGAGATCGGAGAGCGTGCGCGGCGTGCCGAGGGCGGCGCCCGGCAGCAGATCGCGCGTGTTGAGCGCCTTCAGGCTGCGCAGCATGTTCTGCGCACCCGGATCGGCGCGCAGCTCGCCGCTGATCGGATCGGTCTGCTTCTTCAGCTCCGCCATCAGCGAATTGTAGGTGAAGACCACGTCCTCGACCGCGTTGGTCAGCGCTGCGGTGGGCGTCGTCGACGACAAGGTTACCGGCGTGGTCGACGTGCCGATCAGATCGAGCTTCACGCCGGTGACGAGATCGCTGATGCTGTTGCTGGCGCGCTCCACCGGGATGCCGTCGACCGTCAGCGCCGCATTCCCGGCGGTGCTCATTTCCTTCATATCGGTCGCGTCCGGGCCGACGTTGAACTGCGCGAGCGCGCTATCAGGAGCGTCGGCGGTGAGCGAGAAGGCCTTGGCGGTCCCCGTCTCGCCCTTGAGCGACAGATACGCTTCACCGTTGGCGTCGGTGACGACCGACGCGGTGACGCCCGATTTCGCCGCGTTGATCGCGGCGGCGATGCCGGTGAGCGATCCGTTGGTGACGTCGATCGTCAGCGTATCCTCGGCGCCGTCCCCGTCGGCATCGGGCGCGGTGACGCCGGTCATCGCGCCGTTCATGTAGCTGGCGGTCCCGATCTTGAGCGTGAAGGTGCCCGTCGCGATCGGCGTATCCTTGGTCGCGACCGCGGTGCGGCTGACCGCGGCCTGCGCGGTGGCGAGCCGATCGACCTTGATGCTGCCCGTCAGTCCGGTGAGCTTCGCGCCCGAGATCGCGGTCGCCGTCAGCACGCGGCTGTCCGAGCTCGCCGGCTGCGACTGGAGCGACCCGCCCTTGACGAGCGTCTCGAGCGCGCTGGCGAAATCGGTGATCGCGCTCTTCAGCGTGGCGACGCCCGACAGCTGCGCCGTCAGCCTATCAGAGCGCGCAGTGAGCGCAGCGGTCTTGGCGGCGAACTGCGCCTCGACCAGCCCGGTAACGAGGCTGTCGGTATCGACACCCGATCCTGTGTTGAGCGACGTCAGCAGCGCGCTGGCCGCCGATTTGGCGATCGTCGTCGTCGACGGTGTCGGTGTCGGCGACGCGGTGCTGCTGCTGGTCGTGGTCATGACGCCATCCTAAACGGCCGCGCCCGCGCAACCTTTAACGAATTGCGCACTGCCGCCGCCGGTCACGACAGCGCCGCACCATTCTCGTCGAACCGGGCGCCGACCGGCACGTCGACCGCGGGCAGCGGCGCAGTGCCGCCCATCCGCTCGTTGAGGCCGAAGACGAACGCCAGCACCGTCGCGATCGCGAGGTAGAGGTCGTCGCGCACCTCCTGCCCTTCGCGGCTGGTATAGTAGATCGCGCGGGCGAGCATCGGATATTCGAGGATCGGGACCGCCATCTCGCCCGCCGCCTCGCGGATCGCCAATGCCATCGCGCCGCGCCCCTTGGCGACGACGACGGGCACCTGGTCGCGCCCGCGATCGTAGCGCAGCGCGATCGCGAAATGCGTCGGATTGGTGAGCACGACATGCGCCTCGGCGACCGACTTGCGCGTCGAGCGTGACAGAATCGCGCGCTGCTTGGCGCGGATCTGGCCCTTCACCTCGGGGTTGCCGTCGCTCTCCTTGTGCTCGTCCTTCTGCTCCTGCTTGGTCATGCGCAGCTTCTTCAGCCGCTGGAACATCTGCAGCGGCACATCGAGCATGGCGATAGCGGCAAGCCCCATCGCCATGATGATGAGCAGGTGCGTCAGCGTGCCGCCGAGCGCATCGACCGCGGCGCCGAGGTTGGAGCGCGCAAGCCCCAGCGTGACGCGCGCCGACTGCATCAGCAGCCAGCCGCCGATCGTGCCGAGCAGGGCGACCTTGAGCAGCGATTTGCCGAGTTCGATCCAGCCGTTCATGCCGAAGATGCGCTTCAGCCCCGACGCGGGATTGATGCGGCTGCCCTTGGGCGCGAGCAGGCTGCCGTTGAAGCCGAGCGAGCCGAGCCCCGCCTGGCTGAGGATGCCGGCGACCACGGTGATCGCGAACAGCGCGCCGAGCGCGGGCAGCAGCTTCCACCCCGCCGCCACGAGCGGGCGGAACGGCTGGAAATCCTCGACATCGCCGCGCCCGAAGCGGAAGCTTTCCGCCATCACGCCCTTGCACGCGGCGACCAGTGCGGGCCCGAAGAACACGATCCAGGCGACGCCGGCCAGTACCACCAGCGCGGTCGCGAACTCGCGTGACTTGAGGATGTCGCCCTTCTCGACCGCGTCCTTGAGACGCTTGGGTGTCGGGGCTTCTGTCTTTTCGCCGAATTCGTCCGCCATCAGCCGATCACCAGGCTAGCCGTCGCGTCGAGCCCCTCGCGCACGACGACGAGCATGTAGTCGCCCATTGCCGGGAAAGCGGCGGCCATCGCGACCACGCCGATCGCGAGGCTCGCGGGCAGGCCGATCGAGAACAGGTTGAGCGCGGGCGCCGAGCGCGAGATCATGCCGACGACGAGGTTGAGGCACAGCAGCAGGAACCCGACCGGCAATGCGAGCAGCAGGCCGGAGAGGAACGCGTAACCGCCGAACAGCGCGATGTCGCGCATCTGCGCGGGCGCGAGCCAGGCGGCACCCGGCGGCAGCGCGACATAGCTTTTCGCCACCGTATCGACGAGCACGAGGTGTCCGTCGATCGACAGGAACAGCAGCGTCAGCAGGATCGACAGGAACTGGCCGATCGCCGGCGACGAGCGGCCCGAGTTCGGATCGATCATGTTGGCAAAGCCGAGCCCCATCGATCCGCCGATCAGCTCGCCAGCGATCAGCGGCGCGGCAAAGGCGATCTGCAGGATGAAGCCGAGCGCGAGCCCGACCAGCGCCTCCGCCCCCACCGCAAGGAAAGTGGCGAGGCCGAATACCTGCGCGGGCGGCGTGATCGTCTGCGTGCCGAGCACCAGCACGCCGATCGCGCCGGCGAGCGCGATCCGCGCCGGCAGCGGCACGGAGACGTTGCCGAACATCGGCGCCGCCACGAACGTCGCGCCCACGCGCACCATCACGAAGACGAGCGCCCAGATCTGCGGTTCGATCGAGAGGCCAAGGCCGAGCATCGCCTAGCGGACGAGCTCCGGGATGCGATCGAAGATCGACAGCGTGAAGTCGCTCAGCAGCCCGAGGATCATCGCGCCGAACACGACCAGAGAGATGCCGACGACGATCAGCTTGGGCACGAAGCTCAGCGTCTGTTCCTGGATTGAGGTCGCGGCCTGCACCATGCCCAGGATCAGCCCCGAGACGAGCGCGGGAATGAGGATCGGTGCGGCGGCGAGTGCGAGCACCCACAGCGTCTGGTTCGCGACGGTGAGGAAGTAATCCGAATCTACCATGTTATGTGTCCGGTCAGGTCGCGAAGCTGTTGGCGAGGCTGCCCATCGTCAGCGCCCATCCGTCGACGAGGACGAACAGGAGGAGCTTGAACGGCAACGAGATGATCGTCGGGCTGAGCATCGCCATGCCGAGGCTCATCAGCACCGTCGCGACGACGAGATCGATGACGAGGAACGGCAGGAAGACGAGGAAGCCGATCTGGAACGCGGTCTTGAGCTCGCTGGTGACGAACGCCGGGAGCATGACCGAGAAGGGAATGTCGTTGGGGCTGGCATAGGGGCCGGACTTCGCCATCTCGGCGAACATCGTGACGTCCTTCACCCGCGTCTGCTTCGCCATGAAGGCGTGGAGCGGCGCCCCCGCGGTCTTGATCAGGTCGGTGCCGCCGATCTGGCCGGCGGCATAGGGCTGCACCGCGGTCGTGTTGATCTGGCTGATGACGGGCGCCATGATGAAGAACGACAGGAACAGGCTGAGGCCGACGAGCACCTGGTTGGGCGGCGTCTGCTGCAGGCCCAGCGCCTGGCGCAGCACCGACAGCACGATGATGATCCGCGTGAAGCTCGTCATCATGAGGAGGATGCCCGGCAGGATGCTGAGCAGGCCCATGATGATGAGCACCTGCAGCGACAGCGACAGCGATCCCGATCCGTTCTGCCCGCCGCCGAGCTGCCCGAGCGCGCGATCGACCGCATCTCCCGCACCCGGCGCCGCCGGCGCGGCGGGTGCGATCGGCGCGGCGCTTTGGGCGAAGGCCGGCATCGCTACGAGCAGCGCGACGACGAGCGCGAAGCCGACGAGCAGCGCCTTGGTCCACGAGAAGCCGGCGGAAGGCGCGGTCGCGCGGTCGCGGAACAGCGCCGGGCCGTTGCCGATGCGCGTGACGCTCACGACAGCGTCCTCGGCGCGTCGACGCGATCAACGAGGTTCACCCCGCCGCGCCCGACCGAGACGAGCAGCCGCTTGCCCTCGAAATCGATCACCGCGAGCCGCAGCCCCGGCGAGATCATCATCGTTTCCTTGACCGCGATCATCCGCGTGTCGGGGCGGCCGGGCATGCGGCTCTCGAGCCGCCGCCACAGGTAGAGGCAGCCGATCATCAGCCCGCAGACGAGCGGCAGCAGGACGACGAGCTTCAGGATATAGGACCACAGCATCGGCGTGGCTCAGTTCTTCTTGTCGGGATTGACGAGCTCGGTCATCCGCACGCCGAAGCGCTCGCCGACGGTCACCACTTCGCCGCGGCCGATCAGCGTGCCGTTGACGAACACGTCGAGCAGCTCGTTCGCCTGCCGGTCGAGCTCGATGACACTCGATTCGCCGAGCGCGAGCAGTTCGCGCAGCGTGAGGCTGGTCGATCCGATCTCGACCGTCAGCTTGACGTCGACGTCCTGCAGCAGCCGGAAATTGGCCGCGACCGCGCCGTCGCCCAGGTTCTGCGGCGGGAAGCCGCCGCTCATGTCGTTCATTGGGTCAGTCCTTCGAGAGAGGCGAGCGAGGTGAGCCGGATCGCGGCGTGGCCGTTCGACGTGCCGACGGTGCCGGTGCCGAGTCGATCGCCGCCCACCATCACCGGCACTTCGGTGCCGAAGCTGAGCGGGATCACGTCGCCCGGCTGGAGCGTCATCAGTTTCGACAGGCGGATTGTCGGCTCGGCGAGCACCGAGCGGACGGGAAAGCGGATGTTCATCGCTGCGCGCGTCAGCGCGGTCTGCCACTCGGCATCCTCCGCCGCAGCCTTGGCGACGACCTTGCCCGTCAGCGCGGTGCCGTGCGGCTTCAGCGCGGCGACGGGGTAGACGATATCGACGAACGATGGCTTGGCGGCGCCCGGCGCGATGCCGAAGCGGGTGATGATCGTCGCGTCGTCGCCGTCGAAATCGGCGAGCATCGCGGCGTTCGCCTCGCACCGCCCGACGGTGAACGTGACGCGCGCGAGCGGCTCCCACGCGGTGGTCAGCGGCGCGGCGATCATCTGACCCAGCCGCGCGACCATCGTTTCGGCGGCGGGCGAGAATTCCGCCGGCATCTCCGCCGGGGCGGCGCCGGTCCCGCCGAAGAACAGGTCGAGCAGTTCGAGGACGAAGCGCCCGTCGAACACCAGGAGCGCGGTGCGATCGTCCATGCCGACCGGCAGCCACGCGGTCAGCCGATCGGGGCGCTCCGCGCGATAATCGGCGAAGCGCTGCACCGCGAGCGGTTCGGCCCACGTCCGTACTTCCTCACGCAGCAGCGGCTCGAACACGCCGCGCAGCCCCCGCGCGAGGCGCGCGGAGAGGTGCTGCAGCGTGTGCAGGTCGCCGAACGGGTTGAGCTTCGCCTGGCCAAGGCCGCCCGGCTGGACGGTCTGCGGCCGGGCGCGCTCGCGACGCTCGTGCGTGGGGGTGGACGGGCTGTTAACCATGCCCGTTCACTGAACAACGAAATTGGTAAAGTAGACGTTACCAACGCCGCCGAATCCCTCTTTCTGTTTCAATGTCGCGTTGATCGCGGTCACCAGCCGCTTGGACAGCTGCGCCTTCCCCTGCGAGGTGAACACCTGATCCTCGGTCGTGTCGCCGAGCGCCATCAGGATCGCCGAGCGAATCGCGATGTCGTTGGTCTTGATGTTCTGGATGACCTTGTCGTCGTACGGCGTCGACACCGCGATGCCGACCTGGATGAAGTGCACCGAATCCTGGAGGTTGGCGGTAAACTCCTTTTCCAGCGCGAAATAGTTGGAGGCGTAGCGCTCGCCGCCCGCACCTTCCGGCGTCGGCAAGCCCTCATGGTCGCCGCCGCCTTCGGCCTCGCCCTCGGATGCGCCGCCGCCTTCGCCGCCGCCCTCACCGCCGCCTTCCCCGCTCTCGCCGGCGCGCTTCTGCTCGCTCTTGGGGACGAGCTTGGGCGTGTTCGGATCCTCCGCGGCATGCGCGCCGCCGCCGACCAGCCCGGAGCCCGCGGCATAGAGCCCGGCGCCAACGCCGCCGCCGACCAGCACCAGCGTGCCGACCGCGATGACGACGATCTTACCGATCTTGCCCTTCTTCTTGGGCGGCGCGTCGGCCGCTTCTTTCTCACTCATGGTTCAGTCCCCCGAAAGCTGTTGATCACGCGACACGATCGGCCGCGGTGACGTCGGCGTCAGGCGATGATGCCCGCGCGCGGTTGATGAATGTTGCCGCTGCGCGCTGCTGCGGCTGTGGTTGCGATTGCGATTGCGGCTGGCCGTTCGCGCTCCCGCCATCGCCGGCGTGCAGCGACAGGCGCAGCCCCTTCGCCTCGGCCATTTCGCTCAGCCGCGGCTGCGCATCGGCGAGTAGCTGGCGCGTTTCGGCCGCCTGCGCGCTGAACTGCACCGCCACCGTATCGCCGTCGCGGCGCAGCGAGACGTCGATCGCGCCGAGCCGGTCCGGGACTAGCCGGATGCTGGTGTCGGCGGCATCGGCGGCATCGCGCAGCCGTTCGATCCGCTCGATCATCGCCCCCGGCCAGTTCGCGCGTGCCATGTCGAGCGCCGCGTGGCGGCTGGTCTCGGCGGCAGCGACCGCCGGCATGGCGAGCGGCGCGGCGTCGCCGAGCAGCGGGTTCGCGAGTGCGGGCTCCGCGGGGCGGCGGTCGGCCCGGACCGCGCGCTGGATCGCGGCGGCGAACATCTGCGCCGCGGGCGCGACGCGCTGCGGCACCGTAAGCTGATCGGCCGGCTGCAGCGCGACGGTCGCGGCGCCCGTCCGGGTGCTCTCTTGCGGCAGCGACGCGCGATCGGTCGCGATCGAGGAGGCGCGACGAAGCGAAGGCTCGCCGGCCGCGATCGAAACCGAGATTGCGGCTTCCTCGCCGTTCGCCGGTTGTGTCGGTGCGAACGGCGCCGGCTGCCTGATCGGGGTGGCGCGCGTATCCGCGGGAGTAGGGCCGAAGGGGCCGGCACCGTTTTCGGCAGCGGGCGCCATCGCCGGGAAGGTCGGCGGAGCCGGGGCGGCATCGGTCTTGATCAGCGAAAGCGTGACGGGAGACGCGCTAAGCGATGAGGCAAGCAAAGGCGCGGCGATGCGCCCACTCGACGCACCATCCGCATTGGCGGGCGCAGTGCCGATCGCAGCAGGGGCGAGCGGCATGACGGGCGGGACGCCGACCGGGGGCACGCCGGTATTCGACCCGACAGTTTCGACCTGCCAATCCGGAGCGGCCGGACACACGCTCGGCGTGGAACCGCCGTTTGCCCGCTGATCGCCGATCGGCACGACGAGTTCGACGTGAAGAACGGGCGCTGGCGGACACACGCCGGGCGCGATCGAGCCAAGCACGAGCGTTGCGGTGGCGGCATCGACCGCCTCGCCCAGCGGCGTTCCACCAGGCGCAGTCTCCGCGTCGCTTGCGCCCGCGTCAGCAGTACCGCCTTCGCTTCCGACACCGTCGAGCGCAGCATCCGCACGCGGAGCACGATTCGCCGACGGATCAATCGTCTGCGGGCCGATGCCCTTGGCCGCACCGCCGGTGAGCGGCTTTGTCGGCGGGCAGATCGCGGGCCACTCGGATGGCGCGATCCACGGCGTCGCGGACGCGTCGCCGGCGCCCGTTGCCGGCAAAGCCTTGCCGGGTTCGGCATCGCGCTGCCGCGGCATCACGGGCGCGACGATGGCGGGAAACAGGTTGGCGAAGCCCGCCGCCGGTGATTGAGTCGAGCTGCCCGGCATCGGCGATGCGCCGGTGCCGGGCGGTGGCAGACCAACCGTCTTGGTGCTGGAAGGAAACACTGTAGGCGTCATGGAGCGGCGCACTGCCTCGTCGGAATGGAACCCGCGAAGCGATCAGCAAGGATCGTGCCGAACCTTCCTCGACGGCGGCGCTTCCTGCAACGCACGGATCGCGCGCAGCGCGGCTTCCTTCTCGCCGCGTGCGATCAGCTTCTCGACCGCCGTCTGATCGCGCTTCGCCGACTGGCGCGATTCGAGTGCGCGGGCTGCATCGGCCTCGGCCGCGCGCACACGATTGTCGGCCGCCTCGGCGGTGCGGTGCAGCTTGTCGCGGTAATGCGCCATCGCGGCGAACGACAGCGCCGCGCCGTCCCCGGCACCGGGCGATACCGCCGCGGCGAGCTGCGCGATCCGATGCGACAGCTGCGTCTCGCTCGCCAGCCGGTCGCGCGCCTGCGTTTCCGCCGCCTGCGCCATGCCCAGCTGGAGCGTGCGCACGCGGTGGAGCCGCGCGAGCTTCTTGCTATCCATCGCCGAACACGCCCGTCAGCTCGGCGACCGCATCGTCGAGCGTCACGCTGCCGTCGGCATCCTGGCGAATATATTCCATCACCGCCGGATGATAGGCGATCGCGGCGTCGATCGCGGGATCGGCGCCCGCCCGATATGCCCCCATCAGCACCAGATCGCGGTTCTCTTCATACGTCGCGAGGTGGCGCCGCAGCACGCGCGCGGCTTGGACGTGCGCGCGATCGGCGATGTCGGTCATCACGCGGCTGACCGATTTGGAGACGTCGATCGCGGGATAGACGGCGTGCTCGGCGAGCGCGCGGCTCAGCACGATATGGCCATCAAGGATCGAGCGCGCCGAATCGACGACGGGGTCGTTGCCGTCGTCGCCGTCCGCCAACACGGTGTAGATCGCGGTGATCGCGCCGCCGGTGTTCACGTCGGTGCCCGCGCGCTCGATGAGGTTCGGCAGCATCGCGATCGCCGATGGCGGATAGCCGCGCGCCGAAGCGGGCTCTCCCAGCGCCAGTCCGATCTCTCGCCCAGCGTGCGCGACGCGGGTCAGCGAATCCATGATGAGCAGCACGTTCTTGCCCTCGTCGCGGAACGCCTCGGCGATCGCCGTCGCGCGCAAGGCACCGCGGATGCGCAGGACCGGCGAATGGTTGGCCGGCACCGCCACCACCACCGACCGTTCGCGCGCCGCGCCGGCGACTTTGGTCTCGAGGAAGTCGGCGACTTCGCGGCTGCGCTCACCGATCAGCCCGATGACGATGACGTCGGCCTTGGCCGCCCGCACCATCATGCCGAGCAGCACCGACTTGCCGACACCCGAGCCCGCCATGATGCCGACGCGCTGGCCCTTGCCGATGGTAAGGAGCCCGTTGATCGCGCGCACGCCGACGTCGAGCGGCTCGAGCACGCGGCCGCGATCGAGCGGAGATTGCAGCTTGCCGGCGAGCGGCCAGCGGCCGGCGCCACGGATCGGGCCCTTGCCGTCGATCGGCTTGCCCGCCCCGTCGACGACGCGGCCGAGCATCGCCGCGCCGACTTCCGCCTCGCCCGGCGCACCGGTCGGGCGCACCGGCATCTGCGGCAGCAGCGCGGCGGGCCCGCCGAGGTTCATCAAGAGCGTACGGCCGTTGCGGAACCCGATCACCTCCGCCTCGACCCCCGCGCCCTTTTCACCGACCTGGCACACCGTACCGACCGGCAGCGTCAGCCCCACCGCCTCCATCAGCAGCCCGTCGTACGACGCGAGCCGCCCGGCGACCTTGGGTGCCGGCCGGAAATCGGCATTGCCAAGCGCGTCGAGATAATCGGCGGTGAAGCGGTTGAGCATCGCGGGTCCTTGGCGGGATCGAACGGGTGGGCGATCGACCGCTCAGGCGGCCGAGGGCACCGCGACCTTGTCGAGCGCGTGGGTCAGCTGTTCCAGCCACAGCGCTGGTCCGTCCTCGACAATCGTCGAGGCGGCCTCGAGCACGAAGGTACCGCGCGCCAGTGCCGGATCGGCGACCGCGAAGATTGAGGCCGGCAGGCGGCCCTCGAGCAGCGCCACGTCCGCGGACGCAACGCGCAGGATCGCGCTTTCCGATGCGTCGGCGAGCAGTTCCGCCGCCGCCTCCACCCGCCCGGCAAGCAGATCGGCGGAAATGCCGACCTCGCCGACCAGCCGGGTGACGAGATGAAGCACCGTCTGCCGCAGTTGCGCGGCGATCCGGTCGCGATCGATGCGATCGTCGGACTTGAGCGCCGCCAGCACGCCTTCGAGCAGATCGAGATCGCGGCGGCTGGCAGCATCGTGCGCCGCCTGCGCTGCGGCGAAGCCTTCGTCATAGCCCTCGCGCCGCGCTTCCTCGATCGGATCGATGAACGGCGCGTCGGTCACGGTCGGGTCGAGCGGGTTCCACCCCTCGGTCGGGTTCGCCGACGGATCGGCGGGGGCATAGCTGCGCGGACCGCCTTCGGTGGCGAACGCGTCCTCGATCCGCGCGATCAGATCGGCCGGGGCGAATCCCGCCGGGCGGTCGGCGAAGACGCGCTGCAGCCGCTGCGCGGCGTCGTCGTGGCGCGCGGACAGGCCGACGACGAACGGTTGCGCCGCCTCAAACATAATCGTCCTCGCCGCCGCCCATCATGATCGTGCCGTCCTTGGCCAGCGTGCGGGCGATCTGGATAATGACCTTCTGCGCCTCGAGCACCTCGCTCAGCTTCATCGGGCCGCGCGCTTCCATCTCGTCGCGGATGCCGTCGGCGGCGCGCGCCGACATGCAGCCGAGGAAGCGGTTGCGGGCGAATTCGTCGACGCCCTTCAGCGCGCGCGTCAGGATGTCGCTGTCGACGTTGCGGATCAGCGTGCCGAGGTTCTTGTCGTCCATGTCGAGCAGGTTGTCGAAGACGAACATCGCCTCCTCGATCGCCTTCGCCGTTTCCTTGTCGAGCTTGAAAAGCTTGGGCATCACACGCTGCTCGGTTGCCTTGCGCGCGCCCTGCAGGATCTTCGCCGCCTCACGCGTGCCGCCCAGCTTCACCTGCGCGCCCTGCCCGCCCGCCGACGAGCGGTTGGCGATCATCGTCTTCAGCGTATCGACCGCCTCGGGCGTGATCGGGCCGAGCTTGGCGATGCGGTGAAGGATTTCGGGCTGCGCCGCGTCGGGCAGCAGCTCCAGCACCTGCGCGCCGACCGCGGGATCGAGGTTCGCGATCAGCACCGCGGCGATCTGCGGATGTTCCTTCTCGATCATCGCGGCGATGTCGGTCGCGTCGAGCCAGTCGAGCAGGTCGATCTCGCACGCCGCCTCGGGCGGGGTGATGCGCGCGAGCACGCTCTCCGCCTTCTCCTGGCCGAGCGCGCGGTGCATCACCGCCTCGATCTTGGGCCGCGGGTCGAAGCTGATGCCGGTCCGCTCGCGCGCGCGGCCGACGAAATCGTCGAGCACGCCTTCGACGTCGGCCTCGCTCACGTCGGCGACGGTGAACATCGCGCGGCCGAGCTCGCGCACTTCGTCGGGCTCGAGCTTCTGGAGGATCGACGCCGCCTCATCCTCGCCGACGAGCATCATCAGCACCGCGGCACGCTCCGTCCCCGTGAACGTGCGCAGCGGAATGTCGACGCTCACAGCGCGGGCGCCTTCATCATGTCGCGCACCGCCAGTGCAGCGCGCGCCGGGTTGTCGCGCGTGAAGCCACGCACCGCACCGATCCGCTCGTCATAGTTGCGGCCTGCCTCGATTTCGTCGAGCGTCACCGGCGGCGCGACCGCGATCGTCCCCGGTGTTGCCGCCTCGCCTGCGTCGCCATCCTCGTCCGAGGCGCCGCCGATCGCGCGGCCGAGGCCGGGACGCGTCGCAGGATCGCCCGCCTCGTCCTTCTTCTTCGTCATCGTCTTGAGCAGCGGACGCACGCCGAGCAGCAGCACGAGCAGCGCGATCAGGATCGCGGTGACGTTGCGCGCCACCACCGGCAGCCAGTTATTGTCGTACCACGCCGGGCCATTGCCTTCCTCCGCATCGCTGCCGGCGAACTTGCGGCTGATCACGGTCACCTGGTCGTTGCGCGCCTGATCGAAGCCGACCGCGGAGCGGACTAGCTGCGTGATCTGGTTGATCTCCGCCGCGGTGCGCCGGCCTTTCTCGGGATCGCGCAGCAGGACGGCGACCGACAGGCGCTTGATCCCGCCGGGCGCGGCGCGCGTCACCGACACTTCCTTGCCAAGATCGTACGAGCGGGCGAACTGATCGGACTGCTTGTTGGCGTCGGGCGCCGGGCCGCCCGCGACCGCCTGGCCGGTCGGGATCGGGCGACCATCCGCGCCGACCGCGGCCTGCGGCTGTTGCAGCGTGCTTGCCGGCGGGGGCGTGTTGCTTAGCGCGCCGGGGATGCCGCCGGGCCCTTGCGCCACTGACGCCTGATTGCCCGTCCACGCGCCCGTTTCCGCGCGCACGACACCCTGCTTCTCGAAACTCTCGCGCGTCGCCGACGTCTCGTCCATGTTGACGTCGGCCTGCACCTCGGCGGTGAAATTGCCCGCGCCGACGAGCGGCGTCAGCAGCTGCAGCAGCTGCGCACGATACTTGTCTTCGAGCCGCCGCTGAAGTGTGATGCGCTGATCGCTGCCACTCTCGCCGACGCCGCCGGGCTTCGACAAGAGCGCGCCCATCTGGTCGACGATCGTTACCGCCTCGGGCTTCATGCCGGGCACCGACGAGGCGACGAGGTTGATGATCGACTGCACCTGCGCGTCCGACAGCGCCCGCCCGCCTTGCAACTTGACGACGACGGAGGCGCTGGGCTGCGCGCTGTCGCGCACGAAGACGCTCGCCTCGGGCATCGCAAGATGCACGCGCGCCTCGACGACGGCGTCGATTTCCTGGATCGAGCGTGCGAGCTCGGTCTCGCGCGCCTGGCGCAGGCGCTCACCCTCGACGGCGCGGCTGACGCCCATCGGCAGCTGATCGAGGATCGCGTAGCCGCCAGGCGCCGCCTTGGGCAGGCCCTGCCCGGCGAGCAGCAACCGCGCGCGCGAAAAATCCTCTTCGTTGACGGTGACGGCGTTGGTGGCCTCGTCGATCTGGCTGTCGATGCTCGCGGCGTTCAGCGCAGAGGTCACCGCCGCCTTGTCGGCATCGGGCAGCCCGCTGAACAGCGTCTTCTGCGGTGCGCCCGACAGCGCCGACCAGGCGAGCGCGGACGCGCCGATCAGCCCGACCATCATCGCCATCGGCCCGGCGCGGCGCACCGCGGGCTGCGCGAAGACGCCCTGGATCTGCTTCAGCGGATTGGCGAAGCGTTCGGGGATGATCGGGTTCGAAGGGGCGAGTGCGTTTGCCATATCAGACCGGCATGCTCATGATGTCCTTGTAGGCGGACAGGATCTTGTTGCGGACCTGAAGCGTGGCCTCGAAGCCGACCGACGCTTCCTGGCGGGCGAGCATCACCTTGGCGATGTCCACCGTTTCGCCGCGCTCGTACGCCTCGGACAGCGCCGACGCCTTCTGCGCCTGGTTATTCACCGATTGGAGTGCATTCTCCATCGTCGCGGCGAAGCTGCCCGCCTGCTGCGCGCCCGATGTCGGCGCGCTCGGCGCGGCGGCAGCGGTCGCGTTGGCGCGGCTCAAGGCGGCGTTGCGTTCCAGGATCTGCGCGCGCAGCGCCATCACCCGGTCGATCCCGCCGACACCCCCGACCCCACTCATGCCGTCAACCTCCGATCATGCGGCGCCGCGATCTCCTCACCCTGCTCGCGCGCCTTCGCCAAGCGGTAACGCAAGGTTCGTTCCGAAATGCCGAGCCGGCGCGCGGTCTCGATGCGATTGCCGCCGCACGCCTTCATCGTCTCGCGGATCGCGGCAAATTCGGAGAGCTGGACAACGTGGCCGAGGGTCGCCGGCTCGTCGCTCGCCGGCACTGCGGCGAGACGCGGCGCGGCCGGACGGTCGAACACGATATGCTCGGCCTCGATCGTCGCGCCGCCGCAGAACAGCAGCGCGCGCTGGATCACGTTTTCCAGCTCACGCACGTTACCGGGCCAGTCATGGCCGACGAGCCGCGCGATCGCGGCGTCCGACGGCCACGGCACCACCGCGCGCGTGCCGGCGTGGCGCAGGACCATCGTCGCGACGAGCGCCGGCACGTCCTGCGGGCGATCCGCCAGCGGGCGCGTGGTGAGCGGGAATACCGACAGGCGGTAGTAGAGATCGGCGCGGAACCGACCCGCGGCGACTTCGGCCTGCAGATCGCGGTTGGCGCAGGCGACGACACGCACGTCGATCGGCACCGGATGCGTCGCGCCGATCGGCACCACCTCGCGCTCCTGCAGCACGCGCAGCAGCTTGGCCTGGAGCGGCAGCGGCATCTCGGCGATCTCGTCGAGCACGATCGTGCCGCCGTGCGCCGCGCGGAAGAAGCCGTCGCCACCCGACGACGCGCCGGTGAAGCTGCCCTTCACGTGGCCGAACAGCATCGCCTCGAGCATCGTCTCGGGCAGCGCGGCGCAGTTGATCGCGATGAACGGGCCGTCGCGGCGCGCCGAATTGCGATGGATGGTGCGCGCGAGCACTTCCTTGCCGGTGCCGGTGGGGCCGTTGATGAGCACGGTGATGTCGGCCTCGGCGACGCGCTCGGCGAGCGCGTAGAGCGCCAGGCTCTCGGGATCGGCGGCGGTCGGCAGCTCGGGCCCGCCGGCGAGCGCGCGGACGAAGGCGTTGCCAACGACGGCGTCGGCGTGATCGAACGTCAGCCGCGCAGGGGCGCCATCGCGATACGGCACCACCTGCCGCTCGCCGCGCGCCAGCACCACCGTGCGCGACGGCACCGGCGATGCCTCACCCGGCGCCACCAGCCACGCGGTATCGGCCTGCGGCCGGGTGCCGGCGGCAGCGACGCTGAACCCCTGGGCGCGCAGCGACGAGACGAGCGCGATATGGGCATCGGCAATCGCGGCGGTGGGAACGATCGAACGCAAGGTCTTCCTCCTTCGGAACGACGCTGCTGATGCCGCTCAAATGGTTAACGACCAGTTTCGCCGGCAGCCGGCCGGCAGAATATTTCCGGGCGCGTGCCCCCGCGCCCACACCCGCGCCTACACCCGCGCCGCGTACCCACGTACACACGCGAGAGCGCGCGCATCACGGGCACACCGCGAGCGCGCGCGACCGGCGGCGATTTGCCGGTCGCCGGCAGAAAATCGGCTAAAGTTTGCCGGCCGGCGGCCGTTTGGTGTGGCGACGGATCGACGCCCGCAAGGGGGGCAGCGTTCGCGTCGAGACCCATACGGAGATCACCATGACCGTTATCGCTTCCAACACGTCGGCGCTGCGCGCGTCGAACGCCTCGACCAGCGCGAGCAAGATGCTGTCGACCGCGATGGAGCGCCTGTCGACCGGCAAGCGCATCAACTCGGCCAAGGACGACGCCGCCGGCCTCGCGATCAGCAGCTCGATGACGGCGCAGATCCGCGGCATGAACCAGGGCATCCGCAACGCGAACGACGGCATCAGCCTGGCGCAGACCGCCGAAGGCGCGCTCGACGAGGTCAGCAACATGTTGCAGCGCATGCGCGAACTGCGCGTGCAGTCCGAGAATGGTACCTATGCCGCCGGCGACAAGCAGAACATCTATTCGGAGCAGAATGCGCTCGCCGACCAGATCCGCTCGGTGATTAGAAATACCAATTTCAACGGCACTGACCTGTTCAAGGGCAACGGCACCCCCGGCACTGCGCAGTCGGTGACGATCCAGGCCGGCGCGAATGCTACCGACACGGTCTCGATCAGCATCGCCGATCTCAACAATGCAACTGGCACGGTCAACAAGTTGAACGCGGTGGTCGATCTGACCGCCACGGTGAATGGCATGACCGGCGACAGCGCCGCCACGCCGCCGGTAGTGCCGACGATTCTAGCGTTCGACGATGCGCTTGCGTACGTCGCCACCGTCCGCTCGGGCCTCGGCGCGTCGCAGAACCGCCTGGAGAGCGCGGTCAACAACCTGACCTCGAACGCCACGAACCTTTCGGACGCGCGCAGCCGCATCGAGGACGCGGACTTCTCGTCGGAATCGACGAACCTTGCGAAGGCGCAGATCCTCTCGCAGGCGTCGACCGCGATGCTGAGCCAGGCCAATCAGTCGCAGCAGGGCGTAATGCGCCTGCTTGGCTAAGAGCTGCGGAGCCGGCGCCGCCCCCCCTTTAAGGGTGCCGGCTGCGTTACCGCCCGCCCCGTCTTCAGAGCGGGCGTAAAGCCTCGGCGGCAATTGCTCGCCGGGGCTTTTCTGCGTCCGGCGCAGGTCCATAGCGCTCGTGACCTCATGCCAGTCTTAGCGAGTTGAACGCGGGATCAAGAACCGGCGCAACGTGCAAACTTTGCCCTAAAGCCCGCCACGAACCGGTCGTTTCTCTTGCTGAGGTGGTTAGGCCCTCGCCTTGGGGGCGGTGGTGGACGCCGAACTTGGAGATCGACAATGTCTGTTATCGGAAGCAATATTTCAGCCCTGCGTTCCTCGAACGCTTCGGCCAAGGCGCAGGATATGTTGTCGACCGCGATGGAGCGCCTGTCCACCGGCAAGCGCATCAATTCCGCGAAGGACGACGCCGCCGGCCTGGCGATCAGCAGCTCGATGACCGCGCAGATCCGCGGCATGAACCAGGGCATCCGCAACGCGAACGACGGCATCAGCCTGGCGCAGACCGCCGAAGGCGCGCTCGACGAGGTCAGCAACATGCTGCAGCGTATGCGCGAGCTCCAGGTGCAGAAGGTGAACGGCACCTATTCGACCAGCGATTCCGCCAATATCGTCGCCGAGCAGGAGGCGTTGGCGCAACAGATTCAGTCGGTGGTCAAGAATACGACGTTCAATGGAAAGAATCTGTTTGCGACGGCAAGCAATGATATCACGATTCAGGCAGGTGCCAACGCAACTGACACCGTGACGCTGAGCCTGCCGAAACTTGACGCGGCTTATGTCGCGGGCCCACCGGCTGAAGGTCAGCTGAGCCAGATCGTCGACTTCACGGCAACAGGTACAACGGCGCGTTTGGCTGCGGTTGACCTTGCCAAGTTCGATACTGCGCTCGCCACCGTCGCGACGACCCGCGCCGGGCTTGGTGCAGCACAGAACCGCCTCGAGAGCGCAGTGAACAACCTGACCTCGAACGCTACCAACCTGTCCGACGCGCGCAGCCGGATCGAGGACGCCGATTTCTCCGCGGAATCGACCAATCTCGCAAAGGCGCAGATCCTGTCGCAGGCCTCGACCGCGATGCTCAGCCAGGCGAACCAGTCGCAGCAGGGCGTGCTGAAGCTGCTCGGCTAATCACCGATCGCTCGGCACCGGCGCCGCCCCCACATCGGGTGCGGGTGCCGATCACGAACCCCGGTTGCCGCGCGGCAGCCGGGGTTTGCCGTTTTTGAAGAGCCCGTCGTCTGCGATGGCGCGGCGGTGCCGGCCTAGCGGATCAGATAGTCGATGGGTTTGAAGCTGCCGCCGTTCGAATCGTACGCCGAACAGGCGGTGAGGCCGACGACGAGGTCCATCGCGGCGCGAAAGGTGATGCGGTCGCCCGCCTTGCTGATCGGCGGCAGGACGCGCAGCTTGCCCGTCTCTCCATCGACCGGCACGTTCATGAAACAGTTGAACGCGCTCGGGATCATGTCCTCGGCGATGCCATAGCGCGCGAGCGCGGCGGCGAGGTTGCCGAAACAGCCGCGGTGGAGCGGCTTGTCGGGATAGAAATGCCGAAAGGTTTCGACGCTGCACGGGGTGAGCAGGAAGTCGTGCCGCCCGACGTCGTCGGCGACGATCTCAAGCATGGGACGCGAGCGGTTCGAGTAGAGCGTGTGGCCGGTGGTGAGATAGATCGTTTCGGCATAATCGAATGTACGACCGGCGGAGATCGCCTCGCCGACATCATCGGCATTGAAGGCGAGCAGGTCCGACACCTGGCAGCCTTTCGGATCGATCACCTCCAGCGTTGCGCCGGCGGCAAGGCGGAACGCAGTGCCGCTGCGCTCGGGGATACGGGTGGCGGTTTCGCGGGCAGCGGCAGTATCGATGGGCATCGGCGCGGCTTTAGCCGTTGTCGCCGCTGTAGTGAAACGGGCACGCCCAGCCATCGTCCACGACGCGGCCGCTATATTGCCGCGCCTCGCTCGACGCGCCGTGGCGCGCGAGCATCGGGTTGCGTGATCCGGCGAGCTTCTCGTCGCGCACCAGAATCTTCTCGCGCATCCCCTCATATTGGCCAGTCGCGCGCAGCGTCTCGAACTGGTCGTGCAGGTTGAACACCAGCGTGGGCTTGTCGAAGCGGCGCGCCGGGCGGCTGGCGTTGGGATGCAGGCCGACGACGAAGAACGCCTCGCCGCCGAAGCTCAAGGAGAAATGCGGATCGTCGGGATCGTGGCTGACGCGCGCGTCATACGCCTGCCCGCGCCACACATCCTTGTCCGACAGCGACTGAATGCGCGACCAGAGCGCGCGCTCGAAGCTCGGCTCGTCGAGATCCTCGGGCCCGTCGAAGACGACGGCGAAACTGCGGAACAGGCCGGGCTCCTCGCGATACGCCTCGGCGAAGCGCATCAACCCGTCGTGGATCCGCAGATCGTCCCACCCGCTGTCGATCCGGTTGCAGGCGAGCGTGTTGAGCGTGCCACGGGCGAGCGCGGCCTTGGCGCCGACACACGGGAATAGCCGATCCGTGACGTGATCGTGCAGCAGCGTCTCGAAGCGTTCCTGGTCGACGTGGCGCCAGGGGAACATCGGTGTGGCAGGTTGTGGCATCGCCCCGAGGTACGCGCAGGGCGAGGCCGGCGTTCCGGGGATTCGGTATAATCTGCGTCAGTGTCGCAGTTTATGACACATTCGCAGCCGGTTACCGCCCGGCGGCGCCTCAACCGGCGCGCAGGAGCGCCTTCTTGAGCTTGGCGTGCGCTGCCGATTTGATTTGGCAGACGCGCGCCGACCCGACGCCGAGTACCGCGCCGATCTCCTCTAGGTTAAGTTCCTCGACATGGTAGAGCTGGATCACCAGCTGCTCGCGTTCGGGCAGCGCAGCGATCGCGGCGACGAGGCGCGCGCGCTGCTGCCCCTCGGCGAGTTGATCGAACGCGTTCGGCTCGTCGCTGGCGAACCAGGGCTGGTCGTCGGTGTAGACCTCGTCGATCGAATCGAACTTGGCGGCCTCGGCCGTCACGTATTCGGACCGCAATTTGTCGACCGAGACGCCGAGACGCGCGGCGAGCTGCGCCTCGCTTGGCGCGCGGCCAAGCTCGCCGGTCAGCACCTGGACGGCGCGGGCATAATCGCGGCGGCGGCGGATGGCGCCGCGCGTCATCGCGGCGTGGCGGCGCAGCTCGTCGATCATCGCGCCGCGCAGTCGCGTGGTGAGATATTGCCGAAACGTCACCTGCCCGCGATCCTCGAACGCGGCGGCGGCCTCGACCAGCGCGACGAGTCCGGTCTGTACGAGATCCTCGACCTCGACCGCGGTGGAGACGCTGCCGTGGACATGCCAGGCGAGCCGGCGGACGAGCGGCAGATGCTCGCGTACCAGCGCGCCTTCCTCGCGTGCGCGCGCACGCGGACTATAAGTGAGCGGCGCGGCGTTCGCGAACGCGCTGCGATGCGGCTCGGCGCTCATGCCGCGAGCGCCTGCGGTTGGCCGCCACCCAGCATGCCGTTCGCCGGGTGCGTATCGTTCGCGCCGATGACGGCGACGACTTCGACCGCCTTGTCCTCGGGGACTTCGAAGAAGCTCATGACGGGGGTATCCGGCAGACAGGTTTTGACGAGCTTGCGGATCGCGACGCGGATCGCGGGCTGGACGACGAGCGCGAACGGCTTGGCCTCGGCGATCATCGGTTGCGCAGCGCGCTGCAGCGCATCGACGATGCGTCGGCCGAGATCAGGCTCGATGACGTGGCGGCGCGACGGATCGGCACGCATCGCCTGGCCGAGCAGCCCCTCGAGCCCGCCCTCCAGCGTCATCACGCGCAGCGGCTCTCGCACCCCGCACAGTTTCTGGATGATGAGCGGCCCGAGCTCGGGACGGATCAGCTCGACGATCTCGTCGGCGTCCTGCGTGCGCTGCGCGATCACTGCGACCGCGGCGGCGATCCGGCGGAATTCCTTCAAAGTAATGCCTTCGTTGAGCAGCGCCTTGAGCACGCCGGTCAGCGTGGTGAGCGACAGCGGCTGCGGCACCAGCGAGGCGACGAGCTGCGGATTGCGCTCCTTCAGCCCGTCGAGCAGCGCCTGCACCTCGTCGGCGCCGAGCAGATCGGCGGCGTTCTGGCCGAGTGCGTGGTTGAGGTGCGTGGCGATGACGGTGCCCGAATCGACCACCAGATAGCCGGCGCCGGTCGCGGCATCGGCGTCGCCCGGCGCGATCCACGTCGCGTCGAGCCCGAAGGTCGGATCCTTCGCCTTCTTGCCCTTCAGGTCGCCGAAGCCGGTGCCGGTATCGAGCGCGAGCATCTCGTCGGGCGAGACCTGATCCTCGCCGACCACGACGCCGCCGACGACGAGCCGGTAGGTGTAGGGCGCCAGGTTGATGTCGTCGCGCACCTTCACCTGCGGCACGACGAAGCCGAGCTCCTTCGACAGCTGGCGCCGCACCCCGGTGATCCGGCCCATCAGCGGCGCACCCTTGCGCTCGTCGACCAGCGGCACCAGGCCGTAGCCAATGTCGAGGTTGACCATCATCCCGTCGGTCACCTCGTCCCAGCCGATGCGCGACTGGTCGATCGGCTCGGCGGCGGGCGCCTCCTCCACCGGTGCCGGGCGCTGCGCGATCTGGTTGAGCTTCCACGCGGTGAAGCCCGCAATCCCGGCGGCGGGGAGCAGGATGAGGTGCGGCATCCCCGGCAGCACGCCGAGAAGGCCGAGGATGCCGGCGACCGGCGCCCAGGTACGCGGGCTGCCGAACTGGCTGCCGATCTGTCCGGCGAGATCCTTTTCCGACGACACGCGGGTGACGATCGCGGCGGCGGCGATCGACAGCATCAGCGACGGCAGCTGCGCGACCAGCGCGTCGCCGATCGCGAGCAGCGTATAGCCCTTCGCCGCATCGGCGATCGACATGCCGTGGCTGACGGGGCCGAGGATCAGCCCGCCGATGATGTTCGCCGCGAGGATCAGGATCGCGGCGATCGCGTCGCCCTTCACGAACTTCGACGAACCGTCCATTGAGCCGTAGAAATCGGCTTCGGTCGCGACTTCGACGCGACGCTTCTTGGCCTCTTCGGGCGTCATCAGCCCGGCGTTCAAGTCGGCGTCGATCGCCATCTGCTTGCCGGGCAGCGCGTCGAGCGTGAAGCGCGCCGAGACTTCGGAGACGCGGCCGGCGCCCTTGGTAACGACGATCAGGTTGATGATCATCAGGATCGCGAAGACGAAGATGCCGACGACATAGTCGCCGCCGATCAGAAAGCTGCCGAACGCCTCGATCACGTGGCCGGCCGCCGCTTCGCCCTCATGCCCGTGGACCAGCACGACGCGCGTCGAGGCGACGTTGAGGCCGAGGCGGAACAGCGTGGCGAACAGCAGCACCGTGGGAAAGGCGGAGAAGTCGAGCGGCTTCTGCGCGTTCAACGCGACCATCAGCACCGCGAGGCTGATCGCGATGTTGGCGACGAAGAACACGTCGAGCAGGAAGGCCGGGATCGGCACGACCATGACGACGACGAGCAGCAGGATCGCGGCGGGGAGCGCCGCCTGGCGCGAGTTGGCGAGGAGCTTCATCGCCTCAGCCGCCCATCCGCGCGAGCATCATGTAGGCGAGGCGCGCGTTGTCGGGCGACGGGCGCAGCAGGCTTGCCTGTGTCACCCCGGCCGCACCGGCGGGTGCGCGGCCCATGGCGGCGGTGGCCCAGCTCATCGCGTCCGACGCCGACTGGTTGGCGCCGGTGATGACCGTCGCGCCTTCCATGTCGAGCATCTGCGCGGCAAATTGCATGCGCGGCAGATCGTTGCCGGCATTGCCGGTGCTGCCGGCAGCCCCTGCCCCCTCGCCCAGCTTCGCGCCGAACCGCTGGTAAACGTCCGACAGCGAGCGCGCCGAGCCGTCACGATTGTAGAAGACGTTGCGGTTGGCGCCCGCAGCGGCGGGGAACATGCTCGCGGCGGGGCGCTCGGGCGATACCTGCATCGCCTTCAGGAACTGCTTGGCACCCCCCAGCCCCAGGAAATGCGCCATGTAGAGATCGGTGCCAGTCGCTGCCCGGCTGAGACTTGCCTCGAGCGCATCCTTGTTGTCCGACGCGTGCTCGGCCGCCATCAGCGAGGCGGCTTCGGGATCGTTGCGCAGATCGAGGATGGCGCGGCGCATCTGCGGATCGGTGACGGTGAGCCGCCCCGACGAGGTCCGCTGAATGCCGTTCGCGGCCCAGCCCATCCCGTGCTCCGCGCCGTGATCCTTCACCACCGCGAGCCAGGACTGTTCGATGAACTGATAGAGCCCGCTCGCCGAGGAGGTACGCGCCCGCGCACCGGCGTTGAAGCCGCTCTCGACCTTTGCCTGGCCGAGCAGGTAATCGAAGTCGATTCCGGTCTTCGCGGATGCGCGCTGGATCGCGGACTGCACCCGGCCGATCGCGGTATTGAGGGCATTGACGGTCATCGTTGCTGCGGCACTTCCCTGTTCGGGAACCCAAGCAGCAAGGAGTGTGCCAGTCAGCGATCAGCGCAGGCGCGCTAGCCGATAGTGCGCGCGATCAGGCGTAGGCGACGGGGCCGCGGCGATAGGCGTTGCCGCCCTCGCCGGTCAGAAGTTGCAGGCGGCGGCGAACATTTGCCGCCATCAGGTTGACGTAGATACGGCACGTATCGTTGAGGCGATCGGCTTCGTCCGCCAGCTCGCGCAGTTCGGGGCCGGCCGGGCCGTCGCCCAGCTGCTGCAACGTCTCGATCGCGGTGAGCTTGGCCGAGGTGGCGCGCTCGAGCCCGGCGACGTCGTTCGTCTTCAGCGCGGCGATCTCGTGATGCAGCGTGTCGATCACGCGGATCAGGGCGTCACGCCGGGTCATGCGACATCCATTCGTAGCGGGCGGCGATCAGGCGATCGGCAATCGTATCGGGCGAGAGCGGGAAGTTGCCCTCTGCCACCGCGCGCTTGATCTTCGCCACGCGCTCGACGTCGACCGGCGGGCTGGCGGCGAGCTGCGCCGCGAGCGTCGGCGTCGTCGGCGTGGTGAGCGGCTGGCTGGCGGCACTGGTCGCCCCGCGCGGCGATACCGCGCGTGCTATCGCGCCGATCCTGCGATCGTTCGCTACGGGTTTCGGCCCTATCGGATCGACCATCGGAACACCTGCTTCGCCGCCTCTGCGATCCAACAAACGGCCGGCGCTGTGCGAACTTTAGCATTTTTTTACTCGCCCCAGCCGGGCAGCGTCGCGCGGCCGGGCGACAGCGCGACGGCCTGGACCGGCATCTTGCCCTCGTCGACGCGCACCATCAGCCGCTGGCCGGTGGCGGCATCGGCCATCGCGACGCCCTCGCGGGTGATCGCAAAGCCTGGCGATCCCGCCTCGATCACCAGCGGATCGCCGCGGCGGATGACTTTTTCCGCCGCTGCGGCGGGGAGTGGCGCGGCGGCGGCACGCGCGATCACCGTAGCGCGGGGCGGCATCGCGACGGGCACGAAGATGCGCCAATCGGGTCCGCCGCAAGACACGACGACGGCATCGTGCGCGTCGGTGCGCCACGACAGCGCGACCGTCGGGCATTGTGCCAGGCGCAGCCGCGGGTCGACCACGGCGCGCGCGCCGCCCTCGCTGCCGATCGGCTTGCCGGTGAAGGCGGCGACGGCGCGGTCGAGCGCGGCGGTATCCTGAAAGGCGACGGCGCCAAGCGCCAGCAGGAGCGCGATCACTTCTTCTCTCCGGTAAACGACAGGGTGACGACCACCTGCCGGCGCGATGGCTGGTCGGCGGTGAAGATGACGAGGCGGCCGGGGGCGACATCGGCAAGCGCGGCGGCGACGGCGCGCGCGCGATCGGCAGCCAGCACCGCGGCGCTGCCGGTATCACCATCGACGTCGGCTGCCGTGCCGTCGACCGCAGCGGTAATGCGCAGCGACACGCGCGGATCACGCGTCGCCTCGCGCGCCCAAGCGACAAGGCCGTCAGGCGCGGCGGGCAGCGTCGCACTGCCGGGGGCGAAGTTGAACATGCCAGCCGCCGCGACGGGTAGCGGATCGGGTGCGCCCTTGTCCGCCGACGCGCCGAAGCCGGCGCGAAAGCCGCTCGCCAGCGCCTTTTTGTCGAGCTGCTGGTTCGCCTGCAACAGGACGAAGAAGCCGACGAGCAACAGCGCGAGATCGGCGAGCGTCACGAGCCACAGCGGGCGCGCCGCCGCGGGCATGGGGAAATCGTCGACGGTGTAAGCAAGCGCCGGCGTCATGCCGCCTCGCTCGCACGGTGAATCGGCGCGAAGCTGACGGGGCGCGGCTGTTCGCGCGTTGCGAGCGCGACGAGCGGCGCGACGATCCGCGCGCGCTCGAACGCTTCGTGGCGGGCAGCAGCGCGCAGCCGGCTCGCGATCGGCATGGCGACGAGATTGCCGAGCAGCGCGCCATAGAGCGTTGCGAGCAGCGCCACCGCCATCGCGCCGCCGATCGCCTGCGGATCGGTCATCTGCACGAACATCGCGACGAGCCCGACGAGCGTGCCGACCATGCCCATCGCCGGCGCCGCCTCCGCCATGCCGGCCCAAGCGTCGGCGGCGGCGCAATGCCGCTCGATCCGCGCGCGGCGCAGGTGATCGAGGCGGACGGCGACTGCCTCGGGCGCGTGGCCGTCAACGATGTCGGCGACCGCGGCAGCGATATCGGCGTCGGCGATCACCGACTTGTCGAGCGCGATCGCGCCGTGCCGCCGCGCGATGCGGCCGAGCGCAGCGATCTGCTGCAACAGCGGCTCGGCGGAAAAGCGGCGACGCGGCAGCGTGGCGAGCGCGGCGATCGCACGCGCGAGATCGCCCGCCGGCGTGCGCAGGATCGCACTCGCAATCGTGCCGCCCCCGACGATGGCGAGCGCGGTCGGATCGATGAAGGTGCCGAGGTCCATGCCCCGTCGTCTGCAAGCCATGGGCCAGATCGACCGGCGTCACCTTCGGCTCGTCGCACGCCGCACCGGCAAGCCATAGCGAGGCGATCGCGCGCGGCGGTGGTGCCGCGGCTGCGATGGCGCGTCCGGCAACGCTTGCCGGCCGCCCGGCAACATCTTGCCGCCACGCGCCGCCGGATCGCCTGCTGCGCCGGCGCATCGGCACTTGGCACGCCGCTTGCTGATTGTCCCGCGCATCAGACGTGCAGGAGTTCGGGCAGTGGCCAGCGACAGTCTATTCGGCGTTCACGGAGCGGCGCTCGAGGTGCGCGCGCAGCGCATGAACGTGCTCGCGTCGAACATCGCCAACGCCTCGACGCCGAACTTCAAGGCACGCGATATCGACTTCACCAAGGCGCTCGCCTCGGTCGAGCGACAGGGTGCGAGCGGGATCGACCAGGCGTTGCTGTACCGCGTGCCCGACTCGCCGTCGATGGACGGCAACACGGTCGAGCTCAGCAAGGAGCAGACCGCCTTCGCCGAGAACGCCGTCCAGTATCAGACAACGCTATCGTTCCTGAACGGGCGCATCAATCAGCTCACGCGCGCGCTGCGGGGAGAATAAGCCATGGCCGCCAATCCACTCTCGATCTTCCAGGTCGCCGGGCGCGCGATGTCCGCGCAGCTCGTGCGGATGAACACCACCGCCTCGAACCTGGCCAACGCAGGCGCAGTGACAGGATCGTCGGCAACGGCGTATCGCAGCATGAAGCCCGTGTTCCGCACGCAGTTCGATCAGGCGAGCGGCATGGCGACGGTGGATGTCGAGCGCGTCGTCACCGCCGGCGAAGAGCCGATCAAGATCCGCGATCCGAACAATCCGATGGCCGACAAGGACGGCTACGTCTACCAATCCGCCGTCGACGAGACGCGGGAGCTGGTCGACATGATGGAGACCGCGCGCTCCTATCAGAACAACGTCGAGGTGATGAACACCGCCAAGTCGTTGATCGTCGACACGCTGAAGATGGGGCGCTGATAGATGGCCTCCTCCTTCGACAGCACGATCGCGAACCTCGGGATCAGCAGCACCGCGAACGGCGCGGCGAAAACCGCGACGGCGAAATCCGCCTCGCTCGGCCAGGCCGATTTCCTGAAGCTTATGACCGCGCAGATGAAGAACCAGGATCCGTTCGATCCGGTCGACAACACGCAGATGGTCGCCCAGATGGCGCAATTCTCGTCGCTCGCCGGGATCACCGAGATGGGCTCGACGCTGAAGGCGATCGCCGACAAGCTCGGCGCGACGAGCATGCAGGACGCGGTAAGCTACGTCGGGCGCACGGTGCTGACGGCGGGCAGCACCGCCTACGGCCGATCGGCAGGCGGCATCGCCGGCGCGGTCGAGCTTGGCGCGGACGCGAGCCAGGTCACCGTCTCGATCTCGGATGCCAACGGCCAGCTGCTACACACCGCCGATCTCGGCGCGCAGAAGGCCGGCACGATCACTTACGACTGGGACGGCAAGGACCTCGCCGGTGCGGACGCTGGCAGCGGGCCGTTCACCGTGCAGATCAGCGCCAACGACGGGACGCAGGCGATCGCCGCGACCGGGCTGGTCTGGGCGCCCGTCACCTCCGTCTCGACTACCAGCGGCGCCGCCGTCCTCACCTTGCCGGGGATCGGCGAGGTGCCCGCCAGCGCCGTACGCCAGATCGGCTGATCCAGCCCCTCCCCCCTTTCCCCGTTTCTAGGAGCAACCCCCATGTCCTTCTATACCTCGCTCTCGGGCTTGCAGGCCGCGCAGACCGATATGTCGACGATCTCGCACAACCTCGCCAACGTCTCGACCAACGGCTTCAAGAAGAGCCGCAGCGAATTCACCGACATCATGGCGTCGAACTTCACCAGCGATCCGCGCCGGCTCGTCGGTTCGGGCACCGCGCTGGCGCAGAACAAGCAGATGTTCGGCGAGGGCAGCCTTGTTACCACCGGCTCGTCGCTAGATCTCGCGGTGGCGGGTGACGGCTTCTTCGCGGTGAAGACGCCGGCGGCGGGCGGCGCGACGGTTGCCTACACGCGCAACGGCACCTTCGCTGTCGATCCCAATCGCTTCATCACCGATGCGCAGGGCAGCCGCCTGCAAGCCTATGCGGTCGAGACCGACGGCACCGTGCCGGGCGTCGGCACGTTGATCGACGTGCAGGTGCCGACGACCAGCGGCGAGGCGACGGCAACCTCGACGGTGTCCATCAAGGCCGCACTCAACGCCGGCGCCAAGGGCACCGACGCGGAATTCAGCCGCTCGAACGCGGCGACGTTCACGCACTCCACCAGCACCACCGTCTACGACGCCAAGGGCAATGCGCAGACACTGACGCAGTATTTCGTCAGGAAGCCCGAGGAGACGGCCGGCGACGGCACGGTGAGCAAGGCTAGCAACTGGACCGTCCACAGCTTCCTCGGCGAGAGCGCGCCCGAGGATGGCGGCCCGATCGATATGGCGTTCGACAGCGACGGCAATCTTATTTCCGCCAGCGGTGCAGAGCTCAAGTTTCCGGTCGCCGGCGGCGAGCCGCGCACGATCACGCTCGACCTCGGCGGCTCGACGGCGAGCAAGCAACCGTTCGCGATCACTGCGCGCACGCAGGACGGCACGGCGCTCGGCGAATTCTCCGGCATCGCGGTCGACAGCGCCGGCGTCATCATGGCGAGCTACTCGAACGGCGACGCGGTGAAGCTCGGCAAGGTCGCGCTGGCGAACTTCGTCAACCCGACTGGGCTGCGCCAGAACGGCGGCAATTACTGGAGCTCGACCGGGCTGTCGGGCAGCGCGACGATGGGCAGCGCGAACGAGAACGGCTTCGGCAAGCTGATGTCGGGTACCGTCGAGGGCTCGAACGTCGACATTACCGAGGAGCTGGTCGAGCTGATCAGCGCGCAGCGCAATTTCCAGGCGAACGCCAAGGCGCTCGATACCGCGAGCCAGATCTCGCAGACGATCTTCAATATCCGCTCGTGAACGAGCGGCGGCTTCAACATCCGCTCGTGAACGAGCGGCGGCTTCAACATCCGCTCGTGAACGAGCGGCGGCTTCAACATTCGCTCGTGAATTGAGCGCCGGGGGCACGTTGCATGGATAAACTGGTCTATACCGCGGCGACGGGGCTCAAGGCGCACATGGCGGCGCAGGCCGCGATCGCCAACAACATGGCGAACGTGTCGACCACCGGCTTTCGCGCCGACCGCGTCGTGTTCGACCGGATCGAGATGAAGGGCGGCGGCAGCCGGTTCGAAGCGCGCGCGCCCGCGGCGCAGGAAGTGACCGACGCCGACCGTTCGGTCGGCGCGCTTTCGCAGACCGGGCGCAACCTCGACGTGGCGCTGACCGACGCGACGAGCTGGATCGCGGTGCAGGCGCCCGACGGCACCGAGGCCTATACCCGCCGCGGCGATCTCAGCGTCTCGGCATCGGGCACGTTGCAGACGGGCGACGGGTTCCTGGTGATGGGCTCGGGGGGCCCGATCACCGTGCCGCCGTACAATTCGCTGTCGATCGGCTCGGACGGATCGATCTCGATCGTCCCGCAGGGGGCGGAGGCGACCGAGACGACGGTGATCGACCGGATCAAGGTCGTCTCCGACAAGGGATCGTCGACCACCAAGGGGCTCGACAATCTGATGCACGTGCGCGGCGGCGGGGTGCTGCCCGAGAACCTCGATGCCAAGGTGGCGTCCGGCGCGCTTGAACAGAGCAACGTCAACATGACGCAGGTGCTGGTCGACATGATCGAGAATCAGCGCAGCTACGAAGTGCAGGCGAACCTGCTCAAGGAAGCCAAGACGATGGACGAAGGCGCCGCGTCCGTCATGCGGATGCCCGGCTGATCCCCGCGCGATAGAATAAGGACGATAGAGACATGACCACCGCCGCCATGCACATCGCGCGCACCGGGCTCGACGCCCAGGATACGCGCATGCGGGTGATCTCGAACAACCTCGCGAACGTTAACACCACCGGGTACAAGCGCGACCGCGCGGCGTTCGAGACGCTGAGTTACCAGGTGATCACCGCACCTGGCGCGCAGTCGACGCAGGAGACGAAGTACGCGACCGGGCTGAACCTGGGCACCGGCGTGCGCGTGCAGGGCACCGCGCGGATGGATACGCAAGGCTCGCTCAACACCACCGGTAACAGCCTCGACATGGCGCTCGACGGCGACGGCATGTTTCAAGTGCAGCTGCCCGGCGGACAGTTCGGCTACACGCGCGCGGGCAATTTCTCGCGCTCGCCCGAGGGTCTCCTGATCACGTCGGAGGGGTATCAGGTGATGCCGGGGATCACGATCCCAGAGAACGCCACCTCGATCACCGTCGGCACCGACGGCACCGTGTCCGCGACGATCCCCGGCCAGAACGAGGCGCAGAACCTCGGCCAGGTGCAGGTGGCGAGCTTCCCCAACACCGCGGGGCTTCAGTCGGTTGGCGACAATTACCTCGTCGAGACCGCGTCGTCGGGCGCTGCCAACCTCGGCGTGCCGGGCGAGGACGGGCGCGGCAAGATCCGCCAGGGCATGCTCGAAGCGTCGAACGTCAACGTCGTCGAGGAACTCGTCGACATGATCGAGACGCAGCGCGCCTATGAGGTCAATTCCAAGATGATCTCGGCGACCGACGACATGCTCAAATACGTCAACCAGAACATCTAAAGGGCGACGACGATGGCATCACGCGCCCCCAATCCGTTCGCCGCGCACTGGATCGAGATCGCGCTCGGCGCCGCCACCGCAGCGCTCGTCGCGGCGGCGTTCGTGCCCGCGCCCGCCGAAGCCGGGCTGTTCGGCAAGAAGAAGCCGGCGGAGGATTTCACCGCCGTGCGCCTCGCTCCCGTCGCGCCGCCGCCGCTCGCCGCCCCTGCGCCCGCCAATGGATCGATCTTCCAGGCGGCGGACGGCTATGCCGCGCTGCACGAAGGCTGGCGTGCGCGGCGCGTCGGCGATCCGCTGACGATCGTACTGGTCGAGCGGACGGCGGCGTCGAAATCGTCGACGTCGAAGCTCGATTCGGGTGGCGGCTTCGGCATCACGCCACCGACGACGGGCGCGCTCAACCTCTTCAACCGCTCCGACGCGAGCATCAGCGGCGATCGCAATTTCAACGGCGTCGGTACCGCGGGCCAGGCCAATTCGCTGTCGGGCGAAGTGTCGGTCACGGTGGCGCAGGTGTTCCCCAACGGCACGATGCTGGTGCAGGGGCAGAAGCGCGTGACGCTCAACCGCGGCGACGAATTCGTCCAGATTAAGGGGCTGGTCCGCACCGCCGACGTCGACCGCGACAACCGCGTCCTCTCCACCCGCGTCGCCGACGCGCAGATTGCCTATACCGGCAAGGGAGACGTCGCGCGCGCCGGCCGCCAGGGCTGGCTCAGCCGCTTCTTCCAGGTGGTCAGCCCGTTCTGATGCCTCTTAGCCGCCCGTTAACCATGCCGACTGCACGGTCCCGCGCCATGACGATGCTTCGCCTTCTCCTCGCCTGCCTCGCCGCATCGCTGATCGCGGCGCCCGCCACGGCCGACCGGATCAAGGATCTCGGCGGCTTTCAGGGCATCCGCTCGAACCAGCTGACCGGCTATGGCGTCGTCGTCGGCCTGCCGGGCACCGGGGACGACAATCTCGAATATACCGTCCAGTCGATGAAGGCGGTCGCCTCGCGCTTCGGGCTGCAGCTGCCGCCTAATGCCAATCCGGGGCTCAAGAACGCAGCGGTGGTGATGATCACCGCCGAGCTGCCCGCCTTCGCGAAGCCGGGGCAGCGGATCGACATCACCGTCTCGTCGATGGGCAAGGCGAAGAGCCTGCGCGGTGGCAGCCTGATCATGGCGCCGCTGCTCGGCGCGGATGGGCAGGTCTACGCGATGGCGCAGGGCAACCTCGCTGTCGGCGGGCTCGGCGCGGAGGGCAAGGACGGCTCGCAGATCGTCGTCAACACCCCCTCCACCGGCCGCATCCCGGAAGGCGCGACGGTGGAGCGCGCGGTGGCGACGGGTTTCGCCGACACGCCGACGCTGACCTTCAACCTGCAGCGCGCCGATTTCACCACTGCGCAGAACGTCGCCGGCGCGATCAATCAGCGGCTGGGCTTCGGCACCGCGCAGGCGATCGACGCCGTGTCGGTCGCGGTCCGTGCCCCAATCGGCGCCGACGTACGCGCGACGCTGATGTCGACGATCGAGAATCTCGACGTCACCTCGGCCGAGCCGCCCGCCAAGGTGATCGTCAACGCGCGCTCGGGCACCGTGGTCATCAATTCGGCGGTGCGCGTCGGCCCGGCCGCGGTGACGCACGGCAAGCTGACGGTGCGGATCGACGAGAATCAGCGCATCAGCCAGCCAGCGCCGTTCAGCCAAGGGCAGACCGCGACCGAGCAGAAATCGGGCGTCGCGGTCGATGAGGAACATCGCCCGATGTTCCTGCTCGCCCCCGGCCCGAAGCTCGCCGACATCGTCAAGGCGGTGAACGCCATCGGCGCCTCGCCGGCCGATCTGGTCGCGATCCTCGAAGCGCTGAAGGAGGCCGGCGCGCTCAAGGCCGAGCTGATCGTCCTGTGACGCAGATCACGCCGCCGCCCGTCGGCACCATCTCTGGCGCGACGGGTATCGATACCGGGCTGAAGCGCACGCAGACGCGCGAGAACCTCGTCGCCGCCGGGCAGCAGTTCGAATCGGTGTTTACCGCGATGATGCTGAAGTCGATGCGCCAGGCGAAACTCGCCGAGCCGCTGTTCGACAGCCAGGCGATCGACACCTTCCGCGACATGCAGGACCAGAAGATGGTCCAGCAGATGGCGCAGCACACGCCGCTCGGGATCGGCAAGGCGATGACCGACTTCCTGTCGCGTGGCCTTTCGGCAACGGCGGCGGCGAAATCGGCGGACCAGACCGGCGATGCGTCCGGTTCGGCCGAGGCGAAACCCGATCTTAACCAGCGATCGGCGATGCCGCCGGCGTGAGCGACCTTCTTTCCATCGGCGCATCGGGCGTCCGCGCGAATCAGGCCGCGCTGTCCGTGGTGTCGGAGAACATCGCGAACGGCGGGGTCGAGGGCTATTCGCGCCGCACGATCACGACGAAGGAAGTGGTCTCGGTCACCGCGTCCGGCGCGACCAGCGGTCACGGCGTGTTCGTCACCGGCGTCAGCCGCGCGGCCGACATGTTCAAGGCGGCGTCGGTCCGCGCGTCGGGCGCCGATCTGGCGCGGACCGAAGCGGGCGGCGTGTGGCTCGATCGCATCCAGACCGCGCTGACCGGCGCCGATCTCGACACCCGCCTCACCGCCTTCTTCACCGCCGCCAAAGGCGTTACCGCCGATCCTACCGCCACCGCGCCGCGCGCTGCGATGCTCGAGCAGGCGCGCGCCGTGGCCGGCGCGTTCACCGCGACCGGCGCCGCGCTCGCCAACGCGACGGGCGAGCTCGACGCGACGGCTGATCAGGCGGTCGCCGATCTCAACGGGCTTTCGGCCGCGCTCGCCAAGATCAACGACGGGCTCGGCCGCGTCGGCGCGGGGAGTGCGGCGGCGGCCAATCTCGCCGATCAGCGCGACGCGATCCTAGAGAAGATGAGCGGGCTGGTCGACGTCAGCGCGACGATCGACGGCTTCGGCCGTGCCAGCGTACGCGCCGGCGGCGGCAACGGCGTCGCGCTCGTCAGCGGCAACCAGGTGTCGACCGTCAGCTATGCGCGCAACGCCGCCGGCGCGGTCGTTTTCGCGGTCCAGTCGGGCAAGGATACGTCGGTGCTGACGCCGGGCGGCGGCACGCTCGGCGGTGTGGTCGACGGGGCGCAGCGGATCGCGGATGCGCGCAGCGCGCTCGGCGAGCTCGCGACCACCTTCGTCGACACCGTCAACGACACGCAGGCGGGCGGACGCACGCTCGACGGCAATGCCGGCAACGCGATGTTCACCGTCGGCGCCGCGCCGACCGACATCTCGATGACGCTCGACGATCCGCGCGGCATCGCCGCGGCGAGCGTCGGCGAAGGTACCCGCGGCAACGGCAACCTCGCCACGCTCGAGGCGCTGCGAAGCGCGACGAATGTCGAAGGCGGGCTGACCGCGCTGGTCAGCGGCAACGCCGCCGCGATCCAGACGCGCCGCACCGTCGCCGCGGCGCAGACCGCGATCCACGACGGCGCGATCGCCGCGCGCGACGCTGTATCGGGCGTCGATCTCGATTCGGAAGCGGTCGACCTGCTGCGCTTCCAGCAAGCCTATCAGGCGTCGAGCCGCGTCATCTCGATCGCGCGCGAGACGTTGCAGACCCTGCTGGATATTCGCTGATGAGTGTCAACCTTTCCACCAGCCTGTTCTTTGATCGCTCGACGAGCACGATGCAGGCGCTCCAGTCGAAGTTCGATACGCTCAACGAGCAGATCTCGACGGGCAAGAAGCTGCTGAAACCGTCCGACGATTCGGTCGGCTACCAGCGATTGCAGGGTATCCAGCGCGCCAATGCCGACGGCGTGCAGGACGCGGCCAACGTCAAGCTCGCGCAGTCGACACTGCAGCAGGCGGGCACCACGCTGACGCAGATGACCGATCGGCTGCAACGCGCGGCCGAACTCGTCGTGCAGGCGAAGAGCGGCACCAATTCGGCGAGCGCCAAGGCGGCGATCGCAACCGAACTCGACGGCATCCTCCAGTCGGTCGTCTCGCTCGCCAACGCCAAGGACGCGCGCGGCATGCCGCTGTTCGGCGGCCAAGACGACGGCGCGGCGGTGACGCAGAGCGGCGGCGGCCTCGCTTTCGCGGCCGGAAAAGCCCCGGCGATGCCGCTCGGCGACGGGCAGAGCGTCGAGGCGACCGTCAATGCCAAGGATTTCCTCGCCACGCCGACGAGCGACATCGCCGCCGCGCTGACGGCGATCGTCACCGCGCTGCGCGCGGGCGAGGACGTGCCCGAGGACGCGTCCGAGACGCTCGACGTGGTCGCCGACCAGGTGATCGGCACGCAGGCTTCGCTCGGCGCGCGCGAGGCGCGGGTCGATCTGTTCGCCGCGCAGCTGAAGAGCGCGGCGGACGACCGCGAGGTCACCCGCTCGGGCATCGAGGATGCCGATCCGACCGAGACGATCGTCGAGCTGCAGAAGACGATGACGATCCTTCAGGCGACGCAGGCGAGCTTCTCCAAGCTCTCCAGCCTGTCGCTGTTCGATTACCTGCGCTGATCCGCCGCACGCCGCCGCCGGCGCGCCGAAGCGATAGAAAAACCTTCGCCCGGTAACCTCTTGGCTACCATGTCGGGTTAACCATCAGCGCGAATTGCTCCTGTCCCGGGGAAACACATGTTCGCCGCCATCGGCCTCGTCGTCCTCATTGCCATGGTGTTCGGTGGCTTCGCCTTCACCGGTGGCGCGCTCGGCCCTGTGCTTCACGCGCTGCCGCACGAGATGCTGATCATCGGCGGCGCCGCGGCGGGCGCGCTGATCATCGGTAATTCGGGCAAGGAGTTGAAGGCGATGGGCGGCGGCCTTGCCAAGGTTTTCAAGGGGCCGAAGTACAAGAAGCAGGATTATCTCGACGTCATCTTCCTCGTCAGCAAGCTGATGAAGATGCTGCGGATGGACGGTCCGATCGCGCTCGAGCCGCACGTCGAGGATCCCAAATCCTCCGCGGTGTTCGCCGAATATCCGCGCCTCCTCGCCGATCACACGCTGGTCGCGCTGATCGCCGATACGCTGCGTCTCGTCGTCGTGTCGTCGGGCACGCTCGACGTCCATGCGGTCGAGGACGTGATGGACAATGCGATCAAGACCCACCATCACGAGGTGGAGGGGCCGCACACGACGCTCTCCTCGCTCGCCGACGCGCTGCCTGCGCTCGGCATCGTCGCCGCGGTGCTCGGCGTGGTGAAGACGATGGGCTCGATCGACAAGCCGCCGTCGATCCTCGGCGGCATGATCGGATCGGCGCTGGTCGGCACGTTCCTCGGCGTGCTGCTCGCCTATGGCATCGTCAGCCCGCTCGCCTCGCGGCTGAAGCAGGTGATCGATGCCGATGCGGCGATCTATCACGTGGTGAAGCAGATCATCATCGCCTCGCTCCACGGCCATCCGCAGCCGCTCGTCATCGAAGCGGCGCGCTCGGGCATCGCGCACACCAACCAGCCCGGCTTCGCCGAGGTGTTCGACGGCCTCAGGGGCAAGTAAATGGCCGCGCGCGCGCCCCACGGGAACAACCAGCCGCCCAAGATCATCGTCAAGAAGATCTATATCGAGGGGCATGGCGGGCACCACGGCGGCGCCTGGAAGGTCGCGTACGCCGATTTCGTCACGGCGATGATGGCGTTCTTCCTGCTGATGTGGCTGCTCGGCGCCACATCGGAGAAGCAGCGCAAGGGCATCGCGGACTATTTCGCGCCCACCGTCCTCAACACCAAGTCGCTCGGCATCGGCGGCAGCGGGCTGCTCGGCGGCGAATCGGTCACCTCGCAGATGAAGACCGGTCCGCATGACGGCAATTCGCGCATGCCGACGATCGTCTCCAAGGTGGACGGCGCGGGCGGCAAGGATATCGGCACCGGCCGCAAGGGATCGCTGCGCAGCCCCGATGCGGTCGCGGCGGAGGACCGCAAGAACTTCGCCAAACTGAAACAGCAGGTCGAGCAGCAGCTCAAGGAGCGCAAGAGCCTCGCCGCATGGGCCAAGCACATCCGCTTCACCATGACGCCGCAGGGGATGCGGATCGATCTGGTCGACGATGCCGATTATTCGATGTTCGCGCTCGGCACCACCGCGCTGGAAAGCGACGCGTCCCAGCTGATCGGGATGGTCGCGGACGGGATCAAGGCGACGCAGAACCCGATCATGATCCGCGGCCATACCGACAGCCTGCCGTTCGGCGACCCACGCGCGATGAACAACTGGATGCTCGCCACCGGCCGCGCCGAGGCGACGCGTCGCCGGCTGCTGCTCGGCGGCATTCCCGAGGGGCGGTTCCACCGCATCGAAGGCGTCGCCGATCGCGAGCCGATGATCGAGAAGGATCCGATGGATCCGCGCAACCGCCGCGTCGCGATCACCCTGCTCTACCGCGCGGGTGTGTTCGGCCAGTAACGCACAGCCGGCTTTTATTTACCAGCGCGTTACAATACTTGGCGAACGCTTCGCCGCAGGATAGAGGCGCCATCTTGTCCCGGGGGGGATAGATGGTTCGCGTAGCGTTTTTCAGGAGCAGGATGTGATCGGCGCGTCGGCGATGGGCCTGGCGCTGGCTGCGCTCGTGCTTTCGGGACAGGCCATGTCGCCCATGGCGAGTCCTTCCGCACCGGCGCTTCCCGCGCCTGCCGCCCCGCCCACTCCTGCCCCCACCCCGCCGCTGCTGCCGACGCACAGCGGCAATCCGATGGCGGTAAGCGCTGCGTCCGACCCGCTGCTCGCGCTGACGCGGACGACCGCACCGGTCGAATTGCTCCAGCGTATCGTCGTCGAATCGATCGCCCGTGCGCCCGAGGCGGACGAAGCGAGCGCGACCCGCGACGAGGCCAGCGCCGCGCTGGGCGAAGCACGTGCGGTGCGCCGCCCCACCGTCGACGTCACCATCACCAGCTACAAGGTGCTGTCGCGCAACTTCGGCAACAACGTCGAGAACATCATCGAGGAATCGCGCCCCGGCCGCCGTACCGATCAGCTGCTGTCGGTCGATCAGCTGCTGCTCGACGGGGGCAGCGCGAACGCGCGGATCGGCGCCGCGCGCGAGCGGCTGCGCGCGGCGGAGACCGACATCCTCGGCGCGCAGGATCGCGTTGCGCTGCAGACGCTGGCGGCGTGGTACGACGTTTTTACCTATCGCTCGCTCGTCGCGCTATCGACCGCGTTCGCGGCCAGCCAGCGCGAACTGCGGGTGATGGTGCAGGAACGCATCCGGCGCGGCGTCTCGGCCGAGGCCGACATCGCGCGGGTCGATAGCTACATCGCCTCCGCCGACGCGCGACTCGCGCGCTTCCGCCGGCTGGAGGCGCAGGCCGCCGCGCGCTTTCAGTCGCTTGCCGGCACGCCGCCGCCCGCCGGACTGGCACGGGCGCCGTTCATCGGCCAGGCAGGGATCAGCCGCGACCTTGCCGTCGCCCGCGCGATCGAGGTGCCCGCGGTACGCTCCGCCCGCGCGCTGGCCGAAGGCGCGCGCAACGATGCCAAGGCGGCGCACGCCGATCGCCTGCCAACGCTGTCCGCCGGGCTCGATACCGGGCGCTACGGCATCTACGAAACGCCGCGCGACTATGACGTGCGCGCGCGGCTGACGCTGCGCCAGCGCCTGTGGGGCGGGATCGAGGAGCGCGACCAGCAGGCGCAGGCCCGCGCCCGCGCGACCGAGGCGCGCGCGAACCGCGTTTCGATCGAGGCCGCGCGTGACGCCGAGATCGCCTGGTCCGACGTCCAGGCGCTCGAGGAGCAGCGCGTCGCGCTCGAAGCGACGTATCTCGCCAGCCGCCGCTCGCGCGATACGATCGCCGAGCGCTTTCGCGTCTCGTCGGGCACGCTGTTCGACGTGATCGGCGCGGAGGACAGCTATTTCGAGACCGCTGTCGGCTACCTCCAATCCGTCACCGAACTCGACGCGTCGCGGTACGTGCTGCTGTCCAAGACCGGGCAGCTGCTTCCCACGCTCGGCATCACCGATCCAGTCCAAGGACGCCCGCAATGAGCGACCATACGCTCGTCCCCGACCCCAAGAAGCGTTTCGCGCCGTGGCTGGTCGAGCCGATGCTCGAAAACAAGCCGACCTATTTCAAGGTCGCCGCCGCGGCGGTGCTGATCAACATCTTCGCGCTCGTCACCTCGCTGTTCTCGATGGTGATCTACGATCGCGTGATCCCGAACAACGCGATGTCGAGCCTCGTCGCGCTGTCGATCGGCTTCACGATCGTCATCGTGTTCGATTTCGTGCTGAAGATGCTGCGATCCTATTTTGTCGACATCGCGGGCGCTGACATCGACCAGCAGGTCGGCGAGCGCGTGTTCGCCAAGCTGCTCGCGATCCGGCTCGATCAGAAGCGCGGATCGACCGGCGCACTCGCCGGGCTGATGCGCGAGCTGGAGGCGCTGCGCGATTTCTTCGCCTCGGCCACCATGTCGGCGCTGGTCGACCTGCCGTTCCTGATCCTCACCGTCGCGGTGATCTGGGCGATCGGCGGCAAGGTGGTGATCGTGCTGCTCGTCATCATCCCGGTGGTGCTGCTGACGGCGTGGGCGACCAACCCCGCGCTCGAGCGGCTGACCGCGCGGACGCTGCGCGAGGGGCTGTCGAAACAGTCGGTGCTGGTCGAGACGATCGGCGGGTTGGAGACGGTGAAGGCGTCCGGCGCGGGGCCGATGCTGTCGCGGCGCTGGGTCGATGCGGTGCGCCAGCAATCCGATTCGTCGCTGCGCCAGCGGCTGATCTCGACCATCGCGATCACCGTCGCGGGGTCGGCGAGCACGATCAGCTACGCCGGCGTCGTGATCGTCGGCGTCAACCTGATCGCGGAGCGCGAGCTGACGTCGGGCGGGCTGATCGCCTGCTCGCTGCTCGCCGGGCGTGCGATCGCGCCGCTCGCGACGATCTCGCAGCTGCTCGCGCGGCTCTCCGCCACGCGTACCGCCTATCGCCAGATCAACGCAATGATGGTGCAGCCGAGCGAGGGGCCGGCCGGCGAGCCGCTGCGCCTCGCCAAGCTCGCCGGCAAGATCGAATTCCGCAACGTCAGCTTCCGCTATCCCGGCGCGAGCGAGCCCGCGCTTCACGGCGTGTCGTTCACGATCCAGCCGGGCGAGCGCGTCGCGCTGCTCGGCCGCGTCGGATCGGGCAAGTCGACCGTGACGCGGCTGATCCTCGGCCTCTATCCGCCCGCCGATGGGCTGGTGATGGTCGACGGCACCGATGTCCGGCAGATCGATCCCAGCACGCTGCGCGCCCAGATGGGCGTCGCGATGCAGGACAGCGTGCTGATGACCGGCAGCGTGCGTGAGAACATCTCGCTCGGCCGCGCCGGGATCGACGATGCCGAGATGCTGCGCGTCGCCGACCTGTCGGGCACGCACCAGTTCATGGGGCAGATCGCCAACGGCTACGACCTGAAGCTCGCCGATCGCGGCGAGGGGCTGTCGGGCGGCCAGCGCCAGTCGATCGCGATCGCGCGCGCGCTCGCCGGCCGGCCGCAGATGCTGGTGTTCGACGAGCCCAGCGCCAGCATGGACACGCAGACCGAGCAGAGCCTGATCGATCGGCTGCAGAGCGAGGTGCAGGGCCGCACCATGGTGCTCGTCACGCACCGCCCGCCGCTGCTCCAGCTCGTCCAGCGCATCATCGTGATGGAGCGCGGCCACGTCATCATGGACGGCCCGCGCGACCAGGTGATGCAGCAGCTCACGCGACCCAAGGTGGCCTGATCCGATGTCCGAACTCGCAACCCAGCCCGCCCCGCACACGCATCTCGAGGATCTCGCCTCGCGCGTGAAGCCACGCCAGGCGTCGAGCCTGCTGCTGTGGGCGATCGTCGCCTTCTTCGTGATCTTCGTCGTCTGGGCATCGTGGGCGACGCTCGACCGCACCGTGCGCGGTTCGGGACGCGTCATCGCCAGCTCGCAGCTGCAGACGGTGTCGAACCTCGAAGGCGGGGTGGTGAAGGAGATCCTGGTGCGTACCGGGCAACTGGTGCGCGCCGGGCAGCCGATCGTTCGGCTCGATCCCACCGCCACCGGCGGCGAGCTCGGCTCGGGCGAAGCGCAGACCGCCGCGCTGCTCGTCAAGATCGCCCGCCTGAAGGCCGAGGTGCTCGGGCGCGAGCCGGTCTATCCCGCCGCAAGCAATCCGGCGATCGCCGAGCAGATCGAGATCGAGCGCGCGTTGCACGCCGCCAAGATGCAGGAACTCGCCGGGATCACCGGCGCGTACGGCGCGCGCGGCGTGCAGGCGACCCGCGCGGTCAACGAGGCGCGCTCCGCGCTCGAGGCGCGGCGCAGCGCGAGCGAGGCGCGCGCCTACGAACTCGAGATGATCAAGCCGCTGGTCGACAAGGGCATCGAGCCGCGGCTCACGTTGAATCAGGCGAGCAGCGCCGCGGCGGTGGCGGCAAGCGAGGCGGCGCAGGCGTCGGCGGCGCTCGCGCGGTCGCAGGCGGCGGTATCGGAAGCCGGTGCCAGCCTTGCGCAGGCGCGGCAGGACTGGCGCGCGCGCGCGGCGGACGAACTCGCCAAGGCGCAGGCTGACCTGTCCGCGCGCGCCTCGACGATGCCGGCGCTCGCCGCGCGGCTCGAGCGAACAACCGTGCGCGCGCCGCTCGCGGGGCGGATCAACCGCGTCATCGTCACCACCGTCGGGGCGGCGGTCGCCCCCGGCGCGCCGATCGCCGAAATCTCGCCGAGCCGCGACACGCTGCTGGTCGAGGCGCGCGTTCGCCCCGAGGACATCGCGCGCGTGCGCACCGGGCAGCATGCGCGGATCAACATCACCGCCTACGACAGTTCGGTCTACGGCTGGATCGACGGCAAGGTCGAATCGATCTCGCCCGACGCGATCGTCGACGAGAAGGCGCAGGCGAGCTACTATAACGTCTTCGTGCGCACCGACACGAAGGGGCTGCTCGATCGCCGTACGGGCACGCTGTTGCCGATCGGCACCGGCATGACGGCGGAGATCAACTTGCTCGGTGATCCGCGCACGGTGATGCAGTATATCCTGACGCCGATCACGCGCCTGTCGGAACGCGCCTTCCGCGAGTGACAAGCGGGCGGGCGGGCGGCGGTCGCGGACGCTGCCTGCCGCCCACTCCCCTGCTTGCCCGCGGGATAGGCCTGGCGGCACTCGCACGGCGCGTGGCTCCCCGCTCTGCCGGGAACGCGGTGCTTACGTGCTATCCCTTACGGCTCGTCGCGGTAGATCGCGACGACCGGCTTGCCGCCCGCCGAGATGCGGCCGCGGTACATGCCCGGCGTGTTGTAGCTCCATGCGATCGTGCCGTCGGGGCTATTGACGATCACCCCGCCGTCGCCGCCCAGCGCCTTCACCTCGTCCATCACGCGGTCCGCCGCCACCTGCGGCGCTTCACGCGCGAAGCGGATCCGAGCGCAGATCTCGTGCGCGACGCCTTCGCGGATGAAATACTCGCCGGCGCCGGTGGCGGAAACGGCGCAGGCGCGATCGTCGGCATAGGTGCCCGCGCCGATCACCGGCGCGTCGCCGATCCGGCCCCAGCGCTTGCCGGTGATCCCGCCGGTCGAGGTGGCGGCGGCGAGATGCCCGCTTGCGTCGCGCGCCACGGCGCCGACGGTGCCGTATTTGCGGTCGACGTCGATCGCCGACAGCTTGTTCGCCTTCAGTGTCTCGAGCTGGCGGCGGCGCTCGGGCGTCGCGAACCATTCGGGGCCGGCCTGTTCGAGCTTCTGCACGCGCGAGAAGGCGTCGGCCCCGGCGCCCGACAGGAACACGTGGTCGCTCTTCTCCATCACCGCGCGGGCGAGGCTGACGGGGTGGCGCGTCGCGGTGACGCCGGCGACCGCCCCCGCGGCGCGCGTGCGCCCGTCCATGATCGCCGCGTCGAGCTCGTTGTGCCCGTCCCACGTCAGCACTGCGCCGCGCCCGGCGTTGAAATGCGGATCGTCCTCGAGCACCTTGATTGCCGCCTCGACGGCGTCGAGCGCCGCGCCGCCCTTGGCGAGGATTGCCGATCCGGCCTCGAGCGCGCGGGCGAGCGCGGCGCGAATCGCCTTGTCCTGTTCGGGCGTAAGCTTGTCGCGCTCGATCACCCCGGCGCCACCGTGGATGGCGAGCGACCAGCGCGGCGCGGTCTGCGCGGCGGCCGACGAGATGCAGGCGGGCACGAGCGGGGCGGTGAGGAGAGCGGCGAGCAGCAGGCGGCGCATGATGGTCCTTCTCAAACGATGGCGGGGCGGTCGTCGGGGATCGCGGGCGCGCGGCGATGGAGCCGCAGCCCGATCAGCGGGCGCAGCAGCGGCACACGTCGCCCGACTAGGTAGAAAACGCTGCATCCCGTCAGCGTCGCCGCGACGAGGATCGCGAACGATGCCGCACCCGGCAGCGCCGACGGCATCAGCCAATAGGCGACGACGACGATGATCGTCTGGTGCGCGATGTAGAAGGGAAATACCGCCTCGGTCAGCATCGGCCGCCAGCGATGGTCGCGGTTCCAGAAGGTTTCCGCGACGCCGATCAGCGCGGCAATCGCCATCCAGCCCTCGACGCCGCGCGCCAGGCTGAAGATCGTCCCGAATGGCCGTGGGGTGACGCGATAGCCGGCGTAGACGATCGCGATCCCCGCGACGACGCCATAGGCGAGCAGTGCGAGCAGCGCGGTCGGCTTCCACCAGCGCGCGAACGACGCCAATGTCGCTTCGCTGCCGGCAAGCGCATAGCCGAAGACGAGCATCGGGAAGTAGCTCGCATGCGCCACCCAATCGCCCCGCAACTCGTGCGTTTCGCGCGCGCCGGGGAACAGCACGCCGCTGACGAGCATCAGCCACGCCATCGGCAGCAGCAGCGCGCCGACGCCGCCGAACAAGCGATCGAACGCCCCTTGCGCGGCGCGGCGAACCGCGACCGGCGTCACGACGAGCACCAGCGTCCAGCCGAGCGTGTAGACCCACAGATAGCCGACGAACCACAGGTGGTTCCACGTCGGCAGCGCGATGCCGTCTAGCCGCCCGAAGCGGAAGTAATCGCCCCACCAGAAGGCAGCGAAGCCGCGCTGGTAGCCGTGCTGCGTGACGAGTTCGACCCATGCCTGCGGCGGCACGATCGCCGCGACGCCGCACGCGAGCGGGATCAGCAGCCGCGCGGTGCGGCTGCGCACGAACGTCCATGCCGTCGCATGGCGCACGAACAGCGCACGGCTGGCATAGCCCGAGACGACGAACAGCAGCGACAATCGCCACGGGTTGGACAGCATCATCGGCACTGCGACCCACGGCTGCGCATCGAGCTTTGCGTGGAACGGCCACGGCACGAACACCATGCCGATATGGTAGAGGATCAGGATCGCAAAGGCCCCGATGCGAAGCCAGTCGAGGCCGTAGTGCCGCTGCATCGGCGCGGTGCCTAGCAGCTTCCCCCCGCCCCCGATACCATCGCGCGCGGCGGCACCGCGCGGCGCGGGGCAAGCCCGATCAGTGGCGCGAGCCAGGCGATGCGGCGCCCCGCGGCATAGGCGCCCCAACAGGCGAGCGCCGTCGCGCCGAGCAGGAAGGCGAAGCCCGCGAGTGGCCCAAGCCCCCAGCCGGGCGCGAGCCAGGCGAGTACGACGAGCACCGGATGATGGACGATATAGGCGGGGAACACTGCCTCCGCGAGCGGCGCGCGCCAGCGGTGATCGCAGTTGAGCCGCGCGTCGGCGAGACGCAGCAGCGCGAGGATCACGCCCCACGCCATGCCGAGCCGCGCCGCGCGATCGAGCGCCATCACCGCATGCCCCGGCAGCGTGCTTCCCTGATAGGCGAGCTCCACCCAGGTGACGACGACGGCACACGCCAGCGCGATGGCGAGCGCCGCGCGCCAACCGCGCGCGATGCCCTGCCACAGCGCAGGCGTGCCCCCGAGCGCGAAGCCGAAGACGAACAGCGGCAGGTACGCCGAATGCCCGGTCCAGTCGCTGAACAGCCCCTGCGTTTCCGGCACGACGAACATCAGCGCGATCTTCATGCCCACTAGCGCGGCGATCGGCAGCCACACGAGCCGCCATCCGATCGTCAGCAGCGCGAACCAGCGGTCGATCCGCGCGATGCCCATCCGTGCGATCATCGCGGCGAGCACCATCGTATACGCCCACAGGTAGACGACGAACCACATATGTTCCCAGTTCGGGAAGGCACGGCCGTAGTGGACGAACGGGCTCCAGTAATCGCCCAGCCAATAGGTCGCGAGCCCCTCCGGATCGCCCGCGAGCCGCACGCGGACCCAGAGTTCGGGTGGCAGCAGCACGAGCATCGCGAAGGCGAGCGGGACGAGCAGGCGCAGGCTGCGCGCATGGACGAAGCCGGCGAGATCGGGGCTACGCGACAGCAGCTTGCGCGTCGCGAAGCCCGATACGACGAACAGCAGCGGGATGCGCCACGGCGTCAGCAGCGCCATCGGCACGATCAGCGCCGGAAACGTCTCGGGCCATTTCACCACCCACGGCCACGGCGCGAAAACCATCGCGACATGGTAGACGATCAGCAGCGCGAACGCGCCGATCCGCAGCCAGTCGAGGCCATAGTGGCGTGTGGCGGGGGCGGCGGGTTTTGGCACCGCCCCGCCTTAGCGCGAGAACCGTAACGAACTATTGCTGCGGTCAGATCGCCATGCGCAATTTGCCCAGGAAGTCGCGCTTGCCCAGCTTCACCCCCTGCGCACGCAGGATCGCGTAGGCGGTGGTGGCGTGGAAATAGAAATTGGGCTGCGAGAAGGACAAGAGGAACTGCGCGCCGCTGAACGGCATGCGCATCTCGCCCATCGAGAATTGCGTGTCCTTGTCCGCCAGCGCGTCGAATTCGGCACGGTCGACCGCCTCGAGCGCGGTGATCGCGCCCTGCACCTTGGCGTGAAGCCCGGCGAAATCGGTCGGCCACGGCGTCATGCTGGGCGAGAAGTTGCCGCCGCGCACGCCCTCGATCCCGCCGATCGAATGTTCGGCGACCGACTTCACCTGATAGCCGAACGGCAGCATGTCGGGCGCGAGCCGCGCGTCGATCAGCGCGGCGGGCGCCATGCCCTTCTCGCTCGCGAACGCCTCCGCCTTGTCGATGAGGCCGTCGACCGCGCCGAGGATCTGGAGGTTCGACGGAATAACCGCGTCGTACAGCGAAAGCGTCATGATCCTGCCCCTGATTTCGTTTATGTCCGCGAGACGCTATATCGCCGGCAAAGCCGATAGGAAGCCTCCATGTCCCTCCGTCCCTGGCGCGATATCACGCGCCGCCAAAGCCGCCAGATCATGGTCGGCACCGTGCCCGTCGGCGGCGATGCGCCCGTCACCGTGCAGACGATGACCAACACGCCGACGTCCGATCCGCGCGCGACGATCGATCAGATCCGCCGCTGCGAGGATGCCGGCGTCGACATCATCCGCGTCAGCTGCCCCGACGTCGAATCGACCGCGGCGCTGCGCCAAATCGTGCGCGCCGCGCGCGTGCCGATCGTCGCCGACATCCATTTCCACTACAAGCGCGCGCTGGAGGCGGCTGATGCCGGCGCCGCGTGCCTGCGCATCAACCCGGGCAACATCGGATCGGCCGAGCGCGTCAACGAAGTGGTCAACGCCGCCAAGGCGAATGGCTGCGCGATCCGCATCGGCGTCAACGCCGGCAGCCTGGAAAAGGACCTGCTCGAGAAATACGGCGAACCCTGCCCCGAGGCGCTGGTGGAAAGCGCGCTCGATCATATCAAGCTGCTGCAGGACCGCGACTTCCACGAATTCAAGGTGGCGGTGAAGGCGTCCGATCTGTTCCTCGCGGTCGCCGCCTACCAGCAGCTCGCCGAAGTGGTCGATTGCCCGCTGCATCTCGGCATCACCGAGGCGGGCGGCTTCGTCGGCGGCACGGTGAAGAGCGCGATCGGGATCGGTTCGCTCCTGTGGTACGGCATCGGTGACACGATCCGCGTCTCGCTGTCGGCCGAGCCCGAGGAGGAAGTGCGCGTCGGGTTCGAGATCCTGAAGGCGCTCGGCATCCGCAATCGCGGCGTGCGCGTGGTGAGCTGCCCGAGCTGCGCACGGCAGGGGTTCGACGTCATCCGCACCGTTCAGGCGCTGGAGGAACGGTTGCAGCATATCCGCACGCCGATGTCGCTTTCCGTGCTCGGCTGCGTCGTCAACGGCCCGGGCGAGGCGCGCGAAACCGACATCGGGATCACCGGCGGCGGCAACGGCAAGCACATGGTGTATCTGTCGGGCGTCACCGACCATCACGTGCAGGACGCCGGCATGATCGAGCACATCGTCGGCCTGGTCGAGGCGAAGGCGGCAGAGATCGAGGCGGCGGACGAGGCACGCAAGGTGGTGGCGGCGTAAAGGGTGCGCGTGGAAGTGGTACTTCCATGCGGGTTGGCAGGCGTTCCGTGGTGCCTAGGCTGCGCTAGTCGACGCATGGAGTCCGTTGGCTAGGTCTTTCAACAGCTGGCCGGCCTCGGCGTCGCGGGCGCAGCCGGCGTCGGCGGCGAAGAACGATACCGACAGGCACAGCGTCGGCGGGTCGCCGGGAACGGCGACCGCAATCGAGCGCACGCCGGCGTGGCCGTAGCGATCGTCGACCGCATAGCCGTCACGCGCCGCATCCGCGATCTGCCTGCGATAGGCGGCGAGATCGAGCGCGCGTTCCCAGCGCACCGCCGCGAACCGCGTCGCCACCGCCGCCTCCTCGAGCCTCTGCGCCGCGGCAAGCGCGCGGCCGGTCGCGCCGCCGCCGATCGGCTGGCGCTGCCCCACCTGCATGTGGATCCGGGTCGACGCCGCACTCTCGCCCAGCGCGATCAGCTGCAGCCGCTCCCCCGCAACGACGCGCCACAGCCCGACCGGCGCGTCGAGTTGGCGCGCCGCCCGGTCGAGCAGCGGGCGGGCGGTGGCGACGATCTGCGCGTGCGGATCGGCCCATCGCGCCGATCCCTCCCGCCACGCCGGCGCGAGGGCGTACCTTTTGCCCGGCTGCGCGGCGAGCACGCGTTCGCCGATCAGGGTGCGCAGCAGCCCGAGGCAGGTCGACGGACTGAGCGCACAGCCGCGCGCTATCTCCGACAGCGTCATCGCCTCGCCATGGGCGAGCAGCCGCATGATCGCAAAGGCGTGACCGACCGAGCGTACCCGAAGCTCCATGCCCTGACCTATCTTTCAACATCCTGAAAAACAATGCCGGATGTTGAAAGTCTGGGCGCATCGCTGTACGGCTGACGCCGACAAGGGAGAGCGGGATGGCAGGCATTCTCGAAGGCAAGGTCGTCGCGGTGACCGGCGCGGGGCGCGGCATCGGGCGCGAAATCGCGCTGCTCTGCGCGCGCGAGGGCGCGGCGGTCGTCATCAACGATCCGGGCGTCGGCGAAGGCGGCGAAGGCGGCGAGGCCGGCCCAGCGGAGCAGACCGCGCGCGACATCGTCGAGGCGGGCGGCCAAGCAATCGCCAATCTCGCCAGCGTCGCCGATCCCGCCGGCGCGGCGACGATCGTCGAGGACGCGGTGAAGCGCTTCGGCCGCATCGATGCGGTGGTGAACAACGCCGGCATCCTGCGCGACACGATCTGGCACAAGATGAGCCACGAGGACTGGCGCGCGGTGATCGACGTGCACCTCAACGGCGCGTTCAACGTTTCTAAGGCAGCGACGCCGTATTTCCGCGAGCAGCAGTCGGGCAGCTTCGTCCACTTCACCTCGACGTCCGGGCTGATCGGCAACATCGGCCAGGCGAACTATTCCGCCGCCAAGCTCGGCATCGTCGGCCTGTCGCAGTCGATCGCGCTCGACATGGCGCGCGTCGGCGTCCGCTCGAACTGCATCGCGCCGTTCGCGTGGAGCCGCATGACCGCGTCGATCCCGGCGGAGACGCCCGAGGCAAAGGAGCGCGTCGCGCGGCTCCAGACAATGAGCGCGGACAAGATCGCGCCGCTCGTCGCCTATCTCGCGTCCGATCTGTCGGCGGACGTAAGCAACCAGATCTTCGCAGTACGCAAGAACGAGATCGTGCTGTTCTCCAAGCCGCGCCCGATCCGCTCGATGACCAAACTCGAAGGCTGGACGCCGCAGGCGATCGCCGACGAACTCGCGCCCTCGTTCCGCCCAAGCTTCGCGCGCGCCGACGAGGTGTCGGCGCACGTCTTTCCCTACGATCCGATCTGAGGTTTCCCGCATGAGCACGCTCAATACCGGCCCGAATACCGGCATGGATGCCGAGACGTTCGCCCAGTTCATCGACCAGCTGCGCCGCTACGTGCGCGACCGGCTGATCCCGGCCGAGAAGGAAATCCTCGAGACCGACCGCATCCCCGACGACATCCTCGCCGAGATGCGCGACATGGGGCTGTTCGGGCTGACGATCGCCGAGGAATATGGCGGCGCGGGGATGAACACGTACCAGTATACGCAGACGATCCGCGAGCTCGCTTACGCGATGCCGTGTTTCCGCTCGATCATCTCGATCACCATCGGCATGGTCAATTCGGCGCTGCGCAACGGCGGCACCGAGGAGCAGAAGCGCGAATGGCTGCCGCAGATGGCGGGCGGCATGGTCACCGCCTTCGGCCTGACCGAACCGGGATCGGGCAGCGATTCGGCGGGCATGCAGACGATGGCGGTTCGTTCCGGCAACGGCTGGGTACTGAACGGAACGAAGCGCTACATCACCAACGCGCCCGACGCGAAGATGGCCGTCATCATGGCGCGCACGTCGAAGGAGGCGCTGCCCAAGAACGCGCACGTGTCGGCGTTCATCGTGCCGATGGACACGCCGGGCGTCACCGTCGGCAAGTCGGACAAGAAGATGGGCCAGGCGGGGTCGCACATCGCCGACATCATCCTGGAGGACGTTCACCTCCCGGCCGACGCGCTACTCGGGCTCGAGGAAGGCAAGGGCTTCGTTACCGCGATGAAGAGCCTCGACAATGGGCGGCTGTCGGTCGCTGCGGCGTCGATGGGCTATGCCCGTCGCGCGCTCGATTCGGCGCTGCGCTACGCCACCGAGCGCAAGGCGTTCGGTGAGCCGATCGCCAATTTCCAGCTGATCCAGCAGATGCTCGCCGACAGCGAGATCGAGCTCTACGCGTCCGAGACGATGCTCGCCGACTGCGCGCGCCGCGCCGATGCGGGCGAGGCGGTGCTGCGCAAGGCGGCGGCGACCAAGGTCTTCGCGTCAGAAGCGTGCGGGCGGATCGTCGACCGCGTCGTGCAGGTGTACGGCGGCGCGGGCTATCTCGCCGAATATGACGCCGAACGCTTCTTCCGCGACGCGCGCATCTATCGCATCTACGAGGGCACGACGCAGATCCTGCAGCTGCAGATCGCCAAGCACATGCTGCGCGAGTTCAACGCCGGAGTCGCCTGACCGATGTACGATCTCCTCCCCGGCCTATCCGTGATCGAGGCGTCGTCGTTCGTCGCCTCGCCCACCGCGGGGCTCTATCTCGCACAGATGGGGGCGGAGGTGATCCGCGTCGACCAGATCGGCGGCGGCCCCGACTTTCGCCGCTGGCCGGTGACCGAGAACAACGATTCGCTCTACTGGGAGAACCTCAACCGCGCGAAGAAGAGCGTCGCGCTCGATCTCGGCCGGCCGGAGGGGCGCGAGCTGCTCCAGGCGCTGGTGCGCGCGACGGGGCAGTTCGTCACCAACTTCCCGGCGAAGGGGTTCCTTGCGCACGACACGCTGGCGCACGGGCGCGCCGATCTGATCACCGTGCGCGTGATGGGCTGGGCGGATGGCAGCCCGGCGCTCGACTATACCGTCAACAATGCGGTCGGCTATCCGATGCTGACCGGGCCGGGGCCGGAGCCCGTCAACCACGTGTTGCCCGCCTGGGACCTGCTGACAGGGTCGTACGCCGCCTTCGCACTGCTCGCCGCGCTGCGCCGCCGCGACGCGACCGGCCAGGGCGGCGAGGTGCGGCTGCCGCTGTCGGACGTCGCGATCGGCACCGTCGCCAACCTCGGCGGAATTGCCGAGGTGCTGCACACCGGCAGCGATCGACCGCGGCTCGGCAACACCGTGTTCGGTCTGTTCGGGCGCGACTTCACGACGCGTGACGGCAAGCGGACGATGATCGTCGTCGTCACGCACCGGCAATGGGCCAATCTCGTCGCGGCGCTCGGGCTGGGTGAGGCAATCGCGCGCGTCGAGGCGGAACGCGGCGTCAGCTTCGCCGCCGACGACGGGTTGCGCTTCACGCACCGCGACGCGCTGTTCCCGCTGTTCGAGGGCGCGATCGTCGCGCGTGACCACGCCGATCTTGCGGCTGCGTTCGATGCCGGCGGGATCGTCCACTCCGCCTATGGCACGATGGCCGACGCGGTGCGCGATCCGCGGCTGGTCGGCGACAATCCGATCTTCGGCACCGCGGCAGACCCAAGCGGCACCAGCTATCCCGCCGCCGGTGCCTTTGCGACGTTACCCGCCGACGAGCGCCGCCCGCCGCTGCCCGCCCCGCGCAACGGCCAGCACAGCGAGCAAGTCCTCGCCGAACGCCTCGGCCTGTCGTCAGGCGAAATCGCCAGATTGTTCGACAGCGGCATCGCCCGCCCCGCCTGACCTACCAATTTGAGGACCCGACCCATGACCCCCACCACCGGCCTACGCCGCGCCGCCATCGTCGCCCCGATCCGCACCGCCGTCGGCAAGTTCGGCGGCAGCCTCTCCTCGCTCACCGCGGGCCAGCTTGGCGCAACGATCCTCAAGGCGCTGATGGAGCGCACCAAGATCGACCCGAGCCGCGTCGACGACGTCGTCTTCGCGCAGGGCTATGGCAATGGCGAGGCGCCGGCGATCGGCCACTGGGCATGGCTCGCCGCCGGCCTGCCGATCGAGGTCCCCGGCTATCAGCTCGATCGCCGCTGCGGCTCGGGTCTTCAGGCCGTCATCGACGCGGCGATGATGGTGCAGACCGGCGTCAGCGACGTGGTGGTCGCCGGCGGCTGCGAGAGCATGTCCAACGTCGAACATTACACCACCGACATCCGCAAGGGCGTGCGCGCCGGCAACCTCACCATCCACGATCGCCTCACCCGCGGCCGCCTCATGTCGCAGCCGGTCGAGCGCTTCGGCGTCATCAGCGGCATGATCGAGACCGCCGAAAACCTCGCCAAGGACTACGACATCAGCCGCGAGGAGGCCGATGCCTACGCCGTCCGCTCGCACCAGCGCGCCACCGCCGCCTGGGAACAGGGCCTGTTCGCCGACGAACTCGTCCCCGTCTCGGTGCCGCAGAAGAAGGGCGAGCCCGTAGTGTTCGATCACGACGAGGGCTATCGCCCCGACGCCACGCTGGAGACGCTCGGGCGTCTGCGCCCGATCGAGGGCGGCGTCGTCACCGCCGGCAACGCCAGCCAGCAGAATGACGCCGCGGCCGCCTGCCTCGTCGTCGCCGAGGACAAGTTGGAGGAACTGGGGCTTGAGCCGATCGCCTGGTTCCACAGCTGGGCCGCGGCGGGCTGCGACCCCTCGCGCATGGGCATCGGCCCGGTCCCGGCGGTCGAGCGTCTGTTCGCCCGCAACGGCCTGTCCTGGTCCGACATCGATCTCGTCGAGCTGAACGAGGCGTTTGCGCCGCAGGTGCTCGCCGTGCTCAAGGGCTGGGGCTGGAGCGAGGACGACAGCCGCAACGAAATCCTCAACGTCAACGGCTCGGGCATTTCGCTCGGCCACCCGATCGGCGCCACCGGCGGCCGCATCCTCGCCAATCTGACCCGCGAGCTCGTCCGCCGCGACGGCCGCTATGGGCTGGAGACGATGTGCATCGGCGGCGGCCAGGGCATCGCCGCGGTCTTCGAGCGCGCCTGATGTTGGGGCTCTCGATGGAGACGCGCGCATGAGCGCGCTTGGGGGGGCACTGGCGGCGGCGCAACGCTATCGCGACGACGCCCGTGCCGCCCTCGCGGCCCGGCTCGACGCCGCGCCAATCGAGCGCGAGCAGCGCGCGGCGCACGGCTTCGCCTGGGTCGCCACCACCGTCGCCGCGCTGCAGTCGGTGGCCGACTGGGCCGACCGCAACCCCGGCGAGATCAACGCCCTCGTCGCCCGCCTCGCCTTTCAGGAAAGCATCGCCCAGCTCGTCGGCGGGCTGCCGATGGGCCAGAATGAGCTGTTCCGCCCCGCCGACCTTGGCCTCACCGCCGCCGCCCGCACGCTGGCGAGCGCCTGCGCCGACCTCCTCGATCAGGACGCCGCCGCCGATCGACGCGCATTGGTCAACCGGCTCGCCGCCGGCGCATGGCCCAGCGAGACGCTCCACGATGCCGAGCTGGACGCGATCCGCGACCAGTTCCGCCGCTTCACCGATGCCGAAATCCTACCGCACGCCCACGGCTGGCACCTCGCCAACGACCTGATCCCCGACGCCACCGTCGCCAAGATGGCCGAACTCGGCACCTTCGGCGTCTGCATCCCCGAAAATTACGGCGGCCTCGGCCTGTCGAAGCTCGTCATGTGCATCGTTACCGAGGAATTGTCGCGCGGCTGGATCGGCGCCGGCTCGCTCGGCACCCGCTCCGAAATCGCCGGTGAGCTCATCGCCGGCTCGGGCACCGAGGCGCAAAAGGCCGAGTGGCTGCCGCGCATCGCCAGCGGCGAGGTGCTGCCCACCGCCGTCTTCACCGAACCCGATGTCGGCAGCGACCTCGGCTCGCTCCAGACCCGCGCCCACCGGGCCGCCACTGATGGGGATGGCGACGGCTGGCGCATCGACGGCGCAAAGACCTGGATCACCCACGCCAGCCGCTCCGACCTCATGACCCTGCTCGCCCGCACCTTGCCGGACGCGAAGGGTTATGCCGGCCTCTCGATGCTGCTCGTCCCGAAACCGCGCGGCACCGACGGCGATCCCTTCCCTGCGCCGGGCATGTCGGGCAGCGAGATCGAGGTGCTCGGCTATCGCGGGATGCGCGAATATGCGCTCTCCTTCGACGGCATGGCCGCCCCCGCCGACGCTTTGCTCGGTGGCGAGGAGGGACAAGGCTTCAAGCAGTTGATGCGCACCTTCGAAGGCGCCCGGATTCAGACCGCCGCGCGCGCCGTCGGCGTCGCCCGCCGCGCGCTCGAACTCGGCCTCAGCTACGCGCTCGATCGCCAGCAGTTCGGCCGTGCGATTATCCACTTCCCGCGCGTCGCCGACAAACTGGCGATGAGCCTCGTCGATCTCATCGCCGCGCGCGAGCTCACCTACGCCGCCGCCCGCGCGAAGGATTCGGGCAAGCGCTGCGATATCGAGGCCGGCATGGCGAAGCTGCTCGCCGCCCGCGCCGCGTGGAGCAATGCCGATGCCGCGCTCCAGATTCACGGCGGCAACGGCTATGCGCTGGAATTCGAGATCAGCCGCATCCTGTGCGACGCGCGCATCCTAAACATCTTCGAGGGCGCGGCGGAGATTCAGGCGCAGGTGATTGCGCGCGGGCTGGTCGCACAGCGTAACTGACGCGCAGCGTTCAGCCAGCGGCGACGGCCGCCCACGCGGCAACTTCGTCCGCGTTGCGCTGCGTGACGGCGAGATCGCGCGCGACGCCGTCCTCCACCGTCACGCTGCCGGTCCATTCAAATGTGGCGTTGCCCGACAGCGTCACCATTCCGTCGGCCGACGCGATTGCGCGTACCAGCCCGCCCCTGTTGCGCACCGTGACCAACCGGTCGAACGCCAGGCGCCCGGTCAGCCCGGCGGCGTAGGTCGACGCGCCCATCGCGCTGCCACACGCGTTGGTCAGGCCGACGCCGCGCTCGAACGTGCGCACGTACAGTTCGTCGTCGCCCCGCACCTGGACGAACGAGAGGTTGGCGCGGTTCGGCAGCCACGCCGGAGCGAACTCGCAGACCGTGCCGACGCGGACGAGCGCCGCCTCGTCGATCGCGTCGACGAACGCGATGAGATGCGGGTTGCCGATGCCGACCGCGGTGAAGCGCAGATCGGGCGACAGCGCCGCGATCGGGCGATCCACGATCTCACGTCCCTCGCCCGTCAGCGGCCAGGCGGCGACGTCCAGCGTCGCAGGCCCTGCCGTCTCGCGCACGGTATAGACGCCGGGGGCCAGCGCCGGATCGCGCCGCACGTCGACGTGACTGGTCTTTAGCCGCACGGTCGCCGTCGTGAGCCCGAGCGCCTCGAGCCCTGCCCGCGCGACGCACCGCAGGCCGTTGAGGCACGTTTCCGGCTCTGATCCGTCGGCGTTGAAGATGCGCATCCCGAAGGCGGCGCGATCGTCGCCCGCGGTGAGCAACAGGATGCCGTCCGCCCCGACCGGGCCAGCACGATCCGTCAGCGCGCGTGCTGTCGCCGCCCACCCTGCATCGGGCAGATCGAGCGCACGCGCGTCGATCAGCGCGAAATCGTTTCCCGAACCGTGACACTTGGTGATGGCGAGCCGCATGCCGGCGCATATCGGCCGACCACGGCCTTGTCGCAAGCGGCGGCTCAGCCGAGCCGATAATGGTCGGCGAGGCGATCGAGCGCCATCGTCAGTACCAGCCGTCCGGATCGCACCGGCCAGCCAAGCGCCTTCTCCGCCACCGGCAACCCCTCGCCGGCGCACACCACGCGCCACAGGACGTCGCACAGCCCCGGACCGACGCCGGCGATCGCGGCGTCAAAGCGGCGCTTCGCAGCAAGGTGAGCGGCGGTCGGATCGAGCCCCTGCCCCGCGCCGCCGTCGACGCGCGCCGACCAGCGCATCGTCACCGACGGCGCGATTGCCGCGCGCTCGTAATCAGCGCGCAGCCGCTCCCCCGCCTCGACCTGCCGCGCGGTGACGAGCCCGCGCGCGGCGAGCCACGACAGCGGCGATTCGGCGACGTTGACGGTGACGCGGCGTCCGACGCCGCGCGGCACGGCGGTAATCCGGCCATCGGCGTCGATCGCGCGTTCGGTCAGTTCCTGCATCATGTTCTCCTTGTGTTCCGTACGTTCATGGCACGGCACGAGGCGTGTAGGACAGCTGCTCAGCGCCGCCGGGCGCGCAACCGCAGCCGCGCGCCGAGCGCCCACCAGGCGAGTGCCCAGAGCGCGCCAGCGCTCCACCCGGCAAGCACGTCGCTTGGCCAATGCACGCCGAGATAGACGCGGCTGATGCCGATCAGCACGACGAGCGCGATCGTGGTGGCGAACAGGAACCAGCGCGCGCGCCGATCGGGCACGATCTGCATCACGATCAGCGCGATGGTGAGATAGATGATCGCGCTGTTCGACGCGTGGCCGCTGGGGAAGCTCGCCGATGATACCTCGACGAGGTGATCGACCAGCGCCGGCCGCGCACGGCCGACGAGCAGCTTGCCGATCGATACCGCGATCGATCCGCTCACCGTGCCGCCGAAGACCAGCGCGGCGGTGAGATAGTGGCGCCCGGCAAGGAGGAAGCCGATCGCTGCGATAACGACCAGCGTCAGCACCGTCTGCCCGCCGAGCGCGGTGACGTCGATCATCGCATGCCGCAGCCATACCGGGCCGATCGGGACGGCGAGATCGCCCGGTGTCCGCAGCGCAAGCATGATCGCCGAATCGAACGCGAACTGCGTGCCGCGCGCGATCGTCGCGCCGACCAGCGCGACGATCAGCACCGCCAGCGCGACGGCGGCAAGGCCGATGAAGGCATAGGGTGGGTGGCGGATGCCCTCGGGCGCGGTTTGGTCCGGGCTCGCAGGCAAGCCGGCTAGGTGATCGAGCGGGGAGTTGGGGGCCATGCCGGGGGGTGTAGCAGCGACGGCGCGCAATGGGGCGATTTGTTCGGGCGGTACGACGGGACGCTGGAATGCCGGCGGTAGGACGCGTGCTTCGACAGACGGTGAACGATCGATCGCCGCCGCCCACGCGGGGGCGCGGCGCCAAGGCAGTATCGACCCGATTTCGACGATGCCCTCCGATCGGTCGTCAGCGATAAGACCACGAGCGCGACGTTGCTCGGCCAACCGCCATTAACTGATGAACTTATCTCCGCGATACGTCGTGCCGACCTGCTCGTCATGGAAAGGCGGCACCAAGCGACGGTCCCGATGGCCGACACTGTTTCGGCGCTTCACCAGCCCGGCCCTCGGCTTCGCGTGTAACTACCGTAATCGCACGGCCGGCGTCGTGAACGTGCCGCGCAGGACCGGCGACGATCGACGGCCCTGCGGGTCGCACCTCAGGCGCGATCAGTCGATATAGATGCCCACGACTTTCCACACCCCGCCCTCGCGATTGAGCGCCAGCGTCTCGGACGCGCCGCGCTTGTTGGCGAAATCGGTGCGGAACTGCACCGTGCGGTAGCCATTCGGCGGTGCTGGCGTGTCGACGTCGCTGATCAGCGTGCGCGTGACGACTGCGCCGAGAGGCACGCGCGCCTTCTGTGATGCCGCCTGCCAGTTGGCGACCGTGTTGACCGAGCGGAACGAGGCGCCCGTGCCTTTCCAGCTTTGTTGCCAATTCGCGGCATCGACCAGGGCGAGCCAGTCGCGCGCGGCCTTGCTGACCTCGGTTTCGGCGGCGGCCGATGGCGCGCTCGCGACGGGCGCCTCGGCTGGTAGCTGGTTGGGGGTCGAGACGGCGAGCAGCGCGGCGATGATCGAGAGCATGGCGGTTCCTCCTATCGCCCAGCCGACGTGGCGCAGTGTGCGCGGCGTGGGTCGGGCTTGTGGACAATGAAGCGCGTCGGCAGCGCCGGGCGCATCCCGCAACGCCGTGTCCCCATCGATTTCGGGGCTCGCCCCCTCGGCGTCGCGCAGCAGCCGCGCGGCTTCCTTGCTGCTCGATACCGACAGCTTGCGCCGCGCATCGCGCAGCCGCTCGTTGATCGTATGCACCGACAGGTCGAAATGTCGCGCGATCGACTTCGCGTCATGCCCGACGAGGAGCAGCCGAAGCGTCTGCTTCTCCTTCTCGCTCAGCGCGTCGATCCCCGCGACCGTCACAGCACACCTTCGCCCATCATCGGCGCGATGCTAGCGCCAGGGCGGCGCGGCGTGACCCCCAAAAGGATTGTATCCCGCCGCGCGCTCTATGCGCCGCACGCGTCTGATGCGACGTCAGTCGCGCTCGCGATCGCCGGCGCCCATGTAGAGTTCGCGGCCCTTTTCCTCGTACACGCCGCTCATCTTTGCCATGCCGGCTTCCGCCTCCGCCGTGGCGATGAAGCCCTCGCTGCCCTGGTTCTGCAGCCGGGCGAAGTCGCGCACCTCCTGCGTGATCTTCATCGAGCAGAACTTGGGTCCGCACATCGAGCAGAAATGCGCCGTCTTGGCGCCTTCCGCGGGCAGCGTCTGATCGTGATACTGCTCCGCCGTCTCGGGATCGAGGCTTAGGTTGAACTGGTCGCGCCAGCGGAACTCGAAGCGGGCGCGGCTTAGCGCATCGTCGCGCATCTTGGCCGCCGGATGCCCTTTCGCCAGATCGGCGGCGTGGGCGGCCAGCTTGTAGGTGACGACGCCGACCTTCACGTCGTCGCGATCGGGCAGGCCGAGATGCTCCTTGGGCGTGACGTAGCAGAGCATCGCCGTGCCGTACCAACCGATCATCGCCGCGCCGATGCCGCTGGTGATATGGTCGTAGCCCGGCGCGATGTCGGTGGTCAGCGGCCCGAGCGTGTAGAACGGCGCCTCGCCGCACACCTCCAACTGCTTGTCCATATTCTCCTTGATCTTGTGCATCGGCACGTGGCCGGGGCCCTCGATCATCACCTGCACGTCCTGCGCCCAGGCGCGGTGCGTCAATTCGCCCAGCGTATAAAGCTCGGCGAACTGCGCCTCGTCATTGGCGTCGGCGATCGATCCGGGGCGCAGGCCGTCGCCGAGCGAATAGGCGATGTCATACGCCTTCATGATCTCGGTGATCTCGTCGAACCGCTCGTAGAGGAAGCTCTCCTTGTGGTGCGCGAGGCACCATTTCGCCATGATCGAGCCGCCGCGGCTGACGATGCCGGTGACGCGCTTGGCGGTGAGCGGCACGTACGGCAACCGCACGCCGGCGTGGATGGTGAAATAGTCGACGCCCTGCTCGGCCTGCTCGATCAGCGTGTCGCGGAAGATCTCCCACGTCAGGTCTTCGGCGATGCCGCCGACCTTCTCCAGCGCCTGGTAGATCGGCACGGTGCCGATCGGCACGGGCGAATTGCGGATAATCCACTCGCGGGTGTCGTGGATGTTGCGGCCGGTGCTGAGATCCATCACCGTGTCCGCGCCCCAGCGGATCGCCCAGACGAGCTTGTCCACTTCCGTGGCGACGTTCGACGCGACGGCGCTGTTGCCGATGTTGGCGTTGATCTTGACCAGGAAGTTGCGGCCGATCGCCATCGGCTCGGATTCAGGATGGTTGATGTTGTTGGGGATGATCGCGCGGCCGCGTGCGATCTCGTCGCGGACGAATTCGGGCGTCACGTAATCGGGGATGGCGGCGCCGAAGCTTTCGCCGTCGCGAACGTATTCGCGCAGCATCTCGCGGCCGAGATTCTCGCGGCACGCGACATATTCCATCTCGGGCGTGATGATGCCGCGGCGGGCATAGTGCATCTGGCTGACGTTGGCGCCGGGCTTCGCACGCAGCGGGCGACGGACGACGTTGGGGAAGGGCTGAACGCCACCCGAGCGATCGGGACCAAGCTGGCCGTTATCCTCCGGGCGGATCTCGCGCGCGTCATACGCCTCGACGTCGCCGCGGGCCATGATCCAGTCGCGGCGCAGCGGCGCGAGACCGGCCATGATGTCGATCCGCACGTTCGGGTTGCTGTACGGCCCGCTCGTGTCGTAGACGTTAAGCGGCGGCTCGCCGCAGCCCGGCTCGAGATCGATCGCGCGCATCGCGACCTGCACCTGCGGGTTGCCGGGGGCCGCGACGTGAATCTTGCGGCTGCCGCGGATCGGCCCGGTGGTGACGCCGATTTCGGTACGGGCGGGAATGTCGGCCATTGTCTCTCTCCATCATCGTCGGGAGAAACGAGGTGCCGGTGGTGGCAGGCCGCTCCTTCCCTCCGCCGGTATCAACCGGATCAGGTTCAGCGGGTCGCGGGCTCGTGCCCACCTCTCAACCGCCGTCAGCGGTCCCCCGAGGATGCGGCCGTTGTAGGCGCTTTCAGCAGCGGCACCAAATGAAAAGGGCCGCGCGGTTTCCCGCACGGCCCCGTTCGTGTCTGTCGTGGGATCAGAACGCGCCGCTCGTCCGCAGCGCGGCAACCGCGTTGTTGGTGCCGTTGGGGAAGAACCCGCCGCCCACGCCGGCAGTCGTGCGCAGATAGACGATGTTGTGCACCTGCTGCGTCGTGCGGCTGTAGGCGATCGCGTTGCCGTCCGCCGGCACGATGTTCGATATGCTCGAATCGCTGCCCGTCACGCCCTGGTCGAGATCGGCCTGCGAACCCGTCGTGCCGTCGAGCGAATCGCGCGCGTCGGAAATCGCGTTGGCGCCCTGCCGCAGCCCGGTCGAGGCATCGAGCCCCTTGGCGTAGATCACCGTGCGCACGAGCCCGGCGTGATACGCCTCCGCCGCAAGGATGCCTGCCGCCGCCTCGAGGAACGTCGCGCTGGACAGCAGCGGTGCTGCGCCCTTGTACGCCGTGACGCCAACGTCCTCGAACAGGAAGGCCGAGAGCAGGAAGGTGTTGTCGTTGAGGTACGGATCGAAATTCTCGGTCGCACCGACCAGCTTCGCCGCGCGCGCGGCGGCGGTGAACGCTCCGTTCGCGCCGCCGTCGATGTTGATCGCCGGCTGCGCGACCGCGGTGTTGCCGATCGCGGTACGTAGGAAGTTGACGTGTGCGATTTCGTCCGCCGCGATCTCGCGCGCATAGGCCGCGACGAGCGGATCGGTGAAGGGCACCTTGCGCCCCCCGGTCACCGCACCGCGCGTGCCGACCGAGCCCGTCAGGCTCGATTCAGGCAGGCCGGTGCCGAACGCCGCGAACGAGTAGAATTGCGCCTCGAGATATTCGAGGTTGAGCGCGAGGTTGAGAATGTCGCCGTCGGTCACGGTGACGCCGGGGGTCGGCGTGGGGGTGGGCGACGGCGTCGGGCTCGGCGTATCGTCGTCGTCATCGCCGCAGGCGGCGAGCAGGCTCAGCCCGCCGATCGCAGCGGTGGACGCGCCCGCCATCTTGAGGAAGCGGCGGCGCTCGGCGCGGCGCAGCTCGGCGAGTTCGAGCGCCGCGAAAACGGAATCCTTGATCATGGTCTGGTTTCCCTGGTTTCTGGCGCGATCAGTTCGCGGCGCTGGTCTTGATCGTGCCGTTCACGCCGGCGGGGAAGAACCCGCCCATCGTGACGGCGGCACGGTTGAGGTAGACGATGTTGAGCGTCTGCGCGGCCGATCGGCTGAACGCGAGGCCGTTCGAATTGAGCGGCGCGATGTTCGACACCGTTCCGTCCGCACTGGTCGTAGGCGCGATGCCCTGATCGGCGTCGGGGCCGATGCCCTTCACCTTGTCCTCCGCCGGCGCGCCGTCGAGCCCATCGCGCGCGCTGGAGATCTTCTCGGTCGTCTCGATCAGCTGCAGCGCCGGCGTCTCGATACCCTTGCGGTACAGTGTCGTGCGCACGATCGCGGCGTGATACGCCTCGACCGCGAGGATGCCGGCCGCGGCCTCGATAAAGGTCTTGTTGGTGAGCAGCGGCGCTGCGCCCTTGTACGCGGTGACGCCGACGTCCTCGAAGATGAACGCGCCGAGCAGGAAGTTCTCGTCCGAGGCATAGGGATTGAACGCCGTCCCCGCCGGGACGACCCCCGCCGCCTGCGCCGCCGCGCTGAACGCGCCGTTGACGTCGCCCGAGATGTTGATCGCCGGCTGCGCGACCGCCGATCCGCCGAGCTGATTGCGCAGGAAGTTGACGTGGGCGAGTTCGTCCGCCGCGATCTCACGCGCATATTGCGCCACCAGCGGATCGGTAAAGTTCACCTTCGCCCCGCCCGTCACCGCGCCCGGCGACGTGCCTTGCGACGTCGCCGGAATCGCCGTGCCGTTGACCGCGAAGTAGTAGAAATTCGCCTCGAGATACTCGAGGTTGAGCGCGAAGTTCAGTACGTCGGCGTCGGTCACCGTCTGCGCCGCGGCCGAGCTGGCGAAGGCGAACGCACCCGCGCCGACCGCCGCCGCGCCCAGCGCATTGGTGAAGAACGCGCGCCGATCGTCGCGGCGCCGGGCGCGCGACTCCATCGTCTCGAGCAGCTGATCCGATTGCGACATCGCGGCATCCTTCCCTTTGCATCGCGCCGATCAGCGCCAGACAGTCTGCCGCCTAGATCGTTTCGCTGTCGCTATCCTGAACGGATTGTCAGCTTTCCGCGATAACCTGCAGATACGAACGCGCTGACATAAAGATGCTCGCGCGATTTTCTTTTTGCCGTCCCCCGCGCGTACATGGCGCGACGATTGCGATGCGGCCATACCGGGCGAATAACTTGGGAGGGACGGGCGCGGGTGCAGAGCGAGGCGAAGCGGCGGCTGAACGATGCACTGTTCCGTACCGGCCGGCAGGACGCGCGGGCGTTCCGGCTGGTCTATCGCCTGACCGCGGCGAAGCTTTTCGGCATCTGCCTGCGTATCTGCAACGATCGCAGGGCGGCGGAGGACGTGTTGCAGGACGTCTATCTATCGGTGTGGACACGCGCGGCAGGGTTCGATCCGGCACGCGGCAGCGCGATCGCATGGCTGGCGACGATCGCGCGCAACCGATCGATCGACTGGCGACGCACCCATCGCCCCGCGGGCGCCTCGGATGAGATGATCGCGGCGCTACCCGATCCTTCCCCCTCCGCGCCGGACGCGATGCTGCGCGACGAGCACGACCGGCGGCTGCACTTCTGCCTCGACACATTGGAGGGCCGCCAGCGCGACGCGATCAGGACCGCCTTCTTCGATGGATTGACCTACGCCGAGCTCGCCGAACGCGCGGCAGTGCCGCTGGGCACGATGAAGAGCTGGGTCAGGCGCGGGCTGATGCGGTTGCGGGAGTGCCTCAATGGCGCCGACGCCTGACGATAGCGCCACCGCCGCCGAACTCGCGCTCGGCCTGCTCGACGGCGAGGAGCGCGCCGCCGCGCTGCGCCGCGTCCTCGCCGAGCCTGCCTTTGCGCGGGAGGTGGAGGCGTGGCGGACGCGCTTTGCGACGCTGATCGCGGATTACCCCGAAGCCGCACCGCCAGCGTGGATTGAGGAGCGTGTCCTTCGCCTCACGGGCGTTGGCTCCGGCGCGCGAGGATGGCGCTGGGCAACGGCGGGTACCTCGCTACTCGCCGCCGGCCTGGCGATCGCGCTCGTCGTTCGGCCTACGCCGGTGCCGCCGCCCGCGGCGGTGGCTCCTGCAAAACCAGCGATCATCTATGCCGCGGCGATGGCCCCTGCGACCGGCGACAACGGCAAGCCGTTCGCCGCCTTGTACGACACGGCGCGCGGGCAGGTCCGGGTGCCCGCGGCGGTCGAGGTCCCTACGACGCGCGTCGCACAGCTGTGGCGGATCGGCGCGGACGGCGTCCCGCACTCGCTCGGCCTGCTCGCCGGACGCGGTACGACCGCGATACGCCTCGAGCCCGCTGATCGTGCCGCGCTCGCCGCTGGCGCGACGCTGGCGATCTCGATCGAGCCGGTCGGCGGCTCGCCGGGCCCGCTGCCAACCGGCCCCGTCGTCGCGACGGGCGCGCTGACGCGGATCTGACGCGGTCAGGCGGGGCGGCTGGCGTCGCGGGTCACGCGGCGCCGCCACCATAGCGCGACGCCGGTGATACCGAACAGCGTCGGCGCGAGGCCGGCGAGCGCGATCACCCCGTTCCACACCCTCCCCATGCCGGTGCCGTCGTGCACGCGGCGCACGATCTGGCCGACGCTGCTGTCCCCGGCGACGCTTCCCAATACCAGACCGCGCGCCGCGACGCCGCTGTCGTCGGCGACCGCCACCGTCAGCATCGGCTGCGTATCGTAGGCGAGCGTCCAGTCGGCGCTCCGCTCGGTCGGCAGGATGATCGTGCGCAGCGGCGCGGCGGGGGCAAGCGGACGCGCGCGCGCGACGACTGCATCGATTTTCAGCGCCGGGCGGGCCAGCGGCGGCGCGAGCATACCGGCCAGCCGGGCCGCGCCGCGCGTGCGATCTTCGCCGCTCAGCGCGGCGGCAACGTTCGGAAAGCTGATCCACGCCCCCGTCAGCGCCAGCACCAGCAGCGGCAGCGCGATCCCGGCACCGGCGAGGCGGTGCAGGTTGGCGGCGACGCCCGCGCCACGCCGCCAGCTGAGCGCCCGCCGCACCCCGCCGCTTCGGGGCCACCACAAAACCAGGCCGCTGAGGCACGACAGCGCGAGCGCGAGCCCCACCCAACCGACGATCGTGCGCCCGATCACAGGCACGAGCAGCGAACCGTGCAGGCGGTGAACGAGCCGCATCACCCCGCCAGCCGGCGTCGCCACGTCGAGCACGCGTGCCGTTGCCGGGTCGAGGTACACGAGCCGCCGTGCCGCCCCCGCCGATCGTGAGACGAGCGTAACGGTCAGCGGGCCCGTGCCCACCGACCGCACGATATTAGCCGCGCGCTCGCCGGGCTGTGCGACCGTCCGGGCCGTCGCAAGATAGCGCGCGTAGGATTGATGCCCCTCACCTGTCACGGCGTAGCGCCGCGGATGGATCAGCCGGTCGAGCCCGTCCTCAATCACCAGCGTTGTGCCGGAGAGGCCGATGAGCGCGAACACCGCGGCAAGCAGCAGCCCGCCCCATTTATGGACCGTCCACCACCACCGCCGCGCAGACCGGCGGGTGCCCGATCGCACGCCGGTCATCGCGTCGGAGTCGCGGATCGCGGCGCGTGTCCTGGCGCCGGTGTCGGTCGGCGCGGGCGTCAGGCGTCGGCCCAGCGGCGCAGCAGATTGTGGTAGACGCCTGTCAGCCGAATCACGTCGGCATCGTCGTGCCCGCGTACCGCGGCGACCGACTGCACGCTGCGGTCTAGGTCGAACAGGATGCGGCGCGCGGCATCGTCGCGCACCATCGATTGCAGCCAGAAGAACGACGCGACGCGCCGTCCGCGCGTCACCGGCGTCACCCGGTGGAGGCTGGATGAGGGATAGACGACGGCATGGCCCGCGGGCAGCTTGACGCGCTGCTCGCCGAACAGGTCCTCGATCACCAGTTCGCCGCCGTCGTAACTGTCGGCGTCCTCGAGAAACACCGTCACCGACAAGTCTGCGCGCACCCGGAAATCGCTGCCGCGCTGCACGCGCACGGCATTGTCGACATGCGTGGCGAACGTCTGCCCCACGCCGTAGCGATTGAACAGCGGCGGAAACACCTTGAGCGGCAGCGTCGCGGCGAAAAACAGCGGCGACGCGGCCAGCGCATCGAGCACGATCTTGCCCGCCTCGCGCGCGGCCATGCCGTCCTCGGGCAGTTGCTCGTTGCGCTTGGCGAGCGCGGACTGGTGCCCGGACGTCACGTTGCCGTCGACCCATGGCGCGGCATCGATGATCGCACGCACGTTTGCCAGCATTTCAGCGTCGAGCAGGTCGGGGACAGCGATCAGCATTGCGGCGCGTCGCTATTGCAAGTCGTTCGCAGCGTCAATCGCGCGGCGCTAACGTATCGATCAGCCACGTCCGCAGCGCGCTGGCGAGGTTGGGCGGATCGTCGGCGAGGATACGCACCGCGTCGATCTCCGCGACCAGCGCCGACAGCGGCAATGCGCGTCGGGCGGCCTCGGCCTCCAGCGCCTGCCAGAAGATTGGCTCCAAGCTGATCGACGTCGCATGACCGGCAATGGTGATCGACCGCTTGACCGGCCCGACGAACCCACCGCGCGGTGCAGTAATCGCCGCCACGCCCGATCAGGCGGCGTCGAACAGCGCCGCGAGCTGCTCGATGATCGTCCCGCCGAGCTGCTCGACGTCCATGATCGTCACCGCGCGATTGTAGTAGCGCGTCACGTCATGCCCGATCCCGATCGCGATTAGCTCGACCGGCGACTTGCGCTCGATCCAGTCGATCACCTGCCGTAGATGGCGCTCGAGATACGAGCCGCTGTTCACCGACAGCGTCGAATCGTCGACCGGCGCGCCATCGGAAATGACCATCAGGATGCGCCGTTCCTCGGGCCGCCCGATCAGCCGGTTGTGCGCCCACAGCAGCGCTTCGCCGTCGATATTCTCCTTGAGCAGCCCCTCGCGCATCATCAGCCCGAGCGAGTTGCGCGCGCGCCGCCACGGCTCGTCGGCCTGCTTGTAGACAATGTGGCGCACGTCGTTGAGCCGGCCGGGCTGCGGCGGGCGGCCGGCGGCGAGCCACGTCTCGCGGCTTTGCCCGCCCTTCCACGCGCGCGTCGTGAAGCCGAGGATCTCGGTCTTCACCCCGCACCGCTCGAGCGTGCGCGCGAGGATATCGGCGCTGATCGCCGCGATCGAGATCGGGCGGCCGCGCATCGATCCCGAATTGTCGATCAGCAGCGTGACCACCGTGTCCTTGAACTCGGTGTCCTTCTCCATCTTGTACGACAGCGACAGCATCGGGTTGATGACGATGCGCGCCAGCCGCGCCGCGTCGAGCAGCCCCTCTTCCTGATCGAAGTCCCACGACCGGTTCTGCTGCGCCATCAGCCGGCGCTGCAGCCGGTTGGCGAGCCGCGACACGACCGCCTGCAGCGGCACGAGCTGCTGATCGAGATAGCCGCGCAGCCGCGCGAGCTCGTCCTGGTCGCACAGCTCGGTCGCGGCGATCACCTCGTCGAACTGGTTGGTCCACGCCTTGTAGTCGAACTGCGGCGAGAGATCCGCGACCGGGCGGTTCGGGCGGACGGGCTGCATCCCCTCCTCGCCGTCGTCGCCGGGCTCGCCGTCGAAATCGTCGACATTGTCCTCGCCCTGCTCCTGCCCCTCGCCGTCGCTCTCCTCCGAGTCGCGCTGCTCGCCGCGCTGCTCGGTCTCGGCCTGGCCCTCACCCTCCTGGCTGTCGCCCTCCTCGCCCTCGTCCTGCTGCTCGCTGTCGGTGCCCTCGTCCTCGCTGCCGCCCTCGTCGGTCTCGTCGGGCACCTGGTCGCCCTCGACAAGATCGAGATCCTCGAGCAGCTTCATCGCCAAGCTCTGGAAAGCGCGCTGATCGTCGAGCGCCATGGCGAGCGTCGACAGATCCGCCTTTTCCTTGATCCACTCGCGCACCAGCGCGACGCCCGGTGCGGCGGTGGCGGGTGCCTGCTGCCCGGTCAGCGCCTCACGCACGAGCAGCCCGAGCGCGGTCGACAGCGGCACTTCGTCGCGGTTGCGGGCGCGCGTGATCGGATCGGCGCGCAGCCGCACGTCGAGCGCGTGCGCGAGATTGTCGCTGATCCCCTGATAGCCGCGGCTGCCCAGCGCCTCGACGCGCGCGCTCTCCACCGCGTCGAACACCGCGCGCGCCACCGCCTCCTGCGGCGCGCCGCGCAGGTGCATCGCCGCATCATGATGCTTCAGCCGGAGCGCGAAGCCGTCGGCGAAGCCGCGCGCCTCCGCCACCTGATCCGCCGGCAGCCCGCGCGCCGGCATCGGCACCTTCAGATGCTTGCCCGACTGCGTCGGCGCGTCGGCAGTGAAGGCGAGTTCCAGCTCCTGTTCGTCCGACAGCGCGCGCGAGGCACCGCCGAGGACGTTCTTGAACCGGTCGAGAGGAGTTTCGGTGGCCAGGGGTTACGCCTTCCCCACCACGCTCTCCGGCAGGTCTTTGCCGAAGACGCGCTGGTAATATTCAGCCACCAGCGGGCGCTCCGCCTCGTCGCACTTGTTGAGGAACGACAGACGGAAGGCGAAACCGACGTCCTTGAAGATCAACGTGTTCTGCGCCCAGGTGATCACCGTGCGCGGGCTCATCACCGTCGAGATATCGCCGTTGATGAACCCCTTGCGGGTCAGGTCGGCAACGCGGACCATGTTCTCGACCTGCTTCTTACCTTCGGGCTTGTCGTACTCGCCCGACTTGGCGAGCACGATATTGGCCTCGGTCGCGGCAGGCAGATAGTTGAGCGTCACGACGATGTTCCAGCGGTCCATCTGACCCTGGTTGATCTGCTGCGTGCCGTGATACAGCCCGCTCGTGTCGCCGAGACCGACCGTGTTGGCGGTGGCGAACAGGCGGAAGTGCGGGTTGGGGCGGATCACGCGATTCTGGTCGAGCAGCGTCAGCTTGCCCTCCGTCTCCAGCACGCGCTGGATCACGAACATCACGTCGGGGCGGCCGGCGTCATATTCGTCAAAGACGAGCGCGGTCGGCGTCTGCAGCGCCCAGGGCAGCAGGCCCTCGCGGAACTCGGTTACCTGCTGGCCGTCCTTCAGCACGATCGCGTCGCGGCCGATGAGGTCGATGCGGCTGATGTGCGCGTCGAGGTTGATGCGGATACACGGCCACTTCAGCCGCGCCGCCACCTGTTCAATATGCGTCGACTTGCCGGTGCCGTGATAGCCCTGCACCATCACGCGGCGGTTGTGCGCGAAGCCGGCGAGCACCGCCATCGTCGTGTCGGGATCGAACACATAGGCGGGATCGAGATCGGGCACGCGCTCGTCTGCCTCGCTGAACGCGGGGCATTGCATGTCGCTGTCAATGCCGAACAGCTCGCGCACGCTGACCATCTTGTCGGGCGCGTCGAGCAGCGTCGTCTCGCGGCTGTCGGGCAAGGTGTTCGAAATGTCGTTCATGCGCGCCTCGAAAGTAACACGACTGCCTTAGTCGCGCTTCGCCGCGTTATTCAACCTCTGGCTTCGCGTGACGCGTGAAGAGAATCGATCAAGCATGCTGCGTCCGCCCGGAGGGGCGGGGCCACAGGTCGGGCCCGAACGACGCAGCGCCCGCGGACAGCCTAGAACTTCGGCCCCGCAACCACCCGCGTCGCACGCTTGGGCGTTTCGTCGAGCAGCTTGACGATCGCGGGCGCGCGGCCGTCGGCCTTGGCATAGTCTCGCGCCGACATGCCGGCGACATTGTCGGTCTGGTCGGGATTGGCGCCGGCCGCGAGCAATTGCCGGACAAGGCCGAGATCGCGCTTCTGCACCGCGCGGATCAGCGGCGTCTCGCCGCTGCTGTTGGCAAGATTGGGGTTGGCCTTCGCCGCGGTCAGCACGTCGACGAGGCCGCCCTGGCCGTACTGCACCGCAAGCAGCAGCGGCGTGTCGCCGCGCCCGTCGCGCAGGTTGGGATCGGCACCGCGCTGCAGCAGGTAGCGCAGATACGTCGAATCGCCGCGCTTGACGACGATGTGCAGCGCGCCTTCGCCGGTGGTGACATCGCGCGTATTGACGATCGTCTGTCCCGGCTCGTCGAGCGTCTTGACGACCTCGTCGCCCTTGGCGCCGCGCACCGCCTCGAGGAACTTGTAGCCCTTCGACTGCTGCTGCGCGGCGGCGGGCAGCGCCAGCGCGGCGAGGGCAGGAAGGAGCAGGAGGCGCAGCGTCGTCACTGGGGGGAGGTTCCATCTGGTGGTTGCGGCAACGCGCCTAACAGATCAAGGCTGGCGGTGCCATGAACACCCGCCTTCTCGCGCTGCTCGCGCCGCTTGCCGTCATCGCCTGCTCGCCCGAGGCGCCGCCCGCGCGCCCGCCGCTCGAAGGGGCGCGGATCGGCGCGCCGTTCGCGTTGACCAACCAGGACGGCAAGCCGATTACCGATGCGGCGTTCGCGGGCAAATATCGCATCATGTATTTTGGCTACACCTTCTGCCCCGACGTCTGCCCCGTCGACGTGCAGAATATCGGCGCGGCGATGAAGCTGCTCGACAAGAGCGATCCCGAGTTGGCGCAGCGCGTGGTGCCGATCTTCGTCACCATCGATCCCGAACGCGACACGCCGGGCGTGGTGAAGCAGTTCGTCTCCGCCTTCCATCCGCGCATGGTGGGGCTGACGGGCAGCCCGGAACAAATTGCCAAGGTCGCCAAGGACTTTGCGATCTACTACAAGCGCGGCAAGGGCACGCCCGACGGCTATATGATGGATCACAGCCGGCAGGCGTATCTGATGGCACCCGACGGCAGGCCGCTCGCGCTGCTGCCGCAGGAAGGCCCGCCGCAGGCGATCGCCGACGAGATCAAGCGCTGGGCAAAATGACGCCGCGAAAGTGATGAACCGCCACGCATGACCAAATTTTGGGAGGACACCCCGCTCGACAAGCTCGACCGCGCGCAGTGGGAGGCGCTGTGCGACGGGTGCGGCAAATGCTGCCTGCACAAGCTGGAGGACGAGGAAACGGGCGAGCTGGTGCCGACCAACGTCGCCTGCCGGTTGCTCGATCGGCGCAGCGGGCAGTGTTCGAACTATCGCAACCGCCGCGCCTATGTCGCCGAATGCGTGCGGCTGACGATGCGCAACGTGCACGCGATCGACTGGCTGCCGACGACCTGCGCCTATCGGCTGCGTGCGGCAGGCGAACCGCTGCCGGAGTGGCATTATCTCGTCTCGGGCGATCGCGAGGCGGTGCATCGCGCCGGCCAGTCGGTGCGCGGCTGGACGATCAGCGAGGACGATGCGGGCGAGCTCGAGCACCACATCGTCGAGCGCGACCTGTGATCGGGCGGTGAGCGAGGCGATCGACGTCGTGCGGCATCCGACCGCACGCCGCGCGAAGCTCGTCTTCGATCCGCTGAGCGGCCGGGTGCGGCTGACGATCCCGCGGCGCGCCTCGGCCAAGGCGGCGCTCGCCTGGGCGGCGGGCTATGGCGACTGGATCGCGGCGCAGCGCGCCAAGCTGCCGCAGCCCCGCCCGTTCGTCGACGGCGCGACGATCCCGTTCGGCGACGAGGTGCTAACGATCGCGTGGCAAGCGGGTACGTCGCGCATCGTGCGCCGCGACGGCGATCGGCTGTGCCTGTCCGGCCCGCCGGAAACGATCGCGCGTCGTGTCGAATGCTGGCTGCGGCGCGAGGCGTTGCGGCTGCTCGGCGAGGATACGGCGTTTTACGCCGCGCGCGCCGGCGTGCGGGTGGAAAAGGTCGCGATCGGCGACCCGCGCGGGCGGTGGGGCAGTTGCAGCGGCAGCGGCGCGATCCGCTACAGCTGGCGGCTGGTGCTGGCGCCCGAGGGGGTACGGCGTGCGACGGCGGCGCACGAGGTGGCGCATCGCGTCCACATGGATCACTCGCCCGCATTCCATGCGCTCGTCGCCACGCTCTACGGCGCCGATCCGACGCCGCATCGCCAATGGCTACGCCGCCACGGCGCGCAGCTTCACTGGTACGGGCGCTCGTCCACCGGCTGAGCGCGCGGATCGTAGCGAGGGTCGTTTCGAGAATCGTAGCGCGGATCGCCCTCGCCGCGCGGGCGCGCGTCGCGCCGCGGGCGGCGATCCTGATCGGGATCGCGCCCGGTCACGCGATCGATCCAGTCCTGGTCGAGCCGCTGATCGGGCGGCGGCGCCCCGCCCTGCTCGTCGTCGTACACCGGGCGCTCACCGCGCGCCGAGGGGCGTTCGATCCCCTCGCCGGGCTGGTCCTGCGGCGCGGGCACCCCGTCGCTCGCGATCGGATTGCCGTTCTCGTCGACGAACGCGCCCGTATCGGGCTCACCGTAATAGCTTTCCTCGTCGGGTTCGAGCTGCCATTCGGGCAGCGTCACCTCGGTCTCGAACTGTTCGATCGGGCGGCTGGCAACGGCCTTGCTCATAAATTGCGCGAAGGCGCGCGCCGGCGCGGTACCGCCCTGCAGCCCGCCGATCGGCTTGGCATCGTCGCGGCCCATCCACACGCCGGTGGTGATGCCCGACGAGAAGCCGAGGAACCAGCCGTCCTTCGACGAGGACGTCGTGCCCGTCTTGCCGGCGACCGGGCGCCCGATCTGCGCCGCCCGCCCGGTGCCGGTGTTGACCGCAGTCTGCAGCAGATCGGTCATCTGCGCGGCGACATAGGGCGCGACGAGCACGCGGCTGCGATCGACCTCGTGCTGGTAGATCACCTCGTTCTGCGCCGTCACCTTGGTGATGCCGAATGGGGTGACGGCGACGCCCTTGTTGGCGACGCTGGCAAAGGCGCGCGTCATGTCGATCAGCCGTACATCCGAGGTGCCGAGCACCATCGATGGCTGCGTGTTGACCGGCGTGGTGATGCCGAACCGCCGCGCCATATCGGCAACGGTCGCGAAGCCGACCTGCTGTCCGAGCTTCGCCGCGACCGTGTTGATCGAATAGGCGAAGGCGGTACGCAGCGTGATGCTGCCCGAGAAGCGGCGCGACGAGTTGCGCGGGCTCCACCCGTTGATCGTGATCGGCTCGTCGACCTCGGTCGATTCGGGCGTCTTCCCCGCCTCGAGCGCGGCGAGATAGACGAACAGCTTGAACGCCGATCCCGGCTGGCGCTGCGCCTGCGTCGCGCGGTTGTAGATCGAGGCGACGTAATCCTTGCCGCCGACCATCGCGCGCACCGCGCCGTCGCGATCGAGTGCGACCAGCGCGCCCTGCGCCCCGCCCGGCGCATTGGCGCGGATCGCCGCATCGGCGGCGCGCTGCATCGACAGGTCGAGCGTCGTCCACACGTCGAGCGGCTTCTCGGTCTCGTCGATCAGCAGTTCGAGCTGCGGCAGCGCCCAGTCGGTGAAATAGCGCACCGAATTCTGTCGCGGTTCGGGCGCGAGCTTCACCGCCTGCGGATCGGCCTCCGCCGCCTCCGACGCGCTGATCGCGCCGTTCTGCTCCATCACGCGCAGCACGACCTGCGCACGGTCGACCGCCGCCTGCGCGTCGGCGGTCGGCGAATAGTTGGACGGCGCCTTGACCAGCCCGGCGATGATCGCCGCTTCGCTTAGGCTCAGCCGGTTCGCGCCGTGGCCGAAGAACTTGCGCGACGCGGCGTCGATGCCGTACGCGCCGCCGCCGTAATAGACCTTATTGAGGTACAGCTCGAGGATCTGCTCCTTCGAGAACTTGCGCTCCATCGCCAGCGCCAGGATCCACTCGCGGAACTTGCGGCCGAACTTCTTCTGGTTGTTGAGGAACACGTTGCGCGCAAGCTGCTGCGTGATCGTCGAGCCGCCCTGCACCCAGCGGCCGCGATCGACGCGCACCTTGACCGAGCGCGCGACACCGATCGGATCGACGCCGATGTGCTTGTAGAAGCGCTTGTCCTCGACCGCGACGGTCGCCTCGCGCATCACCCGCGGGATGCGATCGGCTGCCAGCCACTCGCCGTAGCTTGGCCCGATCGACACCAGCACCGTGCCGTCGGCGGCATGGACGCGGATCATCTGGCCGTTGGGCGAGGACTTGAGCTCGTCGAACGACGGCAGCTGCGCGCGCGCGATATAGACGGCGGTGACGAGGGCGCCGAGCGCGAGCACCGCCAGCACGAGCAGCACCTTGACGGTGATCGACAGGCGGCGGCGCCAGGGCGAACGGGGGGCGGGGGCGCGGGCCATCGAAGCGCCTTGCGGGATATAAGCTTAGGCTGTGGTTAACAAGACGTGCCCACAACGGCCCGCCGTCGGCGCAAGGCGCGACGGCGGATCGGAGCGCCTATTGGCGCGGCTGAAAATCGAGGCTGAGCGAGTTCATGCAATAGCGCAGCCCGGTGGGCGGCGGGCCGTCGGGGAAGACGTGGCCGAGGTGGCTGTCGCACCGGCCGCAGCGCGATTCGATGCGGACCATGCCGTGGCTGGTATCGCGGTGATCGGTGACCGCCTCGGGCGACAGCGGCTGGGTGAAGCTGGGCCAGCCCGATCCCGAATCATACTTATCGGCGCTGTCGAACAACTCGAGGCCGCAGGCGCCGCAGTGATAGATGCCGTCGGCCTTGTTGTCGTTGTACTTGCCGGCGAACGCGCGCTCGGTGCCGGCCTCGCGCAGCACGTGATACTGCTCGGGGGTCAGCCGTTCTTTCCATTCGGCCTCGGACAGGTTGAGTTTATCCATCGGGGTCAGATCTCCAAGGCGGCCGGGCCGTAGCGGACGGGATCCGGCGGGATGCGGGTGGCTTTCGCCACCATTTGGGGTATCGCAGGCACGAGGCCAAGGGCGGGCAATGCGATGCGTGACAACGCCGGGCGTTCGGCGAGCGCGCGGATGAGCGAGGCGATGCCGATCGGGCGGCGCAAGCGGCGCGCGAACGCCCTCTGCCAATCGGCGGCACCGATGCCGGCAAGGTGCGCGTGCGCCGCGGAGACGCCGCTCGCCAGCGCGATTCCCATCCCCTCACCGGCGAGCGAGGGAATGACGCCCGATTGGTCGCCGAGCCGGAACAGCCCGTCCTCGCCGGCGGTGGCGCGCCAGCCGTAGGGCACGTTGGCGACCGCGTCGGCAGCGGGAAAGCCGAAGGCGAGCCGCTCGCCGAGCGCCGGGCATTCGTCGCCCAGTTCGGCGAGCAGCGCGGCGGGGCTGCCGGCCGCGTGCAACCGCGAGCGGCGCAGCGCGAGGCACACGTTCACCGAGCGGTCCTCCTGCCGCACGATCCCGGCATAGCCGCGATCGAAGGCGTGCAGCTCGATCGCATCGCCCACCAGCCGGTCGAGCGACGGATGCGGCGCGAGGCGGACGCGCAGCCCGAGCGAGGGATCCTCGCCGCGCGCCGCGGCAGGCCGGGCGCGGCCGCGCACGTCGTGCTTGCCACTGGCGAGGAACAGCGCGCGCGGCGCCAGCGTCGCCCCGTCGTCGAGCCGCACGCCGTCGTCGATCGCGCGTACGGCAAGGCCGCGCTCCACCCTGGCACCCGCCGCGACCGCGCGGTGCATCAGCAGCGTATCGAGGCGGTGGCGCGACACGCCGATCGCCGGGCGCGGCAGCGGCGCCTCGACCATCCGCGTACCGGCGAACAGGCGCACGCGCGTCACACGGTCGCGGTTGAGCGCATCAGGATCGAGGCCGAGCGCCGCCAGCGTGTCGAGGCTGCGCCAGCTTAGAAAGCCGCCGCACAAGGCGTCGCCGACCACGCGGCTGCGCTCGATCAGCAGGTGCGGTGCGCGGGCGTTGGCAAGCGTGATCGCCGCTGCCGCGCCCGCCGGCCCGCCTCCGACGATCAGCGTGTCGGCGCTCACCGCTGCCGCTCGACGCACAGGCGAAACGGGAAGCGGCGGTGGATCTCGGCGCCCTCGATCCCGGCTTCGGCAAGGATCGCGGGCCATTCGCCCGGGCGATAGCTGCGCGCAATCGACAGCGTGCCGTCGTGGCGGACGATCGGATGCCAGCGCGCGAGCCGGGCGAGCAGCGGATAGCCGCGATAGGCGAAACCGTGGCGGTGGAGATCGTTGACCAGCCAGCCGAGCCGCGCATGCGCCTCCATGAAGCGCAAAAAGGCGAAGAGCTGCAGCCGCGTCATGTGATGCACGACCAGGCAGGAGATGACGAAATCCCACTGTTCCCCACCGAGATCGGCATAGTCGCCGGTGACGAGGCGGATCGCGGGCGGCGTATGCGGGCGCGCCGCGGCGGCACTGCGCGGATTGAGATCGACCCCGACGAGGTCGAAGCTGCGCCCGTGGCGGGCGCCCCAGCGCGCGATCCGGCGCAGCATGTCGCCATCGCCGAAGCCGACGTCGAGCAGGCGGTAATGGCCGCCCTTCGCCGTCATCCGCGCGAGGAAGCCGAGCGTCGGACGCGCGGCGAGCGTGACGACGTTGACCTTGGCGAGATCGGCGACGACGGCAGCGTAGACCTTGGGATCGAGGTCGTCGGCGTCCATCAGCTCCTCGGCCTCGGCGCGCACCGCGAGGCTCACGGCGCGCTCCGGAAACCGAAACCTTCCGCCGCCAGCCCCGGCCCGAAGGCGAGCGCGACGCCATGACCGACCGGTGGGCCGGCAAGCACCCGCGCGAGGACGAACATCAGCGTGGCCGACGACATGTTGCCGTTCGCCGCCAGCACCGCGCGCGAATGGTCGAGCGCGTCGCCCGGCAGGCCGAGCGCCTGCTCGACCGCGTCGAGGATCGATCGGCCGCCGGCGTGCACCGCCCAGCCGTCGGGCGCCGCGCCGCCGGTCAGCGTCTCAACCAGTGCTGGATCGGCGAGCGCAGTCGCAATCCGGCCCGGTACCTCGCCCGACAGATGCATCGCGAAGCCGGTGTCGGTGATGTCCCAGCGGATGAGATCGGCGGACACGGGCAAGGTGGTGGCGAACGGCCGCTCGATCGCGAAACCGTGCGGCTCGGCGGTGACGAGCGCGGCGGCGGCGCCGTCGCCGAACTGCAGCATCGCGAGCAGCGGCTCGATCGCGTCGATCGCCTGAAGGTGCAGCGTCGAGAGCTCGACGGTGACGACGAGCACCCGCGCGTCGGGCTGCGAACGGACGATGTGGCGCGCGCTGCGCAGCGCGGCGACCGCGGCGTAGCAGCCCATGAAGCCGACGAGCAGCCGCTCGACGCTGGGCGCGAGGCCGAGTCGCGCGGCGATGATCTGATCGATGCCGGGCGCCACGAAGCCGGTGCAGCTCGCCACCACGAGATGCGTGATCGTGCCGAGCGGCGCCTGCCGCGCGAGATCGTCGATCGCCTGCAGCGCGAGCGTCGGCGCGGCCTCGGCATAGCGTCGCATGCGCGCGGCGGTGCCGGGATGCGGCTCGTCGGCGTAGAAGCCGCCCGGATCGACCGGCGAGCCGTCCGTTTCGGGCAGCACCGACCAGCGATGCCCGATCCCCGCCCGCGCCGCCATGCGATCGAACAGCCGGCGTTCGCGCTCGGGCAGCCGCGCGTGCGCCCAGCCGATGAAGGCGGCGTGGATGTCGTGCGGTGGCACGGCGGTGCCGATCGCGTGGAGGTAGGCGGTCATTCGCGGGTACAACGCGCGACGGCGGGTTTCGGCGCTAGCAGCGCCATGCTCAATCGTTCGACCAGCGCGCCCAGATCGCGGTGGGCAGCACGAGCCCGCGCGCCTCCTCGCGCACGCCCAGCTCGCCGCACTCGATCGTGCCGGGAAGATCGGCGAACGCCTGGCGCAGCATCTCGCCGATCGCCAGCGCCGACATGCGCACCGCATAGACGGTGAGGAACAGCGCGCGCGAGTTGCCGTCGAGCAGGTGGCGGCACTCGGCGATCAGCGCGGGCAGATGCTCCTCCAGCCGCCAGATCTCGCCGTCGGGCCCGCGGCCGTATTTCGGCGGATCGAGCAGGATCGCATCGTAGCGGCGATTGCGCCGCACCTCGCGCGCGACGAACTTGGCGGCATCGTCGACGATCCAGCGGACCGGACGATCGGCCATGCCCGAAAGCTTGGCGTTGGCGCGCGCCGCCTCGACCGATTTCTTGGATGCATCGACGTGCACCATCTTCGCGCCGTGCGCGGAGAGCGCGAGCGTGCCGACGCCGGTATAGCCGAACAGGTTGAGCGCCTCGGGCTCGGCGACTCCGCTCAGCCGCTCGCGCAGCCAAGACCATACGGGCGCCATGTCGGGGAAGAAGCCGAGGTGGCGAAACGGCGTCGTCTGCGCGGTGAAGCGCACCGCCTCCGCCCCGATCCCCCACGACAACGGCCAGCCGTCGCGCGGGGTCGAGCGGCGGTACTGCCACTGCCCACCGCCATCCTCGTCGCTGCCGGGCACGAACTCGCCGTGCGCCTGCCAGTTGGCGTGCGCCGGCGCCCACAGCGCCTGCGGCTCGGGGCGGATGAAGCGATAGTCGCCGTAGCGCTCGAGCTTGCGCCCGTTGCCGCTGTCGACGAGGCCATAGTCGCCCCACGGCTCGCCGATGAGTGTCTCGAGCTTCATCCGCGTAGCGTGATCGACATGGCGATGTGCTTTGCGCCGCCGGGCGGCACGATAAAAATGCCGGGCTTGTCCTTCAGTTCGCCGGCATATCCCTGCGGGTCAGCGATGCCGTGCCACGGCTCGACGCAGATGAAGCGTGCACCGGGCTTGGTCCAGATGCCGAGCATCGGCGTGTCGGGAAAGGCGATCTCGAGGCTCGGCCCGTCGTCCGCGCCATAGACGACGCGCGCCGAGCGGACTTGGTCCCACACGAGTGCGTCGTGCGCGAACAGATCATCCGACAGGTGCAGCACCCCGCCATCGAGCGGCGACGGCATCTCGCCCGCCGCGATCGTGCCGTCGGCGGCGATCGGGCGGACGCCGCCGGGTTCGTCCTGCGCAAAGGTGATGCGATGGTCGGCGCGGTCGCAGCCATAGGGCAGCGGCCAGGCGAAGGCGGGGTGAAAGCCGAAGCTCGCCGGCATGTCCGTGTCGCCGGCGTTGTTCACGGCGACGTCGATGGCGAGCGTCGCCCCGTCGAGCCGGTAGCTGGCGTCGAGCGTGAAGGCGAACGGGTAGTGCGCGCGCGTCTCGTCGTTCGCTGTCAGGCGGAAAGTGGCGTGCGCGGGGCCGTGATCGATCAGCGCGAACGGCATGCGGCGAGCGAAGCCGTGCTGCTTCATCGGATACTCGCGGCCCGCAACGCGGATCACCTCGCCCGCAGGCTTGCCAACGACCGGGAACAGCAGGGGCGCGCGGCCGGTCCAGAAGGCGGGATCGGCTTCGGTCATCAATTCACGCCCGTCCGCGTCCTTCAGTGACGACAGCTCCGCGCCGAGCGGGTTGATCGCCGCCGACAGATGATCGTTCGCGATGGTGATCCAGTCGGTCACTTTGCCTCCAACATGTTGGCGCCATTCCTACCCCGTTCTGGCTGAGCTTGTCGAAGCCCGTGCCACGCAGTGTTGCGCTTTGTGACACGCCCTTCGACAGGCTCAGGCCGAACGGGGGTGGTGGTTAGCCGCGCAGCGAGGCACCCAGCTTGGCGGCGGCGGCGACGACCTTGTCGGCGATCGCCTTCAGCTCGGCCTCGACGAACGCCTTTTCGCCCGGCTGAAGCACCACCTCGACCGCCATCGAGGTTTCGCCGTCCTTGGTGAAGACGTCGAACACACGGGCGGACACGATCGCTGCCTTGTCCGCGCCCTTTACCGCACGCGCCAGTGCATCGGCAGCGACGCCATCGGGGACGAGGAAGGCGAAGTCGCGGCGGACGGCCTGGAGCGCGGGCGGCGTATAGGCCGGGCGCATGAAGCCAGCCGACCGCTTCCCGGGAATCGCATCGAGATACAGCTCCACTGCGGCGACGCCGGCGTCGAGATCGAACGCGCGGGTGACGTTGGGGTGGAGGATGCCGAAGGCGGCGAGCACCGTCTTGGGCCCCAGCCGCAGCGTGCCCGACTGACCGGGGTGCCATGCGTCACCGGCTTCGCCGAACACCTGCAGGTTGTCGACCGGCGCGCCGGCCGCGGCGAGCAGCGCCAGCGCCTCGGTCTTGGCATCGAACGCATCGAAGCCCTGCGCCTTGCCCGTCTGCCAGTGCCGCGCGCGGCGATCACCGGCGAGGATCAGGCTGAGCGTCGGGCGCTCCTTGTCGGCGAGATAGCGGCGGCCGATCTCGAACAGCCGGATCGTGCCGGCCCCGCGCCGCACGTTGCGCGCGGCTGCCGAGAGAAGGCCGGGCAGCAGCGACGGGCGCATGACCTTCAGGTCTTCGCTGATCGGATTGGCGAGCGTGAAGGCACCACCACCGAACGGCGCGGCTTCGGGCTCCGCGATGAAGCTCCACGTCACCGCCTCGTCGAGGCCGCGTGCGGCGGCGGCGCGGCGGACGCGGCGTTCCAGCTTCTGCTCCGGCGTGGCGGTCGGCGTCGCGACACCCGGCGCGCGCGGCAGCGGCACCGAGGGGACGTTATCGATGCCCTCGATGCGGATCACTTCCTCGACCAGATCGGCCGGGCCGTCCACATCGCGGCGCCAGGTGGGCGGGGTGACCTGCCAATCGTCGCTGATGCTGAAGCCGAGCGAGGTCAGGATCGCGCGCTGCCGTTCCGGCGCGACGGCAAGGCCGCCGAGCGTTTCGGCGCGGGCCGGATCATAGGCATAGCTGCGCGTGCCGAGCGGCGGCTCACCCGCGCGGGTGATGCCGGTCGGCTGGCCACCGCACAGGTCGAGCACGAGGCGGGTGGCGATCGCGAGGCCATCGTCCAGAAACGCCGGGTCGACGCCGCGCTCGAACCGCTGGCGCGCATCGCTGGTCAGCATCAGCTTCTGACCGGTGCGGGCGATATGCTCGGGATCGAAATAGGCGCATTCGATAACGACGTCGGTGGTCGTGTCCGACACGCCCGATTCCTCGCCGCCCATGATGCCGCCGATGTCGTGAACGTGCGCGTCGTCGGCGATGACCGTCATCGTTTCGTCGAGCGGGTAGGTCTTGCCGTTGAGCGCGAGCACCGTCTCGCCCGTCGTCGCCTTGCGCGCGACGAGGCCGCCGGACAGCTTCGCCTTGTCATAGACGTGCAGCGGGCGGCCGAGGTCGACGGTGACGTAATTGGTGACGTCGACCAGCGCCGAGATCGGCTTCTGACCGATCGCGCGCAGCCGCTTCGCCAGCCACTCGGGCGATGCGCCGTTGCTGGCGCCGTTGACGCCCTGCGCGAAGAAGGCGGGGCAGCCGGCGGGATCGTCGGTGCGCACATCGGGACCGGGGCCTTCGCCCGCAACCGGCTCGACCGTCAGCGGCTTCAGCGCGCCGAGGCCGGCGGCCGCAAGATCGCGCGCGATGCCGCGCACGCCCATGCAATCCTGCCGGTTGGGCGTGATCGACACGTCGATGACAGGATCGTTGAGGCCCGCCCATTCGGCGTAGACGTCGCCGACCGGCGCATCGGCGGCCAGTTCGATGATGCCGTCGTGATCGTCGCCCAGCTCCAGCTCGCGCGTGGAGCACATCATGCCGTTCGATTCGACGCCGCGGATCGCCGCGACCTTCAGCACCATGCCGTTCGCCGGCACCGTCGCGCCGGGCATGCCGAACACGCCGACGAGGCCCGCGCGCGCGTTGGGCGCGCCGCACACGACTTGGAGCGGCCCCCCTCCGTTCACATCGCCACCCGCGTCGACCGACAGCACCTGAAGCTTGTCCGCCTGTGGGTGGCGCTCGGCAGTCAGCACCTTGGCGATGCGGAAGGCGGCGAGCTTCTCGCCGGGGTTCTCGACCCCTTCGACCTCAAGGCCGATGCGGGTGAGGCCAACGAGGATCTCGTCCAGCGACGCCGCGGTGTCGAGGTGGTCCTTGAGCCAGGAAAGCGTGAATTTCATCTCAGTCGTCCGATCACGCCGCGCCGACGCCGCCCGACAGCGTCGGGACGTCGAGGGCGGAGAAGCCATAATGCTTGAGCCAGCGGATATCGCCGTCGAAGAAGGCGCGCAGATCGTCCATGCCGTATTTCAGCATGGCGAGGCGATCGATGCCGCAGCCGAAGGCAAAGCCCTGCCATTCGTCGGGATCGAGTCCGCAGGCGGCGATCACCTTGGGGTGGACCATGCCGCTGCCCAGCACTTCCATCCAGCCGCCGTTGGGCACGTCACCACCGCCGCCAATCACGCGCTTGCCCTTTTGCAGCGTGTAGCCGACGTCGACCTCCGCCGAAGGTTCGGTGAAGGGGAAATAGCTCGGGCGCAAACGAAGCACGATGTCGTCACGCTCGAAGAACGCCTTCAGGAACGTCTCCAGCGTCCACTTCAGGTGACCCATGGTGATGCCCTTGTCGATCACGAGGCCCTCGACCTGGTGGAACATCGGCGTGTGCGTCGCGTCGCTGTCGCTGCGATAGGTGCGGCCGGGCGCGATGATTCGGATCGGCGGCTTGTTCGCCAGCATGGTGCGGATCTGCACCGGCGACGTGTGGGTGCGCAGCAGACGCGGGCGCTCACGGTCCTCGGGCACATGATCGCCGGCGAGATAGAAGGTGTCGTGCATTGCGCGCGCCGGATGGGTTTCCGGAATGTTGAGCGCGGTGAAATTGTGCCAGTCGGTCTCCATCTCCGGACCGGTGGCGACCGCGAAGCCGAGATCGGCGAAGATCTCCGCCAGTTCGTCCATCACCTGGCTGACCGGGTGGATCGTGCCGGCGAGCGGCGCGTCGACCGGCAGCGTCATGTCGATCCGCTCGGCGGCGAGCTTCGCCTCCAGCGCGGCGGCCTCCAGCGTAGTCTTGCGGTTGGCAATGGCATTGGTCACCGCCTCGCGCAGGCCGTGAATCGCGGGGCCCTTCACCTGACGCTCCTCGGGGCTGAGCCCGCCCATCGACTTCAGCAGCGCGGTGACGCGGCCCTGCTTGCCCAGCGCGTCGACGCGCACGGTTTCCAGCGCTTCGAGCCCCGCCGCGGCCTCGATCGCGGTCAGCAGATGCGTTTTCAGGTCGTCAATGTCGGTCATCGGTCTCGCCCGTGCGGGTTGTTGGGGCGCTTTAGCTGCGAAGGCGCCGGACACGCAAAGGGCGCGGGTGTCGCCACCCACGCCCTTCGTGTCGCTTCAGGTCTGAACCGCCACGCCGTCAGACGGAACAGCTGCGCTGCTCCGCTGCCCGGCCTGGCGAAGGCCTGATCCAGCTGGTGCTAGATCAGGCGGTCGCTGCGGCCGGCAGCGCGTTCTTCGCCTGAGCGACGAGTGCGGTAAACGCCGCGCCCTCGTGCATCGCGATGTCGGCGAGCACCTTGCGGTCGAGTTCGATCCCGGCGAGCTTCAGCCCGTGCATGAACTGGCTGTACGACAGCCCCTCCGCGCGGACGCCGGCGTTGATGCGCTGGATCCACAGGCCGCGGAAGGTGCGCTTCTTCACCTTGCGATCGCGATAGGCGTACTGGCCGGCCTTTTCGACCGCCTGCCGCGCGACGCGGATCGTGTTCTTGCGACGGCCGCGGTAACCCTTGGCCTGTTCCAGAATGTTCTTGTGCTTGGCGCGAGTGGTTACGCCCCGCTTGACGCGTGCCATGTCTTAACTCCTCTCGCTCAACGCAGGCCGTAGGGGGCCCAGGCCTTCACCGTCGCGGTGTCGGCCTTCGACAGCACCTTGGTGCCGCGGTTCTGGCGGATGTACTTGCCGGTGTGGTGCAGCAGGCGGTGGCGCTTGCCGGCGACGCCGTGCTTCAACAGGCCGGTTGCGGTGAGCTTGAAGCGCTTCTTCACGCCGCTCTTGGTCTTGAGCTTGGGCATTTTGGTCCTTTCGTATCGAGCGAGACTGGAACCGCCGCGGCAGCCCTGATGGCCGGGCGGTTCGTATCACCTCGCTTGGAGAAGCGCGGCCCTGTAGCGATGCCGCACGGCAAATGCAACCAATGCCCGCGCCGAACGATTGCGTGCGACATGGACATGGCGACTCAGCGTAACGAGCAGCCGGCGTCGTCCGGAGCGGAAGATCGTCGTCGGCAGCGCCGGCGGCGGATCCGCAACACGATTCTTGCGATCCTGGCGGTGCCGGCTCTGATCTGGCTCGTCCTGTACATCACCAAGGGACGCTTCCTGAAGGGGCCGTTCGAGACGATCGTCGGCCGGCTGACCAACCGCGAGGTCAAGGTCGGCGGCGATTTCCAGCTGTATTTCGCGCCGTGGCGGATCAAATTCTACGCCGAGCGCTTCACCATCGCCAATCCCGCCTGGGCGACGCAGCGCTATCTGTTCCGCGCCGACCGGCTCGACACACGTATCGCGCCGCTGTCGCTCATCTTCGGCAAGCGCCGGCTCTACTGGCTCGATCTCGTTAACGGCGCGGTCGACCTCGAGTGGAACCGCGAGCACACGCGCAACAGCTGGACGTTCAGCGAGAAAAAGGGCGGCAAGCGGCTCGAATTTCCCCGCATCGACGTGGCGACGGTGCGCGGCACCACGGTGCGGTATCTCGATCCGCGGATGCGCGTACTGGCGAACCTCAAGGTCGACGACATCCGCTCGCAGGATGCGCGCATCGGCCACGCGGTCGGCGTCAATGGCACGGGGATGATCCGCGAAACGCCGTTCCGCGTCACCGCGCAGTTACTGTCCCCCGACGCGACGGCGAATCGCGGCAGGAACGAACTCGTCGCGCGCGCCTGGGCGGCGAATAACGTCGTCGACGTCTCGGGCACGCTGCCGTCGATCGCCGAGATCGAGAACGTGCCGCTGGCGACCCGCGCGCGCGGGCGCAACCTCGCCGAACTGCTCGGCATCATCGGCGTCGTCATGCCCGACACGCGGCGCTACGCCATCCGCTCGCAGATGGTGAAGGACGGTGAGGTCTATCGCTTCACCCGGCTGGGCGGCACGGTGGGGCGGAGCGACGTCGCCGGCGTGCTGACTGTCACCAACGGCAATCGCGTCCACCTCGATTCGACGATCCGCACACGCAACCTCGACATCATCGATGCCGCATCGATCATCGGCTACAATCCCGATATCGTCGAGGCGCAGGGCGTCGTCGCGGCGGCGGCGGCGACAGGGTCGGGGCCGCGCAAACTGATCCCCGATTCGGATCTGCCGGTCGAAAAGCTGCGCGCGTTCGACGCCGATCTGAAATGGTCGATCGGTGCGGTCAAATCGCGCCGCGTGCCGATCTCCGATGTCGAGATGACGCTCGATCTCGAGCGCGGGCGGCTGGCGCTGTCGCCGCTCAGCTTCGCGATGGCGCGCGGCAACGTCGCCACCGACATCGTGTTCGACACGCGCCAGCGGCCGAGCGCGGTCAGCTACGACGTGCGGCTGGCGCCGACGCCAATGGGGCGGCTGCTCGCCGGCTGGGGCGTCGAGGAAGCCGGGACGAGCGGCACGATCAAGGGCCGTGTCGAGCTTGCCGGCCGCGGCGATTCGTTCGCCGATTCGCTCGCCACGGCGCGCGGCCGGATCGCCTTCGTCATGCCGCAGGGCACGCTGTGGACGCGCAACGTCCAGCTCGCCGAGCTCGATATCGGCACGTTCGTGCAGAAGATGTTCGCCGGCAAGCTCAAGAAGCCGGTCGAAATCAACTGCGGGCTGATCGCCTTCACCGTCCGCGGCGGGATCGCGGCGGCCGATCCGATCCTGATCGATACCACCAAGAACGTCATCGTCGGGCGCGGTGGGTTCAGCTTCCGGACGGAGGCGATCGACTTGGCGGTGCGCGCCGACGCGAAGAAGTTCAGCCTGTTTTCCGGCCAGTCGCCGGTTGGGCTCGGCGGCTATTTCTCCGCCCCGGCGATGGACGTCATCAGCCCGCAGCTCGTCGGGCGCGCCGGCGTCGGCCTCGGACTGTCGCTGGTCGCGTCACCGCTGGCGGGCGTGCTCGCGTTCGTCGACGTGGGTGACGCCAAGTCGGCGGCCTGCGGGCCGGTGCTGGGCGGTGCGACCGCGGCGGCGCAGCGCACCACGAAGGGCGAGGCGCGCGACGATGTCGGACGCGGGACGACGGCCAAGGACGAGAAAGGCCGCGACAAGCCGGGCAAGGAACAGCGCAAGAAGTTCCTGGGCATCTTTTAAAGGCCCGTCGCTGGCCTCGGCGGCGGCGGACCGACAGGCCGATCAGTGCCCGTGCGTGTGCGAGCCGTGGTCATGCCCACCGGCGACGGCGTGGAGCGCTTCCAGCACCTCGTCCATCCGCGCCGGATCGCCGATCGCCAGCACCTGCCCGGTGCTCGCCTCGGTCAGCGGATCGCCGTTCCAGTCGCACATCCGCCCGCCGGCGCCCTCGACGATCGGCGCGAGCGCAGCGAAATCGTGCAGCGCCAGCCCGCCCTCGCACACAATGTCGAGGTGGCCGCTGGCGAGCAGCCCGTAATTGTAGCAGTCGCCGCCATAGACCGGCCCCTGCCGCGCGTGCCCGCCGGACACCGCCGCCACGAGGGCGAGGAAATGCGGCACCTCGTCGTCGTTGAACGCATGCGGGCTGGTGGTGGCGAGGATCGCGCCCTCCACCTCGCGGCACGCCCGCGTGCGCGCGGGCGCGCCGTTGAACAGCGTCGGCCGCCCCGCCGCGCCGATCCAGCGTTCGCGCACGATCGGCTGGTCGATCACCCCCAGCATCGGCCAGCCGTCCTCGACCAGCGCGATCAGCGTGCCGAAGATCGCGCGGCCGACGGTAAAGCTTCGCGTGCCGTCGATCGGGTCGAGCACCCAGCGCCGCCCGGTCACGCCGTCCTTCACGCCATATTCCTCGCCGTGGATCGCATCGCCCGGCGCCTCGGCGTCGAGGATGCGGCGCATCGCGGCCTCTGCGGCGCGATCCGCCAGCGTGACGGGCGAGTGATCGGCCTTGGTCTCGGTGCCCAGCTCGCCGCGGAAATAGGGGCGGATCGCCTCCCCCGCCGCATCGGCGAGGCGGTGGGCGAGATCGAGGTCGGCTTGGCGGATCGGCATCCGCTCGCCCTATCGCAGCCTCACGCGAACGGCTAGGATCAAGCGTCATCCGGGAGATCCGATCCATGCGTCACATCCTCGCTGCCGCCGCCGCCGTTTCGCTCGCGTTTGCCGCGCCGGCCGCCGCGACGCTCGCCGTCGGTGCCAAGGCGCCCGACTTCACGACGCGCGGCGCGGTGGCGGGCAAGGTCGTGACGGTGAACCTCGCGCAGCAGCTCAAGAAGGGCCCGGTGGTGCTGTACTTCTTCCCCGCCGCCTTCACCGCCGGCTGCAACGCCGAAGCGCGCGCCTTTGCCGAGAACATCGCCAATTTCCGCGCCGCGGGCGCAACGGTGATCGGGCTGTCGGCCGATCCGGTCGACGATCTCGTCAAGTTCTCTGCGACCGAATGCGCCGGCAAGTTCGCGGTGGCGAGCGCCGGGCCGCGCGTCGTCGCCGGCTACGATGTCGCGCTCGGGCGGCAAATAAAGGGGCGCGACGCAACCAATCGTACCAGCTACGTCATCACGCGCGATGGGCGGATCAACTTCGTTCACAGCGAACTGGCGGCGGATCAACACGTTGCGCTGACGCTGGCGGCGGTGCGGCGCCTCAAGTCTTCCTGATCCGCGCTGCTCGCCGGCAACGCAATCTTAGAGGTTGCCGCATACAGCCGGAGCGGGGCGGGGCATCATCGGGGTGCTGCGAGCAGCGGGGCGGACGGTGCAGGCGATTTCGAACAGCGCAGCGGGGATAGAGCCGCTCGATCTATTCGACGCGATCGGCAGGTTCCTCGCCGATCACCGGTTGAGCTCCGAACCGTCGCACTATGCCTTCGTCTATGAGATGTTGAGCGAGCCGAGTGGCGCGCTCGCGCAGCGCGTCGCCCGGCTGACCGACGGGGGCGTGCGGATCACCGGCCAGGATATTGCGGCGCTCGGCGGCACGCCGGTCGCCGGTGCGCCGGTCGCGAGCCGGCCGCCGCGGCTGGCGATCGTCGCCCCCCCAACACCGCCGGCCGCCTCGACCGATACCGATCCGGCCCGCGCCGCGTCCGACGCGCTACTCGCGCGCACCGAGGCGCAGGTTGCCGGCTTCTCCGACACCGTGCGATCGATCCACGCCGAAACGAGCGGCTTCGGGCGCGATCTTGCAGCCAGCGCGGCGGCGATGCGCGGGCACGATCCGCTGACCGGGATCGACCAGATCGCCGAGCTCACGACCGCGATGATCGGCCGCGTGCGCGATGCCGAGCAGCGGCTCGCCAATGCCGAGCGCGAGGCCGACGTGCTGCGCGACGCGCTGGACGAGGCGCGTGGCAGCGCCCGGCGCGATCCGCTGACCGATCTCGCCAACCGGCGCGCGTTCGACGAGGCGTTTGCCGCGCTCGCCCCCGACACGCCGGTCGCAATCGCGGTGTGCGATATCGATCACTTCAAGCGCGTGAACGACGATTTCGGACATGCCGTGGGCGATCGCGTGCTGCGCGCGATCGGGCAGACGCTCGCCGCCGAGACGGAAGGCACACTCGTCGCGCGCTACGGCGGTGAGGAATTCGCGATGCTGATCGTCGGTGGCGATCGCGACGCGGCGATCACGCTGGTCGACGCTGCGCGCAGCGCGGTCGCCGCGCGCCGGTTCCGCTCACGCGAGACGGATACGCCGATCGGCAGCGTCACGATATCGGGCGGGATCGCGGTCGGTACCGCCGCCGATAGCCGCGAGCAACTCTACGCCGCAGCCGACGCGGCGCTGTATCGTGCCAAGGCCGCAGGCCGTAACCGGATCGTCTGCGCCGCATAATGGCGTAATACGCCACGTCGGTGTGGCGCAATCTGCGATCTGCGTATCTGCCTGCCGCTAAGTCATTGTTTCTGCGTCGCCGCGTGAATTGGCACGGTGCATGCAAAGCTTCTGGCATCACCGATCGGATCGCCCGACCGGCTACCAGGAGACCAATGATGACCCGCTTCGCTTCCGTCCAGCATTACGCCGCCAGCCTCGCCGGCGCGCTCGTCTTCGCCGCGCTGATGATCAGCGCTGCCGTTCCCGTCGTGCCGATCGCGTGATCGCAGCGCCCCGCGCTCGATCGTTCAGGGAGATAGATATCATGGTTCGCTTCTCGCTCGTCGCGCTGGCCGCATTCGCCAGCACGTCCGCCCTCATCGCCTATGTCGACGCGGCGGCACGGCTCGCCTGATCGATCGTCGCCGCGGCCGCCTCGCCGCGCGCATAGGTGCCGATCAGCAGCCCCGCCGCCAGCACATGCCCGGCCATCGCGCGCAGCAGCGCGGTACGGCCGGGCGAGGCGCCGGGATCGCCCGCATCCGCATCCAGCGCGAACAGCTGGAAGGCGTAGCGATGCTCGCCATGCCCGGTCGGCGGATCGGGCGGCAGCCAGCCCTCGCCATAATACGAATTGCGCCCGACATCGCCGCGCGCCGCCACGCCGTCGCCGTCCGCGACGATCGCGCCCTCGGCCAGCCGCGCCGCATCGGCAGGGATGCCCCAGACGATCGCGTGCACCAGTGGTTGCGGCGCGGGTGCGTCGGCATCCTCCACCAACAGCGCGAGCATCGCGGTGCCTTCTGGCGCGGCGCCCCACGTCAGCGGCGGCGACACGCCCGCGCCATCGGCGGTGAAGCGCGGCGGCAGCCGCCCGCCATGCGCGAACGCCGGGCTGGTGAGGTCGAGCGCGCCGAAGCTGCCGCCCAGCTCCGTCTGCGCGATCGCCAACTTGTCCGCACCGGCGCGTACGCTCGTCAGCGCGCGGCCCAGCCAGGCAGGAATATGTTCGAGCATCGGGCCTCCTCCTTCTCGCACAGGCGTAACGCACGAGCCGGCACCTGCGGCGCATCGGCGCGTTCGTCGAGGATGAGCGACGATTTCGATCTCGACCGGTTCGTCACGGCGCAGGCAGATAGCTGGCCTGCCGCCCGCGCCGAGCTCGCGCGCGGGCGCAAGACCACGCACTGGATGTGGTTCGTCTTTCCGCAACTGCGCGGGCTTGGGCGCAGCGCGACGGCGCAGCATTACGGCATCGTCTCGCTGGCGGAGGCGCGCGCCTATGCCGTGCACCCCGTGCTCGGCCCGCGCCTGATCGAAGCGGCCCGGCTGGTGGCGGCGGCGCCGGGGAGCGCCGACGCGATCATGGGCAGCGTCGACGCGCTCAAGCTGCGCTCGTCGATGACGCTATTCGCCGCCGCGGCAGACGATCCTGCACCGTTCGTGGCGGTGCTCGATCTTTTCTACGGCGGTCAGCGCGATCCCGCGACGATCGCGCTGCTCGCCGCGGCACGGGACGACTAGCCTCCGCCACGCCGCGCCGTAAGATGCGTCGAAACAAGCGAAGGACCGCGGCGGTGAGTAGAATTCGCAAAGTTTCGGCTGGCCTGTGTGTCGCCGCGCTGCTCGCCGGTTGCGGCGGCGACGGTGGATCGGGCGGGGCAAGCAGCGGCGGCACCGCGGTCGCGCCCGCCCCGAGCCCGACGCCGACCGCGACCGCCGCGTGCAGCCTTCGCGCGCGGCAGGATTGGGCGGCGGCGCAGTTGCGCGAATGGTATCTGTTCCCCGAAACGCTCCCCACGAGTTTCGATCCGGGCGGCGCCACCACGTTGCAGGCGTATGTCGATACGCTCACCGCGACCGCGCGCGCGCAGAGCAAGGACCGCTTCTTCACCTACGTCACCTCGATCGCGGAGGAGAACGCCTATTACAGCTCGGGCTCCAGCGCGGGCTACGGCGTGCGGCTCGCGGTCGACGCGGCGGCGCAGCGCCTGTTCGTCAGCGAGGCGTTCGAGGGCGCGCCGGCGCTCGCCGCGGGGATCGATCGCGGTACCGAGATCCTCGCGATCGGCACGTCCGCGGGCGATCTGCGCACCGTCGCCTCGCTGATCCAGGCGGGCGGCAGCGCACTGACCGACGCGTTCGGCCCGCCCGACGCCGGCGTTGCGCGCGTCTTTCGCGTTCGCGCGCCGGACGGCACGCAATCGGACGTCACCGTGGCGCAGCGCGATTACGCGCTGTTGCCCGTCTCGTCGCGCTACGGCATCCGCATCATCGAGGATGGCGGGCGGCGCGTCGGCTACGTCAACCTGCGCACTTTCATTTCGACGGCCGATCAGGCGCTGCGCGACGGGTTCGCGCAGTTCCGCGCGGCAGGCGTGACGGAAGTGATCGTCGACCTGCGCTACAACGGTGGCGGGCTGGTCGCGACCGCCGAGCTGTTCGGCGATCTGCTCGGTGGCGGGCGCAGCACCAACGACGTGTTCAGCTACACCACCTTCCGCCCCGAGAAGGCGGCGGAGAACCGCACCGACTTTTTCACGCCGCAGCCGCAATCGATCGCGGCGACGCGGATCGCCTTCATCGGCACGGGGGCGAGCGCCTCGGCGAGCGAGCTCGTCATCAACGCCTTCACGCCGTATCTTCACACCAACGCGGCGCTGATCGGCACCAATACCTACGGCAAGCCGGTCGGGCAGATCGCGCGCGATCTCGCCGCGTGCGACGATCGGCTGCGGCTCGTCGCCTTCGCGACGCAGAACGCCGCGCGGCAGGGCGCCTATTACACCGGCCTCGCCCCCGTCGTCGAAGCGACGTGCCAAGCGAGCGACGACCTCGCCTATCCACTCGGTGACGTGCGCGAGGCATCGGTGCGCCAGGCGCTCGACTTCCTCGCGGGACGCGCCTGCACGCCGATCGGCGGCGCCCGCCCGTCGGCCTCGGCGGCCAGGACGAGCGATGTCGCGGTGCGGCGGGAGGCGCTTACGCCGCCGCGCCCGACGACGATCCAGCGCGAGACGCCCGGCGCGTTCTGAGCCGCGCGCATCGCGTCAGCCGAGCCGCCGCACCACCTCGACCAACTGATCGGTCGCCGCATTCCACCCCGCCTCGAACCCCATCGCCGCGTGCTGCGCCGCGGCCTCGGCGGTCCAGTGCCGCGCAGTCGCGGTGTAGCGCGTGCCCCCATCCACCGGCGCGAAATCGTCGATGCGCAGCATGAAAGGCGACTGCGGCATCCAGCCGGCGGCGAAGGCATCCGTCGAGACAATACGCCGCTCGGGCACAACTTCCAGATACACGCCCTCGCTCGGCTGCTCCTCGCCGTCGGGGCCATGCATCACCATCGCCGATCGGCCGCCGGTGACGAGCTCGAGCGCGATCACCTCGACGCGCAACGGCCGGGGCACGAACCATTCGGCGAAATGCTGCGTCCACGCCGTCCACACGCGCGCCACCGGCGCATCGATCAGCCGCTCGATGCGAAGCTCGTGCGTCATGCCGCCGTCTCCCCGCGCCAGGCGCGCTCGATCGCGGCGACGTCGATCTTGTGCATCGTCATCATCGCTTCCATCGCGCGCTTCGCCGCGGCGCGATCGGGATCGGCCATCGCCGCCATCAGGACGCGCGGCGTGATCTGCCACGAGAAGCCCCAGCGATCCTTGCACCAGCCGCACGCGCTCTCCGCCCCGCCGTTACCGACGATCGCGTCCCAATAGCGATCGGTCTCGGCCTGATCGTCGGTCAGCACCATGAAACTGACCGCCTCGTTGGGAACGAAGTTGGGTCCGCCGTTGAGGCCGAGGAAGGGCTGGCCGAGCACGGTGAATTCGACCGTCAGCTCCTCGCCCTGCGCCATCGACGGATTGTCGGCGGGCGACGCCTGCACCGCGCCGACATGACTGTCCGGAAACAGCCCGGCATAGAAGGTCGCCGCCTCGCGCGCCTGGCCGAGATCGAACCACACGCAGGTCACGAGCTTGTCGGTCGTCATCCTCTCTCTCCCTTCCACCTACGGTCCCGATCCGTCCTCGCCGTCAGCGATCGACGACGAGCACGAATGCGCCGAACATCATGCGCATGCCGTCGAACGGGCGATCGCCGTCGCCCATCAGCCGTTCGTCGCGCATCAGTCGCTCCCACGCCGCGTCGCGCACTTCTTTCGACGGCCACTCGATCCACCCCAGCGCCACCGTCTCTTCGTCCTGCAGATGCGCCGCGCGGCGGAAATCGGTGACCTTGCCGTCGGGCACGTCGCCGCCCCAGGTATCGACGACGCGCGATGCACCGTGATCGAGAAAGGCACCCGCCGACGTCCGCGCAAAGTCGCGATACGCCTCGCGCTTGTCGGTCCGCACGGGCAGGACGACGCCGTCGATATAGCCGCACGCGCCGCCGCCGCCCGCCTCATGCAGCAGCGCGAACCCGCCGTAGATCATGCGGCTGCCGTCGAACGGCATCGCGCCCATCGTCTCCATCCCCGGATCGCGCATCATCTTCTCGCCCGCGGCGTCGCGCGTCGCACGATCGGGATATTCGACCCAACTCAACAGCACCGTCTCGTCGCCGGTCGCCTGTACCGCGCGGTACAGGTCGTTCACCTGGCCGCGTGGCACATCGTCGCCCCACCCCTCGACCATGCGGGTCGCGCCGAACTCCTTGAACAGATCGAGCGCGCCCTCGGCATAATCGATATAGCGCTGCTTGTGGGCGGTCGGCACCGCGACCACGAAGCCGTCGACGTAGGTCACGCCGTCTCTCCCTGCTGCTTGAGCCATGCAGCGAACTCGGGCGGCGGGCTGCCGGTAAACCCGGCCAGCTGGTCGGCGAGTGCGCGCTGGAACGCCGGCCGCGCGGTGCCGCGCGCGACATAAGCGGCGAGATTGGGATGCGGCGAGAGGAAGCCGTCCTCCTCCATGATGCGCAGGACCGATATCATCATGAGGTCACCCGCGGTGAAGGTGTCGTCCTCCAGCCACTCTCGGTCGCCCAGCCGCCGCGCCACCTCGCCGAAGCGGTCGTGGATCCGCTGTTCGATCGACGGCAGCCGCGGCTTCGACCACGGCTCGCCGGCCTCGAACAGCGTCGCGAAGGCGTGGTCCATGATCGATGGCTCTACGCTGTTGAGCGCGGCGAACATCCACCCGATCGCACGGGCACGCGCCGCGGGATCGCGCGGCAGCAGCGTGCCGTGCCGCTCGGCGACGTGCAGCACGATCGCGCCCGATTCGAACAGGATCAGCCCGCCATCCTCGTACGTCGGCACCTGGCCGAACGGCTGGCGCGCGCGATGTGCGTCTGCCTTCTGGGTGCCCTGCGCAAGATACAGCACGTCATACGGCTGGCCGACCTCCTCGAGCGCCCAGCGCACGCGCAGGTCGCGCACCTGCCCGCGCGCGAAATCGGGCACCCAGTCGAACGCGGTGATGATCGGTTTCGCCATCGTATCTCCCCCGTCCCGCTTCCCCGCGCCACCAGCCCGACTCCGCCGGCCAATGCGCGAAGGCGGCATCATCCCCCCCGTTCACCGATCGAGGCAACCGCTATTCTGAACGATGCTCCGCCTCACGCGACGCGCGAAGATACCGCTATATGCCGCGGGGCGCCGTCGAACGGCATTCGGCGGCACGCCGCGCCGACCACCGAATCTAGTCCGTAACGGGTAGGACATATGTATCTTACATATCTCTAGACAGGTGCGCCGCATTCCATATGGTTAGCGGGTCGCGGCGGGGCCTCGCGACCAGGGGGGGAGCCTTGTCATGGTACGATTCACCTTGACCGTTCGTGCGCCCGCGCGAGATCGACGCCGCCGTGTTTTCGCTACCGCCCGGCGCCGTTCGGCGGCGCGCGTCGCATGAGCGAGCGGCCGATGAACATCGTCATCGTCGGCCATAATTACGCGCCGGAGCCGATCGGCATCGGCCCCTATACCGCGGGTCTCGCCGAGTATCTCGCCGCCGCCGGCCACCGTGTACGCGTTATCTGCGACAAGCCCGCCTATCCCGGCTGGGCGGTGATGCCCGGCTATGTCAGCGCGAGCGAGACACGCAGCGTTGAGCGCGGCGTGGAGGTATGCCGCGTCGCGCACGGTGTCGCGCCGGCGGCGAAAGGCTTCGCCCGCGTGCGCTACCATCTCGCCTTCGCGTGGCGCGCGGCGGCCACCGCCAACGCGATGATACGCGACCGCCGCCCCGACGTGATCGTCAGCATCGCACCGAGCATCATCGCAACCGTGCTGATCCGCCTGCTCGCCTTTTGGTATTGGCGGATACGATTGTGGGTGCACATCCACGATTTCGAGACCGAGCTCGCGGTCGCGACAGGTCAGTTCACCTGGCTGCGCCTGTTCAAGCCCGCGCTCCGCCTGATCGAACACTGGGCGCTGCGCAGCGGCCGGACGAGCTCGATCTCGCCCGCGATGTGCCGCAGGCTGCGCTGGCTCGGCCGCGATCCGGCGCGCGTGGTCGAATTCCGCAATTGGGCGAACCCGGCGATTACGCCGCTCGATCGCCCGTCGCCGTTCCGCGATCAATGGGGCATCACCGAACCGAACGTCGCGCTCTACTCGGGCAACATGGCGGGCAAGCAGGGGCTCGACGTCGTCCTCGCCGCCGCGCGGCTGCTGATCCACCGCACCGATCTGGTGTTCGTCATCTGCGGCGAAGGCCCACACCGCCCGCTGATCGAGGCGGCCGCGCGCGATTGCGGCAACGTGCGCTTCTTCGATCTGGTGCCGGCCGATCGGATGCGCGACCTGCTCGGTCTCGCCACCGTCCATCTCCTGCCGCAGATCGCCGGCGCGGCCGATCTCGTGCTGCCGTCGAAACTGCCCAACATGCTCGCCTCGGGCCGTCCCGTCGTCGCCACCGCCCGCGCCGGCACTGGCCTCGCGCACGAGGTCGAGGGATGCGGCATCTCCACTTGCCCGCACGATCCCGCCGCCTTCGCCCGCGCCATCGAGACGCTGCTCGACGATCCCGCGCACCGTACTGCGCTAGGCGCCGCCGCGATCGCGCGCGCCGCGACGCACTGGCACAAGGAAATGATCCTAAGCGGGATCACGCAGCGGCTCGTCGCCTATGCCGAGGGCGAGCGCCGCCGCGCGCCGGCGATCGTCGCCAACGCCGTCGTGCGCCTTTCGCCGAGCAGGAGACGCGCCGTTACAGCGGAGCGACGCAGCAGCCACCACAACCCGGTCGGTGCCGCGACCGCGAGCACGATCACCACCGCGTCGGGCAACCTGTCGCGCAGCGCGTAGGCGATCGTCAGATGCGCGTACATGATGACGAGGCTTGCCTGACCGATTGCGGCAAGCGGTGGCGAAGGCACGTATCGGGCGGCGACGAAAATCAGATGGCATAGCCCGGGCGCGGCGACGCTGCTCGCCACCGGCGTGCCATAGTCGGCGATCTTGATGTCGAGCGGCGCCGTCACCAGCACCAGCGCCGCCATCGCGCCCGCCGCCAGCATCGCGCCGCGGCCGAGCCGTGCCAGATGCCGTCGATAAAGCACGCCCGCGAGGAAGAAGAACAGGCCGAGCGGCACCCCGATCATCCCCCACGGGCTCGGCCAATGGTGCATGACGTGCGCGATGCCGAGCGCGGCCACCGCCGCGATCCACACCGATCGCCCGCCCCGCCGCACCACCGCGCTGCCGGCGATCTGCACCAGATACAGGCAGGTGACGAACCAGAAGATGCCGAACGGCCCGACGAGATAGGTGCCGCCGAGCGCCATCCGCGCGATTGCCACCATTGGACGGTCCCACGGCAGATAGGTGCGATGCCCCAGCGCCGCAGCGATCGCGACATCGATTACCGCGACCAGCGCCAGCCACATTACATACGGCAACAGCAAACTCACCGCCTGCCGCCGCGCCGTCTCACGCCACGGCCGCGGCGTGAACACCATGCCCGATGCCATGAAGAACAGCGGCAGGTGGAAATGGAACATCGCCGCCCATGTCGCGGGATCGCGCGTGACGTGGCCGATCACCACCGCGACGATCCCGATCGCGCGCGCCTTGTCCAGCCAGCCGATGCGCTCCCCCATCGCGCCAGCCTATCGGCGCGGCGCGGCCTTGCCCAGCGCCGCGCCGTGCCGCTGGCCGCTCAGCCGGCGGCGAGCACCGGCAGCACGCTCGCCCGCACCGCGCGCTCGACCCGCTGCGCGTAGTAATCATAGCCGATCTCTGGCGGATGAACGTTGTCCGCCGCGACGTAGAGCCCGTTATTGGCCGCGCCCGCCGGCACCCCGCTCGCATTGTTCCAGCTACCTAACACCCACGGCGGCGTCGCCCCCGCAATCGGGACGAAGAACGTCAACGGGTCGCCCGCCTGCGCCACGCCGGCCTGCATCGCCGCCTCGGTCGCGGCCGCACCGGCGAGGTTGATCGACGGCACGCCGACGACGATGATCGGCGCGCGCGTACCCGCGCGGATCGCCTGCACCGTCGCCAGTACCTCGGCCTGCACCTGCGCGGGCGAATAGCCGGTATCGTTGGTCGATCCCATCAGCAGCACGACGTCGGGCGAGAGTGCGAGCGCCTGCGGCACGCGCTGTCGATAGGTGTGGAACGCCGCGGCCGACGGATTGAGATAGCCCGTGCCCCCCGCGGACAGGTTCCAAGCGTCGCGCCAGCCGAGCCGCTTGGCGACGAGCTGCGCGATCGATCCGCCCGCCAGCCACGGCCCGTAGCTCGATCCCGCATTATAGCTGTCGCCGATCACCACCAGCCGCGGCGCCCCGCTAGCCCCCGCGCTGACGCTCGCCGACAGCGGCGTCTGCGCACAGCCGAAATAGGCCGCGCTCTTGCCGGTCTCGACCTCGTAGCTGCGCAGCCGCCGGCCGGTGCTCGCCGTCCAGTCGATCACCAGCCACTGGTCCGCCCCGCCGACCACATGGCTGCCGGGCATCAGATAGCGCCCGTCGACGATGAAGCGCAGCTGCGCCGAATTGGCCGGCAGAAAGATCGCCAGCTTGTCGGCGTCGCAGTCGAATCCCACCGACGCGCCGGCGCACGCGACCACGCCCGCCTTCGCCTCGAAGCTGCCGAGCGACCAGAAGCTGCCGCGATACGCGGTGGGCGCCGCGCCGCGCACGCGGTACGACGCGGGAAAGCTCGCCGGCAACCAGTTCGCGCCGAGCGACGGGTTGCTCGTCACCGCCGACACCGCCGGTGCGCCGTCGCCCGGATCGGCCGCGCGTGCGCCGCCCAGATACGTCCAATAGACCGCGGTCGCCCCATCGGCGACATATTGCCCGCTCGCCGTCGTCGTCGGCCCGCCGCCGCTCGCCGGACTGGTGCCGGCAATCCCGCACATGAACCAGCCGCCCGCATTGGCGACCACCTGCCCCACCGAATAAGCGGTGTTGGACGCGTAGGCGGGCGGTGCCAGCCACGGCGGCAGGACAATCGGGTTGCGCCGCTCGCTCGCCGCCGCCGCCGCGATCAGCCGCGCGTGGCGATTGTTCGTCGCCACCGCTGCGCGCGCCTGCGCCGCCATGCCGCGCGCGATCACGTCCGCCGCGCTCATTGCGCCACTCGATAGGTGAGCGTGCCCGATTGCAGTGCGATGGCGAGATGGTAGGTCGCGCCCGCCTCGCTCTCGTCCGTCACCGCCTCGTTGGCGTTGCCGGTGAACCGTCCCCAGCGCTCGCCCCCCGCGGTCAGCGGCACGCGCGTTGCCCCGCCGTCGATCGACCGCTGCAGCTCGACCACGCCCGACCAGCTGCCGGTCAGCGTCACGCGGATCGGTGTGCCGAGCTCGGGCACGAACGGCCCCGCGGTCCCGCTCGCCGACGTGCTGCCGATCAGCGGCACGCTGCCTGCCGCCTGCCGCACGGTACGCACCGGCAGCGGATTGCCCGCGTGCACCGACACCGCCGGCGCGTCCACCGCGCCGAATGCCAACGCATATTGCGGGACGAACCCCGCCGGAACTTCGACTTCCGCCACCATTGCCGCCCTCCTGATTGTTCGTGATTTGTTCTACATCACGATCAACCGTGTAGGACAGCCCGTCAGGCGAGATGCCGCTCGATCGTCGTCAGCAGGCTGTGCGCCGCGCGCTCGATCGTGAACCGCCGCTCGTACGCGGCACGCGCGGCCTGCCGCATCGTCTGCCGCTCCTCTGCCGGAAGCGACAGGAAGCGCTCCAGCAGATCGCGCGTCCCCGCCGCCGTATCGGGCGCAGCAAGGCCGCCGCCCTCGGCCAGCACCTCGCGCCAGATCGCGACCTCGTGGCTGATCAGCACCGGCGTGCCGCACGCCAGCGCCTCGGCGACGGCGATGCCGAAATTCTCCTGATGCGACGGCAGCACGAACGCCGCCGCCGATCGCAGCGCTCCCGCCTTCGCCGCGCCGCGCAGCATGCCCGCAAAATGCACCCTATCAGCGAGCCCGGCCGCCGCCACCTGCGCGCGCAGCACCGCGCCGAACCCCGCATCGTCGGGCCCGGCAAGGACGAGATCGAGCCCAGGCGCGCACCCGGCCACTTCCGCGAACGCCGCGATCAGCAGGTCGCACCCCTTCTTCGGATGCAGCCGCCCGAGGAACAGCAAATGCTCGCGCGTATTCAGCGCCGGCAGCAGCGCGCGGAACGCCGCGACCTGCGCCACCGCTTCCCCCGCGCTCGCCGCACCGATATCCGCCGTGCCGTAATCGATCACCGCTTCGGTCAGGCGATACGGGCGAAACGCACCCCGCGCGCGCCGCCGCTCCTCCTCGCTGGTGAAGAGCACCGCGCGCGCGCCCGCCAGCAACGGCCCCTCGGCCCACCACCACGACAGTTGCTTGACGAATTGCTTGCCCGTGGCGCCCTCGCGGAACCACGGATCGAGCATGCCGTGCGGGATGACGAAATACGGCACCGGCCCATCGGCGAGCGCCCGCATCGCGCCGCGCGCCGAATAGCGCCACAGCCCCGATACGATCACTGCGTCATAGTCGTGGGCGTGCGCGCGCAGCCACGGCACCATCGCCGCGCCGTAGCGATAGCGCGCGCGCAGCCCGCGCCCGCGCGGCGGGCCGAGCGCGACGATCCGCCCCGGATAATCGGGCAAGTGCCGCTCCTCGGGCGGATCGAGCGTCAGCAGATCCTGGCGATGCCCCGCACGCGCCCACGCCGCCGCGACCTGCCGCGCGCCCTCGATCGGCCCGCCGGTGCGCGGATCGGCGCTGGTGATGATGCGCAGGATGCGCGTCACCCCGCCTCCCCGATCGGCAGCCCGGTCAGCGCGCACAACTTCGCGATTCGCGCCTCGCGCGTCGTGCAGCCCGCCAGCGCCCGCTCGAACTCGACCACCTTGGCGGCGACGAGGAAGCGATACCAGAAGCCTTGCAGCACGTGGTAGATCAGCCCGGCACGCCCATCCAGGAAGCCGCGCTGCACGATAAAGCGGTACAGAAAATAGCCGAGCGGCGCGGCCCATAGCGGCAGCCGGTCGTACACCAGCGCCTTGATCCGCCGCTTGCCGCGCGCCTGTTTGGGGCCGCCGCCGCGTGATAGCGTTTCGCGCGTGCCGAACAGCGCGTGGCGCCCAGCGATCACCTCCACCGCCTCGCGCGTCGCATAGCCGTTGTGCTTGGCGGTGAAGAAGGTGAGATCGCCGAGGTTCTCGTCGACAAAGCCGCCCGCCAGCACGATCGATGCCCCGCGCTCGAGCAATATATGCTCGTCCATCCAGCGCTGCTCGACCCGCGCATGACCCGTTCGCCACAGGCGCAGCAGCCGCAACGGATAGCGCCCGCCATGCCGGATCCAGCGCCCCATGAACACGTGCTTGCGATCGAGCTCGATCCCGCTCACCTCGGGCGGCAGCGTCGGCAAGGTCGTGACGATTGCCGCCGCGAGGTCCGCCTCGATCAGCTCGTCGGCATCAAGCCGCATCGTCCAGCCGGTTGCGATTCCGGCATGATCCAGCGCCCATTGCAGCTGCGCGGCATGGCTGGTGAAGCGGTGCTGCAGCACGGTCGCGCCCGCGGCCTGCGCCAGCGCGACGGTCGCGTCGTCCGAATAGCTGTCGACGACGAGAACCGCGCGGGCAAGGCCGCGGACACTCTCGATCGCACGCTCGATATGGTGTGCCTCGTTGTACGTCAGGATCACCACCGTCAGGTCAACGCCGGCCGGTGGCATCATCACGGCAGAGATGCCCGCCGTCACGCGCGATCGAACCGGATGCACCGCTCGCGCACGACGCGCGCCGGGTTGCCGGCGGCGATCGTCCACGGCGCGACGTCGCGCATCGCCACCGCCCGCGCGCCGAGCACCGCACCCTCGCCGATCGACACCCCCGGCCCGACGAAGGCGTCCGCCGCCACCCATGCGCGCGCGCCGATGCAGATCGGCCGCACGACGAGCTGGAAGGCAGCATCCTCGATGTCGTGCGTGCCCGCGCACAGATGCGCGCCCTGCGACACCACCGCGTGCGCCCCGATCGATATCGGCGCCATCGAGTAGATCGTCGCGCGCGGCCCGATCGCGGCATGCGCCCCCATCGACAGGTTGCGCGGCGACCAGATCCGCGCGCTGGCATAGACGTTGGCAGTCGGCGCCAGCCGTGCGCCGAACGTCCGCAGCACCAGTCGGCGCCAACCGCGCAGCGGCGGCGGCGTCCACGCCGCCAGCAGCAGCCACGCGATCGTCCAGGCCAGCCGGTACAGGCGGTTGGCCTTCGAGAAGCTCGCACCCCCCTGCCACGCGCGCGCGGCGCCGCCGTCGAGCGGCCTGTCGTCGTCGCCGAACCGCAAATGCGCTGCCCTCCCGGGGCGCCCCCCGGCGCCCCCCTTTCTCCAAGGTCTAACGAAGCGACTGTCTTGTGCAACCGCTCGCCGTCGACGGCACTTGCGCGGGCTGCTAGCAACGCGGTGGGGAAGAGGGGGAAGGACGATCGCCGTGCGCGCGCGATGCCTGTTCTACGCGATCACCGTCGCGGCGCTGGCCGTGATGCAGGCGCTGCTCGGCGCGAGCGTCGGCGTGCTCGGCACGCTCGTGATAATTGCCACCGCCGCACTCGCGCCGCTGGCGAAGCGCAATCCGCGCGTGTCGGACGGGCTGTTCGCGCTGTTCTGCGTCTATTTCGGCACCGCCAGCCTCGTCGTGAAGACGCTTGCCGCCCAACCGGTGCAGACGAACCTCGTCGTACCCGAGACGACCGCAACCTACCTCCTCGCCGGCTTCGCTTCGATCGGTGTCGGCTATGCGGCAAGCCATATGGTGCGCCGCCCGTCGCGCTTCGCGATCCGCCTGCGCACGATCACCGCCGATCCGGCGCGCCTCGCCTGGCTCGCGCCGCTCGCCTTCGCGCTCGGCGCGCTCTTCGTCTTTCTCCAGACGCAGTTCCGCGCGATTGCCAGCAACGGCGGGTTCGAGGGCGGCGGGTTCGGTGGGTTCGGCACCTTCTATCCACTGCTGCTGCTCGGCGCCGGGCTGCAGGCGGCGCTCGTCGCGCAGCGTCCCGCGACAGTCGCGCCCAAGGCGCTGCTCGCCGCGATGGCAATCGTCGTCCTCGCGCTGACGCTCGCCGACAACACCAAGCGCACGCTGTTCGATTTCGCGCTGGTCGTTCTAGTCACGCTACTGGCGTTCCGCGTCCGCATGCGGTGGCGATGGATCGTGCCGGCCGCGATCGCCGCGATTGTCGCCGTCGCGTTCGTCGTCCCCGCGATCCAGATCGTCCGCGCGCAGCCCGACGCGCGCGGCTTGAGCCGGATTGCCGCCACCGCTCGGGTCATCGCCGCGGCACGCTTCGATCCCGTCGGCCTCGCCGCCGATGCGGATCGCATCGCCGCTGGCTTCCAGCTCACCTATTACGACAGCTACGTCTATCCGCGCACCTGGAACACCGAACGCTTCACGATGATCCAGCCGATCGATCAGGTAGCGCGCCGGCTGGGCGATCGCGGCACGATGGGCCTCGCCGATCTGTGGCGCGATCCGGCGGAAACGCTGCTGCCCGGCTTCCTCCTGCGCAAGACGCTGGTGACCGCGCCCGATCGCATCGCCTGGCATTACGGCTTTCGCGCGAGGGGATCGATCGCGCGCCCCGTCGTCGGGCTTGTCGCGAGCAGCCTTGCCGCGCTCGGCTGGGTCGGCGTGCTCGTCCTGCCCGCCATAACCGTCGCGATCACCTTCGTCGTGCTCGATCTTGCCACCGGGCGGATGGCGAACAATGCTTGGGCGGCGTTCGTCTTCGCCGCCACCGCCTTTCTGGCCGAGCGCGAAGTCAGCACCACCTTGTCGTTCTTCTGCCGCAGCTTTCCGTTCCTGCTGCTGGTCGGGGCTGCGCTCCTGCTGCTCGATCGGTCGCATCGCGCAAGGCGCGCCTTCGGCGGGATGCGGATCAGCGCTCCAGCAGGCGCCGCAGATTGGCGCTGAATGCCTGCGCCGAATAGTATCGTTCCACCTTCGCGCGTCCCGCCGCGCCCATGCGCGCCGCCGCCTCGGGGTCAACGAGCAGCGCGATCAGCGCCGCGGCCAGCGCCGATATGTCGCCCGGCGGAATGGAGAGCCCGTCGATGCCGTCGGCGATCATCTCGGCCGGCGCCCCGCCGCGCGCCGCCACCACCGGCACGCCGCGCGCCCACGCTTCGAGATAGACGATGCCGAACCCTTCCTTGGTCGACGGCAGCGCGAAGACGCGCGCGTCGGCATAGGCCTGGGCTAGTACGTGATCGTCGACGCTGCCCGGCAGGTCGACGCGGCCGGACGCGCCCAGCGTCGCGGCAAGGCCGGCGAGTTCGGCGCGCAGCGGCCCGTCACCGATGATCGTCAGTCGCGCAGCGGGCACGCTGGCAGCGACGATCGGCAGCGCGCGGATCAGATCGTCGACGCGCTTCTCGCGCTCTCCCGCCCCCAGCCGCGCGACCGCCAGGATCGTCGGCGTAGGTCGCACGCCGGCCTCGAGCGGCGGCAGATCGACCGCATTCGGGAAAAGGTGGAAGCGATCCGGCGCGACGCCGAACGCCGCCGCCATGCGCCCGCGCGAAAAATCGCTCACCACCGCGACGTGATCGACCAGCGCGCGCATCGCCGCGGGCTCCCAGCGACGCACGCGGCGGTACGTCGGATCGCCCCACACCTCGATGCCGTGCGCGAACAGGATCACGCGCCCCACGGAGTTCAGCGCGCGATAGCCCGCGGCGATCGGCAACAAGTTGACGTGCCCCAGCAGCAACGTCGGTGCCCGCCGCGCTGCGCCCATAACGGCCCGAAACAGTCGCGCGCGGCGGCCGGCGATCGCTGCATCGTTCAGCATCACGCACCGCGGTGCCGCACCGATCTCGCCGAGCCCGGTGATGATGCGCCGATTGAAGCGCTGGATGCCGCCGGGCCCTTCGGCAGACAGCCCGACGAACAGCGGCGCTGACGGCTCGGTCACGCCCGCGTCTGCCGCAGGCGATGCCAAGTTACCGGGATCATCGCGCCGTGCGCGGCGAGCAGCGCGATCGCCGCGCCGCTCACCCCCAGATGCGCGATCAGCGGCGCCGTGGCGAGGAGCGCCGCACCGCTGAGCGCAATGAAGATCGGCGTTACCGCGGCGTGTTGGTTGGTCGCCGAAATCGGCGTGAACAGCGCCGACCACAGCATCTCTGCGACTACACTCAGCACGAGCAGCGCGAAGAACGGCTGGGCCATGGCGACGCGGCCGTGCGTCAGCAGCCCGAGCGCGAAAGGCGCCGTCGCGAGCACCACGAGCGCGTAGCCGCTGACGATCGCCGCCGTCGCACCGAGCTGAACGCGGACCAGACGGTCGAAGGCGCTCGCCGCGCCCGCCCCGGCGAGCGCCGAATATTCGCTGACGAAGCTGTTGTTGACCATGTTGGTCGCCGCCGTGCCGAGACGCGCAAGCGTGCGCGACGTCGCGAGCACCACCACGCTCGCGGGGCCGAGCAGCGCGCCGACGATCAGCACCGGCCCCTGAATCAGCAACGCCTGCGCCACCGGCATCGCGGTATAGGCGATCGCCGGACGCCACAATCGGGCGATCTCGCCCCGCCGCGCCGCCGCGAACCCCAACCGCAGCCACGCCGTACGGCGCCGCAACCACCGATAGGCCCCTATCGTCAGCGCGATGCGCATCGCCAACCCGCCGGCAGCGGCTGCGACGAAACCACCGCCCGCCAGCGCTGCGCCGCCGATCGCCGCGCCTTCCGCCAGCCGCCCGCTCGCCGCCCACATCGCCTCGCTCGCCGGCCGATTCTCCGCGCGGATACCCGCGCAGACGAGCAGAAAGAATTGATACACGAGTACGGTGCCGATCAGCAGCACAAGTGCGCATTGCTCGGCAGCCCCATCGCCGCGTTTTAGCGACAGCAGTGCCGGCAGGTCGACGCTCCCCGCGCCGATCGCACTCGCCACCAGCAGCAGCGGCGCGCCGACGCACAGCAGCGCAAAGATGCTCTGGAACGTCGCCACTGCCGCATCACGCTGCCCGCGCGCCACCGCCATCACCATTTCGTTCTTGGCGACGAAGGTGAAGCCGAGATCGCTGAACGACAGATACGCCGGGATCGCCGACAGCAGCAGCCACGTGCCGTAGCCGCGCACGCCCCAGACCGAAAGCAGCACCGGCACCAGCCCCAGCTGCACCGCGATCGTGACGATCTGCGCGTAGCTCTGCGCGCCGAGCGTGCGGCCCAGCCGCGCGGCCGCGGCGCGATCGGGCAGCCCCGCCCCGCACATCGCGGCCACCTTGCCCCAATATCCCAGCCGCCCCATCACCCCGCGCGCAGACTGCGGGGTTTGCGAGGACCGCGCAAGCGCCGCGTCAGCGTGGCCGCACGCGGTTCAACCAATCGACCAGCAGGCGGTTGACCTCCTCCGGGCGCTCCTGCTGCGTCCAGTGGCCGCATCCCTCGAGCAGATGCCCCTCCACCAGCGGCACGTGCGGGCGCATCAGCGCGATCGGATCGGCGACTGCACCGAACAGCGTCGTTGCCGGATCCTTGGTGCCGCCGATGAATAGCGCGGGCTGCTCGATCCGCCGCTCGCGATACGGCTGCAGCCAATCATGGTCGCGCTCGTGGTTGCGATAGCGGCTGATCGGGCCGAAGAAACCCGACGCCTCGAACTCGGCGACAAAATAGTCGAGATCCTCGGGTGACAGCCACGCCGGGAACGGATCGGGATGCACCATGTCCTGCAGCAGCGTCGCACCCGCGGGCTTGTTGGGCCACGTGCCTTCAGGCGCGTCGCCCGAGATCGCATAGTAGAATTTGCGCAGGAAATCGCGCACGTCGCGCTCTGCCTCCGCCTCGGCGGGGCCGACTTCCTGAAACCATTCCTGGTAGAAGAAGCGGCCCTTGTTGGTGAACGCCTGGCGGAACACCTCGGTGAACGGCCGCGTCGAGACGCCGGCGTAGGGGACCGACAGCGCTGCGACGGCCGAGAAGGCATCGGGGCGCGTCAGCGCCGAGTTCCACACCTGCGGCGCGCCCCAGTCATGGCCAACGATGATCGCAGGCGCATCGGGCTGAAGCGCGTGCGCGACCGCCGCGATATCTGCCACCAGCGCTTCCATCGCATAATCCTCGACGCGGTTCGGCTTGCTCGATCCGCCGTAGCCGCGCACGTCGATCGCGGCGGCAGTGAACCCCGCCTGCGTCACTGGTGCAAACTGGTGCCGCCAGGAATACCAGCTCTCGGGAAAGCCGTGCACCATCAGCACCAGCGGCCCCGCGCCTTCGACCGCGACTCTGATCGTCGCGCCTTCCGTATCGATCATGCGAAAGTCCGGCATCACCCGCTCTCCAACGTTTTGTTGCTATCAATGCGCGAGCCATGACGTGCGCATGACGGTGCGGCTAGACGCATCGCATGCGATCGATGATGTTTTCCGCGCTTGGCATGTGCCTTTTCCCAGTGCTGGCCGTGCCGGCGGCAGCGCAAACCGTGCATGACGAAGGCGTGTGGATCAACGCCACCGTCATGGGGCCGATCGCGGACCGGTTGGTCTTCTTCGCGGAGGTGCAGCCGCGCATCACCGACGGCGCCTCGCGCCTCTCCGCGCTGCTGCTGCGCCCCGCGATCGGCTGGCAAGTGTCGAAGGCGCTGACGGTCTACCAGGGCTATGCGCGCGTCGTCGAACCGGTCGACGGCGGGCGCGACCGGCAAGAGGATCGCCTGTTCCAGCAGGCGACGTGGAACGTCGGCAAGATCGGCAAGCTCGAGGTCCAGTCGCGCACCCGGCTCGAGCAGCGCTGGCGCAACGACGGCGACGGCATGTCGCTGCGCGCACGGCAGATGGTGCGGCTCGAATATCCGCTGCACGCCGGCAGCCGCCGCGTCGCGCTGATGGGATCGGCTGAGGCGTTCGTCGGCCTCACCCGCGCCGAATGGGGCGGCACCAAGGGGTTCGATCAACTGCGCAGCTTCGCCGGGCTGGAGATTCCGCTCGCGGGCAGGTCGACGATCGAGGCCGGTTATCTCAACCAGCTGCGCAACGGCGCCGGCAGCCGCACCGACATGGCGCACATCGCCTCGCTGACGCTGTTCCTGCGGCTCTAGCGGGGCGCCAGCGCGACCGGCGCACCTCGCGGTCCCGTTAAACGAAAATGCCCCGCCAGTTTCCTGGCGGGGCGCTTCGTTTCACGTCCGGTCGGTCCGGCTCAGTGCTTCGAATCCTCGATCACCGGCAGCGTCTCGAACTGGTGGAACGGCGGCGGCGAGGACAGCGTCCACTCCAGCGTCGTCGCGCCTTCGCCCCACGGATTGTCAGGCGCCTTCTTGCCCGCGATCAGCGACCAGATGATGTTGACGAAGAAGATCGCCATGCCCGCGGCCATGATCTCGTAGCCGAGCGTCGCGACGCCGTTCCACTGCGCATAGGCATCGGGATAGTCCGGGTAGCGCCGCGGCATGCCCTGCAGGCCGAGAAAATGCATCGGGAAGAACAGGATGTTCACGCCGATGAAGAACACCCAGAAGTGCAGCTGGCCGAGCAGCTCGCTGTACATCTTACCCGACATCTTCGGGAACCAATAGTAGAAGCCGGCGAACAGCGCGAACACCGCGCCGAGCGACAGCACGTAGTGGAAGTGCGCCACCACGTAATAGGTGTCGTGCATGTAATCGTCGACGCCGCCGTTGGCGAGCACGACGCCCGTCACGCCGCCCACGGTGAACATGAAGATGAACCCGATCGCCCACGTCATCGGCGTCTTAAACGACAGCGACCCGCCCCACATGGTGGCGATCCACGAGAAGATCTTGATGCCCGTCGGCACCGCGATCACCATCGTCGCGGCGGTGAAGTACATCTTGGTGTTCACGCTGAGGCCGGTCGAGAACATGTGGTGCGCCCACACGACGAACCCGACCACGCCGATCGCGACCATCGCATAGGCCATGCCGAGATAGCCGAACACCGGCTTGCGGCTGAACGTCGCGATGATGTGGCTGACGATGCCGAAGCCCGGCAGGATCATGATGTACACTTCGGGGTGGCCGAAGAACCAGAACAGATGCTGGTACAGCACCGGATCGCCGCCGCCGGCCGGATCGAAGAAGGTCGTGCCGAAGTTACGATCGGTCAGCAGCATGGTGATCGCCGCGGCGAGCACCGGCAGCGCGAGCAGCAGCAGGAACGCCGTCACCAGTACCGACCAGGCGAACAGCGGCATCTTGTGCAGCGTCATGCCCGGCGCGCGCATGTTGAAGATCGTGGTGATGAAGTTGATCGCCCCAAGGATCGACGACGCACCCGAAAGGTGCAGCGACAGAATTGCCATGTCGACCGACGGGCCCGGCTCGCCATAGGTGGAGAGCGGTGCGTAGACCGTCCAGCCCGTGCCCGCGCCGACGCCGAAGAACGGCGAGGCGAGCAGCAGCATGAACGATGGCACCAGCAGCCAGAAGCTGATGTTGTTCATGCGCGGGAAGGCCATGTCCGGCGCGCCGATCATCAAGGGCACGAACCAGTTGCCGAACCCGCCGATCATCGCCGGCATCACCATGAAGAACACCATGATGAGGCCGTGCGCGGTGATCATCACGTTCCACAGGTGCAGCGCCTCGTCGAACGTGCCCGGGCCGTGCAGCATCGCTAGCCATGTCGGCAGATACTGGATGCCCGGTTCGCGCAGCTCGACGCGCATCAGGCCCGAGATCGCGCCGCCGATGATCCCCGCGAAGATCGCGAAGATCAGGTACAGCGTGCCGATGTCCTTGTGGTTCGTCGACATGAACCAGCGTTGGAAGAACGCGGGCTTGTGATCGGCATCATGGTGATGATGCGCGTCGTCGCCGTGCGACTGGAACGCAGAGGGATGGAGAGCGGTATCGGTCATGGTCTTAGCGTCCCGTGTCGCCGGTGCCGCCCGGATTGCCGGTGGCCCCCTGCGGGGAGGTGGTGGGTACGGCGGTCGCGTTCTCGACCGGGCCGGTGGCGTTGTCGGTCGCCGCGGCATCGGCGTTGGCGGCCGCCGAGGTGTCGGCGCCCGGCTGCGGGATCGCGGCGGCGGAGGCCTGGCCCGGGGTCGGCATCTTGCCGCCCTTGGCACGGATCCACGCCGCGAACTGCGCCGGCGATACCGCCTCGACCGCGATCGGCATGAAGGCGTGGCGCGCGCCGCACAGTTCCGAACACTGGCCGAAGTAGAGGCCCGGCTTGTCGATCGTGAAGCTCGTCTCGTTCAGGCGACCGGGAATCGCGTCGAGCTTGATCCAGAACGCGGGCATCGCCCAGCTGTGGATCACGTCGTTCGCGGTGGTGATCAGGCGGATCGGCACGCCGACCGGCAGAACAATGCGGTTGTCGACCGCCAGCAGGCGGGGGCCGTCAGCGTCGGTGCGCGCGCGCTCGCCGGCGGCGACCTGGCTCTGCTCCTTCAGCATGTTGGCGGTGATCTCGATCCCGCCGTGATCGGGATATTGATAGCTCCAATACCACTGGTTGCCGATCGCCTTCAGCGTCACCGCGCCCGACGGCGCCGGCTTGAACTGTGCCGAGAGGAGCCCGATCGACGGCACCGCGATCGCCACCAGGATCAGCACGGGGACGAGCGTCCAGACGACTTCGATGAAGGTGTTGTGGCTGGTCTTCGACGGCACCGGATTGCGCGCCTGACGATAGCGCACGATCACGTAGACGAGCAGCGCGAGCACCAGCAGCGAGACGATGGTGATCAGCGGGAAGAGGATCTTGTCGTGAAACCAGTGCGCGCGCTGGCCATTCTTGGTCACCTGCGGCTGGATCGTCATCAGCCCGTCGGTCGGCTGGCCAATCCCCGGCTGCGCGGTCAGCTGCGGTGCGCCGTCGAGCGCGAGCGTCGGCGCAGCGGGCGCCGCGACGGGCGCGCGATCGGTGACCGCCGTCGAATTGCCGATCGCGGTCGCGCCCGGCGTCGTCACCGGGCCCGAGGCCTCGACCGCCGCCGTCGGCGACGCTGCCGGTGCGGGCGCCGCCTGCTGCGCGGCAGCAGGCGCCAGCCCGGCCAGCGCAAGCCCTGCGGCCAGCATCAATCCCTTGAACGCGCTTTTCATCGTATCGTCGTCACCCCTCGCGTCGTCTGGCGCGGCGCCGGCGCGTGCCCTGCGCGGAATCCGTCCATCGGGCGGCCTATACGCAGGGCGCGGGTGCGCCTCAAGCGCGGCTTGCGCTTTATTTGCCCGCCGCTTCGCCCCGCGCGTTGCGCCGCCGCGGGCGCCGCCGTATCTCGCACGCGCGGTCGGCGGACCGCGATGGCAAGGATCTAGGCGTGACCGAAGACGAGGTGCTGGCGGAGTTTCGTGCAGCGGACGCGCTGCTGGAGGGGCATTTCATCCTCTCCTCCGGGCTGCGCTCACCGCGCTATCTCCAGTGCGCGCGCGTGCTGATGGATCCGCGCCGCGGCGCGCGGCTGGCTGAGGCGATCGCCGCGCGACTGCCCGCCGATTTGCGATCGCGCATCACCGCGGTCGTCGCCCCGGCCATGGGCGGTGTCATCGCCGGGCACGAGATGGCACGCGCACTGGGGGTCGAGGCGATGTTCGTCGAACGCCCGACGGGCACGTTCGAGCTGCGCCGTGGCTTCCGGCTGGCGCCCGGCCAGGAAGTGCTGATGATGGAGGACGTCGTCACCACCGGGCTGTCGTCGCGCGAGGCGATCAAGGCGATCGAGGCGGCGGGCGGGCGCGTTGTCGCCGGTGCCGCGCTGGTCGACCGGTCAAATGGCAGCGCGGACATCGGCGTCCCCTTCTTTCCGCTCATCCGGCTCGACGTGCCGACCTACGCCCCCGACGCGCTGCCACCCGAACTCGCCGCGATCCCCGCGATCAAGCCGGGCAGCCGGGCCGCGGCATGAGCGCGGATCGCACGCTGCGCCTCGGCGTCAACATCGATCACGTGGCGACCGTGCGCAACGCGCGCGGCGGCGCCTATCCCGATCCGGTCCGCGCCGCGCTGCTCGCCGCAGAGGCGGGGGCGGACGGCATCACCGCGCACCTGCGCGAGGATCGCCGCCACATTACCGACGACGATATCGCGCGGCTGGTCGACGCGCTCGCCATCCCGCTCAACCTCGAGATGGCGGCGACCGACGAGATGTGCGCCATCGCGCTCAAGCACCGCCCGCACGCAGTGTGCATCGTGCCCGAGAAGCGCGAGGAGCGCACGACCGAGGGCGGGATCGACGCCGCCGGGCAGCACGATCGCCTCGTCCCGATCGTCGCCGCGCTACGCGACGCGGGCAGCCGCGTATCGCTGTTCATCGAGCCCGATGCGCGCCAGATCGATGCCGCGCTGCGGCTCGGCGCGCCGGTTATCGAACTGCACACCGGCCGCTATTGCGAGCTCGATGGCCCGGCGCGCGCCGAGGAACTGCGTCGCCTTGCCGATGCCGCCGCGCTCGCCGCCAAGAACGGGATCGAGGTGCACGCCGGCCACGGCCTCACCTTCGACAATGTCGCTCCCGTCGCCGCGATCCCGCAGGTGGTCGAGCTCAACATCGGGCATTTCCTGATCGGCGAGGCGATCTTCACCGGGCTCGGCGACGCCATCCGCCAAATGCGCGCCGCGATGGACGCGGCGCGTTGATCGTCGGGCTCGGCGCCGATCTGTGCAACATCGATCGGATCAAGGCGTCGATCGACCGCTTCGGCACCCGCTTCGAGGACCGCGTCTTCACCGCTGCCGAGCGTGACCGGGCGCGCGCCCGCCCGTTCACCGCGGCGGGCAGCTACGCCAAGCGTTTCGCGGCCAAGGAAGCGTTCGCTAAGGCGCTGGGCACCGGTTTCCAGCACGGCGTGGCGATGCGCGACATCGGCGTCGTCAGTGCCGCGACGGGCCGGCCGACGCTGGCGGTGACGGGCGGCGCGAAGGCGCGGCTTGACGCGATGATCCCGCCCGGCCACGCGCCGCACATCCATCTGACGCTGACCGACGATCATCCCTGGGCGCAGGCCTTCGTGATCATCGAGGCGGTCGCGGTCGAGAAAGCATTGGCCGAGTGAGTGACGTGGCGGACGATCTGGCGTTGACGGGCGACCCCATTGCGGACGAGCCGCAGCGCCGCACGGGCGGGTTCGACTGGTGGGGCGAGGCGAAGGGACTGTTCTGGCTGATCCTCGCGGTGCTCGGCTTCCACAGCTTCATCGCCAAGCCGTTCTACATCCCCAGCGAATCGATGCTGCCGGGGCTCGAGGTCGGCGATCGGCTGGTCGTCTCCAAATTCGCCTATGGCTGGTCGTTCGTCTCGCCGACGATCCCCGATCCGGTGGCGATCTTCCGCGGCGCAGTGCTGCGCCAGCCGGTCGACAGCTGGTCGTGGCAGCCGCCGGCGTGGCACGGGCGGATCTGGGGCAAGCTGCCCGCGCGCGGCGACGTCGTCATCGTCACGCCGCCGGGGCAGAGCAGCGACTATATCAAGCGCGTCATTGGCCTGCCGGGCGACACGCTGCAGGTGCGCGGCGGTACGGTGATCCTCAACGGGCGTCCCGTTGCGCGCGGCCCGATCCACTATCGCGACCTGCCGGTCGACGCGAACGCGACGTGCGACATGTGGCAATATCCCGATGCGCGCACCCGGCTGCCGAGCGGCGCGGAAGTCTGCCGCCTGCCGATCGTCACCGAGACCTTGCCCAACGGTCGCCGCTTCGACACGGTCGAACTGGGCGAGAGCCCTGGCGACGATTACGGCCCGATTCGTATCCCTGCCGACCGCGTGTTCCTGATGGGCGACAATCGCGATCGCTCGGCCGACAGCCGTTTCGCGCTGGGTGGCAGCGAGAAGGGGCTCGGCGGGCCGGTGCCGTGGGAGAATATCGGCGGCCGCGCCGAATTCATCACCTTCTCGGTCGACGGCAGCGCGACGCTCAACCCGCTTACCTGGTGGCCGGCGCTGCGCCCTGGCCGCGCGGGCACCTCGCTCCATCCGGAGGAAACGCGATGACCGAACCGAGCGGTAACGAGCCGGCGGTCGACGTCGTCGACGGCGCGAGCCCGCACGAGGTGCGCGACGCCGGGACGCGGCACGAAATCCGCCGCGCCGCGGTGTGGCTCGGCATGGCGAGCGCGATCGCGCTGGTCGTGCTGCTCGTCCAGCCGCTGCTGATCATCTTCGCCGGGCTTGTCTTCGCCGCGCTGCTCGACGGCGGGGTTCGCCTGCTCGGCCGCGTGCTGCCGATCGGACGCGGCTGGCGGCTGCTGATCGTCTGCCTGCTGACGATCGCCTTTCTCGTCGGCACCTTCTACCTCACCGGCGTCCAGGTCGCCGAACAGATCACGCAGCTGCGCACCACGCTCGAAGGCCAGGCGACGCGCGTGTCGACGTGGCTCAGCCGCCAGGGGCTGATGCCTGGTGCATCGGACATCAACGGCATCGCGCGCCAGGCATTGAGCTCGGCCGGGCGGCTTACGTCATGGGTCGGCACGGTGTTCGGCGCACTCACCACGATGTTCATGATCATCGTGATCGGGCTGTTCGTGGCGATGGATCCGCGCGTCTACGATCGCGGGCTGCAGTGGATGGTGCCCGAGCGCAACCGCGCCGAGTTCGCGATCACCGTCGCACGGATGAGCCACACGCTGCGCCGCCTGCTGTTCGGCCGCATCCTCGGCATGGTCGCCGAAGGCGTGCTGACGTGGCTCGCGCTGATGGTTGGCGGGGTGCCGATGGCAGCGATCCTCGGCATCCTCACCGGCCTGCTCGCCTTTATCCCCAATATCGGCGCGTTCATCTCGGGCGCGCTGATGATCGCGGTGGGCTTCTCCGCCGGGTATGACGCCGGGCTGTGGGCGATCGGCACCTATGTCATCGTGCAGACCTTCGACGGCTACGTGCTGATCCCGATCGTCGCCAAGCGCACCGTCGACATGCCGCCCGCGCTGACGCTCGGCACGCAGATCATGGCAAGCGCGCTCTTCGGCATCCTCGGGCTCGCGCTCGCCGATCCGATGACGGCGATGATCAAGACCGCGATGGAGCGCCGCAGCGAGAAGGTCGAGGACGGCGACGACGAAGGGGAGGCCCGCGCATGAAGATCGTCCTCCACGATTACTGGCGCTCGTCGGCGTCGTACCGCGTCCGGCTGTGCCTCAACCTAAAGCACGTCGCATACGATCGCGTCGCAGTGGACCTGATCGCCGGCGAACAGGACAGCGCGGACAATCGCGCGCTCAACCCGCAGGGCTTCGTACCGACGCTCGTCGTCGACGGGCGCCCGCTGGTGCAGAGCCTCGCGATCATCGATTTCCTCGACGCGACCTTCAAGGATCCGCCGATGGTCTCGTCCGACGCGGCGACGCGCTCGGGGCAGCTTGCCCGCGCGCTCGTCGTGGCGGCCGACATCCACCCGATCGATAATCTGCGCGTGCTGAAGCGGCTGGAAACGCAGTTCGGCGCCGACCAGGCGGCGAAGGACGACTGGTACCGCCACTGGGTCGCCGACGGGCTCGCCGCGCTTGAAACGATGGCGAAGGACGCGCTGCCCGGCGGCGATTTCCTCGGCGGCGCGTCGCCCGACATCGCCGATCTGTGCCTCGTGCCGCAGCTCTACAATGCCCGCCGCTTCGCGGTACCGCTCGACGCCTATCCCCGGCTGCTGGCGGCGGAAGCCGCGATGCTCGCGCTGCCCGAAGTCGCCGCCGCCGCGCCCGAGCACGTCAAGCCCGACTGAACCGACGCGGACGGCCGCGCGCACCCCATCGGGCCAATGCACGTCGCGCGCAACAATGCCCGCGCCGGGCCTATCCCCCGCGACGCCGATCTGTCACCCTGCGCGGGCAGGAGGCGGCACGAGCCGCACCGCACCGCCAGGGGAGATGATCTATGATCGAGGTAAGCCGTCGTTCGCTGCTCGCGACCGGCATGTTCGGCGCAGGTGCGCTCGCCATTCCCGGCCTCGCCCCCGCGCAGACCGTGCTCGCCGCGCGCGGTTTCACCCACGCGGTGGCGAGCGGCGAACCCGGCGCGGATACGATGCTGCTGTGGACGCGCTACGTCCCCGCCGGCGGCGACGCGGTGACGCTCAAGGTCGAGGTGAGCGAGACGCCCGATTTCGCGCGGATCGCGGCGGGCGGCGAGGCGATCACCGGGCCGTGGCGCGATTGGACCGCGAAGATCACCGTCACCGGCCTTCGCCCCGGCCGCCGCTACCTCTACCGCTTCGTCGCCCCCGACGGCAGTTATTCCCCGGTCGGCCGCACCAAGACGCTGCCCGACGATCGCGCGTCGCGCTTCAAGGCGGCGATCTTCTCCTGCTCGAACATCGGCTTCGGCTTCTTCAACGCCTATGCCCACGCCGCGGCGCGCAATGATCTCGATCTCGCGCTGCACCTCGGCGACTATTTCTACGAATATGCCAACGGCACCTACCCGGCGCTGCAGGAAGTGGTGGCGAACCGCCTGCCGCAACCCAAGGGCGAGATTATCCACCTTGCCGACTATCGCCTGCGCTACGCCAGCTACCGCGCCGATCCCGATCTCCAGTCGCTGCACGCGCGGCTGCCGGTGATCGCCTCGTGGGACGATCACGAGAGCGCCAACAACAGCTGGGAGGGCGGCGCACAGAACCACGATCCGGCGACCGAGGGCGATTGGAACGCGCGCAAGGCCGCCGCGATCCAGGCGTGGCGCGAGTGGATGCCCGTGTCGGACGAGCCGTGGAAACGCTACGACATCGGCCGGCTCGCCACCCTGTTCCGCACCGACACGCGGCTCGCCGCGCGCACGCAGGGCACCGACATCGGCGATCTGTTGCGTGCCCCCGATCCGGCTCGTGCGCTCGCCGCGTTCCGTGATGGCGCGTGGAACGATCCCGCGCGCACGATGCTGGGATCGCAGCAGGAGGACTGGCTGTATCGCGGCCTCGCGCAATCGGTGCGCGACGGCGCGCGCTGGCAGATCGTCGGCTTCGGCACGATCATGGGACAGATGCGCGTTCCCGCCGAAACCGAGGGCTGGCTGTCGAAGGCCCGGCCGTTCGCCGCCAATTACGTGCGCGCCGGCATCGCGGCGGGCAAGGCGGGGCTGCCGTCCGATCTCGACAATTGGGGCGGCTATCCGGCCGCACGCGCGCGCTTCCTCAACGCGGCGCAAGCGGCGGACGCGAACCTCGTCGTGCTGTGCGGTGACAGCCACAACGCCTGGGCGTTCGATCTCGCGCAGGGCTCGCCCGTTGGCGTCGAGTTCGCCGGCCACGCCGTCACCTCGTCGGGCTATGAGAGTGCGCTGGCGGTCGATCCCGCCACCGTCGCGCGCGCGCTGGTCAAGGCGAGCCCCGAGCTCAAATGGTGCGACACCAGCCGCCGCGGCTACATGGCGCTCACCGTCACCCCCGATCGCGTCAGCAACGACTGGCTGTTCGTCGACACCGTCCGCACGCGCACGCCAGCCGCCACCGTCGGCCACACCGCCGTCGCGCGGCGTGGACGACGCATGATGGACGCCTGATCGCGAGCGACGAGCGATCGGCGGCGGCGGCGCGATTTGCATATTGCGCCGCCGCATCGCCCCGCTAGGGTCGCCGCCGCCGCGTTTCTGGGGAGTCGGCACGCTTGGCGATACAGCCTGTCCTGTCCGATCCCGCCGCGCAGGCCGGCCGCTGGATCGCCGACTATTGCGCGCACGCCGGTGCCGGCGGCGACGTGCTGTGCGGCGGTGACGACGCGCCATGGGCGGTGATGTTCGCGGAGCTCGCCAGCCTCGTCGGCGACGATCTCGGCCATGCGCGCGAGCGCGTCCAGCGCCACGCCGCCGACATGGGCACGGGCTTCCGCGTCGCAGGCGAGAACGAGGAACGCCCCTGGCCGCTCTCCCCCGTCCCGCTGCTGATCGACAGCGACGAGTGGCGCGGCATCGAGCGCGGCGTGATCCAGCGCGCCGGGCTGCTCGAGACGATCGTCGCCGACCTCTATGGCGAGGCACGGCTGGTCAGCCAGGGTCTCGTCCCGCCGTCGCTCGTCGCGGGCAGCCAATATTATCTGCGCCAGCTCGTCGGCCTCACGCCCCCGGGGCGCCATCACCTGCACTTCCTCGCCGTCGATCTCGGGCGCGGGCCGACCGGCGAGTGGCGCGTCCTCGCCGATCACCTGCGCGCGCCGGTCGGCGCGGGCTATGCGCTCGAGAATCGGCTGGCGGTCAGCCGCACGCTGGGCGGGCTCCAGGCGCGGCTCAACGTCGCGCGGCACGCGCCGTTCTTTGCCGCCTTTCGCGACGGGCTCGCCGCGCTGTGCCGGCGCAGCGATCCGCGCATCGGTCTGCTCACCCCCGGGCGCTACAATGCCAGCTACGCCGAACAGGCGCACCTCGCGCGCTACCTCGGCCTGCTGCTGGTCGAGGGGGCGGATCTCGCCGCGCTGGAGGACAAGGTCTACGTCCGCACGATCGGCGGACTGAAGCGGATCGACGCGCTGTGGCGGCGGCTCGATCCGCGCTTCCTCGATCCGCTCGCCTTCGATACTCACTCGCAGATCGGCGTACCGGGGCTGGTCGACGCCTATGCGGCGGGCAACGTCGTCCTTTCCAACGCACCGGGTGTCGGCGTGCTCGAGGCACCGGCGTGGCACGCTTTCCTGCCGCAACTCTCGACGCGGCTGACCGGCGCCGATCTCAGCCTGCCCAACATCGCCACCTGGTGGTGCGGGCAGGATCGCGAGCGCGCGCGGGTGGAGGAGGATCTCGCCAACCTCATCATCGCCCCCGCCTTCGGATCGGGCACGCTCGGCCTGCCCGACGACGCGCCGATCGCGGGCGGCGATCTGACGCCGGTGCAGCGCGACGCCCTGCTCGCCGACATGGCGCGCCGCCCGCAGGATTATGTCGGGCAGGAAATCGTGCGGCTGTCGACGATGCCCGTCGTGTCGGGGCATGATCTCGTCGCGCGCCCGTTCAATCTGCGCGTGTTCGCCGCGCGCGGCGCGGACGGCGCGTGGACCGTCCTGCCCGGCGGCTTCGCGCGCATCGGCGAGCGGCCCGATCCACGCGCCGCGGTGATGGGCGAGGGCAGCTGGTCGGCCGACGTCGTCGTCCACGGGCGCCGGCGCGTCGATCCCGTATCGCTGCTCCCCGCACCCGATTCGCATCACGTCCGCCGCAATCCCGGCACCCTGCCCAGCCGCGTCGCGGACAATCTCTTCTGGCTTGGCCGCTATCTCGAACGCGGCGAGGCGCTGCTCGCGATCCTGCGCGTGATGCTCGGCAATTCGATCGACGCCGATGGCGGCGCGGCGCTCGGCCCCGATACGGTCGGGCGGCTCGTCGGATTGGTCGCCAGCGCGGGGGCGGCACCCGTGCCCCCGTCCCTCGCCCGCGCCGACCTGCGCCAGATGGCGCGTACCGCGATGGAATCGACCGCGGGCGAGTGGCAGTCGGTCGCAGAGATCAACCGCCACGCGCGGCGCATTGGCGACGGCTCGCGCGATCGGCTTTCGGCGGACGTGATGCGGCTGCTCGACGCGCCCTTCCCCAGTCACCGCGGCATGCTCGATCGCGCCGGATCGCTCCAGCGCCGCTACGCCGCGATCGCCGGGCTGTCGGCCGAACACATGAGCCGCACCGCAGCGTGGCGCTTTCACGATCTCGGCCGCCGCATCGAGCGCGCAGGGGCGATTGTCCGCGCGACGCGCACCTTCGGCCTCCCCGGCGCGTCGCTCGACGATCTGTCGACGCTGCTCGATCTCGCCGACAGCCAGATCAGCTATCGCCAGCGCTATCTCACCGGGCTCGCGCGCGTTCCCGTGGTCGATCTCGTCGCGCTCGATCCGGGCAACCCGCGCGCGCTCGCCTTTCAGGTCGAACGGATCTGCGAGCATGTCGCCGCGCTGCCCGTGCTCGACGACGACGGTATGGCGGAGCCGCAGCAGGCCGAAGCGACCGAGCTCAAGGCGATCGTGTCGATCGCGCGCGCCGCACTGCTCGACGCCGATACGCTGAACGAGCTCGAACGCCGCCTCTCGCGCCTGTCCGACGCCGTTGCGCGGCGCTACTTCCTGCAGGGCGCCGAACCGCTGCGCGCCGGCGGGCTGACGCTCGCCTGATCGCCGCCCGCATGCTCTACGACATCCATCACACCACCACGTTCGATTACGGCGCGCAGGTGAAGTTCGCGCGCTGCAACCTGCGGCTCGAGCCGATCGACTGGCCGGGCCAGCGGCTCGAATCGTACATGCTGCGCGTCTCGCCGGCGGGGCGCACCGCACCTGCGCGCGCCGAGGCGGGGCTCGCCAACGTCACCCGCCTCACCGTCGACGAGCCCGTTCGCCGGCTGGTGATCGAGAGCATCGCGCGCGTCACCGTCGACCGGCTCGTGCCGGTGCCGGAGGCAGGCGATCCGACGCTGGGTGAGGTCGCGGCGCTGGCGCGCGCGTCGCGCGATCTCTCGCCGCGCTGCCCGGCAAGCTATCTCTTTCCCTCGCCGCTGATCGCTCTCGACCGCGCGATCGACGCCTATTGTGCGCCCGATCTCGACCCGGCGCGCAACGCGCTGGAGGCGGGGATCGCGCTCGCACGCCGCATCCAGCACGATTTCGAGTTCGATCCCGCCGCCACGCTGGTGGACACCCCGCCGCACGAGGCGTTCGCCAAGCGCCGCGGCGTGTGCCAGGATTTCGCGCAGATCATGATCGCGGGGCTGCGCGCCGCCGGCCTCCCCGCCGCCTATGCCTCGGGCTATATCCGCACGCTGCCGCCGCCGGGGCAGGAACGGCTGGTCGGCGCCGATGCGACGCACGCCTGGGTGCTGTTGTGGTGCGGCCCGGCGAAGGGCTGGGTCGGGCTCGATCCCACCAACGGCATCTGGATGGCGAGTGACCATATCGTGATGGCGGTGGGCCGCGATTATGCCGAGATCGCGCCCGTCGACGGCGTCGTGCTCGGCTCGGGCGCGCAGCAGATGGACGTCAGCGTCGACGTTGCGCCGGTCGAGGAATAGCGGGCGCCCGCACGACGCGGATTGCGCGCCGCGCCGCTCTCCCCCACATAGTCGCATAATACACCAACCGGGGCACCAATGGCGGATCCATATTCTACCCTCGGCGTCGCGCGGGGCGCTTCCGAGGCCGACATCAAGAAAGCGTATCGCAAGCTCGCGAAGGAGCTGCATCCCGATCGCAACAAGGACAATCCCAAGGCGTCCGAACGCTTCAGCCAGGTGACGTCCGCGTACGATCTGCTGAGCGACAAGGACAAGCGCGCACGCTTCGACCGCGGCGAGATCGACGGTGACGGCAATCCCGCCTCGCCCTTCGGTGCCGGGTTTGGCGGCGGCCATCCCGGCGGCGGCTTCCGCAGCCAGGATTTCGGCGGCGCGGGCGAGGGGGTCGACGTGTCCGACCTGTTCGAAGGGCTATTCGGCGGGCGCACCGCCGGGGGCGCCGGTTTCGGCGGCGGCGGCTTCTCCAGCGGGTTCGGACGGCAGCGTGCCGCCCCGCCGCCCAAGGGCGCCAACGCCGCCTATCGCCTGCGCGTCCCCTTCGTCGACGCCGCCGCGCTCGCGCCGCAGCGGATTACGCTGGCGGATGGCAAGACGATCGACTTGAAGCTCCCTGCCGGGGTCGAGAGCGGCACGCAGATGCGCCTCACCGGCAAGGGCGAGCCTGGACCGGGCGGCGCGGGCGACGCGATCGTCACGATCGACGTGCAGCCGCACCGCTACTTCATGCGCGACGGCGACGATGTGCGGCTCGATCTGCCGATCACGCTCGTCGAGGCGGTGAAGGGCGGGCCGATCAAAGTGCCGACAGTCGACAAGCCGGTGATGCTCACCGTGCCCGCGGGATCGTCGTCGGGCCGCACGCTGCGCCTCAAGGGCAAGGGCTTCCACCGCAAGGACGGGACGCGCGGCGACCAACTCGTCACGCTGATGATCGACATCCCCGCCGACGATGCCACGCTCTCCGCGTTCGTCGACGGCTGGGCGGGAGGGGGGAACCCGCGCGCCGACATGGGCGTCTGATATTGGGCAACAGGGGGCAGGATCATTGACCGACGCGACGATCGCGCTGACGCCGGAGGATCGCAAGCGTCACGGCCCCGCGCGCGTTCGGCTCGATCGGCAGCTCGCGAAGGTGCGGCCGGGGAGTTACGCCTTTGAGGTGCTGAAGCGTGCCGGCCTCGGTGTCTATACCGATGGCTTCATCCACGCCGGCAACCTCGCCTATCTCGCGCTGATGACGGTATTTCCGTTCTTCATCGTCGCCGCCGCGGTCCTGTCGGTTTTCGGACAGAGCGCGGAGGCGCGCACCGCGGTCGAATCCTTTCTTCACGTCCTGCCGGCCGACGTCGGCGATATCCTGCGCAAACCGATCGCCGACGTGCTGACCGCGCGCACCGGTTCGCTGCTGTGGCTCGGCGCGCTGGTCGGGCTGTGGACGGTCGGCAGCTTCGTCGAAACGATCCGTGAGATCTTTCGCCGCGCCTACGGTACGCACAGTACCCAAGCGCTGTGGCGGTCGCGGCTGGGGCTCAGCCTCGGCATCGTCGCTTCGGTGATCCTCGCGCTGGTCTCGTTCCTGATTCAGGGTATCCTGCTCGCGGCCGAACAGTTCATCTACAAGCTGGTGCCCTGGGCACAGGACGTCGCCGGCTGGATCGGGATCAGCCGCGCGATCCCCGGCCTCGTCATGTTCGGCGCGCTCTACATGCTGTTCTACTTCGTCACCCCCAGCAAGTACCGCTACTCCACCAACCGCAAATGGCCCGGCGCACTGTTCACCGCCGCCTGGTGGATCGGGATGACGGCAGGGCTCCCACTCGTGCTGGCGAACCTAGGCGGTTACGATCTTACCTACGGCAGCCTCGCCGGCGTCGTCGTCATGCTGTTGTTCTTCTACCTGATCGGGCTCGGCCTCGTCTTCGGCGCGCATCTCAACGCGGCACTGGCGGAACCCCCGGAGAACGGGTTAGAGCAGGCGCCCACCCCGTCGGGAGCGAAGGCAGCAACGTGAACGCATTGATGGCAGGCAAGCGGGGGCTCGTCATGGGCCTCGCCAACGACAAGTCCCTCGCCTGGGGTATCGCCAAGAAGCTGTCCGAGGCGGGCGCCGAGCTCGCCTTCAGCTACCAGGGCGAGACGATGGAGAAGCGCGTGCGCCCGCTCGCCGAGCAGCTCGGCACGGCGCATCTCTACGATTGCGACGTCAGCGACATGGCCGCGCTCGACGCGACCTTCGCGAAGCTCGCCGAGACATGGCCGACGATCGACTTCGTCGTCCATGCGATCGGTTTCTCCGACAAGAACGAGCTGCGCGGGCGCTTCGTCGACACCAGCCTCGACAATTTCCTGATGACGATGAACATCAGCGTCTATTCGTTCGTCGCCGTCTGCCAGCGCGCGGCGAAGATGATGCCTGACGGCGGCAGCCTGCTGACGCTGAGCTATTACGGCGCCGAGAAGGTCATCCCGCACTACAACGTGATGGGGCTCGCCAAGGCGGCGCTCGAATCGAGCGTGCAGTATCTCGCGGTCGATCTCGGGCGCGACGACATTCGCGTCAACGCCATCTCCGCCGGGCCGATCAAGACGCTCGCGGCGAGCGGGATCGGCGATTTCCGCCTGATCCTGAAGTGGAACGAGCATAATTCACCGCTGAAGCGCAACGTGACGATCGAGGATGTCGGCGGCGCCGGCCTCTACCTACTCAGCGATCTCGCCAGCGGCGTGACGGGCGAGATCCATCACGTCGACGCCGGGTACAACGTCATCGGCATGAAGGCGGAGGACGCGCCCGACATCTCGCTCGTCTGATGACGATCGCGATCCGCCCCGCCGCCGCCGCCGACGTGCCGCGCATCGACGCGCTGCTGCGTGCCTGTTTTCCCGCGCCGGACGAGGCCGATCTGGTGCGCGAACTGTGCCTCGCGGGCGACATGGTGCTGACGATGGTCGCCGACGACGAGGCGACGGGCGAGACCGTCGGCGCGGTGGTGTTCAGCCGCATGGCGGTGAGCGTCAACGACCGCCCGGTCGCCGCCGTCGCGCTCGCCCCGATCGCCGTCGCGCCCGCCTATCGCCGCCAGGGGGTGGCCGACGCATTGATCCATGCCGCGCACGAACGGCTCGAGGCGGCGGGTGTGGTGCTGAGCTTCGTTCTGGGCGATCCCGCCTTCTACGCCCGCTTCGGCTATGACGCCGCGGTCGCGCGCAACTTCGCTTCGCCCTACGCCGGGGAGCATCTCATGGCACTGCCGCTGCAGGGCGGGCTCGTGCCGTGCGGCGTGCGCGACGCCGCGCATCATGCGCCCGCCTTCGCGCGATTGGGCGCGGTATGAGCTGGAATAGCTTCGGCCGCGTGTTTCGTTTCACCACCTGGGGCGAATCGCACGGGCCCGCGCTCGGCGCGGTGATCGATGGCTGCCCGCCGGGGATCGCGCTCGCTGAGGGTGATATCCAGCCGTGGCTCGACAAGCGGCGCCCCGGCACGTCGCGCTTCACCACGCAGCGGCGCGAGCCCGATCAGGTGCGCATCCTGTCGGGCGTGTTCGACGGGCGCACCACCGGCACGCCGATCAGCCTGATGATCGAGAATGTTGACCAGCGCTCGAAGGATTATTCGGAGGTCGCCGAGGCGTATCGCCCCGGTCACGCCGATTATGCCTATGACGCGAAATACGGCTTTCGCGACTATCGTGGCGGCGGGCGATCGTCGGCCCGCGAGACGGCGGCGCGCGTCGCCGCGGGCGCGGTCGCCCGCGCCGTCATCCCGCAGGTGCGAATCCGCGCCTGGGTCGAGGCGATCGGCGGCGACGCGATCGATCCTGCTGCGTTCGACGATGCGCTGATCGACACCAACCCCTTCTTCTGCCCCGATCCCGCCGCCGCCGCGCGGTGGGAGGAGAAGGTCAACGCCGCGCGCAAGGCCGGCTCGTCGCTCGGCGCGATCGTCGCGTGCGAGGCGACCGGCGTGCCCGCGGGTTGGGGCGCGCCGCTCTACGCCAAGCTCGACAGCGAGCTTGCGGCCGCCGCGATGTCGATCAACGCGGTGAAGGGTGTCGAGATCGGTGACGGTTTCGCCGCGGCCGCCCTGTCGGGGGAGGAGAATGCCGATCGCATGCGCCCCGGCGCTGATGCTGCAGGGCCGGCGTTCCTGTCGAACCACGCCGGCGGGATCGCCGGGGGGATCGCGACGGGCCAGCCGATCCGCCTGCGCGTAGCGTTCAAGCCGACCAGCTCGATCCTGACCCCGGTCGAGACGATCACGTGCGGCGGTGCCGCGGCCGAGATCGCGACCAGGGGGCGGCACGATCCGTGTGTCGGCATCCGCGGCGTTCCCGTCGTTGAGGCGATGATGGCGCTGGTTCTCGCCGATCAGGCGCTGCTGCACCGCGCCCAGTGCGGTTGATCGCGGACGTACGCCCCTACGAAGCGTGACAGGCCGGGGCGTGCGCACGGTGGCCCGATGAACTTTCGACGGTCGCGATCCGTTCTCTTACAACGACTAAACCCAAGGAGAGGTCGCCCATGAAAGTTCTTCTGATCGCCGCCGCCGCATTCGCGCTGCCGGCCGCCGCGTCGGCGCAGACCGCCACCACCGGTACCCCCGCCGCGGGAATGCCCCAATCGACCGTCCCGGGTGCGACCGAGACGATGACGACACCGTCCGTCGACACCGCCCCCACGGATCGTGCGAGCAAGAAGGCGCGGCGCGGCGGAATGTCCCGCTCAACGACAAGCGATCCCGCTGCGACGACCACACCGACCGATCCGTCGGCCACCGTATCGCCCCCGGTCGATCCGCAGGCAATGACGCCGACGGCGCCGCCACAGGGCTGATTGATCGTTCAACCATCGCGATAGCCCGATCGGCAACGATCGGGCTATCGTGCATGGATGGAACCCCTGATGCGACGGCGCGTCCTTGCCGCAGAGGTATCCACCATGCGCCTGTTTCCCGTAATTCTCGTGTCGATGATCGGCACCGGTGGCGCTTCGGCGCAAGTTGCTGACGTCATGTCGCGAGGCATCACGCCCAACGCGATCGACCGATCGCTGTCGTCGGCGCCAACGTCGCTGCCCGATACGCGTGCAGCGCTCGATCGGCAGCGCAGTGATCTTTCGGCGCGGACAGCGACGACACCATTGGGTCCGCCGCCAACGTCGACCACGATCGACGGACCGGGGGGCGTGCAACAGCTCGGCAGCGGCGCACTGCCGCCCTCGTCGAGCGCCTCGCCGTCGACCCCGCAATTCTGACCCGACCCGATTCGCTCCTAGGAATTACCCATGCGCCTTGCCACCTCTGCCAGCGTCGCAATCATCGCGCTGTCCTCCGCCGCACTCGCGCAGGTCGCTGCCCCGGCGCAGCCGAGCAACAACGCTGCCGTCGTCGAGAATGGCACCGCCCCTGCGAGCCCCGCGCCTTCTAGCCCAGCCCCTTCTAACCCAGCCCCGTCGAACACTGCCGCACCGATGCCCGACGATGGCACCGACAACATGTTGAGTACCTCCGCTTCGCCGCCGCCGACCGAGCCGAAGTAAGCACCGCGCAAGCTAAGCGCTTGCGTTAACCACCTTTCGTCTCTCCCCGGCACACGCGGCAAACGGCGGGCGAAATCTTCATCCATCGTGCGTATCTGCCCCCCGCGCGGCGCTGGTGTCGCAGTCATGCTGGAGGGAGATCGATGAGCTACGTCGCGCTGCACCCCAGCGAACGCGCCGCGCTGAAACAGGCGATGCGCCCCTCGACGCGTCGCAAGTGGCGCCGCGCCGCGTTGATCGCCGTGCCGATCGTTGCAATCATCGCGCTTCTCGCGCAGGCACTACTGACGATGCTGCCGGCGTCCGCCGCCGCCTCGCGCCAGCACCGTGCCCCCTCGTCCAGCGCCGCCCCCGCGCGCCTGCCCGATCCGGCAGCGATCGCTTCGCCGGGCGGTGGCGCGACGGGTACGGCCACGCTGCCCCCGATCCCGATCGGCGCGGTGCCTGCCGCTGCGCTAGTGGAGGCACCGGGCGGCGGCATCATCCCCGCGGCCCCCTTCACGCTACGTGGCGCCTCCAGCCTCGACCGCGCACGCGCGCTCGAATGCCTGACGAGCGCGATCTATTACGAAGCCGCGTCGGAGCCCGACGACGGACAGCGCGCGGTGGCGCAGGTCGTGCTCAACCGCGTCCGCCATCCGGCCTTCCCCGCCACCGTCTGCGGCGTGATCTACCAGGGATCGGACCGCGCGAGCGGGTGCCAGTTCAGCTATGCCTGCGATGGATCGATGGCGCGCATCCCGTCGCGCTCGGCCTGGGCACGCGCCGCGCGCAACGCGGCGGCGGCGCTCGGCGGCTATGTCTTCGCGCCGGTCGGGCTGGCGACGCACTATCACACCTATGCCGTCACCCCGGCGTGGAACCGCCCGCTGGTGATGACCGACGCGATCGGCGCGCATTTCTTCCACCGCTGGAAAGGCTATTGGGGCACCGCGTCGGCCTTCCACCAGCGCTATCGGGGCAACGAGCCCGTGCCCGGCCCGTTGCCGAAGGCGACGATCCCGCTTCCTGCCATCGCCCTCGCGCGGCCGGTCCCCGTCGCGCCGCCCGTCACCGCCCCGGCGCAGATCCAGCCGGCGCATCAGGACAGCGGCGCCCCGATCGCGCCCAGCGCCGCGTCGGCAGCGACGGCCGAATCGCAGATCCTCGACCGCTGGAAGGATTCGGGCAAACCGCTGCGCTAGCGTCCGCGCGCGTTGCTACTCGATCGCGACGCGCATCGCCCCCGCGGCGACGATCGGCGCCCCTACCACCAGCAACAGGCTCACTGCGGCGAGTAGCTTGAGCCCACCCGCCCCGCCGTCCACAGCACCCGCGCCGAAGATCAGCAGCGGGATGGCGAGCGGCAGCATCACGAGCCCCGCAATCGCGCCCGCGCCGCGCAGCCCCGTCGTCAGTGCGCCCGTCGCCACCGCGAGCGCGGCGAGCCCCGGCGTGCCGAGCAGCAGCCCGAGCTCGATCCGCGCAAGCGTCGTCGCATCGATCGTGAGCAGCCCCGCGGCGACGACCGCTGCCGCCATCACCGGGGGGGCGAACGCCAGCCAGTGCGCCACCACCTTCGCTGCCGCCACGCCCGTCAGCGGATAGCCGCGCACCGCCAGCTGATCGATCACCCCCGCATCGAGATCGGGGCCGATCAGCCGCTCGATAGGCAGCAGCGCGGCGAGCAGCGCCGCAGCCCAGATCACCCCGCCGCCGACGCGCGCAAGCAGCGCGGCATCGGGCCCAATCGCGAACGGAAACAGGATCGCGACGAGCAGGAAGAACGCGACCGTCAGCGTCGCGCCGCCGCCGCCATAGCCGCGCCGCACGTCGCGCCAGATCAGCGCGATCATGCCGCCGCCGCCTGGTGCGCCGCGAGATCGATCGCCGCCGTGCCCGGCAGTGCGATCGGCTGGTGCGTCGCCACCACGGCGATGCCGCCCGCGGCGCGGTGGCGCGCGATCACCGTCTCCAGCAGCGCGATCGAGGCGGCGTCGAGCCCGCTCGCCGGCTCGTCGAGCAGCCAGATCGCCGCGTCGCCCGCGATCACTCGCGCCAGTGCCGCGCGCCGCCGCTGGCCGGTCGACAGCATCCGCACCGGCACGTCCGACAGCGCCGCCAGCCCGACATCGCCGAGTGCCGCCGCGACGCGTGAGGTGACCGTCGCACGATCGTCGAGCCGCGCCCAGAAGGACAGCGCATCGCCGAGCCGCAATTCCCCGTCGAGCGCGCTCGCCTCGCCGAGCAGCGCAGTCGCGCCTTTCCGTGTCACAGCCCCCGCGAACGGCGCGGCGAGCCCCGCCATCAGCCGCAGCAGGCTCGACTTGCCGCAGCCGTTCGGCCCGGCGACGACCAGCGCGTCGCCCGCCCCCAGCGCAAAGGACACGTTGGCGAACACCAGCCGCCCGCCGCGCCGGCACGCGACATCGTCCGCCGCCAGCGCGCCGCTCAATCCGCCACCTGATCCTCGAGCGCGTGCATATCGTCGTCGCTCAGCCCGAAGTGATGCCCGATCTCGTGGATCGTCACGTGCGTCACCAGATCGTCGAGCCGCACCCCCGTCTCGCACCATTCGGCAAGGATCGCCTGGCGATAGAGGTGGATGCGATCGGGCATCCCGCCGCTGTCGAACGCCGATTTCTCGCCGACCGGCCGTCCGTGATACACGCCCGACAGATCGAGCGGGTGGTCGATGCCGAGGCTCGCCAGCGTCTCGACGTCGGCCTCTTCCTCGACCAGCAGCACGACGTCGCCGAGGTGCGCGCGGAGCGCCGCCGGCAGCCGCTCGATCACCTGCCGCGCGTGGCGCTCGATCGCGTCGAGCGAGGGCGCCTCGCCCGGAAGGTCTTGTCCGCTCATCGCGTTTCGCCATAGGCGGGGGCACCGGCACGCGACAAGCGGGTGCGCGGGGCCAAGGAACAGGCGCGATGGTCGATCAGCTGAGCGAAACCGAGCGGGCCGACGCGCTCGATACCCTGCCCGACTGGGATTACGACGAAGGGCGCGACGCGATCACGCGCTCGATCGTGTTCACCGATTTCGCCGAGGCGTTCGGCTTCATGACGCAGGTCGCGTTGATCGCCGAGAAGGCCGATCACCATCCCGAATGGACCAACGTGTGGAACCGCGTCGAGATCACGTTGACGACGCACGATGCCGGCGGCCTGTCCGAACGCGACATCGAACTGGCGAGCGCGATCGATTCGATCCTCGACGGCTGATCCGCGCCGCGGCCTAAGAATTGCCGTCCGCTAAGCCGTTGATCGCCCCGCGATAAGTGCGCCGGGCTGGTCAACGCCCTTGCTTTGACGCACAAAAACGCCATGTGGCAGGCAATCATGCCATTCGATACCCTACCCGCGCCGCTCGCCGGCGCGCTCGCCGCGCGCGGCTATGAAGCGCCCACCCCGGTCCAGGCGGCCGTTCTCGAGCCCGACGCTGCCGGCCGCGACCTCATCGTTTCCGCCCGCACCGGCTCGGGCAAGACGGTCGCGTTCGGGCTGGCGATGGCGCCCGAGCTGGTCGGCGAGGACGAACGCATCCTGCCTTCGCGCGAGCCGCTCGCGCTGGTGATCGCCCCGACGCGCGAGCTCGCGCTGCAGGTCAGCCGCGAGCTCATCTGGCTCTACGGGCCGACCGGCGCGCGTGTCGTCACCTGCGTCGGCGGGATGGATGCCTCCAAGGAGCGCCGCAACCTCAACCACGGCGCGCACATCGTCGTCGGCACGCCGGGGCGGCTGCGCGACCATATCGAACGCGGCGCACTCGATCTCTCCGCGTTAAAAGCCGCGGTGCTCGACGAGGCGGACGAGATGCTCGACATGGGCTTCCGGGAGGATCTCGAAGCAATCCTCGACGCAACGCCGACCGAGCGCCGCACGCTGCTGTTCTCGGCGACGATGCCCAAGCCGATCGTCCAGCTCGCGCGCCGTTACCAGAAGGATGCGCTGCGCATCTCGACGGTGGAGGAGGATCGCGGGCACGGCGACATCACCTACCAGGCGGTCACGGTCAGCCCGTCGGACATCGAACATGCGGTGATCAACCTGCTGCGGCTGCACGAGGCGGAAACGGCGATGCTGTTCTGCGCAACGCGCGACAACGTCCGCCATCTCCACGCCAGCTTGGTCGAGCGCGGCTTCACCGCCGTGGCGCTCTCGGGCGAGCACAGCCAGAACGAGCGCAATGCCGCGCTGCAGGCGCTGCGTGATCGCCGCGCGCGCGTCTGCGTCGCGACCGACGTAGCGGCACGCGGCATCGATCTGCCGACGCTCAGCCTCGTCATCCACGTCGAGCTCCCGCGCGATGCGGAAACGCTGCAGCATCGCTCCGGCCGCACCGGGCGCGCGGGCAAGAAGGGCACCGCGGTGCTGATCGTGCCGTTCCAGCGCCGCCGCTGGGCCGAAGCGATGCTGCGCGGCGCGCGCATCCCGGTGGAATGGACCAACGCGCCGACGCCGGAAGACGTGCGCGCCAAGGATCGCGAGCGGCTGCTCGAGCAATTGCTCGCGCCGACCGAGAGCGACGAAGAGGATCGCCCGCTGATCGAGCGGCTGATGGCGGAGAAGAGCGCGGAGGATATCGCCGCCGCGCTGGTTCACGCCTATCGCAACGCGATGCCCGCGCCCGAGGAGATCGTCGCCGCGACGCCCGAGGCGCAGCGCGCCGCACAGCGCGAGAAGCACCGCCCCGGTTTCGAGGACATCGTGTGGTTCCGCATGAACATCGGCCGGCGGCAGAATGCCGATCCGCGCTGGATCATGCCGCTGATCTGCCGCCGCGGGCATCTGACCAAGAACGATATCGGCGCGATCCGTATCGGCCCGAACGAAACCGCGTTCCAGATCCCGCGCGCGCTCGCCGCCAAGTTCCAAGCGTCGGTGGCCCGCACTGCCAGCGCGGAGGACGACGTGCTGATCGAGGTGTCGGATCGTCCGCCCGCCGCCGCCCCGCGCACCGGCGGGGCGGGCCGTCCGCCCGCCGGCGCCCGCCCGCCGTCTGGCCGTCCGCCGGCGCGCACGCCGCGCCGCTGACCGCATCGGTGTCGGCGCCGTATTGATCGAGATCAGCCGGGCGGAACGCAGCCGGTAGCCGCCCGTTCGGGCCGTTCCCCGCTGAAAGGTCCGCCATGCCCGATCCCTCGCCAATCGCGCCGACGCTCGGCATCGCCGAAAGCGCGGCTGCCTTGGCGGAGGTGGTGGCGGACGGCGATCTGATCGTCGCGGCGGCCGACGAGGCGCGTGGGCTCGCGCTCGCGCACGCGCTGGGCGCCGCGGTGCCCGATGCCTGCGTGCTATTCTGCCCCGGCAGCGATGCGCTGCCCGGCGACGCGGCGCCCGCCTCGCCCGAGAACGTCGGCCAGCGCGCTTCGGCTTTGCGCCAGCTCCACACGCTGCTGGCGCGCAGGAAGCGGCCGCGAATCGCGCTCATCACGACGGGCGAGGCGCTCGCGCGGGCCTATCCCCCGCCTGCCGAATTCGCCGCCGAGCCGCCGGTGGTCGCGCTCGGCAAGCCGATCGACCTTCCGGCACTGTTCGAGAAGCTGACTGAGCTCGGCTATGTCGCCGACGAGCGCGTCGACGAGCCGGGCGAGATCGCGTTGCGCGGCCAGGTGCTCGACGTATTTCCTGCCGACGCGCGGCGTCCGCTGCGCATCGAGGCGGACGACGGCAAGGTGGCGGCGATTCGCTGCTACGATCCCGCCGATCAGCGCAGCGTGGGCGAGATCGAGCGGCAGGAACTCGGCCGCGTCGCAGAACCGCCGCTCGGAAAGGAGCGTGTCGCACTGATCGATCACCTGCCCGGCGCGCGGCTGGTGATCGGCGCGGCGGCGGAGGATCGCCGCCGCCGCGTGCTCGCGCTCGCCGCCGATATCGCGCGCCGCCGCCCCAAGCGCGCGCTGCGCGATCTGCTCGATGCAGAGCAGTGGAAGGCGGCGCTGGCGACGCGTGAGCGGATCGACGCGACCCGCGCCGGCGATCCGCCGCCGCGCTTCGTCGAGGGCGCCGCCCCCCTACGCGCGTTCGGCAAGGAGGGGCGCGCCGCGCTTGAGGCGAAGCAGCGCGTCGTGCTGATCGGCACCGCGCGCGATCTGCGCTACCTGACGCGCCGCGCCGCCAACGTCCTCAAGGTGGAAGCGACCGCCGTTTCCTCCTGGGCCGATGCGCTCCGCGCCAAATCCGGCAGCTTCGTCACGCTGACCATGACCGCCGATCGTGGCTTCCGCCGCGACGGCGTGCTCGCGGTCGCCGCCGCCGATCTGCTCGGCAGCCGCGCCGAGCGCGACGACGGCGTTCAGCACGTCGCCGAGCCGGTGTTCGCGCAGGCGACCGAGATCCGCGTCGGCGATCTCGTCATCCACGAGGATCACGGCATCGGCCAGGTCGCCGGGCTCGAGGCCTTGCCCGAGGCGCAGGGCGGGGGCGAGGCGATCAAGCTCGTCTACGCCGCCGATGCGGTGCGCCTCGTCCCCGTGGCGGAGGCGGACCGGCTGTGGCGCTACGGCGCGGAAGAAGATGCCGTCACGCTCGACAAGCTCGACGGATCGAGCTGGCAGAAGCGCCGCGCCGAGATCGACGTCGCGATCGCGGAGAGCGCACGGCAGCTGACGGCGCTCGCGGCGGAACGCGCGACGCGCACCGCGCCCGTCCTCGATCCCGATACCGCCGCCTACGAACGCTTCGCCGCAGGCTTCCCCTATAGCGAGACCGCCGATCAGCTCGCCGCGATCGACGCCGTGCGTGCCGATCTCGCCTCGGGCCGCCCGATGGACCGGCTGATCGTCGGCGACGTCGGTTTCGGCAAGACCGAGGTCGCGCTGCGCGCCGCCGCGCTTGCCGCGCTCGCCGGCAAGCAGGTCGCACTCGCCGCCCCCACCACCGTGCTCGCCCGCCAGCATATCGAGGAGTTCACCGAGCGATTCGAGGGCACGGGGATCGTCGTCGCCGGCCTCTCGCGCCTGTCCTCCGCGGCGGAGAAGAAGCAGGTGAAGGCGGGGCTGAATGACGGCTCGATCCACGTCGTCGTCGGCACCGGCGCAGTGGCCGCCAAGGGCATCGCCTATCACGATCTCGCGCTCGTCATCATCGACGAGGAGCAGCGCTTCGGCGCGGCGGACAAGCAGCGGCTGCGCGATCTGTCCGCCGGGCACGTGCTGACGCTGTCCGCCACGCCGATCCCGCGCACGCTGCAATCGGCGCTCGTCGGGCTGCGGCAATTGTCCGTCATCGCGACGCCGCCCGCGCGCCGCCAGCCGATCCGCACCGCGGTGGGCAGCTACGCGCCCGACACGTTGCGCGCCGCGCTGCTGCGCGAGCAGAGCCGCGGCGGGCAGAGCTTCGTCGTCGTGCCGCGGATCGAGGACATGGCGCCGCTCGCCGCCGAACTCGCGACGCTCGTCCCCGAGCTCGAGGTGCTCGAGGCGCACGGCAAGATGCCCGCGGCGGAGATCGACGAGGCGATGGTGCGCTTCGGGCGCGGCGACGGCGACGTGCTGCTCGCCACCAACATCATCGAGGCTGGGCTCGACGTGCCGCGTGCCAACACGATGGCGATCATGCGCGCCGATCGCTTCGGCCTGTCGCAGCTGCACCAGCTGCGCGGGCGCGTCGGGCGCGGCAGCCGGCGCGGGCAGGTGCTGCTGTTCACCAACGCCGACGATGCGATCGCGCCGAAAACGCTGAAGCGGCTACGTACGCTGGAGGCGTTCGACCGCCTCGGCGCGGGCTTCGCGATCAGTGCGCGCGATCTCGACATGCGCGGTGCGGGCGATCTGCTCGGCGATACGCAGGCGGGCCACATGCGGCTGATCGGCGTCGCGCTATACCAGCAATTGCTCGAAGGCGCGCTGCGCGCCGCACGCGGCGAGGATGCCGAGCGCTGGTCGCCCGAGCTCAACCTCGGCCTCGAAGGGCGCCTGCCCGACGCGTGGATTCCCGACGTGGACCTGCGCGTTTCGCTCTACGCCCGCCTCGCCCGGCTGACCGACGAGGGCGCGCTCGACGCGTTCGAGGACGAGCTCGAGGACCGCTTCGGCGGGCTGCCAGACGAAGCGCGATTGCTGCTCGCCACCGCGCGCATCCGTGCCGCCGCGATCGCCAGCGGCGTGGCGCGGATCGATGCCGGCCCCGCGGCGATCGCGCTTACCCCGCGGCGGGGCAGCACGATCGACGCGAAGGCCGCCGGGCTGGAGGCGGCAAAGGACCGCTTCCTGCTGCGCGAGCCGATTGCCGAGGCGCCGGCGCGGCTCGAACGCGTGCAGCAGCTGTTCGAGGCGATCGCCTGACACTGCGCCGTATCTAAGCCCTTCGACTTACTTTGTCGTTGCACGCCCGCCGCCCGCGCCCTACCCCGGCGCGCAACGGCGCACGGCGCCGACGCGAGGAGAGACGATGCGCACGATCCAGTTGGAGAAACCCGGCGGCCTCGATCGGCTGAAGGTCACCGAAACCGAGCGCGTTGCACCGCGCCGCGACGAGATCGTCGTGCGCGTGCGCGCCAGTTCGCTCAACTTCCACGACTATGCCGTCGTCGCCGGCATGATCCCTACCCCCGACGGCCGCGTGCCGATGTCCGACGGCGCGGGCGAGGTGGTCGAGATCGGCGAGGACGTCACCGAATTCGCAGTCGGCGACAAGGTCGTCTCCACCTTCTTCCCGCACTGGATCGATGGCGAGCCCGACCGCGCGATGATGGGCGACGTGCCGGGCGACATGGCGGACGGTTTCGCGCGCGAATATGTCACCAACGCCGCCACCGCCTTCACCCGCGCCCCCGCCGGCTATTCGGATGCGGAGGCGGCGACGCTCACCTGCGCCGGGCTCACTGCGTGGCGCGCGCTGGTCGTCAACGGACAGGTGAAGAGCGGCGACACCGTGCTCGTCCAGGGCACCGGCGGCGTCTCGATCTTCGCATTGCAGTTCGCCAAGGCGGCGGGCGCGACCGTCATCGCCACCTCCTCGTCCGACGAGAAGCTCGATCGGCTGCGCGGCATGGGCGCCGATCACCTCATCAACTACAAGAGCCACGAGAATTGGGGCGAGATCGCGCGCGAGAAGACCGGCGGGCGCGGCGTCGACCACGTCGTCGAGATCGGCGGGTCGGGCACCATGCCGCAGTCGATCGTCGCGACGCGTACCGGTGGCCACATCTCGCTGATCGGCGTCCTCGCCGGCGTCGGCGGGCACGTGCCGACGGTCATGGTGATGCACAACAACCAGCGCATCATCGGCCTCACCGTCGGCGCGCGCCGGCACCAGCAGGACATGGTGCGCGCGATCGAGGCCAACGGGATCAAGCCGGTGATCGACCGCCACTTCCCGCTCGAACAGATCGCCGATGCCTTCCGCCACCAGGAATCGGGCAAGCATTTCGGCAAGATCGTGCTCGATATCTGACGCTCAAGCGCCGGGCGGCGGCACGATCCGCCGCTCGGCCAGCCGCGCCAGCCACTTGGCGAACATCGCGTCGGTATCGGTGCACGCGCCGAACCCCGCCTGGCGCAGCTTGATCGTGCTCACCAGCACTGGCGCGCGTGCGGCATGATCGGGCGCGTGCACGCCGAACAGCAGGTCGGCGTAATGATGCGATTCGCCGAGCAGCGCGCGCAGCGGCGTCGCGCGCAGACCGTGGCGCGCAACCAGCCGATCCCACACCGCCTCGTGTTCCAGCAGGAGGTCGACCAGCGCGAACGGCGCGCCGTACGCCGCCTCCAGCCCCACCGCCTGCGCAATCCCCGGCCACGCATCGGCCCAGGTGAAGACGTCGCCGTTGGTGATGTTGTACGTTTCGTCCGCCGCCGCCGGTGCATCCGCCGCCCAGGCGAGCGCATCGGCGATCAGATCGGCGTCGACCGCCTCGCTGACCCCGCCCGCCCGCCCGGGATAGGCGAGCGGTAGCCCAAGCTCGCGGCAGATCGCGGCATAGGCGCCGAGCACGGGCACGATGTTCATCGCCACGCCCGTCGCGCCGCCGAACACCACCTGTGGCCGCCAGATCGTCAGCCCCCAGTCGGCGCCCGCTCGCCGCTCACGCAGCCAATCCTCCTGCAGCCAGTAGAAGTTCGCGTGCGGATCGCGCGGCCGATCCTCCTTCGCCGGCAGCGCGATCGAGTGGAGGTGCGCGCCATAGGCCTTGGTGCCCTGGAACACGCTGACGTGCCGCAGCCCGCGCGCCGCGGCGAGCAGCGGCTCCATCAGGTTGCGCAGCATCGCGAGGTTGGTTTCCATCTGGTCCGCCTCGAACCAGCCCGCGTACAGCCCCGGCTTCTCGTACAGCGCGGCGTAGACGACGTGCGTCACCCCCGCGAACCCTGCCGCCGCCGCGCGGCACGCGTCCGCGTCGGTCAGATCGAGCGGCACGTGCTCGTACGCCACACCCGCATCGACGTCGGGCGCGCGGCGCGACACCGCGAGGATGCGCCAGCCGTCGGCGGCGAAGCGCGCCACCGCGGATTGCCCGATCACCCCGCTTGCCCCCGCAATCAGCACGCAACGCTCGTCCATCATCCCCCCCCGCTCGCGGCCGTTCGGCTCGTCGCGCGTGCCTTGCCACCCGCCGCGCGCGGCGCATAGTAGGGCAATCTTCTTGCCGTTCTTTGCGTCGGCCGTTTCCTGGGGGTTTTCATGAAGTTCTACGCGGCGTCGCTCGTCTCCCTCACGGCCCTCGCCGCGCACGGCGCGCCCGCGCAGGTCGCCGCGCCGGTCCAGCCAACACCCGCGCAAACGCAGGCGCCCGAGGATCGCAGCGTGCAGCAGGCCCCGCCGCGCGACACGCTGCCCACGCCTTCACCCGCTTCCGCCCCGGCCGCTGCTCCCACCCCCGCCAGCGCCCCAGCTCCCGCCGCCGTCGACGCGGCCACGCCCGGCAAGCCAACGAAGTGGAACGTCAACGCCCCCGCCGGCGCCACCGTCCGCCAGGTGCCGATCCGCACCAGCGAGGGCAGCTGGATGGATGTCGACGTCAGCCCCGACGGCCGCACGCTCGCCTTCACGCTGCTCGGCGACATCTACACGATGCCGATCGCCGGCGGCACGCCGACGCGCATCGCCGAGGGTCTCGCCTATGAAGTGCAGCCGCGCTTCTCGCCCGAAGGGCGCCGCATCGCCTTCACCTCCGATCGCGGCGGCGGCGACAACATCTGGGTGATGAACGTCGACGGCAGCGACAAGCGGCAGGTGACGAAGGAAGACTTCCGCCTCTTGAACCAGCCGAGCTGGAGCAAGGACGGCCGCTTCATCGTCGCCAAGAAGCATTTCACCACCGGCCGCTCATTGGGCACCGGCGAGGTGTGGATGTACCACGTCTCGGGCGGCGCCGGCGTCGTGCTGGTCAAGCGCCCGAACGAGACGCACCAAAAGGAACTCGGCGAGCCGATCTACGCCGCCGACGGCAAGTCAGTCTTCTACACGCGCAACGTCACCCCCGGCCCGATCTTCGAATATGCGCAGGATTCGAACACCGATCTGTTCGACATCGAGCGCTACGATCTCGAGACCGGCGAGGTGACCAAGGCGGTGACCGGCGCGGGCGGCGCGGTGCGCCCCACCCCCTCGCCCGACGGCCGCAAGATCGCCTTCGTCCGCCGCGAGGCGACGCGCTCGAAGCTCTACGTCAAGGATCTCGCCTCGGGCGAGGAGCGCAAGATCTACGACGATCTCGACCAGGACGTGCAGGAAACCTGGGCGGTCACCGGCGTCTATCCCAACATGGCGTGGCTGCCCGACAGCCAGGGCCTCGTCTTCTGGGCGAAGGGCAAAATCCGCCGCATCGACGCCGATGGCTCCAACGCGCGCGAGATCCCCTTCGCAATCAACGACACGCGCGGGGTGATCGACGGGCCGCATCCGCAGATCGCGGTCGCGCCCGATCGCTTCATCACCGCGATGCCGCGCTTCGCCAGCGTCTCCCCCGACGGGCGGCAGGTGGTGTTCGAAACGCTCGGCAAGCTGTGGTTGAAACCACTCGCGGGCGGCGCGCCGCGCCGGCTGACGCGCGGCGACGACGGGTTCGAACTGTTCCCCAGCTGGTCGCGTGACGGCAAGAACCTCGTCTTCGTCAGCTGGACCGACGACGGGCTCGGCCGGCTGCGGACCGTTGCCGCCGGCGGCGGGAACCCGCGCGACGTGACGACCCAGCCCGGCCATTATGCGCGCCCGCGCTTCTCGCCCGACGGCAAGACGATCGTATTCGAGCGCACCGGCGCCGGCGGCCTCACCAGCTCGAAATGGTCGGAAGATCCCGGCGTCTATCGCATCGCCGCGACGGGCGGCGCGATCACCCGCGTCGCGCGCGGAGCGGCGGCGCCGCAATTCGGTGCCGCAAACGACCGCCTGTTCATGCTCGAGGACGAGCGCAAGGACGGCAAATCGGTGCGCCAGCTCGTCAGCACCGATCTGTCGGGCGAGGCGAAGCGCGTCCATGCCGGCGGCGAGCTCGCGACCGATTACATCGTCTCGCCGACCGGCGAGTACGTCGCGTTCCGCCAGAATTACGCGGCTTACGTGGTGCCGCTGATGCCCGGCGGCCAGTCGGTCGGCCTGTCGCCCGATGCGAAAGCGCTGCCGGTGACCAAGGTGAGCGCAGGCGGCGCGGATTACATCAACTGGTCGAACGACGGCACGCGGCTGCACTGGAGCCTCGGGCCGACACTCTACACCGTCGAGACCGTGCGGCTCTTCGCCGATGCGCCGCGCAGCGACGGCGCGCCGTCGTTCACCCCGCCCGCGAGCGGCGTATCGCTCGCGATGGATGAAACCGCGGCCAAGCCGAATGCGACGCTCGCGATCACCGGCGCGAAGCTGGTGACGATGGCCGGGCCGGCGGCGGCGGACGGCGGGATCGTCGAGGACGGCGTGATCGTGATCCGCGGCGATCGCATCGTCGCGGTCGGCCCGCGCGCCTCCACCACCATCCCCGCCGGTGCGACGACGATCGACGCCGCCGGCAAGACGATCATCCCCGGGCTGATCGACGCGCACGCGCACGGCCCCGCGGGCAGCGATGAGCTGGTGCCGCAGCGCAACTGGTCGATGTTGCAGAACCTCGCGCTCGGCACGACGACGATCCACGATCCGTCGAACCGCTCGAGCGAGATCTTCACCGCGTCTGAATATCAGCGCGCCGGGCTGATCCTCGCGCCGCGCATCTTCTCGACCGGCAAGGTGGTGTACGGCGCCAAGGCGGCCGACGTGTACGCGCAGATCGACAGCCTCGACGATGCGCTGGCGCACGTCCGCCGGCTGAAGGCGCAGGGCGGCCATAGCGTGAAGAACTACAACCAGCCGCGCCGCGATCAACGTCAGCAGGTGACCGAGGCCGCGCGGCGCGAGAACATGCAGGTCGTGGCGGAAGGCGGCTCGCTCTACGGGCTCGACATCACCCACATCGCCGACGGCAATTCGACGCTGGAGCACAACATCCCGCTCGAAACCTTCTACGACGACGTGCTGCAATTCTTCGCCGCGTCGAAGACGAATTATACGCCCACGCTGGTGGTCAGCTATGGCGGGCTCGCCGGTGACCCGTACTGGCGGCAGGCGACCGACGTCTTCGCGCACCCGCTGCTGAAGGCGCACACCCCGCCGACGCGCCTGCTTGCCGACAACGCCCGCCGCATCAAGGCGCCGGACGACAATTTTGTCGATGACGACAATGCGCGCGAGGCGAACAAGCTTGCCAAGAAGGGCGTGCTCGTCTCGATCGGCGCGCACGGCCAGCAGGCGGGCATCGGCGCGCACTGGGAACTCTGGTCGTTCGTGCGCGGCGGGATGACGCCGGTCGAGGCATTGCGCGCGGGAACGATCGTTTCCGCGCAATCGCTCGGCATGGCGCGCGACATCGGCTCGCTCGAGGCCGGCAAGCTCGCCGACCTCGTCGTGCTCGATGCCGATCCCACCGCCGACATCCGCAACAGCGACAAGGTGCGCCAGGTGATGCTCGGCGGACGCCTCTACGATGCGAAGACGCTCGACGAGGTCACGACCGGCACCGCGAAGCGCGGCGCATATTTCTGGGAAACGCCAACGAACTGAGCCGCCACGCGTACCGGCGCGGCGCGTCGGACATAGCCACGCGTCGTCCCCCGGCTACGGCCGCCGGGACGACACTTCAGTCGCGGTTCAGCCCGTCCTGCGGACGAACCGCGCCAAGATCGCATAAGGACAAAATATCATGGATCGTCGCACCTTCCTCGGCAGCACCGGCGCCGCCGCGCTGACCGCCGCCCTCCCCGCCGCCGCGCAGACGGCCGCCCAGGCAAATACCAAGCCCGGCATCGCCAATCCGGCCGACGCGCGCCTCCACGCGCTGCTCGATCGCTTTTTCTACGACCGTGTCGCGGAAAATCCGGAAGGCGCTACCGCGCTCGGCCTCGACACGGGCGCGCGCGCCGCGCTGAAATCCAAGCTCAACGATGGGTCGGCAAAAGGCGTCGCCGACGATCTCGCCCGCTCGAAGCGCGAGCTCGCCGAACTGCGCGCGATCAACCCCGCCACGCTCTCGCCGGCGGCGAAGATTGACTATGAAGTCGTCTCCTATCAGCTTCAGCGCGGCATCGCCGGCGCGGAACGCTTCACCTACGGCGCCAGCATGGGGCGGTTCGCGCCCTATGTGCTGACGCAGCTCACCGGCGCGTACCGTGACACGCCCGATTTCCTTGAGGCGCAGCATTCGATCAAGTCCGCGGCCGATGCCGACGCCTATCTGGCGCGCGTCGCCGCCTTCGCCACCGCGATCGATCAGGACAGCGAGCGCCAGCGCGCCGATGCCGCGCGCGGCGTGTTCGCGCCCGACTACATCCTCGATACCACGCTCAAGCTGATGGGATCCCTGCGCGACCAGCCCGCCGCGCAGACAGTGCCCGTCACCGCGCTCGCCGCGAAGCTCAAGGCCGCCAACCTCCCCGCCGATCGCGTACAGCAGGCAACCGCGATCATGACCGAGCAGGTCTTCCCCGCGCTCGATCGCCAGCGCGCGCTCGTCACCGAGCTGCGTGGCAAGGCGAGCCACGACGCGGGCGTCTGGCGCCTGCCCGACGGCGAGGCCTATTACGCCGCCGCGGTCGAGGCGGCGACCACCGTCGCGATGCCGGGTGAGGAAGTGCACCGCCTCGGCCTCGCGCAGGTCGCCGAGATCACCGCGCGGATCGACGGCATCCTCAAGGCGCAGGGGATGACGCAAGGCAGCGTCGGCGAGCGGCTCGTCGCACTCAACAAGCGCCCTGATCAGGTCTATCCGAATACCGACGCCGGCAAGGAGCAGCTGATCGCGCAGCTGAACGCGCAGGTCATCGCGATGCAGAAGCGCCTGCCCGAACAATTCGCCACGCTGCCCAAGGCCCCGGTAGAGGTGCGCCGCGTACCCAAGTCGATCGAGGCGGGCGCGCCGGGCGGCTATTACCAGAACGCCGCGCTCGATGGCTCGCGCCCCGGCATCTACTACATCAACCTGCGCGACAGTTTCGATCGGCCCAAGTTCGGCCTCGCCACGCTGACGCACCACGAGGCGGTGCCCGGCCACCATCTGCAGGTGATGACCGCGCTCGAATCGCAGGACATTCCGCTGATCCGCCGCCGCGGCGGCTTCAGCGGCTATACCGAAGGCTGGGCGCTCTATTCTGAACAGCTAGCGGACGAGATGGGCATGTACGAGGGCGATCCCCTCGGCCAGGTCGGCTATCTCCAGTCGCTGCTGTTCCGCGCGACGCGGCTGGTCGTCGACTCCGGCATGCACCACAAGCGCTGGAGCCGCGAGAAGGCGACCGATTACTTCATTGCCACCACCGGCATCGCACGCGGCCGCAGCCAGAACGAGATCGATCGCTACACCGTCTGGCCGGGCCAGGCGTGCAGCTACAAGATCGGCCACACCGTCTGGGTGCGCCTGCGCGACGCGGTGAAGAAGAAGCAGGGCGCAGCGTTCGATCCGCGCGCCTTCCACGCGGTGCTGCGCGACGGCGCGATGCCGCTCACCATCCTCGAACGGATGGTGAGCGAGCGGATGCTTGCCGCCTGAAGCTAAGCCCGCCCGCCGGTGGGGGCGGGGGCGACAAGCGTCGCTACGCCCCCGCCTATCCTTCCTTGGCTTGGCGCGTATGCGTCATCGGCTAAGGCTGGCGGGCAAAAGGAGAGCGACATGATCTACGACGAGGTCGTCAACGGCCGCCGCAGCATCCGCGGGTTTCTCGACAAGCCGGTGCCGCGCGCGCTGATCGAGGAGATCATCACGCTCGCCAGCCGCGCGCCCTCGTCGCTCAACACGCAGCCGTGGAACTTCACCGTCGTCACCGGCGCGCCGCTCGACCGCATCCGCGAGGAGAACACCCGCCGCACGCTCGCCGGCGTCCCTGAATCGCGCGAATTCCGCACCGGCGAGCAATATGGCGGCGCGCACCGCGAGCGGCAGATCGAGATCGCCAAGCAATTGTTCGGCGCGATGGAGATCGCACGCGACGACAAGGAGAAGCGGCAGGACTGGGTGCTGCGCGGCTTCCGCCAGTTCGGCGCGCCGGTATCGATCGTCGTGACCTACGATCGCGTACTGTTGGGCAGCGACATCGCGCCGTTCGATTGCGGCGCGGTGGTCAACGCGCTCGTCAACGCCGCCTGGTCGCGCGGCCTCGGCTGCGTCATCAACAGCCAGGGGATCATGCAGTCGCCCGTGGTGCGCGAACACGCCGGCATCCCCGACGATCAGGTGATCCAGACCTGCGTCGCGATGGGCTGGCCCGACGACAGCTTCCCCGCCAACGCCGTCGTCTCCCGCCGCAAGCCGGTGAACGAAGCGGCGCGGTTCGTCGGGTTCGATTGATGGGGTAAGGGGGATCGCGGGTCCGCCGGACGGCTTATTCTGCGAGGTAAGCGGGCGCTAGACCGATGCACCGAGCGACCAGGCGAACAGCACCGTCGATGCGAGCCCGAGCGCGGTCCTCACGTTGTGCAGCTTCCCCCACGCGATCAGTAAGTTCCGGCTCTCCGGACCCGCGTCTGCCGGCGAGATTGCTTGCAATCCCTTATTCGTGGGCATGATCCGGAGCAGCGTGAACGGCCAGTTCGCAAGCAGCACAAGACTGCCGATCATCCAGCGCCAATCGCCGGACATATACCACGAGGCGAAGCCTGATAGACCGCCGACGATCGCAAGACCGGATTGAAGCGGAAGAGCCTTAAGATAGCTCGGTTGCCACTGTGCCAAGAGCGGGCGATCCTCGAGCTGGAGACGAGCCGGATGCTCGACGAGCGTGATGTAGGTTGCGGCCCCTGAAAAAAGCGCGGCGCTGACAAGCGCGATGATCGGCAAGAGCATCATATTGTGTCCTCGGCATCGGCCGGGGAAGCGCAAACACAGACGAGCGCCTCCCCAACATGGTTGGTTCGACGCCGTGGCTGAGAAGAGCCCACATGGCGGGCGCAGGAACTACCGACCTGCTGCTCTATTTTCGGCATCGGGATATTGGCCGGAGTGGTGTTCGCAATCAAGCGCTTAGTGCAGCAGTGTGCCCGATCCGGCGTTATCGTCCCACCGCCGACGTAGCAGCTATTGCCCGCCGCTGACCGGAAACCGCTTGTCCAGCCATCCCAACAGCGCCGCATTCACCTGCGTCGGATATTCCTGCTGCGTCCAATGCCCCGACTTCTCGATCAGCACCTTGTCGAGATCGGGCACGTAAGCCTCCATCCCTTCCGCCATCGCCGGGCTAAGCACCACGTCGTTCTCCGCCATCACCATCAGTGACGGCACGTCGACCTTCTCGACCAGGTTCGCCGAGGCCTGCCAGTTACGCGTGAAGTTGCGGTACCAATTGATCCCGCCGGTGAACCCCGTCGCCGCGAATGTCTCGGCGAAAGCGGCGATCTCGTCGTCGGTCAGGAACTGCTGCGTGTCGGCGCCCGCGTCGTACAGCTTGAGCCCCTCGCCCAGCGCCAGCGTGCGCTGCTCGGCGGGCAGCTGCTCATATTCCTTCAACGTCATCTGCGGCTTGCGCATGAAATAGCGGATCGAGCGTTCGGGATCGGCCGCCAACGCCGCATCGGCCTCGCCCGGCTTCTGGAACCAGACGATGTACATGTCGTCGCCGTAAACGGCGCGCATGCCGGCGATCGGATCCACGTCGCCGCGCGGCAGGAACGGCGTGTTGACGCCGATCACGCCCGCGCACCGCTCGGGGTAACGCAGCGCGAACTGCCACACCACCATCCCGCCCCAGTCGTGCCCACAGGGGATCGCCTTCTCGATTCCCAGCGTGTCCATCAGCGCGGCGATATCGGCGGTGAGATGCTCGAGATCGTAATCTTCGATCCGCTCCGGCCGGCTGGTCAGGCCGTAGCCACGCTGGTCGGGCGCGATCGCCCAGCGCCCCGCCTTCTCGAACGCGTCGAGCTGATGCCGCCACGAGAAGGCGAGCTCGGGAAAGCCGTGGCAGAAGATTACCGGCACGCCTTCACCGCGCGGGCCGACTTCATAATAGGCCATGCGGATGCCGTTGACGTCGGCGAACTGCACCGGCGGCATCGCTTTCGCGAGCGCGGGCGACGCGATGGGATCGTCGCTCACGCCGTCATCTCAGGACGCACCACCACCTTGCACTGCTGCTCGGGATCGCCCAGCGCCTTGAACGCCGCCGCGACGCCGTCCAACCCGACCTCGTCGGTGATCGCGGGCAGCACGTCGATCGTCCCATCGGCGATCTTGCCCAGCGTCACGGCGAATTCCTCGCCCGAATAGCCGAGCACGAAACGGAAATCGATCTGCTTGCTGATGCACAGGAACGGCTCGATCTTGTCGGTTTCCATGCACACGCCGACGACGATCACCTGCGTGCCGACCGGCACCGATTCGACGATATGGTTGATGACGCCGGGCACGCCGACGCATTCGAAGACGATGGCCTTCTTGCCCGTCTTGCCCGTCACCATCGCGGCCATCCGCTCGGTCGAGGTGCGCGGCACGCCGAATTCGCTCCAGCGGGTATGCGGCGACTCCTTCGCCGGATCGACGATCACGTCGGCACCCATCTTCTCCGCCACCGCGCGGCGTGCGGGCGAAAAGTCGGACGCGATCACCGGCCCCAGCCCGCGCGATTTGAGCGCCGCGATCACCGCGAGCCCCACCGGGCCGCAGCCGATGACGAGGTGCACCGTATCGGGCCCGGCGGCGGACATCGCCACCGCATGTTCGCCCACCGCGAACGGCTCGGTCATCGCCGCCTGCACGTCGGACAGCCCGTTGGGCACTTCGAGCAGCAGCGCCTCGCTCAGCACCATCCGCTCGCTGTAGCCGCCAGGATAGCTGTTCGAATAACCGATCGCCTCATAGCCTTCGGGCTTCATCGCGATCGGCATCGACACGACGTGCGTGCCAGCCTTGAACGTCTTCTGCGTGCCCGGCCCGTGATCGAGGATCTCGGCGGAGAATTCGTGCCCGAAGACGATGTCGCGCGCCGGATCGGTCTTCGGTTTTTCGCCTGTCCGCGCGCCGAGCTCGAGCATGTTCTCGAACGAGTGCACGGCGTGGAGATCCGACCCGCAGATGCCGCACGCCAGCGTCTTCACCAGCACTTCGCCCTGCCCCGGCACGGGATCGGCGATCTCGTCGCACACCAGCTGCTTGTTGCGTCTCACCACTGCGCGCATCGTCGCCATCCTCTCGGCCGGAATGTCCGGCTCGGGCCGGATCGTCGCGATGCATCGTGCCGCAGCCACCCCGCCCGCGCAATCCCCAAAACCATAACGCGTTCGTATTTGTTGCATCTCCGGGTGGTTTGCTCTATCCGCCGGACGATCCGATCGAGGAGGAAACGATGGTTGCCCTAGTTGCTGCCTCGCCTGCTGCGCAGCGTGAGCAAATCCTGGTCGTCGGCGCCGGGATCGCCGGACTGTGCACCGCGCTTCGCCTCGGCGGCGGAACGCGCGACGTAACGCTGCTCGAGCGCGACGACGCCCCGCCCGAGGGCGGTCCGGATGTCGCCTTCGACCAGTGGCAACGCCGCGGCGTCGGCCAGCTGCGGCAGAGCCACGCGTTCCTCGCGCGGCTGCGCAACATCATCCGTGACGAGCATCCGCAGTTGCTTGCCGATCTCTACGCCGCCGGCTGCCGCGACATCGCCTTCGCCGACATGCTGCCGCCCGCGCTGCGCGACCGCTACGTGGCGCAGCGCGGCGACGCCGATCTCACCATCCTCACCAGCCGCCGCACCACGCTCGAACTCGTCATCCGCCGCTATGTCGAGCGGCTGCCCGGCGTCACGATCCGCAGCGGCGTCAAGGTGCGCGAGCTCGTCCGCCACAAGGACGCGCGCGGCACGATCGTCGTCACCGGCGTCGTCGCCGATACCGCGACGGGGCGCGAGGAGATCGCCGCCGACGTCGTCGTCGACGCAGGCGGCAAGGCGGCGAATCTCATCGAACAGCTGATCAAGGCCGGCGCGCCGATCGGCGAGACGGCGGAAACCGCCGGCGTGCTCTATTTCACGCGCCACTATCGCCTGCGCGACGGGCAGGGGGAGCCGCCGCGCGGCGAGATCGCCGCCTCGGGCGATCTCGGTTACCTCAAATTCGGCGTCTTCCCGGCGGACAACCAGCGCTTCTCGATCACCCTGTGCGTGCCCGAGATCGAGCACGGCCTGCGCCGCGCGGTGATGGACGGTGAGATGTTCCAGCGCATCTGCCTCGCGATGCCGGGCATGGCACCGTGGGTCGATCCGGCGACGTCGGAGCCGGTCGGCAAGGTGATCGGCATGGGCGATCTGCACAGCCGCTGGCGCAATCTCGTCAGCGACGGCAAGCCCGCCGTGCTCGGCTATTTCGCGATCGGCGACGCGCTGGTGCGCACCAATCCGCTCTACGGGCGCGGCTGCTCGCTCGCCGCGGTCAGCGCAGGCGTGCTGCGCCGCGCGCTCGATACCACCGCCGATCCCGCGAAGCGCCTGCTCATCTACGACGGCGGGCTGCGCGCGGAGGTGAAGCCTTACTACGATCTCATGCTCAAGCAGGATCGTTCCGCGATCCGCCGCGCGCGCGCCACGCTGACGCCCGATCACCGCCCGCGGATCAAGGCGCGGCTCGCCAAGAGCTTCATTGAGGACGGGATCACCGTCGCCGCGCGGTCGGACGTCGATCTGATGCGCGCAATGATGCGCGGCTTCCACATGCTCGAACATCCCGAGGCATGGCTGAAGCGCCCCGCCAATCTCGGGCGCGTGCTCGGCTATTGGGCCCGCGGGGCCAAGCGCAACGCCGCGGCTTACGCTCCAAAGCCCGGTCCCGACCGGCCCGAACTGATGGCGCATCTCGGCCTCGACGCGCAGGCGGACATGCTCGCCGCCTGATCGCCGCCGCCGCTTGCATCGGGCGGCAGGGCCGCGGCAGACGGCGCGGATGCAGCTCGCCTTCACCAAGCACGCCGGTAAGTATGACGCGCTCGTCGTCACCCGCCCCGGCCGCGCGCCCGCGCGCATCGACTGCCCAAAGCAAGGCATCATCCCGCACGACATGGTGCACTATGCCGTCGAGAGCATCCTCGCGCATCGCGGCTTCCTGTCGCACGTGGCGGACGGCGCAGCGCCGGCGTTCGCGATGACAGCCGGCGCCAGCGAGGAAGCGGTGGAGCGGCTGGTCGAGACGTTCCAGGCCGAACTATGGGGCGGCGCGGTTCCCGCGGCCGACCTTCTGGCGACGTATGCCCATGCCTGCGACGCGCGCGGCCACCCCACCCCACCGGTATCGCCGGAAGACGTCGCCGCGATCCGTACCCGCCTCGCCGATCTGACCGCGCAATGGGGCGACGTGCCGGTCGGCGGCACGCTCACGCTGGACTTCTGAGCGAAGTTTAGAGCTAGCCCGCCGTCGCACCCACCGGCACTGCCGTCGCCGCCGCCACCTCGGCGTCGATCGTCGCGAACAGCGTGCCCGCCGCCATCGCGTCGCGCGTCCGCTCGGGCTCCAGCGTCGCCAGGTGGTCGAGCCGCACGAGTTCGCGCGGCACGTACCAGTGCAGCCGGTCGGAGTGATAGGCTTCCCACACCGTCTCGGCCACCTCGCGCGGCGGGATCGCGCGGAACACCCCCTGCTTCGGCGCATTGGCGGCGGCGCCCTCCGGCAGGATCGGCGTATCGATCAGCGCCGGCAGCACGTCCGCCACGCGCACGCCGTGCGGCTTCAGTTCGATCGCCAGCGCCTCGGTCAGCCCTTTCACCGCGTGCTTGGTCGCCGAATAGACCGCGATCATCGGCATGCCGTAGGTCGCCGAGGAGGATGAGGTGGTGAAGCACAGCGAGCCGGGCGTCGCCTTGAGCAGCGGGATCGCGAGATGGATGCCCGTCAGCACGCCGACGAAGTTGACGTTGACCACCGCCAGCACGTCGTCCCACGGCTGATCGGCGAACGGCCCGCCGCGGCCGATCCCGGCGTTGTTGTAGAGCAGGTCGAGCGTCCCGCCCGTTGCCGCGGCGAATTCGTTGAGCGCGGCGCGATAATCCTCGCGGTCGGTCACGTCGAGCCGCCGGGCGAAGCACTTGTCCGCCCCAAGCTCGTCGCGCAGCCGGTCGAGCCCGATCTGGTTGACGTCGAACGCGCCGACGAACCAGCCTTGCGCCGCGAACAGTCGCGCGGTTTCCAGCCCCATCCCCGATGCGGCGCCGGTGATGAAGATCGCCTTGCGCCCGTTCGCCGCCGGTGCGGATGCGGCGTCGCTCATTCCGCTGCCTCCGATTTCTTGTCGAGCCCCATCGCGGCAAGGATCTCGGGGCGGATGTTCTCCGTCCCCTTGCGGTTGATATGGTCCGCCAGCCGTGCGCCGACTGCGGCCTGCGCCTCGCCGATGAAGCGCGGGCGGTTCGCCGCCGCCCAGTCGATCGACGCCTGGCGATTGGCATTCTCGCCGTTCACCTCCGGGATAACGTAGCGCGCGATCAGTTCGAACGACTTCTTCTTATTCTCCCACTCGGCCCAATTGTGGTCCATCATCAGGAACGCGCCGAACCCGCCCGATTGGTCGCGCAGCCGCTCGATCTGCCGCACCGCATCCTCCGGCGTGCCGATCACCGCCATCCCCGAATTGACCAGCGCGTCGACCGGATCGCTGCCATCGCTCGGCGCCAGCGGCAGCGCGGCCACCTCGCGGAAATAGTACAGCCATTTCTCCAGTCCGAAGCGCACCTGCGCGCGCGCTTCCTCGCGCGTCGCCGCGACGTGCATCGGCCCCACCAGTCGCCACTGACGCCGGTCGACGCGCGCGCCGCTCTCCGCCGCCTGCTGCTCGGCGATCGTCCAGTTGGAGGCGAGTGCGTTGAACCCGCCGCTCTGCGTCGCACCGATCGACAGCAGCCCCAGCCCGTGCCGCCCCGCCGCGCTCGCCCCCGACGGCGATACCTGGCTCGCGACGCTGATCTCCACTGACGGACGCGTATAAGGCAGCATCTGCAGCCGCGCCTCGTTGAGCTCAAACCAGTCGGTCTTGTGCGTCACCTGTTCGCCGCGCAGCAGCGGCACCAGCACGTCGAGCGCCTCGTCCATCCGGTCGCGCTGCTTCGCGACCGGAATGCCCATCATGAACGCGTCGGACGGCAGCGCGCCGGGCCCGACACCGAACATCACCCGCCCGCGCGTGATATGATCGAGCTGGTTGATCCGATCGGCCAGCATCAGCGGGTGATGATACGGCAGCGACGATACGCCGGTGCCGAGCCGGATGTGCCGCGTGCGCTCGGCGACAGTGGCGATGAACAGCTCGGGGCTCGCGATCAGCTCGTAGCCCGCCGAGTGATGCTCGCCGATCCATGCCTCGTCATAGCCCAGCCGGTCCATGTGCACGACGAGATCGAGGTCGCGCTCCAGCGCCAGCGTCGGGTTCTCGTTCAGCGGATGGAACGGGGCGATGAACGCGCCGAACCTGATCTTGTCGCCTGCCATATGCTTCTCCTCGCCCAGGTCCTGGGCGCGATGCTAAGCGCGCGGCGTCGGTGACGCCAGCGATCTTTGCGGAACGCGTTATGGTTATCTATCTGCCGCGTGTTGCCGCGCACGCGATCGCCGCTTAGGGTGAAGGATGCCTCGGGTAGCACGATGAGCCGGCGGGAGGACGCCAAGGCGGAGCGGCGGCGGCGCATCGTCGCGGCGGCGCGCGATCTGATCAAGGAAACGGGCGACGCTGGGCTGTCGATGCGCGCGATCGCGGCGCGCGCCGGCGTGTCGCTGACGACGCCGTACAACCTGTTCGGATCCAAGCGCGCGATCGTCATCGCGCTGCTCGAGGACGTGCGCGAGTTCCACGAGCGTTTCTCACAGCTGCATCGCGTCGGCGCGGTCGACCGCATCTTCCAGGCGGTGTCGATCACGCTCGCCTATCTTGCCGACGATCCCGATTTCTACCGCACCTTGTGGACCGAGGCGCTGCGCTTCGATGGCGGCGAACTGCGCGGCGAGCTCCAGTCGCCGCAGCGCTACGGCTTCTGGTGGGCGCTGCTCGGCGAGGCCCGCACCGAGGGCACGCTGCTGCCCGAGATCGAGATCGATCCGCTGCTGCGCGCGCTGGACGCGGTCTATGTCGCCGCGATGCTCGCCTGGGTGCTCGGCGCGATCGACGTGCAGGAGATCGAGGCGAGCGTCGGCTACGGCTACGCGCTCGCGCTGCGCGGCGCGGCGAGCGAGGCGGGGCGCGAGCAGATCGAGCGGCGGCTGATCGCCTATCAGCGCGATCTCGCGCGCCACCGCGCCCGCCCCGCCGCCGCCTGATCGCCACTCGATCCGCGCGCGATCGAACCGGATGGCGGCTCGACCGTTGCGGTTGGCGGAAAGGCAGGACGCGCTCGATGGCTCTCTTATTCTCGCGCCGGATCGGATGGGCGGGCTCGGCCGGTTTGATGCGGCGTGCCTGCCGGATGCTCGACCGCTCGTGACGCGGCGCATCCTCGCCACCGCGCTCGCGCTACTGCTCGCCAGCTGTGGCGGCGGCGTGCCCGATGCCGCGCCCGAGATCACCGACGAGGAACGCGCGATCGGCGCGCAGCAGCATCCGCAGCTGCTCGCCGAGTTCGGCGGCGCCTACGCCGGGCCGCAGGCGCGCTACGTCGCCGCGGTCGGTGAACGCATCGCCGCCGCCGCCGGCACGCCCGGCGAATGCACCTTCACGCTCGTCAACAGCGACGTCGTCAACGCCTTCGCCGTCCCCGGCTGCTTCATCTACGTCACCCGCGGGCTACTCGCGGTGGTGACGAGCGAGGCGGAACTCGCTTCCGTGCTCGGCCACGAGGTCGGCCACATCGCCGCGCAGCACGCGCAGCGCCAGCAGCAGCGGTCGATCTGGCGCACGCTCGGCGTCATCGCGGTCAGCGTCACCGGGTCCGAGCGGCTCACCCGGCTCGCCAGTCAGGCGGCACAATATTTCACGCTGCGCTACTCGCGCGGGCAGGAATACGAAGCGGACGACTATGGCATTCGTTATCTCCAGCGCGCCGGCTACGACGTCTACGCCGCCGGCGACATGCTCGCCGCGCTGCAACGGCAGGAGGCGTTCCTCACCGCCACCGAGCGGCGCGACACCGCGCGCGGCATCCCCGAATGGGCGCTCAGCCACCCGACGACGGCGCATCGCATCGATCGCGCGCGCGATGCGGCGGACGATACCGGGCTGAAGGACGACGAGCTGCCCGAGCGCGCGGACGCCTATCTTGATGCCGTCGATGGCCTGTTATGGGGCGACGATCCCGAACAGGGCTTCGTGCTCGGGCGCCGCTTCGCGCATCCGATCATGCGCATCTCGTTCGAGGCGCCCCCCGGCTTCGCGCTGACCAACAGCCCGCAGGCGATCCGGCTCACCGGCCCCAACGGCATCTCCGGCGAGTTCGGCGGCGCACCGCTCGCCGCACCGACGCTCGAGGCGCATGCCGAGGCGCTCGCCAACCATATCGTCGGCGATGCGCCAGCGACGCTCGACGATGCCGTCTCGACCGTGATCAACGGCATCCCCGCGGTGCTGCTGCGGCTGCGGCTGGCGGTGCGCGACGGCGCGGTGCCGCTGTCGATCGCGGTCTACGATGGGGGCGACGGCCAAGCGTATCACTTCATCGTCGCCTCCCCGCCGGCGAATGCCGATGCGGCGGCAGTGGCGGCGCTGTTCGCCTCGTTCCGGCGGCTGTCGCCGGACGAGGCGGCACGGCTGCGCCCACGCTTCGTGCGCGTCGTTCCCGTCCGCGCCGGTGACACGCGCGCGAGCCTCTCGGCGCTGAACGCGGACGCCGCGCCGCGCGCACTGTTCGATCTGCTCAACGGCGGGAAATCGACCGACCCGCTCACGCCCGGCACCCGCGTCAAAATCGTCCGGCTCGCGCAATAACGGGCGGCCCCCGGTCAGTCCGTCAGCATCTCCGCAAGCGCGGGGCTGATCCACTCACTCACGCCGTCACCCTTTCGCAGCAGCGCGCGTACCGCCAACCCTTCGCCCGTCACCCGCTCGATCATTGCCGTCCCACCCAGAACGCCGAGCGCGGTCGCCCAGGCGTCGGCGACCATCGCACTGGCGTGGAGCACGCTGACGACGAGCGCGTGATCGACCGGATGGCCCGTCCGCGGATCGATCGTGTGGTGCCCGCGCACGTAATCGCCTGAGGTCGCGACCGCGAGTTGGTGCAGCGCGACGCGGATCGGCGCCGCGACGTCGCCCGGCGTCTCGAGCTCGACCCACCACGGATCGCCATCGGGCCGCATCCCGCGCCCGACGAACTCGCCGCCGATCTCGACCAGGCAATGGCGCACGCCGCGCGCCGCGAGCAGCGCCGCAACCGCGTCGACGGCATAGCCCTTGGCGATGCCCGACAGGTCGAGCCGCACGCCGCCGGGCTGGTACAGCCGCCGCGCGGCGCGGTCGAAGCGTAGCCGCCGCCACCCGCCGGCAACTCGCGCCGCGTCGATCGCCGCCGCATCCGGCACGCCCGCCGCCGGCAACGCGCCATAGCCCCACAGGTCGACGAGCCCCCCGATCGCCGGATCGAACGCCCCATCCGATCGCGCCGCCACGTCGAGCGCGGCCGCCATCACCGTGGCGAATTCGGGCGGCAGCGCGGTCCAGCTGTCGGCGGGCGCGCGGTTGTACCGCGACAACAGCGACGCTGGCTCCCAGTGGCTCATCTGCGCCACCAGCCGCGCCAGCAGCGCCTCGACCTCACGCCGCAAGTCGGTGAGGTCGTCGCCCGGCGGCGCGGCGAGGCGGATCGCCCATGTCGTGCCCATCGTCGCGCCGCCGAGCGTCGCGAGCCTCGCCCCCGCGTCCCACCCCGCCAGCGCCAGGGGATCGAGCGTCCGCGGCACCGCAAGCCGCGGCGTCATGCCCGCCTCGGCGCGCGTCAGGGCGCGGGCACTTCCAGCGTCGTGGTATAGCTCATCCGACGCTCGGTCGCGCGCGGCACACTCGCCTTCGCGTCACTTGCGCTGGCGCTTAGCCAGTACATGCCGGCGACCGGCCACTTGACGCGCAGCAGCCCGTCGGCGCCCGTCGTCAGCTCCTGCGCGTCCTCGGCCGTGCGGAACTTCTTCGATCCGGGCACCACCGTCACCTTGATGCCGGCGGCGGGCTTGCCGTCAACGAGGAAGCGAAACTGCCCCTCCTCGTCCGCCACCAGCGCGCTGGGATGCGTCACCGGCTGCATCTCCAGCCCCTTGCCCGTCGGCTTGAACACGCCCTCGCTCGGCGCACCCGCCGTCACGAACACGACGTTGCGGCTCAGAACCTCGGTCAGCTTGACGTCGTCCGCGCCGGCTGGGATCTCGGCCGCCGTCGCCACGAACTTGGGCGCCGGCCGCGCGGCACCTGGAGCACCCGCCGGCGTTCCCGCCGCACCCGGCCCGCCCATCGGCCCGCGCCGCCCGCCGACGCGCCACGTCTCGCCGTTGAGCGTGAAGCTGCCCATCACGTTCGCCATTTCGGTGCCGATCTTCCACGTGCCCGGCTTGTCGACCTTGACGTCGAACGTCGTGCGGTGCCGCCCGGTGGCGGCATTCTCGATCGCCGCGGGCGCGCCATCGGGGGTCCACACCTTGATCTGCTCGGGCCGCATTGCGACGTGATCGGGATAGAACAAATCGTTCGATACCGCCGCGTCGACCGTGACATATTGATTGGTGTCGGCGAGCGTCGTCGTCGACGGCAGCAGCCACTGGCGGTGCGCCAGCGCCGGCGCGGCGAGCGTGATCGCGCCGCCGGCGGCAAGCAGCAGGGTGGAGAGGCGCATGATCGTGTGTCCCTTTCTCAGCGAACCGTGACGGCGGCGAGTTCTGTGCTGCCCGTCGCGCTGCCGCCGCGGCCGGGCAGCGTGATCGGCACGCGCACCAGTTCGCGCCCGCCCGTCTCGCGCGCCGCCTCGACGTTGAGCACATATTGCCCCGCGGGCAGGTTGCGCGGCAGCGGCACCTGATACGTGCCCGGCGCGCGCGTCGCACCGCTCACCCCGTCGGCGGGCAGCGCCAGCCCGCGTCCGCCCTTGCGCCACCAGCTGCGCAGATCGGCGAGCCACTTGGTGCCGGGCTCCGCGCCGCGCTTCTTGATGTCGTACCAGACGAACACGGTGCGTGCCGCGCCGCCCGCCGCGGGCTCAAGCCACCCGGCGACATACGGGCGGTGATATTCGGCGACGTTGAGCCGCGGGATCGTAACGCTCACCGTCTGCGCCGCGGCGACCGTGGGGGCGGCGATGATCGGCGCGGCGATCGCGCCGGCGGCAAGCAGATGGGCAGGGCGCATGGGGCTTCTTTCGGCTTTCACGTCAATGGATCAGGAACACGGCCAGCAGCAGCGGCAGGATGAGACTCGTCGCCACGAGCGGCCAGGTGGACGGGCGATGCCGGGCGTGAAGCTGGAGCAGCAGCAGCCCGGTCAGCGTGAAGACGATGCAGGCGATCGCGAACGCGTCGATGAACCAGAACCAGGCATCGCCCGTGTTGCGGCCCTTGTGCAGATCGTTGACGTACGAGATCCAGCCGCGCCACGTCGTCTCCGCCTCCACCCGGCCGCTTGCGCGATCGATGCTCACCCACGCGTCGCGCCCCGGCCCGGGCAGCGCGACATAGACCTCCTCATCGGTCCACTCGCCCGCCCGCCCCGCGGGGTCGAGCGCCACCGCCGCCGTCACCGCCGCGGCGACCCCCGCGGGCAGCGCCGCGCCCGCCGGCCGAGCCCCGCGCAGCGCCGCGATTGCCGTGGGCGGCAGCACCGCCTCGGCGCGCGTCACCTTCGGCTCGGCGCCGATCGAGGCGGCGTGGTTGAGCGTGATGCCGGTGATCGCGAACAGCAGCATCCCGGCGAGTGACAGCGCCGCGCTAACCCAATGCCACAGATGCACCTGCTTCAGGAACGTCGCGCGCACCCGCCGCCTGGCACGCGGCGCTGCCGGCGGCGCGGCGGACCGCGCAGTGCGCTGCACGCGCACTTGCCGCGCGTCCTGCACCATCCCGTCGCTCACGCCGCTGTTCCCGCGCTCGTCATCGCTGCCCGCTAGCGTATCTGCGACTAACTCGCAATATCGTTCGTTACCCGATCATTCGTGACAGCGCCGACGCATCGACGATGCGCACGCCGCGATACCCGCGCGTGATTGCTCCCGCCGCCTCGAACGCCGCGAGATGCGCGTTCACCGTCTTGCGCGACAGGCCGGTCAACTCGGCGAGATCCGCCTGGCCGATCCTCGCCTCCGTCCCATCGGCGATCTGCAGCAGACGCCACGCGACGCGCGCCGCCGGGCCCTGGATCAGCAGCCGCGCCGCGACGCGCGTCATCTCCTCGAGCTGCGCGTAGACGAGCTCGTTGACCGCGCGCCACACGCCGGGCTCCGCCGCCGCCACCCTCTCCAGCGCATCGTCGGCGATCAGCAGCACGCGCGACGGCACGTTGGCGCGCGTCGTCACGATCCGCGGCCCGCCGCCGCGCCGCTGCGTCTGCCCCAGGATCGCGGGCGGCGTCGCGATGCCGATCAGCACGTCGCGCTCGGCATCGAGCGCCACCTCGAGCCGCAGCGCGCCGCTCAGCAGTGCGCACAGCCCGGTGCCTTCGTCGCCCTGGCTGTACACCCACTGCCCCGCCGCCAGCGACACGACGCGCCCCGCCGCCGCCAACCGCCGCTGCAACGCGGCCGGCTGACGCGCGAACCAGCCGCTGCGTGCCAGCAGTGGCATCAGATCGTCGGCAATTGTCACGCAGGTGACAATGCCACGCTCGCGACTCGCATAAAAGCCGATGCAACAAGACAGAGGAGAGGACCATGGCTTCGCAGACGTTGGCGCGCGCCGCCGAACGCAAGATCGCCCCGCATATCGGCGTCGAATTCACCGACGTCGATCTCAACCAGCTCGACGACGGCACCTTTGCCGCAATGCGCGATGCACTCGCCGATCACGGCGTCGTCTTCGTCCGCGATCAGCAGCTCACCCCCGAACAGCATATCGCCTTTGCGCGCCGTTGGGGGACGATCGACGTCAACAATTACTTCCCGGCGAACGGCGGCCATCCCGAGATTGCCGAGGTGCGCAAGGCGGAGAACCAGCAGACCAACATCGGCGGCGGCTGGCACACCGATCACAGCTACGATCAGGTGCCAGCGATGGGCTCGATCCTGCTCGCGCGCGAAACCCCGCCGAGCGGCGGCGACACGCTGTTCGCCAGCCTATCCGCCGCGTTCGATTCCTTGTCGGAAGGCATGAAGGCGACGCTGCGCACGATGCGCGCGGTCCATTCGGCCGACCATATCTACAGTGCCGACGGCATCTATTCGAAGACCGATCAGGGCGCCGATCTGAAGGGGCACGACGTGCGCACCCACGCCGTCCACCCCGTCGTCATCCGCCATCCGCGCACCGGGCGCGAGATCCTCTACGTCAATCCCGCCTTCACGCTGCATTTCGAAGGCTGGACGCGTGCAGAGAGCCAGCCACTGCTGACCTATCTCTATCAGGTGGCGATGCGCGACGAATTCCAGTGCCGGCTGCAATGGTCGCCCGGCTCGATCGCGATCTGGGACAATCGCTCGACGTGGCATTGCGCGATGAACGATTACCACGGCCACCGCCGGCTGATGCACCGCATCACCATCTCGGGCGAACCGCTCAACTGATCTACTGACCCGCAGGCCGCGCGCTCGAACGGGTGCGCGGCTGTCCTGCTGGGCCGCACGCCCCGCCGTGCGGCGCCTCACGCGGCGGGCGGGCACCCCAACTCGTCGGCCAGCGCCACCAGGCTGTTTGCCGACCAGTCCCAATCCTGCGCCGCGTCGTCGTCCGCGGTACGTCGCCCGCCATATTCGTCAGGTCGCGCGATATAGGCGGTGGCGAGTCCGCACGCGCGCGCCGCGGCCAGATCGCTATGATGCGCGGCGACGAGGCACAGTTCGCCGGGCGCTACGCCCAGGATCCGCGCGGTGCCCACATAGGCCTCTGGATCAGGCTTGTACGCCTGCGTCACCTCCGCACCCAGGATCGCATCCCACGGCAGCCCCGCATGCCGCGCCAGCGCGAGCATCAGCGCGATATTGCCGTTCGACAATGTCACGATCGGAAATCGCGTCTTCAGCCGCGCCAACCCTGCGACGCTGTCGGGCCAAGGCGCGAGCCGCCGCCAGGCGAACGTCCAGTCCTGCAACAGCGCCGGGTCGAGCGCGGCAGGATCGACGCCGTCGCCCCGCAGCGTCTCGTCGAGCATCTCGCGGTGCAGAACATCGAGCACGGTGAAGCTGCGCCCCGTCTCGCGATAGCGCTTCATCACGTCGAGGTAGCGATAGCGCCATCTGTCGGTGAAGCGCGTAGCGTCGATATCCGCCCGCCCGATCCGCTGTAGAAAGATCGCGGATTCGCGCGCCACGCTCGTGCGCCAGTCGACCACCGTGCCGAACACGTCGAACGCCAGCACCTTCGGCACCCCAGCTACCGCCATACGCTATCCTCCCGCACGATCGCTTCGCCGATCGATCTGCGCAGCATCAGCCAAGTCGCACCAACGCGCCACCCCCGGCACGCCAGACGACCGAACCAAAGCACCAGCTTATATGAAAGGAGAGGATGGTGCCGCTTACAGGACTCGAACCTGTGACCCCCGCATTACGAATGCGATGCTCTACCAGCTGAGCTAAAGCGGCGCCGCGCGCCCCGAAGGGGCACGTCGATGATTGCCGCGTAGCAGGCGCGCTCGATCGGTGCAAGCCGGTGTTCGGGCGCTCGCGCTTTACCTGCCCTTTACCCTGTTGGCCGCAAAGCCGGGCGCAAGAGGCACTTTGCCCAGGGGATTGACGCACATGGACATCCGCGGCTTCGACGAGGCGCGCCCGAGCGACGGGAACGATCCCACCGAAGGCGGCGTAGGCGAACCAATGATCGCCATCGGCACCGACGAGCGGCGCATGCACGTGCGTGCGTACAATCACTGGGTCGGCCTGCTTCAAGGCCGCGCCTATCCCTCGATCGTCGATCTCGATCCCGCGCAGAACACGGATTTCGGGCCCAACAGCGTACTGCTCGACTTCACCGACGGCGTCGGCAATCCCTCGATCCGCTTTCTCGGCCAGGCGCTGCGCGACGAGTGCGATCTCGATTCGGGGATCACGCGCATCTCGGACGTGCCCGAGCGCTCGCTGCTGTCGCGGCTGACCGATCACTATCTTCAGATCATCGCCAATCGCGCGCCGATCGGCTTCGAGGCGGAGTTCGTCGGCACGCGCGGGCACAACACGCTCTATCGCGGCATCCTGATGCCCTTCTCGTCCGACGGGTCGACGATCGATTTCGTCTACGGCGTCATCAACTGGAAGGAGCTGGTCGGCAGCGCCGAGCAGCAGCGGCTGTTCGCCGAGCTCGCCGGTGCGATGCGCACCGCACCGGCGCCCACCGCGCACGGCGCCGTGTGGGCGGACGGGCCGAGCGCGGGCTTCGGCAATGCCGCGATCGCGCCGCCCGCCGCTCGCGCACCGGAACATGCGACGCTCGCCACGCTGCCGCTCGACGTGCGCGGCTTCCCGGGCGATCTCGTAGTGCTGCTCGCGCGCGTTTCGCCGACCGGCGGGCTCGACGTGTTCGGCACTGTTACCGACGATCCCGATCTGTCCGCCCGCGCGCTCGCTGCGATCGGCTGACCGCCGCCATCTCGTCTCAATCGATACGAAACTGATGACCCGGGGTTGAGCCCCGCCGCGCCCGGGCGCATAGGCGCGCGCATGGCGAAAGCATCGATGAAGGCGCTCACCCAGGCGCTGGCGGACCGGCTCACCCACGGCGCATTGCCGGGCGAGCTGGACGGGTTCGGCCCCGCGGAACAGGCGGAGGCGGCTGCGTTCCTCGCCGCCACGGCGGAGCGCCGCGCGCCCGGCACGGTTGCGATCGCGCTCGATACGCTGCCGGGTGACGGCACGGCGCGCCGCATGCGCCTCGCCATCGTCAACGACGATATGCCGTTCCTCGTCGATTCGATCGCCGGCGCGATCGGCGCGCACGACATCGCGATCGACCGCATCATCCATCCCGTCGTGCCCGTCAGTCGCGACGCCGACGGCGTGCTTGGCGGCGTCGGCGACAGCGGCACGCGCGAATCGATGATCTATATCGAGACCGAGCGCGCCGACGCGCGCGAACGGCGCGAGCTGGTCGACGATCTCACCGCCGGCCTCGCCGACGTGCGCGCCGCGGTGGCGGACTGGCGTGCGATGCAGGCGACGCTCGCCGCCGACGCCGGCATGCTCGAGGAGACGGGCGGCGATCACGAGGGCGCAGCGCTGATGCGCTGGTTCCTTGATCGCCATTTCACGCTGCTCGGCCACGAACGCTGGCTGGCAGACGGCACCAGCGACCGCGCGCCGCTCGGCATCGCGCGCCAGCCGCACGAACCGGCGCTGCTCGCCGAGCGCTCGCGTCGCCTCGCGATCGACTATTTCGCTGCCGGCAAGCCAGCGCCGCTGCTGCTGAAATCGAGCCTGATCTCGCCCGTCCATCGCCGCGCGCCGATCGATCTCGTCGTCGTCCCGCTGCGCGACGGCGGGCGGATCACCGGCCTCTCGATCCACGCCGGGCTGTGGACCTCCGCCGCACTCAACGCGCCGCCGCGCAGCGTGCCCGTGCTGCGCCAGCGGCTGGCCGAGCTCGAGAAGAAGCTCGGCTTCGATCCCGCCGGCCACGCCGGCAAGGCGCTGACGCACGCGATGGCCGCGCTGCCGCACGATCTTGTCACCGCGGTCGATGCCGAGGCGGTCGAGTCGCTCGCGCTCACCGCGATGAGCCTCGCCGATCGCCCGCGGCCCAAGCTCGTGCTGCTGCGCTCGGCGCTCGGCCGCCACCTCTTCGCCTTCGCGTGGCTGCCGCGCGACGATCTCACCACCGCGCGCCGTGTCGCGATCGGCGAGATGCTGGCGGAGGCAGCGAACGGCACGATCCTCAACTGGTCGATCTCGCTCGAAGACGGCACGGTGGCGATGCTGCGCTACACGATCGACCTGCGCCAGGGCGGCGCGGTGCCCGATACCGCCGCGCTCGACGCACGCCTCGTCAAGATGGTGCGCGGCTGGGAACGCGACGTCGAGGCCGCGCTCGCCGAGCGGCTGGCGCCGGCGCGCGCCGCGCGCCTCGCCTTGCGCTGGGCGGCGTCGTTCCCCGCCAATTATAGGAACCTCAGCACGCCCGAGGAGGCGGCGGAGGACATCCTGCGCGTATCCGAGCTCGCCGACGCGGCCGATCGCGCGGTGCTGATCTATCCTGCCGTGGCAGGCGAGGATCACCGACTCAAGATCTACAAGTCGCACGGCGCGCTGGCGCTGTCCGAGGCGGTGCCGGTGCTCGAGAATTTCGGCTATCGCGTGATCGGCGAACTGCCGACGCGGCTGCGCGAGGACAGCGACAGCTTCGTCCACGACTTCATCGTCGAGACGCGTGCCGACGTCGCCGATATCGATCGCACCGTGCTCGAGGACGCGATCGCCGACGTGCTGCGCGGCACCGCGGAGAACGACGCGTTCAACCGCCTGATGCTCGTCGCCGGGCTCACGCCCGCGGCGGTGCTGCTCTACCGCGCTTGGTTCCGCTATCTGCGCCAGGCAGGCCTCGCCTACGGCCTCACCACCGTCGCCGACGCGCTGGGCCGCGCGCCCGCGCTCGCCAAGGCGCTGATCGACCGCTTCACGCTGGCGCACGATCCTGCCGCGACGGGAGACGTCGCCGCGATCGATGCCGAGATCGCCGCCGGGCTCGACGCGATCGTCGCGATCGACGACGATCGCATCCTGCGCGCGTTCAAGGCGGTGATCGCGGCCACGCTGCGCACCAACGCCTTCGCCCCCGCCGCGGCCGAGGCGCTGGCGTTCAAGCTCGACAGCGCGCGCATCCCCGGCCTCCCCGCCCCGCTGCCGTGGCGCGAGATCTGGGTCTACTCGCCGCGCGTCGAGGGCATCCACCTGCGCGCCGGCCCGGTCGCGCGCGGCGGCCTGCGCTGGTCCGACCGGCGCGACGATTTCCGCACCGAAATCCTCGGGCTGATGAAGGCGCAGCGCGTCAAGAACGCCGTCATCGTGCCGACCGGCGCGAAGGGCGGCTTCTATCCAAAACAGCTGCCCAACCCCGCCACCGATCGTGACGCCTGGCTGGCGGAGGGGACGGAGAGCTACCGCATCTTCATCCGCACGCTTCTGTCGATCACCGACAACATCGTCGCCGGCAAGGTCGTCCATCCCGACGGCGTGCGCGTCCACGACGGCGAGGACCCCTATTTCGTCGTCGCCGCGGACAAGGGCACCGCGACGTTCAGCGACGTCGCCAATGCGATCGCGCTCGATCGCGGCTTCTGGCTGGGCGACGCCTTCGCCAGCGGCGGATCGCAGGGCTACGATCATAAGGCGATGGGCATCACTGCCAAGGGTGCGTGGGTCTCCGTCCAGCGCCACTTCGCCGAGCGTGGCGTCGACGTGCAGAAGGACGTGATCCGCGTCGTCGGCTGCGGCGACATGTCGGGCGACGTGTTCGGCAACGGCATGCTCCTGTCGCAGACGCTCAAGATCGTCGCGGCATTCGATCACCGCCACATCTTCCTCGATCCCGATCCCGATCCGGCGGTGAGCTGGGCGGAACGCGCGCGGCTGTTCAGCCTGCCGCGCTCAAGCTGGCAGGATTACGACGCCACGCTGATCTCGGCCGGCGGCGGCGTCTTCCCGCGCGCCGCCAAGTCGATCCGCCTGTCGCCTGAGATCAAGGCTGCGCTCGACATCTCGGCCGACGAGATCGAGCCCGGCGCGCTGATCTCCGCGATCCTCAAGGCGCCGGTCGACCTCATCTGGTTCGGCGGCATCGGCACCTATGTGAAGGCGGCGGGCGAGAATAACGCCGCGGTCGGCGATCCCGCCAACGATCGCCTGCGCGTCGATGCGGAAGAGCTGCGCGCGACGGCGATCGGCGAGGGCGCGAACCTCGGCGTCACGCAGGCTGCACGCATCGCGTTTTCCGCCAAGGGCGGGCGGATCAACACCGACTTCATCGACAATTCGGCCGGCGTCGATTGCTCGGACAACGAGGTCAACATCAAGATCGCGCTCAACCGCGAGATGGCCGAGGGCCGCCTCTCGTTCGACGATCGCAACGCACTGCTCGGCGCGATGACCGACGACGTCGCGCACCTCGTGCTGGAGGACAATCGCCTGCAGACGCTCGCGCTGTCGATCGCCGAGCGCGGCGGCGCGCGCGGTGTGCCGAGCTACGTGCGCGCGATCGAGATATTCGAGGCATCGGGGCGGCTCGATCGCCGCGTCGAAGGGCTGGCGGCGAACGAGGATCTGCTGCGCCGCTCGGCGGAAGGCCGCGGGCTGACGCGCCCCGAACTGGCGGTGCTGCTGTCGACCGCCAAGCTCGCGCTTCAGGACGCGATCGAGCAGGCCGAGCTCGGGGCCGACAAGCTGCTTGAGCCCGATCTCCACGCCGCCTTCCCGCCGGCAATGCGCGAGCGGCTCGCCAAGGCGATCGACAAGCACCAGCTGCGCGGCGAGATCGTCGCGACCAAGCTCGCCAACCGCATCGTCAACCGCATCGGCCTGCTCAATCCGTTCGAGCTCGCCGAGGAGGAAGGCGCCGCACTGAGTGACGTCGCTGCGATGTTCGTCGTCGTCGAACGACTGTTCGCGCTCGACACGCTGTGGCTCGATATCGAGACGACAGCGATGCCCGAGGCAGGTCGCCTCGCGCTGTTCGAGGGCGTCGCACGCGCCGTCCGTGGGCAGGTCGCCGATCTGCTGCGCGTCGTCGCGCCCGGCACGATGCCGGGCGACGTGCTCGCGCGCATCGGCAAGGGCGTCGCCAAGCTCGAGACGCAGGCGACCGACCTGCTGCTCGCCGAGGCGCGGACGGAAAGCGCGCGGATCGCCGCCTCGCTCGCCCGCGCCGGCGCCCCCGACGCGCTCGCTGCGCGCGTGGTGCGCCTGTCCGAACTCGACGGCGCGATCGGCCTCGTCGATCTCAGCGGTAAGTCGAAGACCGACGAGACCGCATTGACGCGCGCCTATACCCGGCTCGGCGAGGCGCTCGGGCTCGATTGGGCGCAGGCGGCGGCGACGCGGCTCGCTCCGTCCGATCCGTGGGAGCGACTGCTCGTCGCCGGGCTGGTGCGCGACTTCGAGCAGATGCGGCTCGACTTCCTCGCGCGCGAGGGCAAGCGCGATCCCGACGCCGCGGTCGAGGCGTGGCTCGCCGAGAACCCCGCGCGCGTCGCGCAGTTCGCCGCCGTCGTCACCCGCGCGCGCCAGTCCGCCACCCCCAACGCCGCGATGCTCGCGCAAGTCGCCAGCCAGGCGCGCATGCTGCTCGGCCGCTGAGAAAGGACGTCATCGCGGGCAGGCCCGCGATGACGCACCGGGCGGCGGAGCAGGTCCTGCGGTGCGATAAACTCCGATTGCGGCGCCTGCGCCTCGAAGGCCGGAGCTGAGGCGGGAACGGCCATCGCAAGCGTCGCGCTTCGTCACTGCGATCGTTTCAACGGCACACCGGCTCACATCCGGGAAGGGGTTTCCGGTCCGAGGTCCAGGATACTGCTTCAGGAGAACGTATGAGCCGTTCTCCCGTCCCCCCGTTCGTGCTGAGGAGGTACTGAGCAACGCGAAGTGCCGTCTCGAAGCACCGTCACCCGCCGCCCGCGGCAGCGATCAGTCCGCGTCAGGCCCCAGCGTCGGATCGAGGTCGCGCGGTCGGATGAAGCGCACCAGCGTTCCCGCCCCCGCGGCGATCCCCGCCCAATCGTCGACCGCGAACTCGAGCGCCGCGATCGTCGCGGTCGGATATTTCGCCTCGGCCGCGCGCACCAGCGCGGGATCGCCGCCGCCCAGCAGCAGCAGCACGAAATCCTCCAGCCCCGGATTGTGCCCGATCATCAGCAACCGCGCGGCGTCGGCCGGTGTCTCGCGCGCGACGTCCATCAGCGTTTGTGCCGAAGCGAGGTACAGCCGCTTGTCCCACGCCGGCGCGATCGCGCTGCCATAGCCGCGCGCGACGTCGTCGATCGTCTCCACGACGCGCTGCGCCGGCGAGGCGACGATGTGATCGAACGACAGCTTTTCCTCGCGCAGATGCCGCCCGATCGCCTGTGCCGCCTTGCGCCCCTTGGCGTTGAGCGGCCGGTCGAAGTCGCGCGCAACGGTATCGTCCGAGCCCGATTTGGCGTGGCGCAGCAGCGTCAGCGTCTTCAAGGCCGGGTCTCCATCAAGGCATGCGGGCGGGAGCCGCCTCATGCCCCAACGCCGCGTCCGAGGAAAGCCGCGAAGCGACGCGCGCGATCGCCTCGTCGAGCGGCACGCGCGCGATCGGCACGCCTGCCGGAAACGCGTCGAGCAACCGCGACGGCGTCGCCGCGGACAGCAGCACGAACACGCCGCGGTCGTCGGCGGAGCGGATCAGCCGCCCGAACGCCTGCGCCAACCGCGCGCGCACGATCCGGTCGTCGTAGGCGCTGCCGCCCGCGCCGTCGGTGTTCGCCAGGCGGCGCGCGGCGTGCAGCACGCTCGGCTTGGGCCACGGCACGCCCTCCATCACGACCAGCCGCAGCGAATGACCGGGCACGTCGACGCCATCTCGCAGCGCGTCGGTGCCGAGCAGCGAGGCGTGCGGATCGTCGCGAAAGATGTCGACCAGCGTCCCCGTGTCGATCGGATCGACGTGCTGCGCCATCAGCGGCAGCCCGGCGCGCGCCAGCCGGTCGGCGATCCGCGCGTGCACCCCGCGCAGCCGCCGGATCGCGGTGAACAGACCCAGGGTGCCGCCGCCGGCCGCCTCGATCAGCCGCGCATAGGCGTTGCTCAGTGCGGGCACGTCGCCGCGCTTCACGTCGGTGACGACGAGAACCTCGGCGCGCGCGGCATAATCGAACGGGCTCTCCGCCGCGAAGCGGGTCGGCGGCAGCGCGAGATGATGCGCCCCCACCCGCGCCTCCGCCGTCTCCCACGTGCCCCCCGCGGTCAGCGTCGCAGAGGTGACGAGCGCACCGTGCGCCGGATTCAGCACGATCTCGGCGAACGGCCGCGTCGGATCGAGCCAGCGGCGGTGCAGCCCGATGTCATATTCACGCCCCTCGACGCGCTCCACCGCCAGCCAGTCGACGAAATCCGCGCTCGCCGGCCCGCCGACGCGTGCGATCAGCGCCAGCCACGCCGCCACCGTCTCGGCGCGCCAGCCGAGCGAGGCGATCGCCCCCTCCACGCGCGCGCGCGCCGGCCCGTCCAGCCAGTCGGGCGCGTCGGTAAGCACCGCCTCCAGCCGCTTGCCCAGCGCGACGAGCGGGCGATACAACGCGTCGAGCGCCTCCGCCGCCGGCGCCGCCGCCTCGATCAGCTCGGGCGACGGCTCGGCGAGCTCGGTCTCCAGCCCATAGCCTGCATCCTCCGCCCCCTCGGCGCGCGCGTAGGTCAGCCCGCGCACGCTCGCCAGCAGCGTCTCGATCGGGCCGAACGGCTGCCCCTCGGCGATGCGCTGCAGCCAGCCTTCGGCGGCGAGCCCGCCTGCCGCCTTCACCGCATCGCCGATCGCCTGCGCCCCGCCCTCGTCGTAGCTCGCGACGTCGGACAGCCGCGCCGCCAGCCCGCGTCGCCGCCCGCGACTTCCTGCCTCAGGCCCGATCACCCAGCGGCGGAGCTCGATCGTCTCCTGCCCGGTCAGCGCGGTGGCGAACATCGCGTCGGCGGCGTCGAACAGGTGATGGCCCTCGTCGAACACGTAGCGCGTCGGCCGTGTCGCCGTCTCGCGCCCGCGCGCGGCGTTGACCATCACCAGCGCGTGATTGGCGATGACGATGTCGGCCTCGGCGGAGGCGCGCGCCGCACGCTCGATGAAGCATTTGCGGTAATGCGGGCAGCCGGCATAGACGCACTCACCGCGCCGGTCGGTCAGCGCCGCCGATCCGTTGCGGCGAAACAGCGTGACGAGCCAGCCCGGCAGGTCGCCGCCCACCATGTCGCCGTCGGCACTATACGCCGCCCAGCGCGCGACGAGATGCGCCAGGATCGCGGCGCGGCCCGCGAACCCACCCTGCAACGCATCCTCGAGGTTGAGCAGGCACAGGTAGTTCTCGCGCCCCTTGCGCGTCACCACCTTCTGCCGCCGCACCGCCTCGTCGGGGTACACGCGCCGCGCCTCGTGCCCCAATTGCCGTTGCAGCGCCTTGGTATAGGTCGATACCCACACCGCGCCGCCCGCGGTGTGCGACCACAGACTGGCGGGCGCGAGATAGCCCAGCGTCTTGCCGATCCCCGTGCCGCCCTGCGCCAGCACCACGTTGGGCGCCTCGCGCACCGCGCGCGACGCGAACGCCCCCGTCGCAGCGGCGGCATAGGCGCGCTGCCCCGGCCGCGTCTCCGCCGTGTCACCGACCAGCGTCGCGAGCACGCGCTGCGTCGCCTCGGGATCGATCGCCACCGTGCGTGGCGCGGGGCGCGGCGCCGCCTCCTCCCATTCGGGCAATTTGGCGAACAGCCAGCGTTCGTTCTGCGCCGGTTTCTTTATTCGATCGACGAGCAGCGGCGCCCACGCCCAGCGCAGCCGGAACAAGGATTGCGCCGCCGTCCACGCCCCCTCGCGCTCGGGCCAGTCGCCCTGCGGGATCGCCAGCAGCCGTGCGGCGGCGGCAAGCAGAAACGGCGCGATGCCCGCGTCGTCGGCGGGCATGTCGAGCCCGGTAACTGCGGCGAGACCCTTGGGTGTCGGAACCGCGAAGCGGGCGGGCCGCAGGAACGCGAACAGCTCGAGCAGGTCCAGCCCCGACAGTTCGGCATAGCCCAGCCGCTGCCCGATCAGCGGCGCGTTGAGCAAGATCATCGGCGTGTCGGCGGCGGCGCGGATCGCCTCGCCGCGCGACACTTGCCGCGTCTCGCCGCCCTGCGCGATCCAGATGCCGGTGTGGCTCGCGTGAAGCGCGGGGTATGGCAGCGCGGGAAACGGCTCGGGCGACACGCGCGCGCCTTAGAACAAAGCGACAACCATCGCCAGCCGCCGCACGCCCCCGCCGCCGGGGCAAGGATGCGGAAACTCGCACGCTAGGCTGGATTCCCCGGCCTCGCTGTGCTTAGGGCACCATAAATTTCGTTCCGTAACTTTCGTCATCACGAGGTGCGACGCTCCATGAACATCCACGAATATCAGGCCAAGGAACTGCTGGCCAAGTACGGCGCGCCGATCGCCGCGGGTCACGCCGCCTTCACCGTCGAGGAGGCCGTCGAGGCCGCCAAGCAGCTGCCCGGGCCGCTCTACGTCGTGAAGTCGCAGATCCATGCCGGCGGTCGCGGCAAGGGCAAGTTCAAGGAGCTGGCGCCCGAGGCGAAGGGCGGCGTCCGCCTCGCCTTCAACCTTGACGAGGTGCGCGCGCATGCCACCGACATGCTCGGCAACACGCTGGTGACGATCCAGACGGGCGACGCCGGCAAGCAGGTCAACCGCCTGTACGTTACCGACGGCGCCGACATCGCGAAGGAATTCTACCTCGCGCTGCTGGTCGATCGCGCCACCGGCCGTGTCGCCTTCGTCGTTTCGACCGAGGGCGGCATGGACATCGAGGAAGTCGCGCATTCGACGCCCGAGAAGATCCACACGTTCATCGTCGATCCGGCGAGCGGGTTCCAGCCGCACCACGGCCGCACTGTCGCCAACGCGCTTGGCCTGTCAGGCGATCAGGGCAAGCAGGCCGCCAAGGTTGCGCAGTCGCTGTACGACGCCTTTCTCGGCACCGACGCCGCGCAGATCGAGGTCAACCCGCTCGCGCTGACCGAGCAGGGCAATCTGCTGGTGCTCGACGCCAAGGTCGGCTTCGACGGCAACGCGCTGTTCCGCCACAAGGACCTGATGGAGCTGCGCGACGAATCCGAAGAGGATCCCGCAGAGCTCGAGGCGTCGAAGTACGACCTCGCCTACATCAAGCTCGATGGCGACATCGGCTGCATGGTCAACGGCGCGGGCCTCGCCATGGCGACGATGGACATCATCAAGCTCAACGGCATGTTCCCGGCCAACTTCCTCGACGTCGGCGGCGGCGCCTCGAAGGAGAAGGTGACGGCGGCGTTCAAGATCATCCTCGCCGATCCGAACGTGAAGGGTATCCTCGTCAACATCTTCGGCGGGATCATGAAGTGCGACATCATCGCCGACGGCATCGTCGCCGCCGCGAAGGAAGTGAACCTTTCGGTGCCGCTGGTGGTTCGCCTCGAAGGCACGAACGTCGAGAAGGGCAAGGAAATCCTCGCCAACTCGGGTCTCGCCATCGTTCCCGCGAACGATCTGGGCGATGCCGCGCAGAAGATCGTCGCCGAGGTGAAGAAGGCGGCCTGACGCTCCTCCCCGGGAAATCCCACGGAAGCGTTGCCGACTGATTTGGAGAGTAAGCGAATGAAGGTGCTGGTGCCGGTCAAGCGGGTGCTTGATTACAACGTGAAGCCCCGCGTGAAGGCGGACGGGACGGGGGTCGATCTGGCCAACGTCAAGATGAGCATGAACCCGTTCGACGAGATCGCGGTCGAGGAAGCCATTCGCCTCAAGGAAAAGGGCGTGGTGACCGAAATTGTGGCAGTGTCGATCGGCGAGGCGAAGGCGCAGGAAACGCTGCGTACCGCGCTCGCGATGGGCGCTGATCGCGCGATCCTCGTCACCGCGGACGATCGCGTCGAGCCGCTCGGCGTCGCCAAGATCCTGAAGGCGATCGCCGACGAGGAACAGCCGCAGCTCGTCATCCTCGGCAAGCAGGCGATCGACGACGACAACAACCAGACCGGCCAGATGCTCGCCGGCCTGCTCGGCTGGGGCCAGGGCACGTTCGCCTCGAAGGTCGAAGTATCGGGCGATACCGTGACGGTGACGCGCGAGGTCGACGGCGGGCTCGAGACCGACAGCTACAAGCTGCCGGCGATCGTTACCACCGATCTTCGCCTCAACGAGCCGCGCTACGCCTCGCTGCCCAACATCATGAAGGCGAAGTCGAAGCCGCTCGCGCAGAAGACCGCCGCCGATTACGGCGTTGATGTCAGCCCGCGCGTGAAGACGCTCAAGGTTGTCGAGCCCGGCAAGCGCCAAGCCGGCGCCAAAGTCGCCGACGTCGACGAGCTGGTGATGAAGCTCAAGGCGATGGGCATCGCCAAGTAAAATCCATCCGTTCGCCCTGAGGAGGCGCTGAGCCGCAAGCGAAGTGCCGTCTCGAAGGGCATGTGCTTCGAGACGAGGCTTCGACAGGCTCAGCCGCTCCTCAGCACGAACGGTGGGAGATACGGGTTCGGAAGGAAGAGAAGCTATGAAGACTCTGGTTTGGGTCGAGCATGACGGATCGGCCGTCAAGGACGCAACGCTTGCCGCGGTGACCGCCGCGTCGAAGCTTGGCGAAGTGCACCTCCTCGTCGCCGGCAAGGGCGTCGACGGCGTCGCGCAGGCGGCCGCCAAGATCGCCGGTGTCGGCAAGGTCCATGTCGCCGACGACGATGCCTTTGGGCACGCATTGGCGGAAAATGTCGCGCCGCTGATCGTCGATCTGATGGGGCATCACGACGCGTTCGTCGCGCCGTCGACCACCTCGGCCAAGAACATCGCGCCGCGCGTCGCCGCGCTGCTCGACGTGATGCAGATCTCCGACATCCTGTCGGTCGAGGGCGAGGACACGTTCACCCGCCCGATCTACGCCGGCAACGCGATCGCGACGGTGCAGACATCGGACGCGAAGAAGGTCATCACCGTGCGCACTACTGCCTTCGACAAGGCGGCGGCGGAAGGCGGCTCGGGAACGGTCGAGGCGGTGTCGTCGACCGGTGACAAGGGCCTGTCGACCTACCAGAGTTCGGAGATCGCCAAGAGCGCCCGTCCCGAGCTCGCCAGCGCCAAGATCATCGTCTCGGGCGGCCGCGCGCTGCAGAACGGCGAGAACTTCCGCGCGCTGATCGAGCCGCTCGCCGACAAGCTCGGCGCCGGCGTCGGCGCCAGCCGCGCCGCGGTCGACGCGGGCTTCGTCCCCAACGACTATCAGGTCGGCCAGACCGGCAAGATCGTCGCGCCTGAAGTCTATGTCGCGGTCGGCATCTCCGGCGCGATCCAGCACCTTGCGGGCATGAAGGATTCGAAGACGATCATCGCGATCAACAAGGACGAGGACGCGCCGATCTTCCAGGTCGCGGACATCGGCCTCGTCGGCGATCTCTTCAAGGTCGTCCCGGAACTGACCGAGAAGCTCTGATCGGTCCCGGCGCCCGGCGCCGCCGGCCCGGACCAACGAACGACGGCGGCGCCCACCCGGACGCCGCCGTTGTCGTATCTACAATGGAGCAAGGGCATCGCGCTGCCGCGATCGCGCGTCAGCAACGCGTCATACCCCTCACGCACCCCACATCAAGCCTACACCGAAGGCCAACCAAACGACCGCTCGGGCCGCTGAATCGCGCCGTGCCTAAGGCACCGAACGGCGCATCGCGCGTGCCTGATCGCACGACGCGCCGTCGCGATTACGCCGGCATACGGTGCATCGCGCACAGCTTGTTGCCGTCCGGATCGCGCAGATAGGCAAGGTACAGGTTGGCGAACCCGCCCTCGCGCACGCCCGGCGCGTCCTCGATCGCGGTGCCGCCATTGTCGACGCCGGCCTGATGCCACGCGTTCGCCTGCTCGGGATTGTCCATCGCGAACCCGATCGTCCCGCCATTGGCGTGTGTCGCCGGCTCGCCGTCGATCGGCTTGGTGACGAGGAACAGACCGCCGTTGTGCATGTAGATCAGGCGGCCCTTGTCGTCCTCGATCGCCGGCTTGCCGCCGACCGATGCGAATAGCGCGTCGTAGAACTTCTTCGATCGGCCAATGTCGTTCGATCCGACCATCATGTGACTGAACATGCATCCTCTCCCTTTATCTGCATCGTCATCGTGCCGGGTTTTGGCCGGCACACGCAAGTCAGTAAACCACCACGCTCCTGATGCTCTCGCCGGCGTGCATCAGGTCGAACCCCTTGTTGATCTCGTCGAGGCTCAACCGGTGCGTGATCATCGGGTCGATCTCGATAAGTCCGTTCATGTACCACTCGACAATCTTGGGCACGTCGGTCCGGCCGCGCGCGCCGCCGAACGCCGTCCCCTTCCACACCCGTCCGGTAACGAGCTGGAACGGTCGCGTCGCGATCTCCTTGCCGGCCTCGGCGACGCCGATGACGATCGATTCGCCCCACCCGCGGTGCGCGCTCTCGAGCGCCTGCCGCATCACTACCGTGTTGCCCGTGCAGTCGAACGTATAGTCGCCGCCGCCGTCGGTCATCGCGACGAGATGCTGCACGACGTCGCCGACCGACTTCGGGTTGACGAAGTCGGTCATGCCGAAGCGCCGGCCCCATTCCTCACGGTCCGGATTGATGTCGACACCGATGATGCGCGCGGCGCCGGCGAACTTCGCGCCTTGGATCACGTTGAGCCCGATCCCGCCCAGCCCGAAGACGATTACCGTCGCGCCCGGCTCGACCTTGGCGGTGTTGACTACCGCGCCTACCCCCGTCGTCACGCCGCAGCCGATGTAGCAGCTGGTATCGAAGGGCGCGTCGGGCCGGATCTTCGCCACGGCGATCTCGGGCAGGACGGTGAAGTTCGAGAAGGTGGAACAGCCCATATAATGGAAGATCGGCTGCCCCTTGTAGCTGAAGCGGCTCGTGCCGTCCGGCATCAGCCCCTTGCCTTGGGTCGCGCGGATCGCGGTGCACAGGTTGGTCTTCTGGCTGAGGCACGACTTACACTGGCGGCATTCCGGCGTGTAGAGCGGGATCACATGATCGTCGGGAACGACGCTCGTCACCCCCGGCCCCACCGCGCGCACGATGCCGCAGCCCTCATGGCCAAGCACGCTGGGAAACAGCCCCTCGCTGTCAAGCCCGTCGAGCGTATAGGCATCGGTGTGGCAGATGCCCGTCGCCATGATCTCGACCAGCACCTCGCCCGCCTTCGGCCCCTCGAGGTCGAGCTCGACGATTTCGAGCGGCTTCTTGGCTTCGAACGCGACGGCGGCGCGGGTCTTCATGGCAATTCCCTCAAGGCAAGATCAGGCTAGCGCCGCACGCAGCGTGGCGCGCGTGCCGCGATGGGCAGAATCGTACTCAATGCTCGTTTGCAGGCTCTGTGCCATCGCGCGGATCAGCTTGGTACCGACGCCGGTGCCGCCGGGCGCCACCGCACCGCTCAGCCCGACGCCGTCGTCCTCGACCGCGAGCAGGAAGACGGCGTCGCCGTCACGATGCAGCGCGATGCGGATCTCTCCACTGCCCGCAGGATAAGCGTATTTGCAGGCGTTGCTGACGAGTTCTGTGACGATGACGCCGAGCGACACCGCGCGATCGGTCGGCAGCTGGATCGGATCGGCGACGAGCCGTAGCAGGCGCGGCCGCTCGACGCTCGACCACGTCTCGGCGAGCTCGTCGACCAGCGCGCCGAGATATTCGCGCATGTCGACCTGCTCGACGTCGCCGCCGGTGTACAGCCGGCGATGAACCTGCGCGATCGCGCTGATGCGGTGCTGTGTATCTTCGAGAGCGGCGCGCGCCGCCGGATCGCTCAGCGCGCCGGCCTGCAACCGCACCATCGCCGAGACGAGCTGCAGCGAGTTGGCGACGCGGTGGTTGACCTCCGCGAGCAGCGCCTCGAGCCGCGCGTTGGAGACACGCAGCTCCTCCTCCGCGGCGAGCTTCTGACGCTCGAGCTGCGCGCGCGCCGCGACGCCGCGGAACGAGGCATCGAGCAGGTCGAAGAAATCGTCGCCAACCGATTTGACGACATATTCCGACGCGCCGGCGCGCAGTGCTGCCACTGCGACGCGCTGCTCCTCCGATCCGGTGACGTAGACGACGCTCGGCGGATCGGGCAGCGCGCGCAGCCGCGCCAGCGTCTCGAGCCCGTCGATCCCCGGCATGTAGTGATCGACCGCGACGAGCGCGAACTTCTGCTCGGCCGCTATCCTGACGCCCGCCTCGCCGCCGTCGGCGGTCGTCACGTCCCAGCCGCGCCGCGCCAGCGCACGCGAGGCTAGCCGGCGAATCCCCTCGTCGTCGTCGATGTAGAGGATGCGGTCCATCACTCCTCGATGTCGGGAACCTGGATCACCGACAGGAACAGTCCGAGCTGGCGGATCGCCTGGGCGAAGCTCTCGTAGTTCACCGGCTTGGTGATGTAGACGTTGGCACCCAGATCGTAGCAGCGCTGGATCTCGCGGCTGTCGTCCGTGGTGGTCAGTACGACGACCGGGGTGCGCTTCACCGGCCCGTCGGACTGCTTGATCCGGGCGAGGATGTCGGTGCCGCTCATGTCCGGCAGGTTGAGGTCGAGCAGCACCAGCGCGGGGCCGTTCAGCGCCGGTCCGTCGGGCGCGTTGAACAGATAGTCGAGCGCCGTCGTGCCATCCAGGAAATGCTTGATGTCGTTGAGGATGCCTGCGCGCCGGATGTTCTTCTCGATCAGCCGGGCGTGGCCCTCGTCGTCCTCGATCATCACGATGCTGACGGATTGATGCGCGTTCATGGCTTTTCCTGCAAATTCAACGTCGATGGCAGCGATAGGCGGAAGGTTGCGCCCTCGCCAAGCGCGGATCGCAGCGTGATCGTGCCGCCAAGGCGATAGGTCAGCGCGCGGACGTGCGCGAGCCCGATCCCCTCGCCCGGCTGATCCTGCACGCCCGACCGGCGGAAGAGATCGAACACCCGCTCGTGATCGCGCGGGTCGATGCCGCGGCCGTTGTCGGTCACCGACAGCCACACGCGGTCGCCCGCCTGCGCACCGCTCACGCGGATCGCGACCGGCCGCTTGGGATCGCGATATTTCACCGCATTCTCGATCAGGTTCGACAGCACCTGCTCGATCGCGACACGATCGCTGATTAGATGCGGCAGCGTACCATCGACGGTGATCGTGCCATCGGTCTCGTCGAGCCGGTGCGCCATCGAATCGCGGATCGACGACACCATCTGTTCCAGGTCGAGCGGCTCGGGTGCGAGCACCCGGCGCCCCTGCCGCGACAGCGCCAGGATCGCGTTGATCAGCCGGTCCATCTTCTGCGTCGACGTACGGATGAAACCGATCGCCTCGGGCAAGTCCTCGCGCGCGGCGAGCTTCGCATCCTCGGTGAGGATCGCCGGCGCCTCCGCCTCGGCCTGATCGACCAGCGCGCGCAGCGTCGCGCTCGACGCCTCGAGCTCGGCGGTGAAGCCCATCACGTTGACGAGCGGCGAACGCAGATCGTGGCTGACGATATAGGCGAATCGCTGGATCTCATCGTTGGCGCGCGTCAAATCCGCCGTCCGATCGACGACGATCGCCTCGAGGCTTTCGTTAAGCTGCCGCAACTGCTCGCGCGACTGGGCAACGTCACCGGTGAAGCGCAGCACGACGAGCAGCGACGCCAGCGCGACGACAAGCAGCAGGACGCCGGCAACGATCAGGACCGTGTAGAACAGCGCGAGACTGCGCTGTTGCTCGGCATCGCGCTCCGCGAGCAGGCGGCGTTCCTCGCGGGACATCGCGTTGAACGTCGCACGGATTTCGCGCAGGCGCGCGGCGCTCAGTTCCGCGCGAAATTCAGTGATCGCCTGCGCGACGCGACCGTCGGCGATCAGCAGGATCGATCGTTCACGCAGCGCGCCAAGGGCGCCGATCCGCGCCTCAAGCAGGCGCAGATTGCCGATCTGACGCGGATTATCATCCGTCAGCCGTCGCAGCTTTTGCGCGGCACGCGGCAGTCCTGCCGCCGCCTCGCGATAGGCGGTTAGGAACCCTGGCGTTTGCGGCGCCAGGAGATAGCCGCGGCGCGTCGTCTCACCCTGTTCGATCAGTCGCCGGATATCGGCGATCGCCAGTTCGACCTGATAGGTATGCGCAACCGCCTGACTGTGCTGCGCAAGCTGTCCCGTCACCCACGCCGCCGCGATGCCAGCGGCGAGCAGCGCAACGAAGCCCGCCGCCATGAAGGCAACGAGGAGCCGGCCGATGCGGCCTTCGGAGACGTTCAGTCGCTGCTCGCGTTCGCCAGCCATCGCCAGCGCGTCTAGGCGCCCAATCGGACGAAGACCAGTATCGCACCGCCAACATGCGTCAGCGTCAGCCGCAGCCGCGCGTCAAAGTAGCAAGTCCTGCGCGGTCATCCGGCCGACGTGACCGCCGCCGCGCCGCCGTGCCATCTCGGTCTCGGCGGTGAAGCGGACGTCGGGATCGCGATCGGTCAGGAATTTGACGAGGCTCTCCTCCTCGATCTCGGTCCATGGCTTGCCGCGATCGGCGCCGAAGCGCACGCGCGGCAGCAGCGCCGGGATGCTCGACCATTCGATCAGCTGCGCGACGCTCGCCTCGTTGAGCATGTCGCGCAGGTGATGCGCGGTGACATAGGCGTCGGGAAAGGCGCGATGCGCCGGCAGACCGCGCTCGTGATCCAGCCCATGCGGCTTGCGCCAGTAGCGCAGCACCTGGTTCGAGAAGCTCGGGCTGTCGGGCCACAGCCGCAGCGCACACTTCCACGTGCAGATCCAGTCCGCGCCGTGCGTCATCGCGGGCGTGCAGAATTGCTGCTCGAAATCGGCGCGATGCGCGGCCAGCGCGACGCGCCGCGGATAGGGATCGAGCACCGCGCGCGCGACGTCGTGCCACCATGGCGCGTCGGCGACGTCCTCGTCACGGATGTGATGGATCGCCTGCGTGATCGGCGGCATCGCGCGGCCGGGGTTGACCAGCCGGTTGCCGCCCTCACCATACAATTCCCAGCGCCCATCGGTGCCGAGCGCTACGTCCTGCCACCCGATCTCGCACACGCCGTGCGCGGGCGGGGCGTTGCCCGTCGTCTCGAGGTCGATCACGCGGATGATACTGGGTTGCTGACGCATGCGCGTTATGTGGGGATCGCGACGCCCGGTGTCATCCGCCGACAGCGCGCGTCACACCGCTCGCCAGCAACTGCGTATCGATCGCCGCGACGAGCCGGTCGAGCGCCGCCGCGTCGCGCGCCTCGGCCCGCGCGGTCAGCATCGCCTGCGTATTGGACGCGCGCAACAGCCACCATCCGTCACGCGTGGTGACCCGCGCCCCATCGGTGCGATCGACGCTCGCACCCTCGGCCTCGAGCCGCGCGAGCACCTCGTCGATGATCGCCTGAGCACGATGCGGATCTACGGCGAAGCGCAGCTCGGGCGTCGCCACCACATCGGGCATCGCGTCGCGCAAATCGGCAAGGCTGCGCCCGCTATCTCCGATCGCGCGTATCAGCGCGATCGCTGCGAACAGCGCGTCGTCGTGGCCGCCAAGTTCGGCGAAGAACAGATGCCCACTCATCTCGCCCGCGATCGGCGCGCCGACCTCGTGCATCATCGTTTTGATGTTGCTGTGCCCGCTTTTCCACATCACCGGCCTGCCGCCCAGCTCGGCGATCCGCTCAAACAGCGTGGCGCTTGCCTTCACGTCGGCGACGATCGCCGCGCCGGGATGCGTACGCAGCGTCGGCTCAGCGAGAATCGCGAGCAACTGGTCGCCGGCGACGATCCGCCCCTGCGCGTCGATCGCGCCGATCCGGTCGCCGTCGCCGTCGAAGGCGACGCCGAGATCGAGATCGTTCGCGGCGACGAGGCGGCGCAGGTCGGCGAGGTTCACCGCCTCGGTCGGATCGGGATGGTGGTTGGGAAAGCGGCCGTCGACATCGGTGAAGAGCAGGTGGTGTTTGCCGGGCAGCAGCCGCACCAGCCGCTCGATCGCCGGCCCGGCCGCGCCGTTGCCGGCATCCCAGCCGATGCGAAGCGACGGGATCGGCGCGCCGGACACGAGCGAGGCGACGTAGCCGTCGAGCACGTCGACTTCGTCGACCGATCCTGCCCCATGTTCGACGTCGCCCGTCGCGGACAGCTGCGCCAGCGCCTTGATGTCCGCACCGAAGAACGGCCGGTGGCGAAGCACCATCTTGAACCCGTTATCGTCAGCGGGATTGTGGCTGCCGGTCACCTGGATGCCGGCGTCGACGTCGAGCAGGCGTTCGGCATGGTAGAGCATCGGCGACGGCCCGAGCCCGATCCGCACCACAGCGATACCCGCGGCGCGCAACCCGGCCACCAGTTCCGCCTCGAGCGCCGGCGAGGACACGCGCCCGTCGCGCCCAACGACGACCCGCGCGCCGCCCTGCCGCCGCACGATCGTGCCGAACGCACGGCCGAGCGCGCGCGCGTCCTCCGGCGCGAGATTGCCGCCGACGGTGCCGCGAATGTCGTATTCACGCAGGATCGAGGGATCGAAGAGGTGCCGCATCGGGCATGCTTAGGGCTCCGATCAGGGCGCGTCATCCCCGCCGTCGCGACCTTCACCGTGCGATGCGTCCGCATGTCGGTCGATCGATACGGCGCTTGATCCCCGGCGGCGTCGCGGTGACACTGCCTGGGTGGACGCCTTCTCCTATCTCTCGGTGCTGCTATCGATCATCCTCGGGCTGGCGATCACGCAGGTGCTGCAGGGCGTGCGCGGCCTGCTGCTGTCGCGGCGCCACGTGCGGCCGTACCCGCCGGTGCTGCTATGGGCCGGGACGATCCTGCTGATGGCGGTGCAGATGTGGTGGGCGAGCTTCGGACTGGCCGATCACGCCGAGTGGACCTTCGCTGAATTCGGCATCGTGCTGGTGCAGACGACGCTGCTCTACATGCTCGCCGCGCTCGTCCTGCCCGATTTCGCGCTCCACGAGCCGGCCGATTTGCGCGAGCATTATTATCGCGAGACGCGACCGTTCTTTGCCATCCTCGTCGCGATCCTGCTCGTCAGCGGGTTCAAGGATCTCATCATCGACGGCTATCTGCCGTCGGGCATCAACCTGTTGTTCCACGCCGCCTTCGCCGCGATCGCACTGGCCTGTTCGATCAGTCGCCGTGCCCGACTGCACGAGATCAGCGCCGTCGCCATCGCCGCGATGGTCGTCGTCTACATCGCGCTGCTGTTCGCGCGGCTGGGTTAACCCCGGCGCAGCAACAGATCGCGCGCGGCGTTGAGCGCGCGGGCGCGTTCGGGCGATCCGCCGCGATCGGGATGCGCCTCGCTCATCAGCCGGCGGTGCGCATCGCGTATCCCGCGCTCGTCGGCAGAGGCATCGAGCCCGAGCAGGCGGCGCGCAGCGATCGCGTCGGCCGGGTCGACCGTTGGGCCGGATCGTACCGCTCGCTTGCCGCTGCCGAGCGCGTCCTTCCACAGCTTCCACCCGGCGTAGGCGACGAGCATCGCGATCAGCAGCTTCCAGATCATGCGACTTGCGGCACCGCCGGTTCGGGCAGCGCGAGCCCGGCCATCATCTCGCGCAATTCCTGGCGCGCCGCGACATGGCCGAGCCCCATCGCGCCGAACTCCTTGGCATCGAGCATCGTCATGCCCGATGGGAACAGCTCTCGATAGATCACGCGCTCGCCGAGCCCGGGAATGATGCGGAAGCCGACGCGCTTGGCGAGCTGGTCGAGCGCTTCGGAGACGCGGCGCATGTTGCGCGCCTCGATATGCTGCAGGCGGTTGCGCAGCACGACCCAGTCGATCGTCGAGCCGTCCGCCTTCGCCCGTGCCTTGCGCGCGTCCCAGATCAGTTCCGAGTAGAAGCTCGGCCGGGTGACCTTGAAGGTTTCGGGATGAACCTGGCCGATCAGGTCGAAATCGACGAAACTGTCGTTCATCGGCGTCACCAGCGTGTCAGCCCGCACCGCCGCCATCCGCGCATAGGGATCGTCGCGGCCCGGCGTGTCGATCACCAGAAAGTCGCTGCCGTCGACCATCGCCTCGAACGCGGGCTCGAAATCGTCGTGCGCCGTGCGATGGCGCGGAATGACAAGCGGCGCGCCGGTACGGCGTACCGTTTCGGCACGATTGTCGAGATACCGCCCCATCGTGCGCTGGCGATGATCGAGGTCGAGGCAGGCAACCCGCGCGCCGCGTACGGCAAGCGCGATCGCGACGTGCACGGCCGTCGTCGACTTGCCCGTCCCGCCCTTTTCATTGGCGAAGACGATGACGTGAGTATTGTCGGAACCACTCGGCAAGTCGTCGCATCCCTTGTTGATCGCGCGGATACTCCCCCATAGATGCCCGTTGATCCCGTTACGAGTGGAGTTTCGACGCGCGTGCAGACTGTCCGTGACCTGAACGACCTGCGCGCTGCCGTTGCCGCCTTTCGCGCCGATGGCGCGCGCGTCGCGCTGGTGCCGACGATGGGCGCGCTCCATGCCGGGCATATCGCGCTGATCGACGCGGCGAAGCGGGCCGGGACGCGCGTCGTCGCGTCGATCTTCGTCAATCCCAAGCAGTTCGGCCCCAACGAGGATCTGGCGCGCTATCCGCGGCGCGAGGCGGCCGACGCGCGCCTGCTGGTCGATGCGGGATGCGACCTGCTGTGGCTGCCGCCGGTGGAGGTCATGTACCCGGACGGTTTCGCGACCAACGTGTCCGTGTCCGGCGTGACAGAGGGGCTCGATGGCGCCGCGCGGCCGGGGCATTTCGATGGCGTGGCGACCGTCGTTACCAAGCTGTTCAATCAGGTGACGCCCGACGCCGCCTATTTCGGCGAGAAGGATTTCCAGCAGCTTGCCGTCATCCGCCGGATGGTCAGCGATCTCGATTTCGCGATCGAAATCGTGGGCGTGCCGACGCAGCGCGACGACGACGGCCTCGCGCTGTCGTCGCGCAACATCTACCTCGACGAGGAACAGCGCGCGAAGGCAGTGACGCTGCCGCGTGCGCTGGGTGTCGCAGGGCGCGCGATTGCCCGCGGTGATGATCCGGCGGCGGCGCTGGCCGAAGCGCAGGCGAGCCTCGTCGCCGCGGGCTTCGTCGTCGATTACGTCGCGCTAGTCGACGCGGCTACGCTGGGCGAGCCGACGGGCGCTGATCGCCCGCGCCGCCTGCTTGCCGCCGCGCGCATGGGGCAGACCCGGCTGATCGACAATATCGCCGTCGACCCCGCGTTAACCCGTTAACCATTTATAGAGACGAATCGCGCCAAGGTCAGCCCATGGGGACCTGAACTGGGGCAATAACATGGGCAACAGCCTGAAAAGCGCACGATTTCTGATCGAGACACGACTGGCCGACGCGATGCGCGGCGACGATCGCGCCTGCTACGACCTGGGCGTCGCATATTCGACCGGCACCGGCGGCGCCGATTACGATCTCATCCAGGCGCACAAATGGTTCAATCTCGCGGCGGTTGCCGGCAACGAAGCGGCGCAGGTCGCCCGCGCCGAGATCGCCGACGACATGACCGCACGCGAGATCGCGACCGCGCAGCGCGCGGCACGCGACTGGATCGCCGCGAGCCAGCGCCGCGCGGCCTGACGCTTCCGCGGCCGCGCTCAGCCGGCGCGACTTACGCCGCGGCGCTCTTCTTCGCGGCTGCCTTCTTCGGCGCAGCTTTCTTGGAGGCCGCCTTCTTGGCCGGCGCATCCTTGCTCGCCGCCGCTTCCTTCTTGGCAGCCGGCTTTTTCGCCGGCGCCTTCTTCTTCGGCTTGCCCTTCGACGGCATCGCGGCGCGCGCGTCGATCAGCTGCGCCGCTTCCTCGAGCGTCAGCGCGTCGGGGGCGATCGTCTTGGGCAACGTCGCGTTCGTCTCGCCGTCGGTGACGTAGGGGCCGTAGCGACCCTCCATCAGCTTGATCTCCGCCTCGGTCCGCGGATGCTTGCCGAGCACCTTGAGCGGCTCGCGTGATCCGCGCTGCGGCCGCCCGCGGCCCGCCGCCGCTTCGGCGAGCTTGACCACGGCGGCATTCATGCCGGTTTCGAACACGTCCATCGTCGCGCCGAGCCGCGCATATTTGCCGTCGTGCTGGAGATACGGGCCGTAGCGGCCGATCGAGGCGACGATGTCCTTGCCCGTTTCGGGATGCTGGCCGATCGTCCGCGGTAGGCTCAGTAGCTTGAGCGCCATTTCGAGGTCGAGTTCACCGATATCCTTGGGGACCGAGGCGCGCTTTGCCTCCTTGCCCTCGCCGAGCTGGATGTACGGGCCGAACCGCCCGGACTTGCGCTCGACCGGCAGTCCGGTGACCGGATCGTGGCCAAGCTGCTCGGGCTCGCCGCTGTCGCCGCCCTCGGCACCTGCCTGCGCAAAGCGGCGGGTGTATTTGCACTCGGGATAGTTGGAGCAGGCGATGAACGCGCCGAAGCGACCGCCGCGCAGCGCGAGCCGCCCGTCGCCACAATTGGGGCACAGCCGCGCGTCGCCGCCGTCCGCCTTCTGCGGGAACAGATAGTCTTCGAGAAACGCGTCGAGCTGCTCGGTGACTTCGCTCGGCTTGAACTCCATCACCTCCGCGGTGCGCGGCTTGAAATCGCGCCAGAAGCTCTCGAGCACCGCCTGCCACTCCGCACGGCCACCGGACACGTCGTCGAGCTCCTCCTCGAGCTCGGCGGTATAGTCATAGCCGACGTAGCGTTCGAAGAAGCGCTCGAGGAACGCCGTCACGAGCCGCCCACTCTCCTCGGCGAAGAAGCGGTTCTTCTCGACGCGGACGTAGGCGCGATCCTTCAGCGTCTTGATGATCGAGGCGTAGGTCGAGGGGCGGCCGATGCCGAGCTCCTCCATCCGCTTGACCAGCGAGGCTTCGGAGAAGCGCGGCGGCGGCTGGGTGAAATGCTGTTCGGCGTCGACCGATTTCTTGGCCGGGGAATTGCCGTCGCGCATCCGCGGCAGGCGCTTCGCGTCTTCATCGGCGCTATCGTCCTGCCCCTCTTCGTAGAGCGCGAGATAGCCGGGGAAGAGCACGACCTGGCCGGTCGCGCGCAGCATGTTGCGGCCAGTGCCGTCAGCCATGTCGACGGTGGTGCGCTCCATGCGGGCCGAAGCCATCTGGCTGGCGAGTGCGCGCTTCCAGACGAGATCGTAAAGGCGGGCATGGTCGCCCGAGCCGACGCGATCGCGGCTGAAATCGGTCGGGCGGATCGCCTCGTGCGCTTCCTGCGCGTTCTTCGCCTTGGTCTGGTACTGCCGCGGCTTGTCGGGCACGTAGCTCGCGTCATAGCGATTGGCGATCGCGCCGCGCGCGGCGTCGATGGCGCTGCCGTCCATCTGCACGCCGTCGGTACGCATGTAAGTGATCGCCCCGTCCTCGTAGAGCTGCTGCGCGATCCGCATCGTGTGATCGGCGGAGAAGCCGAGCTTGCGCGCCGCTTCCTGCTGCAACGTCGAGGTGGTGAAGGGCGGCGGCGGGTTGCGCGTCGCGGGCTTGGTCTCAACCCGCTCGACGGTGAAGCGGCCGGCCTCGACCGCGGCCTTGGCCTTCAGCGCGTCGCCCTCGTTGCCGATCGACAGGCGGTCGAGCTTCTTGCCGTCCCATTGCACGAGGCGCGCGGTGAAGGGCGTGCCGTCCTGCTCCATGGCGGCAGTGACAGACCAATATTCCTGCGCGCGAAACGCCTCGATCTCACGCTCGCGATCGACGATCAGGCGCAGCGCGACCGATTGGACGCGGCCGGCGGACTTGGCGCCGGGCAGCTTGCGCCACAGCACCGGCGAGAGCGTAAAGCCGACGAGATAGTCGAGCGCGCGGCGGGCGCGGTACGCGTCGATCAGATCGGTATCGAGCTCGCGCGGGTTCGCCATTGCGGTCGTCACCGCCGCCTTGGTGATCGCGTTGAAGGTGACGCGCTGAACGTCCTTGGGCAATGCCTTGCGCTTCGCCAGCACTTCCTGGACGTGCCAGCTGATCGCCTCGCCCTCGCGATCGGGGTCGGTCGCGAGGATCAGCCGGTCGGCGCCCTTCGCCAGATCGGCGATCGCCTTGAGCTGCTTTGCCTTGTCGGCGTAATTCTCCCACTCCATCGCGAAGCCGGCATCGGGATCGACCGAGCCGTCCTTGGGCGGCAGATCGCGGACATGGCCGTAGCTCGCGAGGACGCGATAATCGGAGCCGAGGTATTTTTCGATGGTCTTCGCCTTGGCGGGCGATTCGACGATGACGAGTTGCATTGGCGCCTTGCTAACGATCTTCACACGTACGCGCGAGGGTGACGGCGGCGGCGGCGGATCGTCAAGCAGCCCGCGCTGCATCTGCCGATCAGCGTCTGGGTGTCGCCCGCCACGCGAGCAAAAAGCCGAGCCCGAGCAAAAGGTCGAGCCCGCCGAACAGGACGACTGCGAGCGGTGCCTTGCCCGCTGCGTGGAGCAGAAGCGCCGGCACGCCGAACGCCAGCTTCTCCGCCACGCCCGTCAGCATCAGCGCGCGGTAGCGGATTGGGTCGCCGCCGATGATCCAGAAGACGATCTGAAACGCGCTCGCGGTGCCGATGAAGCCATAAGCGACGAGCTCAGCTCCCGCGGGCTGCGGCAGTAGATATTGCGGCAGCAGCGCGAGCAGCCCGTAGATCGCCGCGCCGCGAAACCACAGCGGAACCCAGCGCGGCGCCGTCACGTGACGATACTCACGCGGCCGCCGGCGTGGCGTTCCAGCCGGCCGGCGAGTTCCAGCTCGAGCAGCACCATTTGGACGACCGCGGGCGCAATGCCAGACTGGCGGATCAGTTCGTCCACCGCGACCGGCACCGGCCCCAGCAGATCGGCGATGCCGCGCCGCGCCTGATCGTCGGCGTCCGCCGGAGGCTGCGGCTCGAACCCCCACGTCGGGGAGCGGACGAGGCGCGAGTCGAGCGGGCGGATCTGCTCCAGTACGTCGGCGGCGTTCTGCACCAGCGTGGCGCCCTCGCGGATCAGCAGATTGCACCCCTGCGCACGCGGATCGAGCGGGCTGCCGGGCACCGCCATCACCTCGCGACCGGCCTCGTTGGCGAGCCGCGCGGTGATCAGCGAGCCCGATTTGGGTGCGGCCTCGACCACCACCGTCCCGTGCGCCAGTCCTGCGATGATCCGGTTGCGATAGGGAAAGTGCCGGGCGCGCGGCTCGATCCCCGGCGGCATCTCGGCGATAAGCAGCGCGTCGGTCGCGATCCGCTCCTGCAGCGCGGCGTTCTCGGGCGGATAGGCGACGTCGATCCCGCCGGCGATAACGGCGATCGTCGCGGCGCCCGCCCCCATATGCGCCGCGGTATCGATCCCGCGCGCGAGGCCCGACACGACGATCGCGCCCTCCGCGGCCAGATCGTGCGCCAGACCGCGCGCGAAGCGACACGCTGCCGCAGAAGCGTTGCGCGCGCCGACGATCGCCACGATCCGCGCGTCGGCCGCAGGCAAAACGCCGCGCATGGTCAGCACCGGCGGCGCATCGTCGAGTTCGGCGAGCAACCGCGGATAGTCGGGCGAATCGATGAACAGATGGCGGGCGCCGAGCGCTGCGACCCGATCGACTTCCTGCGCGACCGTACGTGGATCGGGCGGAGCGCCGCTGCGCCCGCCGCCGCGCCGCGCGAGATCGGGCAGTGAGCTGAGCGCGGCGGCAGCCGTGCCGAAGCGGCGGATCAGCTGGCGATAAGTGACCGGGCCGACGCCCGGCGTGCGGATCAGCCGCAGGCGATCCGCCGCATCGTGGAGCAGCGGATCGGCGTCAGCCACCCTTTCTGCCGATCCTGGGTTCCGCGCCCTTGATCAGTCGCCCGATGTTCTCGCGGTGCTTCCAGATGACGATCAGTGCGAGCGCGAGCAGCAGCGGCACATAGTCGAACTGGTCGAACGCCGCCGCCGCCAGTGGCGCGCTGACCGCCGCCGTCATGCCGGCGACCGAGGAGATGCGCAGCAGTGCGAGCAGCCCGAGCCAGACGATCGCATAGACCAGCCCAAGCGGCCAGTAGAGCGCGAGCACGATCCCCATCAGCGTCGCAACGCCCTTGCCGCCGCGAAACATCAGCCAGACGGGGTAGCAATGGCCGACAAACGCGCCCGCCGCCGCCAGTTGCTCATTGCCCGGGAACAGCCGCGCCACGATCGCTACCGCGGCCCAGCCCTTGATCATGTCGAGCAGCAGCGTTGCCGCGGCGAGCCCCTTGCGCCCCGTGCGCAGCACGTTGGTCGCGCCGATGTTGCCAGAGCCGATCTGACGGAGATCGCCCGCCCCGCCGAAGCGCGTCAGCAGCACGCCGAAGGGGATCGAGCCCAGCAGATAGCCGAGCAGCAGCGCCGCGGCCGGCGGCATCCAGACGATCCCGGTTTCCAGGTGCACTCCCTCCGTTGGTCGTGACGATAACCGAACGATTGCCGCGACGCTACTCACCTGCATCAACCGTACGGAAGCGTGCGCGCTTCCCCGCTCCGCCGCCGCGCGGTAGGCGGCAGCGATGAGCGACGCGCGGCCGATCCTGTTCTTCGATTCGGGCGTCGGCGGGTTGTCGATCGTCGATCCTGCGCGCGCCGCGCTGCCGAACGCGCCTTTCGTCTATGTCGCCGATTCGGCTGGTTTTCCCTACGGCACGAGGGACGAGGCCGAGATCGCGGCTCGCGTGCCTGCACTGCTCGGGCGGCTGGCCGAACGCTACGCACCGCGGCTGATCGTGATCGCATGCAACACCGCCTCGACGATCGCGCTCGCCGCGGTGCGCAGCGCGCTCGATGTGCCGATCGTCGGCACCGTGCCCGCGATCAAGCCCGCCGCCGCGCGTAGCCGGACGCGGACGATCGCGGTCCTCGGCACCGCGGCAACGGTGCGTCAGCGCTACGTCGACGATCTCGCCGCACGCTTCGCCGCCGATTGCCGCGTCATCCGGCACGGCAGCGCGGCGCTGGTGACGCTGGCGGAGGCCAAGCTCGCCGGCGAGGTGGTAGATCCGGACGCCATACGCGCGGCAATCCGGCCGATGTTGGAGGCGGACGATGGTGATCGCATCGACACCGTCGTGCTCGCCTGCACGCACTTCCCGCTGCTGCGAGACGAGTTGCAGCGTGCCATTGCGCGGCCGATCGACTTCGTCGACGGCGGGGACGGTATCGCCCGTCGCATCGCGTTCCTGACGCAGGGCCAGTCGTTCGCGCGCGACCGTGCCGACCGCGCGGTGTTCACCGGCGCGGTCGCGACAGGGCTAGAAGCGGCGTTCGCGGCACGCGGCTTCGGCACGCTCGAACGGCTCTGATCTCGATCTTGCGCACGCCCGGGCAGCGATGCGCGTGCGGTGGCACCCGCCGCGTCATTGCGCGTTGAACGAGCCGGCAGATCAGCGTCATCGCCGGAATCCGCTGGAAACTGCGGCTCCACGCGCGTAAGTCGCACGCCATGTCCATCGACGCTCTCGCCGGAAAGCCGGTCGATTACACGCGCGCCTTCTCGCAGGCGATCGATCGCCTGCACGCCGAAGGCCGCTATCGGGTGTTCATCGACATCCTGCGCAACAAGGGTGCCTATCCCAGCGCGCGCTGCTTTGCCGGCCATAACGGGCCGAAGCCGATCACCGTCTGGTGCTCGAACGATTACCTCGCGATGGGGCAGCATCCCAAGGTGATCGCGGCGATGGAGGAAGCGCTGCACGACGTCGGTGCCGGCTCGGGCGGCACGCGTAACATCGGCGGCAACACGCACTATCACGTCGATCTGGAGGCCGAGCTCGCCGACCTGCACGGCAAGGAAGGCGCGCTGCTGTTCACGAGCGGCTATGTCTCGAACGAAGCGACGCTGGCGACGCTGGCCAAGGTGCTGCCCGGCTGCATCATCTACTCGGACGAGCTCAACCACGCGTCGATGATCGCGGGCATCCGCAACGCGGGCTGCGAGAAGCGCGTGTTCCGCCACAACGATCTCGCGCATCTCGAGGAGTTGCTCGCCGCGGACGACCCCGCGCTACCCAAGATGATCGCGTTCGAGAGCGTCTATTCGATGGAGGGCGACGTCGCCCCGATCGCCGCGATCTGCGACCTTGCCGACAAGTACAATGCGCTGACCTACCTTGACGAGGTTCACGCCGTCGGCATGTACGGCGCACGCGGCGGCGGCATCTCGGAGCGTGACGACGTCGCGCACCGCCTGACGATCATCGAAGGCACGCTGGGCAAGGCGTTCGGCGTGATGGGCGGCTATATCGCCGCGGACCGGACGATCATCGACGTCATCCGCTCCTACGCGCCGGGCTTCATCTTCACCACGTCGCTCTCGCCTGTGCTCGTCGCTGGTGTGCTGGCGAGCGTGCGCCACCTCAAGGCATCGTCGATCGAGCGCGAGGGGCAGCAGGCTGCCGCCGCGCGACTGAAGGCGATGATGACCGAGGCCGGGCTCCCGGTGATGATTGGCGACACGCACATCGTGCCGGTGATGGTCGGCGATCCGGTGAAGGCGAAAAAGATCAGCGACGTGCTGCTCGCCGAATACGGCATCTACGTCCAGCCGATCAATTACCCGACCGTCCCGCGCGGCACCGAGCGGCTGCGCTTCACGCCCGGCCCGGCACACAGCGAAGCGATGATGCAGGAATTGACCGACGCGCTCACCGAGATCTGGGATCGCCTGGAGCTGCGCAAGGCGGCTTGATCCGCCTCCTTGCCCGCTGCCTCACCACTCCGTTCGTCCTGGGGAGAGGTTGAGCGCGAGCGAAGCCTCGTCTCGAAGGACGTGCGCCACGGGGCTGATGCTTCGAGACGTCACCCTTCGACTGCCTGCCGAGGCAGGCGCTCAGGACAGGCTTCGCCTTTGGCTCAGCATGTCCTCAGCACGAACGGTGGATGGGGATTGAAGCCAATTTGAGAGGGAAACAGAGTATGCAGGCAGTCGGCGTCGTCGGGGCGGGGCAGATGGGCGCGGGGATCGCGCAGGTCTCGGCACAGGCCGGCTATCGCGTCCTGCTGACCGATGTCGACAAAGCGCGTGCCGAGGCGGGCAAGGCCGGGATCGAGCGGCTGCTCGACCGCGCGGTCGACAAGGGGAAGCTCGAGCCGCAGGCGCGCGACCAGACGCTCGCGCGAATCGAGCCGATCGAGGGCGTCGAGGGAATGTCGGCGTGCGGCCTCGTGATCGAGGCCGCGACCGAGCGCGAGGAGGTGAAGCGCACGATCTTCGCGCGCGTCGGCACCGTGCTCGGCCATCAGGCGGTGCTCGCGTCGAACACCTCGTCGATCCCGATCACCCGGCTCGCGCAGGCGGCACCCGATCCGGCGCGCTTCATCGGCGTCCACTTCTTCAATCCCGTGCCCGTGATGGGGCTGATCGAGGTGATCCGCGGCCTCGCGACGTCGGACAAGACCGTGGCGACGATCGAGACCTATGCCGCGGCGCTCGGCAAGCAGGTGGTCCGCGCCAACGACGCGCCGGGCTTCATCGTCAACCGCGTGCTGATGCCGATGATCAACGAGGCGTGTTTCGCGCTCGGCGAGGGCGTCGCCACGATCCGCGACATCGATCTGGCGTGCCAATTGGGGCTCAACCACCCGATGGGGCCGCTGACGCTGGCCGATTTCATCGGGCTCGACACCTGTCTCGAGATCACCCGCGTGCTGTTCGAGACGACGGGTGATCCGAAGTTCCGCCCCGCTCCGCTGCTGGTGAAGTACGTCGAGGCCGGCTGGTATGGCCGCAAGACCAAGCGCGGCTTCTACGATTATTCGGGCGCCGAGCCGGTGCCGACGCGCTGAGGCGCGCGGCGTAGCTGCGCCGTCAGCGACTGCGCGGCGCGGACATAGGCCGGCCCCCCGCATACCGTCCACGCCTCCGGCACGCGTAGCCGCGGGATCGGCGCAATCAGCGGGTGGTGCAGCATCGCCGCGCCGCGATCGGTCGCTACGTCGGTCGCGGTTTCCACGATCAGAAAGTCGGGCCGCGCGAGCGCGATCTGTTCGAGCCCGATTCGCGCCAGCGGCGGCGTGCCGAGCCGCGTCGCAAGGTTGGTGAGGCCGACGCGCCGCATCAGATCGTCGACCAGCGTCCCCGTTCCGGTGAGATAGCCACGCCGCTGGTAATAAGCCGCGACACCGCCGCGCCCGGGGTTGGCAGGCAGCGCCGCCAGATCGCGGCGCATCCGCGCGATCAGCGCTTCGCCACGCGCCGGCTGGCCGATCGCGGCCGCGATCTGGCGGATCTGCGCGGCGATTTCCTGTGCCGTGTCGGCGGTGTCGAGCTCGATCAGCCGCGTCCGGCCACGCGTCAGGCGATCGAGCGCGGCGCGGCGGAAGCCGGGGGCGGCAATGACGAGATCGGGGCGCATCGCGAGGATATCCTCCGCAGTTCCGGCGGAAACGGGCCAGGACGCCGCCTGCGCCGCGACCGCCGACATATTCGGGTCGCGCGACAGACGCGTGAGCGCCGCCACCTGCGATCGATCCGCCAGCGCGACCAGATATTGGTCGGCGCACATGTTGAGCGAGACGATGCGTTGTGGCCGAAACGGTAGGCCTTGGGAGGGCTTCGGGTGAGCTTGAAGGGCGTAAACGGGGGCTGCACCGAGGGCGAGGGTAGCGAAGGGAAGGACGAGCCAGTGGCGCATGCATCGCCTTTGCCTCAGCCCGCGCGCATCGGCTAGGGAGCGGGCGAACTGCCCCGGGGTCGCCGCTTGCCATCTACCCGCCGCTGGCTCTGGCCCGCGCTGATCCTTCTGCTGGTGATCGCCGCGACGGCATCGGTCGGGATCGGCAGCGCCGCGATCCCGCTGCCGCGCGTGCTGCGCGCGCTGGCGGGCGGCGGCGATCCGGTCGAGCGGGCGATCCTGATCGAGCTGCGGCTGCCGCGCACGCTGCTCGCGCTGCTCGTCGGCGCGATGCTGGGCATCGCCGGGGCGGCGCTTCAGGGCTATCTGCGCAACCCGCTCGCCGAACCGTCGGTGCTCGGCGCGTCGAACGGGGCCGCGCTGGGTGCCGTGGTCGCGCTCTATTTCGGGCTGGCGGCGTGGCACGAAGCGACCGTGCCGCTGCTCGCGATCCTCGGCGCGCTCGCGAGCCTTGCGCTGCTGTTCGTGCTGGCCGGGCGGGCGGAGAGCGCGCTGACGCTGATCCTCGCCGGGATCGCGGTCGGCACGCTGGCGGGTGCGGGCATCAGCCTCGCGCTCAACCTGTCGCCCAATCCGTTCGCGGCGATGGAGATCGCGACATGGCTGCTCGGCAGCCTCGAGGACCGGTCGTTCCACCACGTCGCGCTCGCGCTGCCATGCATCGCGGTGGGAATCACGCTGCTCGCATGGGACGGCCGCGCGCTCGACGCGCTGACGCTCGGCGAGGATAGCGCCGCGACGTTGGGGATCGACCTCGCGCGGGTGCGGATCCGCATGCTGCTCGGCGTCGCGCTCGGTGTCGGCGGCGCGGTGGCGGTGTCGGGCGCAATCGGCTTCGTCGGATTGATCGTGCCGCATCTCGTGCGCCCATGGACCGACCGCAGCCCGTCGGCGGTGCTGTGGCCGAGCGCGGCGGGCGGCGCCGCGCTGCTGTGCCTCGCCGACGTCGCGGTACGCGTGATCCCGAGCAGCAACGAACTGCGGCTCGGCGTCGTCACCGCATTCCTCGGCGTGCCCGTGTTCCTCGTCCACCTGATGCGCGAGCGGCGGCTGTGGTGACGGTGACGCTGGAGGGGGTCGGCGTGCGGCTCGCCGGGCGGCAGGTCGTCGAGGACGTGTCGTTCACCGCGCGGGGCGCAGCGTTCGTCGGTGTGCTCGGCCCCAACGGCGCAGGCAAATCGTCTTTGATGCGCGCACTGCTTGGGTTGCTGCCCGCGAGCGGCCGGATCGCGATCGACGGGCAGCCGATCGCCGAGATCGCCGCGGCGACGCGCGGCCGGCGGCTCGCCTATCTGCCGCAGGGGCAGGCGCTGCACTGGCCGATCAGCGTCGCGCGGCTCGTCGCGCTCGGTCGCCTGCCGCACCTTGCCCCCTTCTCGCGGCTCGGCGACGACGATCGCGCCGCGATCACGCGCGCGATGGACCTCGCCGAGGTGACGCCGCTCGCGCAGCGCGTCGCGACCGAGCTGTCGGGCGGTGAGCGGGCGCGCGTGATGCTCGCCCGCGCGCTCGCCGTAGCGGCGCCGGTGCTGATCGCCGACGAACCGCTCGCCAGCCTCGATCCCGCGCACCAGCTGCACGGCATGGAGATTCTGCAGGCGCAGGCGCGCGCCGGCGTGCTGGTGATCGCCGTGCTCCATGATCTGGGACTCGCCGCACGCTTCTGCGACCGCGTACTGGTGATGAAGGACGGCCGGCTGGTCGCCGACGGGGCGCCGGGTGCGGTACTGACACCGCCGCTGCTCGCCGACGTCTACGGCATCAGCGCGCTGTTCCACGATGGGCAACCGATCGCGCCGCTGGCCCGCACCGGCGCATGACTTGCCTTTCTTCGCATCTGCGGTAGAGGCGCCGGCGGCCCGGTGATCCGGGCCACGTTCGCGCTGGTGCCCCGAGAGGGGCCATCGAGGGAATGCGGTGCGGGAGGGTTCCTCCCCAAGCCGCGGCTGTCCCTGCAACTGTAAGCGGCGAGCGCGGCGCACAGGCGCCCGGCACCGTTGCCGGGAGCAGCCACTGGGGAAACCTGGGAAGGCGTGCGGCGCGCGACGACCCGCGAGCCAGGAAACCTGCCGGCGCGGGTCGCTCGATGCTCGGGTCCAGGGGATGGTCGGGGCACGGAACATCCGTTCGAGCGACGACGGTGCGCGGCGGGGCGACCCGCCGATCACCGACAGCCGCGCGGCTCCGGGGCCGCACGTGGCGCGTCGAGCGGGCACCGCGTCCGTCATCTCCGCGCGTCATCGGTCCGTCGCAGGCGTGCGGCGGACGGCCCCGCCGCGTGTCCGAACGTTCGGCGCGGGGGGAATAAAAGAATGAAGAACCATGTTTCGCTGCTGGCGCTCGCCCTCGCGAGCGTCGCCACACCATCGCTCGCGCAGAGCGATCCAACGATCCCGACGCGCGATGCCGAGGGCCGCGACATCGTCGTCACCGGATCGCGATCGGGCGACGCCAACCGCGTGTCCGATCTGCCCGCGTCGGTCTCCGTCATCGCCGACGAGGATCTGAAGCTGCGCCAGGCGCGCATCGTTTCCGACGTGCTGCGCGACGTGCCGGGCGTGTCGGTGAGCCGCACCGGCGCGGTCGGCGGGCTGACGCAGGTGCGCATCCGCGGCAGCGAGAGCAATCACGTGCTGGTGCTGATCGACGGCATCGAGGTCGCCGACCCGTATCAGGGCGAGTACGACTTCGGCACGCTGATCGCCGACGAGGCGGCGCGGATCGAGGTGCTGCGCGGGCAGCAATCCTCGCTCTACGGCTCCGACGCGATCGGCGGCGTGATCCAGGTGATCACGCTGACCGGCCGCGAAGCGCCGGGGCTGTCGCTGCGCGCGGAGGGCGGATCGTTCGGCACCGCGGCGGGCGGCGCACGCTTCGCCGGCGTTTCCGACACGATCGACTATGCGCTGTCGGCGACCGCCTATCGCACCGACGGCACGCCGACCGCGCGCGGCGGCGAGCGCGACATCGGATCGACCAGTGTCGGCGCGACCGCCAAGCTGACGTGGACGCCGTCCGACGTGTTCAAGCTGACCGGCGTCGGCCGCTACAGCTACACCGACGCGCGCAGCAACAATTCGGAGAACGATACGTCGAGCCCGCTGTTCGGCTACACCGTCGACAGCCCGGGCGTGAAGACGCGCAACGAGGCGTTCTATGGCCTGGCGCGTGGCGAATTGTCTCTCGCCGACGGCCGCTGGGTGAGCGCGCTGACCGGGCAGATCGCCGACACGACGCGCAAGGGCTTCACCGCCGCCGGCTTCGATTACGGCGACGAGGGCACGCGCTACAAGGGATCGTTCGAGACGAGCTATCGCTTCGGCAGCGACCGCGTGGTGAACCGCGTGACCGGCGCGGTCGATTTCGAGCGCGAGGAATTCCGCAACACCACGCCCTCGCCGTTCGCCTTCCAGGGGCGGCGCGCGACGGAGAATTGGGGCTTCGTCGGCCAGTACGAATTGACCGTCGACGATGCCTTCTCGGCCGGCGCGAGCGTGCGGCACGATGCCAACGACCGCTTCGACGACGTGACGACGTGGCGCGCACAGGCGGGCTATCGCCTGCCGTTCGGGCTGCGCGTGCGCGGCGCGTACGGCACGGGCATCAAGAACCCCGGTTATTTCGAGCTCTTCGGCTATTCGGATGGGCGCTACATCGGCAATCCGAACCTGAAGCCCGAGAAGTCGAAGGGCTGGGAAGCGGGCGTCGACCAGGAGATCGCCGGCACCACGGCGACGATCGGCGCGACCTATTTTGACAACAGGCTGACCAACGAGATCTACACCACCTATCCCGCGCCCGCGTTCGTCGCGACGCCGGCGAACCGCACGACGCTGTCGAAGCAGCACGGCGTGGAGATGTTCGTATCCGCGCGGCCGATCCCGCAGATCAAGTTCGACCTGGCCTACACCTATCTCGATGCCGAGGAGGACGGGGTGACCGAGCTGCGCCGGCCGCGGCATATCGGCAGCCTCAACACGAGCGTGTTCAGCGCCGACCAACGCTTCTCCGGCACGCTCACGCTGCGCTACAACGGGCGGCAGTTCGACAATGCGTTCATCGATCCGAGCTTCGTGCCGGTGCGCGTGAGCCTCCGGGAATATGTGCTGATGAACCTCAGCGCCGAATACCGGCTAACCGATAGCTTCTCGCTGTTCGGCCGCGCGGAGAATCTGCTCGACGAGCGGTACGAGGAGATCTTCAGCTTCGTCGGCCAGGGACGCAGCGTGATCGGCGGGGTGCGCGCCAAGTTCTGACCGCCGGGCGCCCGCCCTTCCGATGCGGGGGGCGGGCGTCGACCTACAGCGTGCGCAGCGCCCGGGCGGGGCGCAGCGCCATCAGCGGCAGCGATCCGGCGAGCCCGATGCCGAGCGTGAGCAGCGCGCCGCCCGCCAGCGTGGCGAGCACCTGCGTCCAATCGGGCGCCCAGCCGAAATCGAACACCTGGACGATGACGAACCACGCCGCCGTCAGCCCGAGCGCCAGCGCCACCGCGGCGAGGATCGCGGCAAGCAGCCCGTATTCGAGCGCCTGCGTGCCGAGCACTTGCCAGCGTGTTGCCCCCAGCGTCTTCAGGATCACGCTGTCGTAGGCGCGCGACTGGCGCGAGGCGGCGATCGCGCCGACGAGCACGGCGATGCCGGCGAGGATCGCGATCGAGGCGGCCGCGACGATCGCCTGCGCCATTTGATCGAGGATGCCGCCGATCTGCCCGATGACGTCGCTGACCGCGATCACCGAGGCAGCGGGAAAGGCGCCGAGCAGCGCGCGCGTGACGGCGCCGTCGCGCGCCTTGTCCATCGTGATCGTCGCTGTGACGCTGTGCGGCGCGGTGGCGAGCGTGTTGGGCGAGAACACCATGATGTAGTTGAAGCCCATCGTGTCCCAGTTGATCTTGCGTAGCGAGGCAATGCGCGCGGGGATCTCGCGGCCGAGCACGCTGACCGTCAGCGTATCGCCGACGCCGATGTTCAGCACCTTGGCCGCCTCCGCATCGAGCGAGACGAGCGGCGGACCCGCATAGTCCTTCGGCCACCAGCGGCCGGCGACGAGATCGCTCCCCTGCGGCAGCGTGTCGCTGTACGTCGCGCCGCGCTCGCGGCCAAGGAACCACGCGCCGTCGGGCAGCTGCTTCAGATCCGCGACGCGCTGGTCGCCATAGGCGACGATCGTCGCACGCAGCGCGGGCACGACGTTGAGCGCGGCGCCCGGCGCGGTCTTGGCGACGAGCGAGCGGAAGCGCGCCGCGTCGGCGACGGGCACGTCGAGCACGAACAGATTGGGTGCCTTCTTGGGCACCGAGCGCGCGATCTCGGCGGAAAGGCTCGACTGGATCGCGGCGAGCGTGACGAACAGGGTGAGCGCGAGGCCGAGCGCGACCACCAGCGCGCCGGTCTGCGCGCCGGGGCGGTGGAGATTGCCGAGCGCGAGGCGCAGCAGCGGGCGACGCGGGCGTGGCAGCCGGCCGGCGATCCGCGCCACGCCCCAGCCGAGCGCGAGCAGCAGCACGAGCACGCCCGCAACCGCGCCGAGCACCGCGGCGGAGAACAAGGGCTCGCGCGCGGTGCCGAGCGCGACCGCGACGAGCGCGGCGGCGGCGAGCGCGACGCGCGCGAGCGTGCGGCGGTCGACGCCGCGGCGCGGATCGACGCCCGAGCGGAAGATCGCCGCCGCTGGCTGCGTGCGCGCGCGGGCGAGCGGCGGCAGCGTGAAGGCGTAGGCGATGAGGAGGCCGTAGAGCGCGCTGGTGGCGAGCGGCAGCGGGTGGAGCGCGAAACCGGGGCGGACCGGCAGCACGTCGCCGAGCAGTGCCACGATCGCGGACGGGATCAGCGCACCCGCGACGAGGCCGATGGCGATCGCGAGCACCGCGACCGCGCCGATCTGCAGCAGATAAATGCGCGCGATGTCCTGGCTGCGCGCGCCGAGCACCTTGAGCGTCGCGATCGACCCGCGCTTGAGCGCGAGGTACGACGACACGCCGTTGCTGACGCCGATCCCGGCGATCACCAGCGCGGCGAGCCCGATCAGCGACAGGAACTGGCCCATGCGCTCGAAGAAGCGGTTCGCGCCGGGTGCGGCGCGGCTGTGATCCTTGAACGACCAGCCGTCCGCCGCGTGCGCCTTTTCCAGCCGATCGCGTAAGCCGGGCGCGTCGGTGCCCGCCGGGGTGCGCAGACGGTATTTGCTGTCGTAGAGGCTGCCGGGCTGGATCAGCCCGGTGCGCGCGAGGCCATCGAGCGAGACGATCGCGACGGGGCCGAGCGTGAACCCCTCGCCGACGCGATCTGGCTCGTCGGCGATGATTCCGGAGACGGTGAAATCGGCTTGGCCGTAGCGCAGCCGCGCGCCGCGGCCGATCGCCAGCCGGTCGGCGAGCGCCTGCCCGATGACGACGCGATCGGGGGCGAGCGGCGCGTAGCGGCCTTTGGCGAGGCGCAGCGTGCCGTAGAGCGGATAGGCGCGGTCGACGCCCTTCAGCTCGGTGAGCACCGCCGGCGGCGCGTTGCTTCGCGCAGGGCCGAGCGTGTGTGCCATCGCGCGCAGGCGGATGGTTTCGCTGACGCTGCCGAACCGCCGCAGCATCGCGAGATCGGCGGGCGCGATCTGCCGCTGCATCATCGCGATTTCGATATCGCCGCCGAGCAGCGTGCGGCCGCGTGCGGCAAGCTCCTGCGTGATCGCGGCGGTGAGGCTGCCGATCGCCGCGAGCGTCGCAACACCGAGGAACAGGCAGACGAACAGAAGGCGAAGCCCGCGGAAGCCGGCGTTGAGATCGCGCCGCGCGATCCGCCAGGTCGCGCCCCAGCCGAGCGCGCCAGCATCGTCGCTCACGCGCGGCGCTCCCCGACGATACGGCCGTCGCGCATCTCGATCACGCGCGCGCAGCGATCGGCAAGCGCGGGATCGTGGGTGATGATGAGCAGCGTCGCACCCGCCGCGCGCTGGCGGGCGAACAGCAGATCGATCACCGCGGCACCGGTGGCGGCGTCGAGATTGCCGGTCGGCTCGTCGGCGAAGAGGATCGCGGGCTGCGGCGCGACGGCGCGCGCGATAGCGACGCGCTGCTGCTCGCCGCCCGAGAGCTGGGCTGGATAATGATCGAGCCGGTGGCCAAGGCCGACCGCTGCGAGCTCGTCCGCGGCGCGCGCAAAGGCATCGGCGTGGCCGCCGAGTTCGAGCGGGACGGCGACGTTCTCAAGCGCGGTCATCGTCGGCAGCAGGTGAAAGGCCTGGAGCACGATGCCGATCCGCCCGCGCCGCGCCCTGGCCAGCCCGTCCTCGTCGAGGCGGCCGAAATCGACGCCGCCGACGCTGACGCTGCCGCCGCTCGCGCGTTCGAGCCCCGACAGCACCGCCATCAGCGACGACTTGCCCGATCCCGAGGCGCCGAGGATCGCCAGGCTCTCCCCCGCCGCGATATCGAGATCGACGCCCTTCAGCACCTCGACCGGCGCGGCACGACTGCCGAGCGTGAGCGTGACATCGCGCGCGCGGACCGCGATAGCAGCGTCCTGGTTAGGCATAGGTGAGGGACGCTCCCGACATGATGGTGATGCGACATCTGGTGGCCGCGCTGGCGCTTGTCCACCTGAGCGCGGCGTGCAGCCCGACGCGTGACGACAGGGCGGGCATCGACAATGCCGCCGCGCCCGCCGCCGCGCCGGCGAACGTGGTGCAGGCCGCTGCGCCGCAAGGCGACCGGCGGCTGATCGTGGCGTTCGGCGACAGCCTGTATGCGGGCTACAATCTGCCCGCGGGTGACGGCTTCGCACCGGTGCTGGAGCGCGCGCTGACAGCGCAAGGGGTGTCGGCGCAGGTGATGAACGCCGGCGTGTCGGGCGATACCAGTGCGGGTGGACGCAGCCGGCTCGGCTTCGTGCTCGACGGACTGCCGCGCAAGCCCGATCTCGTCGTGCTGGGGCTGGGCGCGAACGACATGCTGCGCGGGCTCGATCCGGCGGCGACACGGACCAACCTCGACGCGATGCTGGCGACGCTGAAGACGCGCGGCATTCCCGCGATGCTGACCGGCATGATCGCCGCGCCGAACATGGGCGCGGACTATGCCGGCGCGTTCAACGCCATCTATCCCGATCTGGCGAAGAAATACGGCGTGCCGCTCTACCCGTTCTTCCTCGACGGCGTGATCACCGATCGGAACCTGCTGCTGGGCGACGGCATCCATCCCAATGCCGCGGGCGTGAAGCGGGTGGTGGCGAAGGTGGCGCCGATCGTGGCGGACGCACTGCCGCCCACCGCCGGCCAATGAAAAAGGGGCCCCGGCGGCGTGCCGGAGCCCCTTCCGAAATCAGCCGATCTTCCGGATCAGAAGTGGCCGATGACGCCGATCATCGGGCGGACCGATTCGAACTCGCCGGTGGTCGACACTTCGGCGCGCAGCCGGATGCCTTCCTTCTTGGTCAGCCCGTCGAGACCGATCGCCCCCGGGCCGAACTCGCCGCCGATGCCATAGGACACGCGCCCGAAATCGGGGCTGTTGTTGCCGTAGCGATCGAAGTTGATCCAGCGGTAGCCGGCCTTGACGTAGACGAGGCCCGTTTCACCGGCGCGCGCGCCGACGCGGCCGTGCACGCCATATTCCCAATCGATATCACCGGTGAAGCCCTTGGCGGCATTGCCTTCGACACCGACGAAGAACCCGCCGAGCGGCACGTTGACGCCGGCGACGCCCTCGACCAGCCCGCCCTTGAGGCGATTACCACGCGGGCTGGCGGGGATGCCACCGCCCGGGTTGCTTTCGAACCCCTCGTAGCCGCCCATCACGCCGACGTACGGATCGATGCCGAACGCGCGCGAACCATCGGTGGTGGTATCCTGCGCTGCAGCGACGGCGGGAACGAGGAAAACGGCAGCAGTCGCCGCCAGGATCAACTTCTTCATAAAAATACCTTTGAAGCGAGCCGCCTACTTCATGCGCGGCTCGCGAATAAAAACCGCCGGCGCCGGGCATGTTTCCACGTGCGTTGCAAAAGCGGCGGCGTGTTGCAGCGCGGTAACAGTAGAATGGTAGCTTTGCGCTAGGCCGGCGACGACGCGCCTACCCGAGCCAAGCGGAGTGCGGCGAGTGCGAGCGCGACGATCGTCGGGTAGAAGGTGAGGCCGAAACCGAATGCGCGCCGCGCGGCACCGCGGGCGTATCCAAGCGCGAAGCAGCCACGACCGAGGCAGAACAGCGCGGCGAAAACCGGGACGAGCGCGATCTCCCGCTCCCGGGCGACACTGGCCAGCGCGAGGTGCGCGAAGACGGCGAGCGTCACCTGTTCGTGCGTGTTGGCGAGGATCGCGCGGCCGACCGCCACGGGCGGCGTCGCCGCGGCAAAGGCCGCGCCGTCGATATCGGCGGCGGAGAAGAAGCGCCGTGACGCCACTGCGGCGATCGCGAGCAGCAGCGTCGCCACAACGGGGATGTCGCAGCGGAGCGCAAAGACGAGGCGGTCTGCGGTGGTCGGCATCGCGGGCAGCAGGCTGCCGCCCCAGCGAAGCGCCACGATCGCCGCGACGATCGTCACCCCCGCCGCCGCCGCCATGCCGATCGCGACGCCGCGCTGCTGCGAAGCAAACGGCGGCGCGCTCACCCAGACAAACCAATGATCGCGATCTGGCGGCCGTAGCTCGGCTCGCCGCGATGGGTCGCGCGGCGGTAGCTGAAGAAGCGCTGCTCGTCGGCATAGGTATCGAGCCCCAGCGCCTCGATCCGGCGAACACCGGCGGCGGCGAGGCGATACGCGACATAGGCTTCGAGATCGAACTGCGCGTGGCCGGGTCGGGCATCGACGAAGAAGCGCTCGTTCGCCGGATCGCTGCCCTCGAAACGCTGGCGGAACGCGTCGTCCACTTCGTAGCTCGCACGCGCGATGCACGGGCCGATCGCCGCGACGATTGCCTCGCGCCGCGCACCCAGCGCCTCCATCGCCGCGACCGTCGTGTCGGTGACACCGGCGAGCGCGCCCTTCCACCCGGCATGCGCGGCACCGACGACCCCCGCCGCGGGATCGGCGAGCAGCACCGGCGCGCAATCGGCGGTGAGGATGCCGAGCGCGAGCCCCGGCGTCGCGGTGACCAGCGCGTCGGCGCGTGGCCGCTCGGCTAGGAGCGCATCCAGCGTCACGCAGTCGGCGGAATGGACCTGGTAGCAGGTGGCGAGCGCGGCGCCGGGCAGCACCGCGGCGAGCGCGCGCGCGCGGTTCTCCGCCACCGCGGCGGGATCGTCATCCGACCCCAGCCCGACGTTGAGCCCGCCGTGGATCCCGGCGGAGACGCCGCCGCGCCGACCGAGGAAACCGTGCGCGACGCCGTCGAGCGCGCGGGCGCGGATCGCCTCGACCTGATCGGCGACGCCCGTCACAGATCGAGCCGCATGATGAGATCGCGGTCGATCTGGCTGCCCGTCTGGAAGGCATAGTCGCCGACGTGGACGAAGCCGTGCTTGGCATAGAAGGCGCGCGCGCGATCGTTGCCCTCCCAGACGGTGAGGAGGATCGTGGGCGTGCCGCGGCGGCGTGCGAGCCCCTTCGCCCAATCGAGCAGCGCGGGCGCGACGCCGCTGCCGTGCGCCGCGGGATCGACGTAGAGCTGGTGGAGGTGGATCGTCCCCGCGGTCGGCACCTCGCCGTCGAAGAAGGTGGGGCCAAGCTTGCAATAGCCGACGACGACGCCGTCCTTCAGCGCGACCTGAAAGTCGTAGGCGGGATCGGCAAGGTGGCGGCGCAGCGTGCCGGCGGGGCCGTAGGCGTTGGCGACATAGGCATCGATATCCGCCGGTGGGGCGGAATGCGCGAAGGTCGCGAGCCAGACGCGGCGCGCCATCTCGTCGATCGCCGCCCCATCGGTGGCGACGGCGTTGCGATAATCGATCATGCGAAGCCTGCCGGCCGTGGCCAATCAGGATGGTGGATGGCGAGCACCTTGAACAACGTGCCCATCGCGTCGACCAGCCGATCGCGATCGGCGGCGACCTTTGGCCCGAGCGCCGCGGCGCGCGCATCGATGCCGAGCGTGCGGAGGAACTCGCCCTGCCGGTCCGGCCCGGCGATGCGCGCGCCGCTGGCGAGGCCGACCGCGCCCAGCGTCGCGAAATCGACGTGCGCGGTGAGATCGCGCTCGCCCGGCGCCTCGAACGGATTGGCAAAGGCGTGGCCGCGCACCGCCTGCAGCGTGTCGCCGATCGCCGGGCCTTCGTAGCCATAGTCGATCAGCAGCGCCGCGCCGCCCTGCGCCACGATCCGCGCGGCGAGGACGCGCATGATCCCGACGCTGGCGGGCGAGGTTTCGATGATCGACCCGGCGGGGGCATCGACGAGGTGCGGCGGGATGATCGCGTCGGGCACCTGCTTGCCCGGAATTGGCAGGAAGAGCGTATCTTGGCAGGCGACGAAGCGTTCGTGCCAGCTGCCCGCGCGCCGGACGAGCTGGCGGATCGGCAGCGCATCGAAGAATTCGTTGGTGACGACGATCAGCGGGCGATCGGTGGGGAGATCCTCGACATCGTCGTGCCACGTCGCGCCGGGAACGCGCTTCGCCTGTTCGGCGCGGAGCACCGGGCTCGTCTCGACGAAGTGGACGGGCGGCGCGAAGCCCGCCTTCGCCGCGGCGCGCATCGCATCGGCGGTGAGCGTGCCGCGCCCCGGGCCGAGCTCGACCCAGCGCACGTCGGGGCGGCCGGCGCGATCCCACAGGTCCGCCGCCCACAGCCCGATCAGCTCGCCGAACATCTGGCTGATCTCGGGCGCGGTGGTGAAATCGCCCGCCGCGCCGAGCGGATCGCGCGTCGCGTAATAATGCGCGTTGGCGGCGGCCATATACTGGCTGACCGGGATCGGCCCGCCGAGCGCGATTGCGCGGGCGAGCCGTTCGGGCAGCGGGCCGTCCGCGCCGGGTGCGGGATCGGCGGATGGAGCAGCCGTCATCGCTGGCGCCGGCGCGTCAGGCGACGCTCTCGCCGCCGGCGATCGGCTCGACCCGCTGGCGGCGGCCCGGCGCGGTGACGACGAGATAGAGCCCGCCGGCGATCATCGGCAGGCAGAGCAGCTGCCCCATGTGGATCGTGGTGGCGAAGAAGGTGCCGGCGAACTGCGAATCGGGCTCACGAAAGAATTCGACGATGAACCGCGCCACGCCGTAGCCGACGAGGAACAGCCCGACGAGCTTACCCGGCTGGTAACGCGCCTTGGTGCGCCAGAAGAAGAACCACAGGATTGCGAAGAGGACGATGCCTTCCAGCCCCGCCTCGTACAGCTGGCTGGGATGGCGCGCCGGCTCGGGCACGCCGATCGGCACCGTGCGGTCGAACACGATGCCCCATGCCGCTTGCGTCGGCTTGCCCCATAATTCGCCGTTCACGAAATTGGCGAGCCGGCCGAAGAACAACCCGAACGGCACCACGCAGGCGACGTAATCGTGGATGCGCAGCCAGTTGAGCCCGTTCTTGCGCGCGAACAGGATGATCGCCAACGATGTGCCGATCACCCCGCCGTGGAAGCTCATCCCCCCGTCCCACAATCGCAGGATGCGCAAGGGATGGAGCAGCATCTCCGGGGCATAGAACAGGACGTAGCCGATCCGCCCGCCCAGAATGATGCCGAGCGTGGCGTAGAAGACGAGATCGTCGGCATGGCGCCGCGCCATCGGTGCGCCGGGCTGGTCGAGGAGCTTCAGCAGATACCACCAGCCGATGACGATGCCGGCGATATAGGCGAGGCTGTACCAGCGCAGCGTGAAGAAGCCGATCGAGAACACATCGGGATGCAGGCCGAGCTCCGCGAAGCGGATATGGCCGGTGGCCGCCGCGGCAGCAATCATTTGAGGCAGGATCAAGGCTTTCCCCTATCGCGTCGCGCCTGCATAAAGGGGCCGGGCAGCAAGACCAATAGCCATGCGGAGAGCGTTGCATGAAGACCGAACTCGATCACAAGATGGACGCTGTGATGGCGGCGATGACCGCAGAGGGTGGCCCGCTTGCGCTCGGTTCGATCGCGCGCTTCGGCCGCGAGCTGCCGATCATCGCCGGCGCGCCGCCGACGCTGCCGGCCTATTTCGATCATTATTGCCAGCAGCACGCCGGCACCGAATTCCTCGTCGCGGGCGATGAGCGGCTGACCTACGCCGACGTTCACGAGCGCGCGCGCGCCGTCGCGGCGGCGCTGGCGAGCGGCTTCGGCGTCGGCAAGGGCGACCGCGTCGGCATCGCCGCGCGCAATTCGCCGTCGTGGATCGTCCTGTACATGGGCATCCTGATGGCGGGCGGCGTCGCGACGCTGCTCAACGGCTGGTGGCAATCGGAAGAATTGCAGGCGAGCATCGAGGATGTCGGCTGCAACCTCGTCTTCGCCGATCCGCCGCGCTGCAAGCGGCTCGCCGCGATCGGCCAGCTGAACGCCACCGTGGTCGAGTTCGACGACCTGCAGCCGGTCGACACCGCGCTGAAGCCGATCCTGGCGAAGGGCGCGGGCGAGGCCGAGTTGCCGCAGGTGGGGCCGGACGACCACGCGACGATCCTGTTCACCTCGGGTTCGACCGGCCAGTCGAAGGGCGCGCTGTCGACGCATCGCCAGGTGACGCAGGGCGTCTTCAACTATCTCGGCTCGGCGATGATGATGCTCGCGATCGCGGCGCAGGACGGGCAGGAAGCGGGTGCGCTGCAGCCGTCGACGCTGCTCAACGTGCCGCTGTTCCACGTCACCGCCGAGGTGCCGGTGATGCTGCAGTCGTTCGCGATCGGGCGCAAGCTGGTGCTGATGCCCAAGTGGGACGCGGAGGAGGCGATGCGCCTCATCCAGCAGGAAAAGATCACCTATTTCGTCGGCGTGCCGCTGATGAGCTTCGAGATGCTGACGCATCCCAACCGCCACAAATACGACCTGTCGAGCGTCGCCGACATCGCCGCGGGCGGTGCGCCGCGCCCGGTGGAGCACGTCAAGCGGATCGACGAGGAGATGGAGGGCGCGCCGCTGATCGGCTACGGGCTGACCGAGACGAACGGCGTCGGCACGGGCAACTGGCGGTCGAACTATCTCGCCAAGCCCAATTCGGCCGGGCGCCCGTCGATGCCGCTGGTCGACCTCGCGATTCTGGACGACGCCGGCAAGCCGGTGGCGCAGGGCGAGCGCGGCGAAGTCGCAATCCGGTCGGCGGCGAACTTCCAGGAATATTGGGGCAAGCCGGACGCGACCGCGAGCGCCTATACCGCCGACGGCTATTTCCGCACCGGCGACATCGGCTATCTCGACGAGGACGGCTATCTGTTCATCGTCGACCGCAAGAAGGACATCATCATCCGCGGCGGCGAGAACATCAGCTGCCAGGAGGTCGAGGCGGCGCTGTACGAGCACCCGGATGTAGCGGAAGCCGCGGTGTTCGGCCTGCCGGACGAGAAATACGGCGAGGTGCCGGGCGCGGTCGTGCATTTGTCGAGCCGCGGTGCGGTGACCGCGGAGGACATTACCGCCTTCCTCCACCAGCATATCGCCGCCTTCAAGGTGCCGGCCAAGATCTGGCTGTCCGACGACGCGCTGCCGCGGCTGGGCACGGAGAAGATCGACAAGGTGGGGCTGCGCACCCGCTATCGCGCACTGGCGAACACAGAGGCGGCGTGACCGGCCGGGCGCCGGTGGCGGAGGCTGCCGGCGCACGCGCCACCCCGTCGCCTCACCCGCGCAAGCCCGATGACGGCGCGGCGATCGCGGGCTAAGCCCGCGCGGATGATCTCGCGGCGTTCCTTGCTGGTGACCGGTGGCGCGGGGGTGGGCCTGGCGCTCGCCTGGGCGGTATGGCCGCGCGACTATGCGGTCGATCTGGCCCCGGCGGCGGGCGAGACCCAATTCGGCGCGTGGCTCAAGATCGCCGAGAATGGGCAGATAACCGTCGCAGTGCCGCAGGCGGAGCACGGCCAGGGCGTGTGGACGGTGCTGCCGCAGATCCTGGCGGACGAGCTGGGCGCCGACTGGCGCACGATCGGGGTGGAGGCGGCGCTGCCGAGCCCGCTCTACGCCAATCCGCTCGCCGCCGACGCGCTGTTCGGCACCGGGCGCGTGCCCGAGGCGGTGCGGCGCGAGCATTGGGTGCGATCGGCGCTGGTGCTGACCGGCGGATCGACATCGGTGCGGATGTTCGAGCAGCCGCTGCGCGAGGCAGGCGCGGCGGCGCGCGTGCTGCTGTGCCGCGCGGCGGCGGCGCGCTGGAGCATCGAGTGGGACGCGTGCGAGACGCGCGACGGCTTCGTCGTCGCCGGCAACCGGCGGCTGCGCTTCGGCGAGCTCGCCGCGGCGGCGGCGCGCGAGACGCTGCCCGACGATCTGCCGCTGCGCATCGGCGACGCGGGTCGGCTGACCGGGCAGCCGCTGCCGCGGCTCGACGCGCCGGCAAAGGTCGACGGATCGGCCAATTTCGCCGCCGACGTGCGGCTGCCCGACATGGTCTTCGCCAGCATCTGCCAGGGCCCGGCGGGGGGTGAGAGCCGGCTGGTGCGCGTCGATCGCGCGGCGGCGGACCGGGTGAGCGGCGTCATTGCCGTCTTGGAGAATACGCGCTGGGTCGCGGCGGCGGCGAACAACTGGTGGGCGGCGAACCGCGCGATCGCCGCGCTCGCGCCGCGCTTTACCACGCGCGGTGCGCTGGCGGACGATGCGGCGATCGCGCGCGCGCTCGACGCCGCGCTGCGGGGTGAAGGTCGCCGCTTGGCGGCGATCGGCGACGTGGCGGAGGTGCTGCAAGGCGACGTGGTGCGCGCCGACTATGCGATCGGCGTTGGCGTCCACGCCGCGATCGAGACGCCGACCGCGACGGCGTGGTGGCATGCCGACCGGCTCGAACTGTGGGTGGCGACGCAGGCGCCGGGCGCGGCGCGCGCGGCGGCGGCGCGCGCGATCGGCGTGAGCGAAAGCGCGGTCACGATTCACCCGATGCTGATCGGCGGATCGTTCGGCCAGGCGCTGGAGCATGACGCGATCACGCAGGCCGCGATGCTGGCGGTGACGCTCAAACGCCCGGTGCAGCTCACTTGGTCGCGGCGCGAGGCGATTCTGCACGATCGCTTCGGCGCGCCGGCCAAGGCGCGCATGGCGGCGCGGATGGCGAGCGACGGGCGTATCCTCGAATGGCAGGCGAAGATCGCGACTCCGGCGACCGGCGCGGCGCTGGCGGCGAGACTTGCGCCGGGCGATCCGCTGCTGCGCGCCGACGCGCTGCTGCCCGAGCGGGCGGACGGCTACGCGATGTCGGGCGCGGTGCCGCCGTATCGGCTCCCAGCACTGGCGATCGACCATCACGTCGCCGATCTGCCGATCGCCGTCGGCCACCTGCGCGGCCACGCGGACCGCGCCAACGCCTTTTTCACCGAATGCTTCCTCGACGAGCTGGCGCATCGCGCGGGCGCGGAGCCGATGTCGTACCGCATCGGCATGTTGGGGCACGACGCGCGGCTTGCGCGCTGCCTGACGACGGCGGCGTCGCTCGGCGGGTGGGACGGCGGGCGGCCGGGTAGCGGCCAGGGACTCGCCTGCCACGCGATGGCCGGCAGCAGCATCGCGATCCTCGCCGAGGCACAGTTCGACGGCGCGGGGCGGCCGCGCGTCGACCGGATTGTCGCCGCGGTCGATGCCGGGCGGGTGATCAATCCCGACGTGGTGCGCCAGCAGATCGAGGGCGGCATCGTACTAGGGCTGGCGCTCGCCACCGGCGCGGGGCCGGGATTCACCGGCGGCGTCGCCCGCGCGCAACGGATCGGTGATCTCGCGCTGCCGCGCCTCGCCGACACGCCCGAGATTACGGTCGAGCTGCTGCCCAGCGATGCCGATCCCGGCGGGATCAGCGATCTCGGCGTAGCGGCGGTGGCCCCGGCGATCGCCAACGCACTGAGCGCGGCGACCGGCAACCGGCTGCGCACCCTGCCGTTTGGAGCATCATGACCCTGCCCCCCGACCATCCCCCCATTCCCCCGCGCCGGATCGGCGTGCTGCTGATCAACCTCGGCACGCCCGACGCGCCCGATGCGCGATCGGTGAGGCGCTATCTCGCCGAATTCCTGTCCGACCGGCGCGTCGTCGAGATCCCGCAGATCGTGTGGCAGCCGATCCTGCGCGGTGCGGTGCTGACGACGCGGCCGAAGAAATCGGCGCACGCCTACGGCCAGGTGTGGCGCGACGACGGATCGCCGCTCGCCGCGATCACGCGCGCGCAGGCGGCGGCGCTACGTGATGCCTTAGGGCCGCAGGTGATGGTCGATCACGCGATGCGCTACGGGCGGCCGGCGATCGCCGACCGCCTGCAGGCGATGAAGGATGCTGGGTGCGAGCGCATCCTGCTGGCGCCGCTCTACCCGCAATATTGCGCGGCGACGACCGCGACGGCGAACGACAAGGCGTTCGCGCATCTCGCGACGCAGCGTTGGCAGCCCGCGCTTCGCACGCTGCCGCCGTATCACGACGATCCGGCTTATATCGCGGCACTGAAAACGTCGATCGAGGACGGTCTGGCGGCGCTCGATTTCACGCCTGACCTACTGATCGCGAGCTTCCACGGCATGCCCAAGCGCACGCTTCAGCTGGGCGACCCGTACCATTGCCACTGCCAGAAGACCGCGCGGCTGCTGGGCGAGGCGATGGGGCGCGAGGTGCGCATTACCTTCCAATCCCGCTTCGGCCCGGCGAAATGGCTCGAGCCGGCGACCGACACGACACTCGCCGCCTTGCCCGGCGAGGGCGTGCGGAAGGTGGCGATCGTCGCACCGGGTTTTTCCGCCGACTGCCTGGAAACGCTTGAGGAGCTGGCGATCCGCGGGCACGAGACGTTCGAGGAAGCGGGGGGCACGCATTTCGCCTACCTGCCGTGCCTCAACGACAGCGCGGTCGGCATCGATTTGTTACGAACGCTGCTGGCGCGGGAGCTTGAAGGCTGGGTGGCGGCTAAGTAGCGTCGCGGCTGGCTGCGGATTAGGGAGAGGCTGAATGGCACGGGTCGCGATCGTCACGGGCGGAACGCGCGGGATCGGCGAGGCAATCAGCCTGGCGCTCGAGGACATGGGCATGACGGTGGCGGCAAATTACGCCGGCAACGACGAGAAGGCCGCCGCCTTCACCGAGCGGACGGGGATCAAGGCGTACAAGTGGGACGTCGCCGATCACGAGGCGTGCCAGGCGGGCGTCGCGCGCGTCGCGGACGAGCTGGGGCCGGTCGACGTGCTGGTCAACAACGCCGGCATCACGCGCGACGGCACGATCCTGAAGATGACGTACCAGATGTGGAAGGAGGTCATGGACACCAACCTCGGCGGGTGTTTCAACATGGCCAAGGCGGTGTTCCCGGGGATGCGCGAGCGCGGCTGGGGGCGGATCGTCAACATCGGTTCGATCAACGGCCAGGCGGGCCAGTACGGCCAGGTCAACTATGCCGCGGCGAAGAGCGGCATCCACGGCTTCACCAAGGCGCTGTCGCAGGAGGGCGCGCGCGCCGGCGTGACGGTGAACGCGATCGCGCCGGGCTATATCGATACCGACATGGTCGCGGCGGTGCCCGCCGACGTGCTCGACAAGATCGTCGCCAAGATCCCGGTCGGGCGGCTCGGCCAAGCGCACGAGATCGCGCGTGGCGTCGCGTTCCTGTGTTCGGAAGAGGGCGGGTTCGTCACCGGATCGACGCTGAGCATCAACGGCGGCCAGCATATGTACTGACGGGCGTAGGCTCGCGCGCCGCGGGCCGATGCGCGGGCTAGCCGCGCAGCGCCCGGCACGGCCGGCGGGTCGGCCAAGCCGAACCCGTCCGACGACGCGGCTCCGCCGCGGCGTACCTCGCGACCGACCTGTCGATTGCACCTCAGCGCAAAGATTGCGGCATCGTTCGCGGCGCGTAGCGCCCGAGCAGCGCCCGGCACGGCCGGCGGGTCGGCCGAGCCGAACCCGTCCGACGACGCGGCTTCGCCGCGGCGTGCCTAGTTAGTGTCGGCCACGCTTCAGCGCGGTGTGGCAGCCGCGTGCGCGACGATCGCCGCCTCGACCGCGGCCAACCCGACTGCGCTCGCCGTGGCGACGTCGAGCGGGCGGCCGCCGAGCGCGGCGTCGGGTTCGTTGAGGAAGGCGCGCGACGCGTCGCGGCCCATCTTCTCGAACGCGAGGCGTACCGCGCGGCCCTGGCGATCGGCCTCCTCGACGGACAGCTTGGATTTGGTGGCGGCGGTGCGGAACTGGCGCCGCTTCACCACCGGGGCCGCTACCGGCGCGTCACCGGCGTCGGCCACGACGGCGATGGTTTCCGGCGCCGTGCTCATGCGGTGCGGCCGGCGAGCGGGCTGGTGGCGCCGGTATCGGCCTGAAGCGTCGCGATCCGCGCCGCATAGCCGCGCGTGAGCCCGGCGTGCGCGTGACGCGCCTCGGGCGACTCCGCGGCACGTGTGCGCATCAGCGATATCTGGTGGCGGGCGAACAACTGGTTGAGGTCCATCAAAACACTCCGGCGCGTAAGCGGGAGCACGTGCGTCTCTCAGCCGCCAGCGCCTACGGGCGGTGATACTGGCGATTGTTACCATATAGGAACGATTGCGCCCGGTTCCAAGGCGCGTCGCTTTGCCTTACCGCTCGCAGCATGAGCACGCGCTTCGATACGCTTCCCAATCGCCGGGCGATCGTCGATCGCCGCGCACTCGCCGAGGCGATCGACGCGGTCGAGATCAACGACTCCGCGCTGCTGCGCCGTACCGCCACCGCGATGCTCAAGGACGCGCTCGACGCGGGCCGTGCCGAGATCGCGCGGCGGCTTGCCGACCGCCCGTCGCGCGGGCTGGAGGCGGCGAATGCGCAGGCGTTCCTGATCGACCAGCTGCTGCGCATCCTGCTCGATCTCATCACCCAGCGGCTGTACCCGCCGACCAATCGAACCGCGGGCGAGCGCCTGTCGCTGATCGCTGTGGGCGGCTATGGCCGCGGCGAGATGGCGCCGTTCTCCGACGTCGACATCGGCTTCCTGACGCCGTGGAAGCAGACGCCATGGGCCGAGCAGGTCATCGAATCGATGCTCTACGCGCTGTGGGATCTGGGGCTGAAAGTCGGCCATTCGTCGCGCTCGCTCGACGAAATGGTGCGCCAGGCGAAGGGCGACGTGACGATCCGTACCGCGCTGCTCGAAGGGCGGTTCGTGTGGGGCGACACCGCGCTGCACGACGAGGCGATCGCGCGCTTCAAGGCGGAGGTGACGTTCGGCACCGAACGCCAGTTCATCGCCGACAAGCTGGCCGAGCGCAACGTGCGCCACGTCAAGATGGGCGACACGCGCTACGTCGTCGAACCCAATGTGAAGGAAGGGAAGGGCGCGTTGCGCGATCTTCACGCGCTGTTCTGGATCGGCAAGTATATCTACGACGTCGATCGCGCCGCGCAGCTCGTCGACGTCGGGTTGTTTACCCCGGCGGAATACCGCCTGTTCCACCGCGCCGACAATTTCCTGTGGGCGGTGCGCTGCCACCTCCACCTTGCCGCCGGGCGCGCCGAGGACCGGCTGACGTTCGACATGCAGCGCGAGATCGCCGAGCGGATGCGCTTCTCCGACCGGCCGGGCAAGGCGGCGGTCGAGCGGTTCATGCAATATTACTTCCTGCACGCCAAATCGGTCGGCGCGCTGACGGGCGTGTTCCTGGCGCATCTCGACGAGAAGTTCGCGGCGCGCGGGCGGCGCTTCGGGCTGCCGCAGCTGCGCCGGCGCCCGCGCAAGCTGGCGGGCTTCGTGCTCGATCGCGGGCGGCTGGCGCTGCCGCACGACGGCTTCTTCGCCGAGGATCCGGTGCGGCTGATCGAGATCTTCCAGCTCGCCGATCTGCACGGGGTGGAGATCCATCCGCTCGCCGCGCGCGCCGCGACGCGCGACGCCAAGCTGGTCGACGACGTGCGCACCGATCCGCGCGCCAATGCGCTGTTCCTCGACGTGCTGACGAGCCCGCGCGATCCCGAGCTGGTGCTGCGCTGGATGAACGAGACGGGCGTGTTCGGGCGCTTCGTGCCCGATTTTGGCCGCGTTGTCGCGCAGATGCAGTTCGACATGTACCACCATTACACCGTCGACGAGCACACCATCCGCGCGATCGGGCTGCTCGCGCGGATCGAGAGCGGCACGCTCGCCGCCGACCACCCGCTCGCCAGCGCGATTTTCGGCCAGATCCTGTCGCGGCGCGTGCTGTACGTCGCGGTGCTGCTGCACGATATCGCCAAGGGGCGCGGCGGCGACCATTCGATCCTGGGCGCGGCGGTCGCCGAACGGCTGTGCCCGCGCTTCGGGCTGAGCCGCGCAGAGACGGAGACGGTCGCGTGGCTGGTGCGGCATCACCTCTTGATGTCGGCGACGGCGTTCAAGCGCGACCTGTCGGACTTCAAGACGATCCTCGATTTCACTGCGGTGGTGCAATCGGCGGAGCGGCTGCGGCTGCTGCTGATCCTGACGATCGTCGATATCCGCGCGGTCGGCCCCGGCACGTGGAACGGCTGGAAACGCCAGCTGCTCGGCGATCTGTTCGAGGCCGCGGAGGAGGTGCTGCGGCTCGGCCACAAGCAGAAGGGCCGCGGCGAGCGGATCGCCGCAAAGCAGACGAACCTGGCGGCGGCGATGGCGTGGGATGCGGACGCGCTCGCGCGCTACGTCCGCCGATTCCCCGAAGCCTATTGGATCGCCGAGCCCGAGGACGTGCTGCTCCACAATGCGCGCTTCGTCGCACGGATGGGCGAGGCGCGGCTGGCGATCGACGCGCAGGTCTATGCGCAGCGCGGCGCGACGCTCGTCACCGTCTACGCCGCCGACCATCCCGGCATCTTCTATCGCATCGCCGGCGCGATCCACGTCGCTGGCGGGAACATCATCGACGCGCGCATCCATACGACGCGCGACGGCATGGCGCTGGACAATTTCCTGGTGCAGGACCCTTATGGCCGGCCGTTCGCCGAGGACGATCAGCTCGCGCGGCTGCGCACCGCGATCGAGGATGCGCTGGCCAACCGCGGCAAACTGATCGACCGGCTGAAGGCGAAGCCGCTGCCGCGCACGCGTGCCGACGCCTTCGCGATCGAACCCAACGTACTGATCGACAACAAGGCGTCGAACCGCTTCACCGTCGTCGAGGTGACCGCGCGCGACCGGCCGGCGCTGCTCAACCAGCTGGCGCACGCGCTGTTCCAGTCGAAGGTGACGATCCACTCGGCGCATGTCGCGACCTATGGCGAGCGCGCGGTCGACACCTTTTACCTGACCGATCTGACGGGCGACAAGATCGCCAGCGGGCCGCGGCTGAAGACGCTGGAGAAGCGGTTGCTCGATGCCGCCGCGGGGCGCGCGATGGAGCTTGCCGCCTAGCCATCGACGGCGCACCATCCTGTTCGCTCAAGCGGGAGGTGCGCGATGCCGGTACTAGGAATAGGCGGATTGTTCTTTCGCGCGCGCGATCCCGACGCGCTGAGCGCGTGGTACCGCACACATCTCGGCGTCGGCGCGGGGTGCGACGCGACCGGGGACGGCGCGGCGAACGAGTGGTTCTGGCAGACGCAGGGCGGGCCGATGGTGTTCGCGCCATTCCGCGCCGACAGCGATTACTTCGCCGCCGACAAGGCGTGGATGCTCAACCTGCGCGTCAGCGACCTTGCCGGGCTGGTCGCGTCGCTCGCCGCATCCGGCATCGCCGCCGAGACGCGTGCGGAATGGGATTCGCCCGAGACTGGCCGCTTCGCGCGCATCCACGATCCCGAAGGCAATGCGATCGAGCTGTGGGAACCGCCGGCCTGACGGCCAAGAAAAAGGCGGCACCCGGATCGACCGGGTGCCGCCTCTCTCAGGCGATCGGGGAGAGGATGCCCCTCCCCTGCCCGCTTCCGATCAGAAGCGCTTGCGCAGCGTGACGCCGTAGGTGCGCGGCTCGGCGAGGAACGACGAGAAGATCTGGTTCCCGGTACCGCCGAAGCGCTGGACCTGCGCGATGCTGCCTGCGCCCTGGAACGGCGCGTTGAACGCGACCTGCTGATAATCCTGGTCGAACAGGTTCTGCACGAAGCCCTCGATCGCCCAGTTGGCGTCCGGCCCACGCAGGCCGACGCGCGCATTGGCGACGAAGAAGCTGTCCTGCGCCTTCTCGAGGAACAGGTCCGAGCCGGTGTTATAGTCGCTCGACAGACGACCATCGAGGTAGAACAGCGCCGACATGCCGTTGCTGCCGATATCGGGCGTCCAGCTGACCGAGCTCGTCACCACGTTGCGCGGCGCGTTCGACATCTGGCTGCCGGCGAGCAGGAACAGCGCCGGATCGAGCGGCTCGCCCGAGGCCGAGCCGACGAGGTTGCGACGGAACTTGGTGTCGGCGAGCGTATAGCCGAGGTTCACCGCGAAGTTACGCGCCGGGTAGATGCCGATCTCGAGCTCGACGCCCTGGCTGCGCACGCCGGTGCCGACCTTGCCGGCGCACGCGCCGGTCGCGGCCGACGCGTCCTGATCGGCGCCGTTCAGGCTATCCGAGCACGAGCCGATGTTCTGGACGACGAAGTTGGTGCCGTTGAACGTGTTGAGCTGGAAGTTCTCGAAGTCCGAACGGAACACGGTGACATTGGCGGTGAACTGACGCGTCGAATATTTGACGCCCGCTTCGTAGCTGTTGACCAGCTCCGGATCGAAGCGGAGGCGCGCTGCGCCCGCGTTCGTTGGCGGCGCAAAGGCGTTGGGCGCCAGCTCCGACCGATCGAGGTTGTAGCCGCCCGCCTTATAGCCGCGCGAGTAGCTCGCATAGAGCATCAGATCGCGCGTCGGCTTCCACGAGAGGACGCCGGTGCCGGTGAATTCGTCCTCCGCGAAATCATCGCGGAGATCGAGCCCGTTGAGCGCGACCGTCGAGTTGCCGGTGCAGCCCAGCGTGATGATGCCGCCAGCGAGCTGCGCGAGCGCGGCGTTGCCGAGCAGCGGCGCGAGGCTCTGCTGGAGCTGCGGGCAGACGGTGTTGGTGTTGTCGAACGCGGCGCGGAAGTTCTTCGCCTCGTGCGTCCAGCGCAGGCCGGCGGTGATCGACAGCGTATCGGTCAGCTTGAAGATGTTGTGCGTGAAGAACGCGTAATTCTCGCTGTTCTGCTTGTACGTCGCGTTGCGATCGCCGAGGTTGTTGAGCGTCGACAGACGATCAAGTCCCGCGCCGAGCAGGCCGGCGTTCGTCGAGGCGGTGGCGAGCGGCGTGCCGGCAGCGACCTGCGCCTGGATCAAGCCTCCGAGCACGGCTGCACGGCCCGTAACGCCCGGTGCGACGAAGCCGGTACCAAGGCAGCCCGGTGCGGCCGGATTGCGCAGCGCCGCAAGCGGATTGACGGTCGCGACGATGCGGCACGACGCGAAGGCGCCGTACTGCGAACCGAACTGGAGGTTGTCGCCGATCGTCAGGTCTTCGTTCGAGTAGAAGCCGCCGACGAGCCAGTCGAGGCGATCGTCGAACGCCGAACCTTGCAGGCGGACTTCCTGCGTGAAGGTGTGGAACTGGCGGAAGGCGCGGCCGTCGTCGGCGCGGTAGCCGAGATCGACGTTGCCATAGTCGATGTCCGCCGCATTGCCCGCCTTATACTCGCGATAGGCGGTGATCGACGTCAGCGAGGCGTTGCCGAAATCATAGTCGATCTGCATCGACCCGCCGTAATCCTTGGTCTTGTTGCCATAGGCGCGGCCCGGCGAGAAGGCGATGCGGCGGTTGTACGGATCGCCCGCGCTCGGGAACACGCCGCCGAGGCTACGTAGCACGTCGACGATGCGGTTGCCGTTGGGATTGACGGTGAAGTCGCCCGCGACGCCCGGCGTCGGATCGAGCTTCTCGCGCGTGTCGACATAGACCGCGCCGCAGCACTTCTCGTCACGGAAGGTATAGTCGCCGATCAGGCGGACGGTGAGTTCCGAGGTCGGCTCGAACAACAGCTGGCCGCGGACGAAATAGCGATCGCGATTGTTGTAATCGGTGTCGTTGACGACATCGCGGTAGAAGCCGTCGCGCTTGTTGAACACGCCGTCGAGGCGGAACGACAGCACGTCCTTGACGATCGGGCCCGTCACCGCGCCCGCGATGCGGATGTTGTCGTAATTGCCGTAGGTGCCTTCGAGGTAGCCGCCGAACTCGTTCGACGGCGCCTTGGTATAGACGTTGATCGCGCCGGCCGACGCGTTGCGGCCCGACAGCGTGCCCTGCGGCCCGCGCAGCACCTCGATCCGGTCGACCTCGCCGATGTCGTTGAGGCCCGATCCGGTGCGGCTGCGATAGACGCCGTCGATGAATACCGCGACCGAGCTCTCGAGCCCGGGGTTGTCGCCGACGGTGCCGATGCCACGGATACGCGCGGAGGCGTTCGCCTCGCTGCCGGTCGACGAGATGAGCAGCGACGGCGCGAGCTGCACCACGCCGCGGATGTCGTTGGCGCCCGAATTCTGCAGCGCGGCCTGGCTCACCGCCGAAACCGCGATCGGCACGTCGGCGAGGCGCTCGGCACGGCGCGTCGCGGTGACGACAATGTCACCCGCATTGCCGCCCTCGCCGGCCCCCAGATCGGTGTCCGCGGCAGGTGCGGGCTGCGGCGTATCGACCGACGCGGCGGCGGTGGGATCCTGGCTCGGCTGCTGCTGCGCCAGCGCAGGCAGTGCGGCGAACAGGACGGCGGTAGACAAAAGCGAGGCGGCGCGACGCATCGTGCTCTCCGGATTATTTTTTGAAGGTCGGGTTTGGAGCGGCGCGTTTAGGGCCAACGAGGACGCGATCTAGCGAATTTTTGTTGCTGCCCGGCGGTTTCGAATACGGCTGTCGCCCGCGCGCCACGATGCGGCCGAAGCGGTTCGGTTGCGCCGCACAACTGACGTTACGGCAACGCACAAAAAAGGCCGCGTCCGACTGGCGGACGCGGCCGATCGCAAACGGTTCCGATAAAAATTACTTGGGCGCGAGGACCATCAGCATCTGGCGGCCTTCCATGCGTGGATAGGCTTCGACCTTGGCAACCTCCGCCACCTGCTCGGCGACGCGCTGCAGCACCGCCATGCCGAGCTGGCCGTGGCTGAGCTCACGCCCGCGGAAGCGCATGGTGACTTTCACCTTGTCGCCGTCGCCGATGAACTCCTCGACCTTTTTCATCTTCGTATCGTAATCGTGATCGTCGATGTTGGGACGCATCTTGATCTCTTTGATCTCCTGCGTCTTCTGGCTCTTGCGGGCGAGGTTTGCCTTCTTCTGCGCCTCGTACTTGAACTTGCCGACATCAAGGAACTTGGCCACGGGCGGATCGGCGTTGGGCGACACTTCCACGAGATCAAGCCCGACTTCCTTGGCTTGGGCGATCGCTTCGCGGGTGTACAGCACGCCGAGATTCTCGCCCTCGTGATCGATCACGCGGACCTTCTGGCTCTGGATCCATTCGTTGAATCGCGGGCCGTTCATCGGCGGCGCCTGGTTTGGCCGGCGCATCATTGGCGGACGTATGGTTGATTCTCCTGTTTGAACACTTACCGCCAATATAGGCGCTCGCGTTTCAATCCGAAAGATACGAAACGGCCGCCGGCCCGGGGGGACGACGGCCGCGACGTTTGACCGGCGATCGGATCAGAAGCTGCCGCGCAGCGTGACGCCGTACATGCGCGGCTCCCCCGGGAAGCCGACGAACAGCTGGTTGGCGGTCGCCGGGAAGCCCGCCGATGCCGGCGCAGTAACGGTGCCGAGCGATCCGCTGCCCTGGAGCGGCATGTCCGCGCCGATCTGGAAATAGCGCTTGTTGAACAGGTTCTGGCCCCAGAATTCGAGCCCCCAGCGCTTGTCGGCGCCGTAGAGACCGATGCGACCGTTGACCACCGCGAACCCGTCCTGGATCTTCTCGGGATCGAGATCGGAGCCGGTGTTGGTGTCGCTCTGCAGGCGCGTGTCGAGATAGAACAGCGCCGACATCCCGCTGCTGCCGATCTCGGGCGACCAGCTGATCCCCGCGGTGGCGGCGTAGCGTGACGAGTTGGAGACGTTCTGGCCGGGCAGCTGGAACAGCACCGGCGAGAGCGGCCGGCCGCCCGTGCCGACGAGATCGCGGCGGTAGTAGGAGTCGACGTAGGTCAGCGCCATGTTGACCGAGATGTCGCGATACGGACGCAGGAACGCCTCGAGTTCGAACCCCTTGGAGACGACGCCGGGGCGCAGGCGATCGGAATCGCACGCGCCGGTCAGCGCCGAGGCGTCGCGGTCGCCGCCGTTCAGGCTGTCCTTGCACGCCTGGATATTGGTGACTTCGAAATTGACGCCGTTGTAGGTGTTGAGCTGATAATCCTCATACGCCTGGTAGAAAGCGGCGACGTTGACGTCGATGCCGCGGCCGTTGAACTTGGCGCCGACTTCGTACGCCCACACCTTCTCGCTCGCGAAGGCGAGATCGGAGGCCTCGGCGCGGCCGTTGCCCTGCCGGTTCGCCGGCAGGGCGAGGCGCGCGGCGCAGGCGGTGTCGAACGCGGTGAAGCACGGACGATCGAGCGCCGACGTATCGAGGTTGAAGCCGCCCGCCTTGTACCCCTTCGACACCGAACCGTAGACGAGCAGGCTGTCGATCGGCTTGAACGAGAGCACCGCAGTGCCCGTCCACTCGCTGTCGGTGAAGCGCGTGCCCGGCGTGCCGCGCGCGAAATCGGGCGCGGTGCCGTTGGTGACGCACGGCAGCGCGGCGAGCGCTTGGAACGGCGAGTTGACGATCAGCGGACAGATCGCGTTGTTGAGATTGGCGTCGATGCCCAGATCTTTGCGCTCGTGCGTGTAGCGCGCGCCGATCGTGAACATCAGCCGGTCCTCGATGATGTCGACCGTGTTGTGCGTGAAGAAGGCGTAGTTCTCGCTGTCCTGGCGATAGCGCGTGTCGACGTTGCCGGTGCCGTTGATCGCGATATCGGGCTGGCCAAGGCGTGCCGCGAGGCTGCCAAAACCGGGACGCGCGGTGTTGAAGATCAGCGCCTGCAACGTGCCCAGCGACGCGCGGCGCGGATCGGTTGCCGGTAGCGCGTTCAACGCCGCGATCGTGCCCTGCACCACCGGCACGTTGACGCAGAAGGGATTGCTCGTCTGCACCGCGGTCGGCAGCACGCTCGAGAAGAGCGTGCAATTGGCGTAGCGCTCGAAATCGCGGCCATACTTGATGTCGTCGCGGACGTTGAGCTTCTCGTTCGAGTAATAGCCGCCGACGAGCCAGTCGAGCCGGCCGTCGAACGCCTCGCCCTGCAGCCGCAGCTCCTGGCTGAACAGGCGGAAGCGGCGATCAAGGTTGAAGCGGTCAAGCAGGCCGAGCGCGCTGAAATCGCCGTCCTGCCCCTGCTTGTTCTTGTAATCGCGATAGGCGGTGATCGACGTCAGGTTCGCAGGGCCCAGATCATAGTCGATCTCACCCGAGACGCCCCAATCCTCGCTGTCGGAGGTGTAGCGCACGCCCGGCGTCGTCGGCGTCTGATAGTTGAAGCGGCGGCTGGCGGGGATCGCGGGATAGTTCGCGCCGAGTGCCTGGACGAGGCCGAACAGCGCGTTGGGGCCGATCGCGGCGGTGCCGTCGGCCTGGCGCGTCAAGCCGCGAACCGGGCCGAGCAGCACGCCGGCGCAGCAATTCTCGTCGCGCTTCGAATAGTCGCCGATCAGGCGGACCTTGAGCTGGTCGGTCGGCTCGAACGCGAGCTGGCCGCGCAGCAGCCAGCGATCGCGATCGTTCATGTCCGGCTCGCCGGGGGTCAGCGCCTTGATATAGCCGTCGCGCTGCTGCCACACGCCGTCGAGGCGGAAGGCGGCGTTCTCGCCCAGCGGCGCGTTCACGGCGCCCTCAGCGCGCATGAAATCGTAATTGCCGTAGGTGAAGGCGCCCTTCGCCATGAAACGGCCGAGCTCGGGCCCCTTGGTGGTGATGTTGATGAGGCCGGCGGTCGAGTTGCGGCCGAACAGCGTGCCCTGCGGGCCGCGCAGCACCTCGACGCGCTCGATATCGCCGAGTTCGGACAGGCCGACGCCGGTGCGGCTGCGATAGACGCCGTCGATGAACAGGCCGACCGAGCTCTCGAGGCCGGCGTTCTCGCCGACGGTGCCGATGCCGCGGATGCGCGCGGTGAAGTTCACCTCGCTCGTCGCGCCCGAGACGAGCAGCGACGGCGCAACCTGGTTGAGCGCACGCACGTCGGTCGCGCCGGTGTTCTGCAGCGTCTCACCCGATACCGCCGAGATCGCGATCGGCACGTCCGACAGCGCCTCGGAACGGCGCGTCGCGGTGACGACGATATCGCCGGGATCGTCGCTCGCGGCGGGCGCCTGATCGGCGACCGCGGCATCGGCGGCGGGAGAGGTGGTCGACTGCGTCTGCGCCGCCGCGGGCATCGCGAGCGCGAGCGGTGCGGCCGAGAGCAGACAAGTAAGCAACGTCGAGCGCATGTGGCGATCCTCCCCTTTCGGCCCTATCGGCCGGTTTGGGGCGCCTTTAGCGGTGGGGTGACGTTCGCGTCACCTGACACGATCGTCAGGTTGCAGCTTTGTAACGAAGTGCGTCTTTCGCGCCACATCGCGCGCCGCGCGGGAAGCGATCCCGGCGGCGGCGACTAGGACCTTACGCCATGTCGGGCGCGCGCGCTTCCTCGACGAGCCGGGCGACGATCTCGTCGAGCGCGACGATCTCCTGCCCCTGGCTGCCGAGCCGGCGGACGGCGACGGTGCCCTCCTCCGCCTCGCGCTTGCCGACAACCAGCATTGCGGGAACCTTGGCGAGGCTGTGCTCACGCACCTTGTAGTTGATCTTCTCGTTGCGGAGATCGGTCTCCACCCGCAGCCCGGCGGCGGCGAGCTTCGCGCGCACCTCTTCGGCGTAATCGTCGGCGTCGGAAACGATCGTTGCTACGACCACCTGCACCGGTGACAGCCATAGCGGGAAGCGGCCGGCGTGATGCTCGATCAGAATGCCGAGGAAGCGCTCGAACGTGCCAAGGATCGCGCGGTGCAGCATCACCGGGCGGTGGCGCTCGCCATCCTCGCCGATGTACGACGCATCGAGCCGGTCGGGCAGCACGCGGTCCGACTGGATCGTGCCGACCTGCCAGGTGCGGCCGATCGCGTCGGTCAGGTGGAACTCGAGCTTCGGGGCGTAGAAGGCGCCCTCGCCCTCCAGCTCCTCGAACCCGTCCTTGATCGTCTGCGGCAGGTTCGACGCCATGACGGCGCGGCGCAGCTCGTCCTCCGACTTGTCCCACATCGCATCGTCGCCGAAGCGCTTCTCGGGGCGCAACGCGAGCTTCACCGCGTAATCGGTGAAGCCCAGATCGCGGTACACGCTGTCGAGCAGGTCGATGAACTTGGCGACTTCGTCGACCAGCTGATCCTCGCGCACGAAGATATGCGCGTCGTCCTGCGTGAACTGGCGCACGCGCATGATGCCGTGCAGCGCGCCGTGCGGCTCGTTGCGGTGGCAGCAGCCGAATTCCGCCATGCGGATGGGGAGGTCGCGATACGACTTGATCCCCTGGCGGAAGATCAGGACGTGCGCCGGGCAGTTCATCGGCTTCAGCGCCATCCAGTCGGCGTCGTCCGACACCAGCGCGCCCTCATCCTCGATGTTGGGCACTTCGTCTGGGATGACGAACATGTTCTCGCGATACTTGCCCCAGTGGCCGGATTTCTCCCACTGGCGCGCGTCCATCACCTGCGGCGTCTTGACCTCGTCATAGCCCGCCGCGTCGAGCCGGCGGCGCATGTACGCCTCCAGCTGGCGCCAGATCATATAGCCCTTGGGATGCCAGAAGACGCTGCCATGCGCCTCGGCCTGGAGGTGGAACAGGTCCATCTCCTGGCCGATCTTGCGATGGTCGCGCTTCGCCGCTTCCTCGAGCATCGTGAGATGCGCATCGAGTTGCTCCTTGTTGAGCCAGCCGGTGCCGTAGATGCGCGACAGCATCGCATTCTTCTGGTCACCGCGCCAATAGGCGCCCGAAACACGCGTCAGCTTAAACGCTTGCGGGTCAAGCTTGCCCGTCGAGGGCATGTGCGGGCCGCGACACATGTCGAGCCACTGGCCCTGGCGATAGATCGTCAGTTCCTCGCCGTCGGGCAGTTCGGCGGCCCATTCGGCCTTGAACGTCTCGCCCTGGCGCTGCCACGTTTCGATCAGCTGCTCGCGGCTCCACACTTCGCGCGTGAACGGCTCGTTCTTCGCGATGATGCGGCGCATCTCGGCCTCGATCGCGGGCAGATCGTCCTCGGTGAACGGGCCGCGATCCGCCGGCGCGGCGAAATCGTAATAGAAGCCGTCGTCGGTCGCGGGGCCGAAGGTGATCTGCGTGCCGGGGAACAGATGCTGCACCGCTTCGGCCAGCACGTGCGCGTAATCGTGCCGCGCGAGTTCGAGCGCATCCTTCTCGTCGCGCATCGTGACGAGCGCCAATTGCGCATCGCCATTGAACGGCCGCGACAGATCACGCAGCTCGCCGTCGACGCGCGCGGCGATCGCCGCCTTGGCCAGACCGGGGCCGATCGCCGCGGCGATATCGGCGGGCGTCGCGCCGGGGGGAACTTCGCGCACCGAACCGTCGGGGAGCGTGATCGCGTACATGTTCATCACTGGCTTTCCTGCAATGCTTGCCGCTTAGGCGAGGCGCGCCCGCGCGAAAAGAGCGTCCGATGGGTGCAGGAACGAGAGGGGACGCTGGCCCACCCGTTCCCGGGCGAGCTGGCCGACCGCGCGCCTAGCGCGTGGGCGACCGCCCCCGGGTGACCGGGGTGGTGGTGCTAGTCGTGGCGCGGACGAGCGGCATGGCGCGGAAGATAGCGGCGCGAACCGCTGCGAACAATAGCGCCGCTTACAACAACGGGCCCGCCTCCGTTGGGAAGCGGGCCCGCGCCCTCGATACGCGACCGGAGGGAAGGGTTCGGCCGTCAGGCCATCTGGTTAGCGGCAGTAGCGCGGATTGTTCGACTTCCCGATCGCATTACCAGCGACCGCGCCGCCGACACCGCCAAGCACCGTGCCGAGCGTGCGATCACCGCGGCTGTCGACGACCCGGCCGAGCAGGCCGCCGGCGATCGCGCCGACGATCGTGCCGGTGGTGCCGCTGTTGCAGCGCTGGTTGCGATAATAGCGCCGATCATTGCCGCGATAGTTGCGGTAGCCGTTGTCGTAGCCGCGATACTGGCGCTCGTAGCGATCGCCGTAGTAACGCTGTGCCGACGCTTCGGCCGGGATCATGGCGACCGTGCTCATGGCGAGAGCGGCGCCGGCGAGCGAAAGCTTCTTGAACATCTTGCAACTCCCGTTGGTGTTTCCGGCGAGGTGGCGGGTGCCGCCTCGATGAACATGCTTTTGGCCGAGTCGCGTTGAGTGAAGCCTGAATGCGCTCGTTATCGACCGTTCAGGCAAGAAGCGCCTATGGCACCGGCGTGCGCATCATCCTGTCGATCATCGCCGTGCTACTGGCCGTGCCGCGTTACAGCGGCGACGAACGGCTGCCGCTGATTCGCGCGACGCCCGAAATCCGCGCGACGCCGTACGTGCCGGCCGGCGGCTGGCCGGCGCGCGTCGGCGCGCTGCGCCCGATCGGCGGGGTGACGCTGACGAGCCCGACGCCGGCGTTCGGCGGCTTCTCGGGCATCGCGCTGCGCAATGGCCGAATCACCTTATTGTCGGATGGCGGCAACATCGTGCGCTTCGCCATCGCAGGGGGCCGTGTGATCGATCCCACCGGTCATGTGCTGCGCGCCGGGCCGGGGACGGGGTGGACGCGATCGGACCGCGACAGCGAATCAATCGCGCTCGATCCCGCCACTGGCACGGCGTGGATCGGGTTTGAGAACAACAACGAGATCTGGCGCTACACGGTCGACTTCGGCCGGGCGACGGCGCGGGCGCGGCCGGCAGCGATGCGCGACTGGGCGACCAACCAGGGCGTCGAATCGCTCGCGCGGCTGGTGGACGGCCGCTTCGTCGCGCTCGCCGAGCGCAAGCCGAACCGTCGAACGCGCCACGCGGTGCTGTTCTCGGGCGATCCGACGCGAGCGGACACGCGAATCGCGCGCTTCCTGTTCGTGCCGCCCGAGCGCTACGACCCGAGCGATGCGGCAACGCTGCCCAACGGTGACCTGCTGATCCTGACGCGGCGCTTCCGCTTTCCGTTCGAATTCTCCGCCAAGCTCGTCCGCGTGCCGCGCGAGTCGATTCGCGCGGGTGCGCAGGTGGCCGGGCTGGTAATCGCGACCCTGCGCGCGCCGCTCGTGGCCGAGAATTGCGAGGGACTGGCGATCACGCGCGAGCGCGGGCGGACGATGGTGTGGATCGTGACCGACAATGACGCGATGCCGTGGCGCCCGACCTATCTGCTGAAGTTTGCGCTAGGCGGTTGAGCCGGCGACGATCGCTGCCCCACAACAGCGAAAGGCCCGCTGCCCGATGGGGCAGCAGGCCGTTCCCGCGTCGCAATCGCGCGCCAATCAGGCGGCGGTAGCGGCCGCCAGCTTCTTGACGACGTCGCGCTTCAGGCGGCGTGCGCGCAGCGACAGCTTGTCGTCGCCCGTCTTGACCAGCCAGTTGTCGAGACCGCCGTTATGCTCGACCGAGCGCAGGCCGTGCGTCGACACGCGCAGACGAACGCTCTTCTCGAGCGAATCGGACATCAGCGTCACGTTCTGCAGGTTGGGCAGGAAGGTGCGCTTGGTCTTGTTGTTGGCGTGGGAAACATTGTGTCCCACCTGCCGGCCCTTGCCGGTCAGCTCGCAGATGCGCGACATGATTCAGATCCTGAGTTTCGGGTTGGCCCGGAAAGTCGGCGCCGATAACCATCGCACGGGCAAAGGTCAAGCGACCGGTGATGCAACTCTTGGCCGCGGGCGGGCGTTGTTCCGGCAGCGAATCGGTTGTGGAGATACCCGTCATGCGTGCCCTGCTCGTCCTACTTGGCATCGCCGCGCTCGTGATTCTGGCGGGGATGGCGACTGGGTTCATCAGCATCGATCAGACGCAGACGGCGCAGCTGCCGCGTCTGGAGGGCGGGCAGGCGCCAGAATTCAAAGCCGATGTCGGGCGGATCGACGTGGGCACCGAAACCAAGACGGTCGAGGTGCCCAGCATCCAGGTGCAGAAGCCGGGCGCGACGCCGACGCCGGCACAGTAAGCACGTTTCGGGGGGTCGCTCGACTGGCGACCCTTACCGATCGGCGATACGGGCGGTGGGATGTTTCCCCTGCCCGCACCGATGCGCCGCGCGCTAGACGCTGCCCGCGAGGCGGCGGGGATCGGCGAAGTACCGGTCGGCGCGGTGGTTACGTATCAGGGCGAGGTGATCGCGACAGCGGCCAATGCGCCGCGTCGCCTGCTTGATCCGACCGCACATGCCGAGATGCTGGTGATTCGCGCCGCCGCTGCGCAGCTTGGGCGCGACCGGCTGGAAGATTGCGACCTGTGGGTGACGCTGGAGCCGTGCGCGATGTGCGCCGGGGCGATCGCGCACGCGCGGATCGCGCGGCTCTATTATGCGGCAAGCGATGCGAAGGGCGGCGCGGTCGAGCACGGACCACGCCTGTTCGAGCAGCCGACCTGCCACCACCGTCCCGAAGTCTATGCCGGGATCGGTGATGGCGAGGCGCGCGACCTTTTGCGCGCTTTCTTTCAGGCGCGGCGCTGACGAACCTGCGTCAGCGCCACCGGCTCAGCCTGCTTCGTTCTGCGAGATCGGCACGATCTTGATCTCGACGCGGCGATTCGCGGCGCGCCCTTCCTCGGTCTCGTTGGTTGCGATCGGCTGCGTCTCGCCGAAGCCGCGCGTGCCGATCCGTGCGCTCTGCACCCCGCGAGTCGACAGATAATCGGCGACGGCGCGGGCGCGCTGTTCGGACAGGCCCTGGTTATAGGCGTCGCTGCCGGTCGAATCGGTGTGGCCGTACACGTCGACATAGGTGCGGTTGTATTCGCTGAGCACGCCGGCGACCTGATCGAGCGTGCGCTGGAACTGCGGCTGCACCGCCGCCGAATTGTACGCAAAGTTGATCCCGCTGGGGATGTTGAGCAGCAGATCGTCGCCCTGGCGGATCACCTGCACGTCGGTGCCGGCGGTACGCGCGCGCAGATCGCGTTCCTGCTTGTCCATATAGGCGCCGATCCCAGCGCCGGCGATGCCGCCGATGCCCGCGCCGATGATCTTTTCCGTGCGATCGCGCCGCCCGCCGACGAGATCGCCGAGCAGATAGCCGCCGAGCGCGCCGCCGATCCCGCCGATCGCCGCCTTCGAGATCCGCCGCTCGCCCGTCTCGGGATCGGTGGTGCACGCAGCCGTCGCGAGCAGCGCGCCGCCGGCAATCGTGGAAATCAGAGCTGACTTGATACGCATCAACATTCCCCTATCGGTTTCCGCCTCAAACCGGTTTTCGCGACGGTTGTTCCGCCTGCGTGCTGAACCATCGCTGACGCGGGTGGTTGTCGGCGACGGCTTTTCCCGCCAAGAGATCGTCACACCATGCTTCCGCCGTTCCCCTGGATCGACGTCCTCATCATCCTCGCGCTCGTCGCGCTGAACGGCGTCTTCGCGATGAGCGAGCTCGCGATCGTATCTTCGCGGCGCGCGCGGCTGGAGGCGATGGCGCGCGGCGGGCATCGCGGCGCGCGCGCCGCGCTGACGCTGGCGGCCGATCCCGGCAAGTTCCTGTCGACGGTGCAGATCGGCATCACGCTGATCGGGATCGTCAACGGCGCCTATTCGGGCGCAAGCCTGGGTGAGCCGACAGCGGCGCGGATTGCGGCGCTCGGCGTGCCTACGGCGGCGGCGCACACGATCGGGCTGACGCTGGTGATCGGGCTGACGACCTTCGCCTCGCTGATCCTGGGCGAGCTCGTCCCCAAGCAGTTCGCGTTGCGAAAGCCGGAGCCGGTCGCGGCCTGGATCGCACTGCCGATGACGTGGCTGGCGGTCGGCACCAAGCCGCTCGTCTGGCTGCTCGATGCGAGCAGCGCGCTGATCTTCAAGTTGCTGCGGCTCAACCGCGAATCGGAGGAGCACGTCACCGCCGAGGAGATCCACCACATCGTCGCCGAAGCGTCGAAATCGGGCATCATCGAGGAGCATGAACGCTCGATCATCTCGGGCGTCGTGCGGCTCGCCGACCGACCGGTGCGCGAGGTGATGACGCCGCGTACCGAGGTGGAATGGCTCGACGCCGCGCTCGACGATGCGGCGATCCGCGCCAAGCTGCTTACGTCAGCGCATAGCCGCCTGCCCGTCGCCAACGGATCGATCGACGCGGTGATCGGCGTGGTGCAGGCGCGCGACATCGCGCGTGCGCTCGCGCGCGGCGAGACGCTCGATCTGGCGCAGCTGGTGCGCAAGGCACCGGTGGTGATCGACCGGATCGACGCGATGGATGCGCTCGATGCGCTGCGCCGCGCGGACGTGCCGATGGCACTGATCCACGACGAATACGGCCATTTCGAAGGGATCGTGACGCCGGCCAACCTGCTTGCCGCGATCGCCGGCGAGTTCGCGTCGGACAGCGACCCTGGCGACGCGCCTAATGTCGTCGAGCGTGACGATGGCTCGCTGCTCGTCGCCGGCACGATGGCGGCGGACGCGCTCGCCGACCGGCTCGGCATCGATCTGCCCGAGGATCGCGACTATGCGACCGTCGCTGGGCTCGCACTGGCGGTGTTCCGCCATCTGCCTAGCGAGGGTGAGAGCTTCGTGGAGCAAGGCTGGAAGTTCGAGGTGGTCGACCTCGACGGGCGACGGATCGACAAGTTGCTGGTGAGCGCCGAGTAGCAATCCGATCACGCCGCGAGGTCGGCGCTATCGGTTCAGGCGCCGTTCCGTCATGGAACTGTAACGAGGCCCGCTGCGCTCTACTGCGCAAGCTCGTTACGGAATTGCCGATGACGGCCGCCGCCCTGCCCTTCACCCTCGCGCCGCCACCGCCGCGGCAGTGGATCGCCGAGCCGGTGCGCTCGATCGCGGGCACGATGTTGCTGCTCGGCGCGCGGCGTTCGCTGCTGTCGGCGCCCAAGGGTGACGGGCGGACGGTGGTGACGCTGCCGGGGCTGTTCACCGGCGACCGATCGATGTTCCCGATGCGCCGCTATCTCGGCTGGCTCGGCTACCGCGCCGAGGGCTGGGGAATGGGCGCCAATTTCGGCGTGCGCACGATCGGCGCGGAGGCCGAACTGCTGTTTGCGCGGCTCGAGGCGAGCGTGGCGCAGAACGGGCCGGTCACGCTGGTCGGCGTCAGCCTGGGCGGGATGATCGCGCGGCTCGCGGCGCATCGCCGCCCCGATCTGGTGCGCGAGGTGATCACCATCGCATCGCCCTATGCCGGCAGCCCGCGCGCAACGAATGTGTGGCGGCTGTTCGAGTGGATGACGGGCGAGAAGGTCGACGGGCCGGCCGTGCAGGAGCGGCTGGCGGAGATCGCGCGCCCGCTGCCGGTGCCCGCCACCGCGATCTGGAGCGCCACCGACGGGATCGTCAACGGGTTGATCTGCCACGCGCCGGACGAGCCGGGATGCCGCGCGATCGAGGTGGTGGCGAGCCACATGGGCGTGCAGCATCGCCCGCAGGTGCTGCAGGCGGTTGCCGAGACGCTGGGCCGCGCGCGATGAACGCGGCCTAGCGGATCCGCCTAATTGTCGCGGCCGGCGACGTAGCCGTCGTAGCGACCGCAATTCTCCGGATCGCGGCGGCAGCGTTTTTCCCAGTCGCGGCGCTCGCGGCCCTCGCGCGCTTCTTTCTTGCGCATCTTGCGGCCGTAGTTGCGATCCGCCTCGTCCTGGCTGGTCGTCGCCCAGTCCGCCGCCTGCCCCGCGACCTTGAACGGCGCGGTGACGACGCTGGCCGCGGTGCGAATGCACCCGCCGGCGCTCAGCGGCAGCGCCAGCGCGGCCGCACACACGATGATCTTACGCATCACTTCACTCCCCGCGCGTCGTTTCGCGCCTTCACCCCGATAGCAGGAAAATCGGTGAAAAATCCGTCGATACCAAGGCGAAGCGCGGCCGCAATCTCGGCGGCGACATCGCCGTGTCCGCGCGGATTCATGCCTTGGCGGAAAGGTGACGGCAGAAAGTAGTTCTCGGCACGGTACGTCCAGGGGTGGACGCGCAGCCCGGCGGCGTGCGCGTCGCGGACGAGCGTGCTCGGCGCATCCCCCTGCCACAGCATCGCCTTGTTGGGGCCGATCCCCCAGGCGTAGCGCGCGATCGCGGCTAGCCCGGCGGGCGTCGTCATATCGGCATAGCTCGCCGCCGCGCCATCCGCCGGTGTGCCATCCGCATCGACGAGCTGGATCAGCCGGATCTTCGTCATCGTCGCGAGGCGCCGCAGGTTCGCGACCTCGAACGACTGGATGAAGACGGGTGCGTCGGCGCTGTCCCACCCCGCCGCCTTGAGCGCGGCGACGAGCGGCGCATCGGTGCCGTGGCCGATCGCGGCGAAATAGCTCGGATGCTTGGTCTCGGGATAGATCGCGACGCCGTGGCGCTTGGCGAACGCGATCACCTCGTCGAGCGTCGGGATCGTCTCCTGCCCGTCATAGGCCGTATTATCCGGGCGGAGCAGCGGCAGGCGCTCGCGCGCGCGCAGCGTCTTCAGTTCGGCGAGCGTGAAATCCTCGGTGAACCAGCCCGTCAGCGTCTTGCCGTCGATCGTCTTGGTGGCGCGGCGATCGCTGAATTCGGGGTGATCGGTGACGTTGGTCGTCTCGCTGATCTCGTTCTCGTGCCGCGCGACGAGCACGCCGTCGCGCGTCGGCACCAGATCCGGCTCGATCACGTCGGCGCCCTGCTGAATCGCCCGTGCATAGGCGGCGAGCGTGTGCTCGGGCCGCTCGCCCGAGGCGCCGCGGTGCGCGATGACGATGGGGGGCGAGAGCGAGGCGACCGGATCCATCGCCACAGGTTGCCGCGAAGCGCAGCCGCCCGCCAGCAGCATAACAAGAATTATTGCGGCACTCTTGGATCGGATCATCGAAGCGCGCATACTATCGTCATGCGCTTCACCATCAACGGCAGCAAGCGCGAGGCCGATCCCGATATCCGCGCCTCGCTTCTCGACCTCCTGCGCGAGGATTTCCGCCTTACCGGCACCAAGAAGGGGTGCGACCACGGCCAGTGCGGCGCGTGCACGGTGCTGGTCAACGGACGGCGGATCAATGCGTGTCTCACGCTCGCGGTGATGCATCAGGACGATGACATTACGACGATCGAGGGGCTGGGCAGCGCCGACGCGTTGCACCCGATGCAGGCCGCGTTCGTCCGTCACGACGGCTATCAGTGCGGCTATTGCACGCCGGGGCAGATCTGCTCGGCAGTCGGCATGCTCGACGAAGTCGCGAAGGGATGGCCGAGCCACGTCTCGGGTGATCTCACGGCGCCTCAGCTCGACGATGCCGAGATCAGCGAGCGGATGAGCGGCAACATCTGCCGCTGTTCGGCCTATCCGACGATCGTCGACGCGATCCGCGACGTGCACGAGGCGGGGGCGGCGGCGTGAAGACGTTCAGCTATACCCGCGCCGACAGTCCCGAAGCTGCGGTGAAAGCGGGCGGGCGGTTCATTGCGGGCGGCACCAACCTCATCGATCTGATGAAGCTGCAGGTCGAGACGCCCGAGGCGCTGGTCGACATCAGCCGGCTTAACCTCAATACGATCGAGGAGCGCGACGGCGGGCTGCTGATCGGCGCGCTGGTGCCCAACAGCGATCTCGCCGCGCACCCCCGCGTGATCGCACGCTACCCCGTGCTGAGCCGCGCGCTGCTTGCCGGCGCGTCGGGGCAGCTACGCAACAAGGCGACGACGGGGGGCAATTTGCTCCAGCGCACGCGCTGCTATTTCTTCTACGACACGCACGCCGCGTGCAACAAGCGAGTGCCGGGCAGCGGCTGCGACGCGATCGGCGGGTTCAACCGCATCCACGCCGTGCTGGGGACGAGCGACCAATGTATCGCGACGCATCCCGGCGACATGCCGGTGGCGATGCGCGCGCTCGACGCGGCGGTGGTGACGCTGAAGCCCGACGGCGACCGGCGGCGCATCCCGCTCGGGGATTTCTATCGCCTGCCCGGCGACACGCCACAAATCGAGACGGTGCTCGAACCGGGCGAGCTCATCACCCACGTCGCTTTGCCCGCCCCGCCGGCGGGCGCGCGACAGGCGTATCGCAAGGTGCGCGATCGCGCGTCCTACGCCTTTGCCGTCGTCTCCGTCGCCGGCGTGATCGCGGTGGAGGACGGGCGGATCGCCTACGCCGCGCTCGCCTTCGGCGGACTCGGGCCGATGCCGTGGCGCGACGCGGCGGTCGAGGCGGCGCTGGTCGGCCAGGCGCCCGATGCGGCGACCTTCGCCGCGGCGGCGGACGCGCTGCTCGCGGACGCGCGCGGCTACGGCCACAATGATTTCAAGATCCCGCTCGTGCGGCGCGTGCTGACCGCCACGCTGCGCGAGCTGACGCAGGTGCAGCCATGAACGACGTCGCGATGGACGCCCCGTACCGCCCCGCCGCGCTCGACCGCGCGCAGCAGGGGCTGCTGGGCAAGCCGATCGACCGCTACGAGGGGCCGGCCAAGGTCAGCGGCGCGGCGCACTACGCCTATGAGCAGGCGCCCGAGCGTACCGCGTACATGGCGGTGGTGACGGCGGCGATCGGGCGCGGGCGTGTGACGGGGATCGACGCCGCAGCGGCCGAGGCGCTGCCCGGCGTAATCGCGGTGATCCATGGCGATCCGCGCATGCCGACCGGCGAGGGCAATTCGCGCGCGCCCGCGACGCTCGGCAGCGACGAGATCTTCCATTACGGCCAGGGTGTCGCGCTCGTCGTCGCCGAGACGCAGGAGACGGCGCGCGCCGCGGCGCGGCTGATCGAGGTGAACTACGCCGAGCAGCCGGGCCGCTTCGACGCGGGCGACGTCACGGTCGAGCGCGATCACAAGCTCGGCTTCCTGCCGGCGATCGACAAGGGCGGGTTCGACGAAGCGCTCGCCGCGGCCGAGATTGTGTTCGATCGCACCTATTCGACGCCGATCCACTTCCCCGCCGCGCTCGAGCCGCACGCGACCACCGCGTGGTGGGAGGGCGAGCGGCTGATCGTGCGGTCGAGCAACCAGGTGATCGGCGGCGCGAAGGGCACGATCGCGACGGCGCTGGGGATCGACAAGGACCGCGTGCGCGTACTCGCGCCCTATGTCGGCGGCGGGTTCGGCGGCAAGACGGGCGTCGGCCCCGAGGTGATCTTCGCCGCGATCGCGGCAGAGAAGGTCGGGCGTCCGGTGAAGGTCGCGCTGACGCGCCGGCAGACCGCCTATATGGTGCACCACCGCTCGCCGACGCAGCAGCGGATGCGCATCGCCTGCGATGCCGATGGCAATATCAGCGCGATGGCGCACGAGAGCGTCGCCTATCAGAACGACGACAGCGGGTTCCTCGAGCCGGTGCCGTTCGGCACGCTGCCGCTCTACGCCGGCAAGGCGCGTCGCTTCCGCACCGATCTCGCGCGGATCGACCTGCCCGCGACGGGCGCAGTGCGCGCGCCGGGCGAGGCGATCGGCACCTTCGCGGTCGAGTGCGCGATGGACGAACTCGCCGAGCAGCTCGGGCTCGATCCCATCGAGCTGCGCCGGCGCAACGAGCCGAGTGTCGATCCGACGACGGGTAAGCGCTTCTCCACCCGCCGCCTGCTCGACTGCTACGAAGAGGGCGCGCGGCGCTTCGGCTGGGAGCGGCGCGCGGCGACGCCGGGCAGCCGGCGCGAGGGCGAGTGGCTGATCGGCATGGGCATGGCGGCGGCGCTGCGCGGCAACTTCACCGTCCAGGCGGAAGCCGAGGTGACGCTGGAGGCGGACGGGCGCGCGACGCTGCGCACCGACATGACCGATATCGGCACCGGCACCTACACGATCCTGGCGCAGACCGCGGGCGAGATGCTCGGCCTGCCGGTGAGCGCCATCGACGTGGTGATCGGCGACAGCGACCTGCCGCCGAGCGCGGGTTCGGGCGGATCGTTCGGCGCGGGCAGCGCGTGCGCGGCGGTGGCGCTGGCGTGCGAGGATATACTCGCCGAACTCGCGCTGCGCATGAACGCCGCACAGGAGGATCTCGCGCTGCTCGACGGTCAGGTCACCGCCGGCGGACGGACGAGCGCGATCGGCGATCTGGTGCGCGGCGCGCCGATCACCGCGCGCGGCAAGACGTCGCCCGGCAAGGAATCGCAGGCGACGAGCCAGGCAAGCCACGGCGCGCAGTTCGCCGAAGTCGCGGTCAACGCGGTGACCGGCGAGGTACGCGTGCGCCGGATGCTGGGCGTGTTCGACATCGGCCGCGTGCTCAACGAGAAGACGGCGCGCAACCAGGTGGTCGGCGGCATGGTGTGGGGGCTGGCCTACGCGCTGAGCGAGGACGCCGTCGTCGATCCGCGCAACGGGCGGTTCGTGAACCCCGATTTCGGCGAGTATCACGTCGCGGTGAATGCCGACGTGCCGCAGATCGAGGCGCATTTCATCGAGGAGATCGATGATTCGGCCAACCCGGTCGGCGCCAAGGGCGTCGGCGAGCTCGGCATCGCAGGTGCCGGCGCGGCGATCGTCAACGCGATCCACAATGCGACCGGCGTGCGCAGCTACAACATGCCGGTAACCCTCGATAAGCTCCTCCCCTCGCTCCCCCCGGTGTGATCCATGGCCGATAACGACCCTGTCCTTTCCGCGGCCCAGGCGTGGAAGGGAGCCCGGATGGCGCTCGCCACCGTCGTCTCGACCTGGGGATCGGCTCCGCGGCCGCGCGGCAGCCACATGCTGGTGCACGAGGACGGGCGGTTCGAAGGCTCGGTGTCGGGCGGCTGCGTCGAAGGCGACATCCTCGATACCGCGGCGCAGATTCTCGCGGGCGCGCCGTTCGCGGTAAAGGAGTATGGCGTAGCCGACGCCAGCGCGTGGGAAGTCGGGCTGCCGTGCGGCGGCCAGATCAGCGTCATGGTGCAGCCGGTGAGCGCCGAGGGATTCGATCCCGAATTGTTCGACCGCATCGTCGCCGCGCGTGCCAACGGCCAGTCGCTGACGGTGACGACCGATCTTGCGACCGGCCATTCCGATCTGCGGCCCGTCGAAACGGGGGCAGTCTTCGCCAACCGCTACGATCCGCCGCGCCGGCTGATCGTCGTCGGGGCGGTGCAAATCGCGCAATCGCTGGTCGGGCTCGCGCGCACGCTGGGAATCGAAACGGTGGTGGTCGATCCACGCGGGCGCTTCCTTACCGAGGAGCGCTTTCCCGATACGGTGCTCGACGATCGCTGGCCCGACGAGGCGGTGGCGGCGTACAAACCGGGTCCGTCGACCGCGGTAGTGACGCTTAGCCACGATACCAAGATCGATGACCCGGCGCTGATCGCGGCGCTCGCCGCCGACACCGGCTACGTCGGTGCGCTGGGCAGCCGCAAGAGCCACGCGGCGCGGCGCGAGCGGCTGGCGGCGGCGGGCGTAAGCGACGCGGACCTCGATCGGATCGACGGGCCCGTGGGGCTCGATATCGGCGCGATCGGGCCGGCGGAGATCGCGCTGTCGGTCGCGGGGGCGATGATCAAGGCGTTTCATGATCGCGGCTGAGGACGTCGTCCTCGTCCTGCTCGCGGCGGGCAAATCGACCCGCTTCGGCGACATCGGCAGCAAGCTCGACGAACCGTTTCTCGGCCGCGCCCTCGGGCTGCACGTCGCGGTGGCGCTGGAGGACATGCCGTTCCGCGAGCGGATCGCGGTGACCGCCAATTGCCGCATCGACTATGCGCAGCACGGCTACACCGTGGTTCGCAACGACGCCGCGATCGCCGACATGGCGTCCTCGCTGCGGCTCGGCATCGCCTGCGCGCATGCGCGCAACGCCGCGGCGGTGGCGATCGCGCTCGCCGACATGCCGCGCGTTACCGCGACGCACGTCTACAATTTGCTCGACGCCGCCGACGATGCGCGCGCGGTGGTGGCGTCGAGCGACGGTCGCCAGCCGCGCCCGCCGGCCTTGTTCGGGCGCGATCGGTTCGACGAGCTGCTGGCGATCACCGGCGATCACGGTGCGCGCGCGCTGATCCGCGCGGGCAAGCACGTCGTCACCACCGCGGCCGAACTGATCGATGTCGACACACCTGGGGAGCTCGAGGAGTTGCGCCGGCTGGTCCACGCACCCGAGGCGCATACCCGCCGACGCGCCTGATTACCGATGCGCTACTCGTGGCGCAGCGCGTCGATCGGGTTGAGTGCCGCCGCGCGGCGGGCGGGGAAATAGCCGAAGACGACGCCGATCACCGCCGCGATGGCGAAGGCGATCATGTTGATCGTCGGATCGAACGTCCACGGTACCTGCATCAGCGGTGTCGCGACGAGGATGACGAGCTGCGCCAGGATCAGCCCGATCAGCCCGCCGAGCATCGACAGCGTCACCGCCTCGACGAGGAATTGCATCAGCACTTCGTTCGCCACCGCGCCGATCGCGAGCCGGATGCCGATCTCGCGCGTCCGCTCGGTGACCGAGACGAGCATGATGTTCATGATGCCGATCCCGCCGACGACGAGGCTGATCGCCGCCACCGCGGCGACGATGCGCGTCAGCAGCGTCGTCGTGCCCGTCAGCGTGTCGCTGATCTGCTTGGTGTCGAAGATGTTGAAATCGTCCTGCTTGCCCCCGCCGACGTTGCGCCGCTCGCGCAGCAGATCGCTGATCGACGATTGCACCGCCGCGGTCGAATAGGCCTGATCGACGCCGACCAGCATCAGCCGCACGTCGCGGTTGCCGGTGAAGCGGCGCTGGACGGCCTTGATCGGCATCACCACCGTATCGTCCTGATCGCCGCCGAACCCCGCCTGACCGCGCGCAGTGAGGACGCCGATGACGTCGCAGCTGATCGCGCCGATGCGCATCCGCTGCCCCACCGCACTGCCGCGGCGGAACAGGTTCTGCCGCACGGTATTGCCGATGATGCATACCGCCTTTCCGGCCTGCTCCTCCGCCGGCGTCCAGGTGCGCCCCTGCGCGAGCGGCCATGGCTGCACGGTGAATACCGCATTGGTGGTGCCCTGGATCGTCGTCGACCAGTTCGCGCCCTCGTAGATCGCGGTGGCGGTGGCCGACGCCTGCGGTGCGACGGCGGTGACGCCGGCGACTTGCTGCTCGATCGCAGTGACGTCCTCGGGCTTGAAATCGGGCGGGCGCGGGCCGCCGCCGCCGCGACCGAAGCCCTGACCGGGGCGGATCTGCAGCACGTTGGTGCCGAGCGCAGCGATCTGCTGCTGCACCGCGCTGGTCGTTGCCTTGCCCAGTGTCACCATGGCGACGACGGCGGCGACGCCAATGACGATGCCGAGCGTGGTGAGGAACGAGCGCAGGAGGTGCCGCCGGATCGAGCGCAGCGCGAGGATGAAGGTGGTGCCGAAGATCATTCCACCCCCTCCCCCATGCGATGATTGGCGTCGATCCGCTCGACCAGCCCATCCTTGAAGTGAACGACGGTGTGCGCGAACGCCGCCATGTCGGGCTCGTGCGTCACCATCAGCACGGTGATTCCGCTCGTCCGGTTGAGATCGGTGAGCAGCTCCATGATCTCGACCGAGCGTTCGGAATCGAGGTTGCCGGTCGGCTCGTCGGCGAGCAGCACGTCGGGCCGCGTCACGATCGCGCGCGCAATCGCGACGCGCTGCTGCTGGCCGCCCGACAGTTCGGCAGGCGTGTGATCCCACCAGTCGGCGAGCCCGACCTTGTCGAGCGCCGCCATGCCAGCGTCGCGCCGCGCCTTGCGATCGTCGCCGCGGTACAGCAGCGGCAGCTCGACATTCTCGAGCGCGCTGGTGCGGCTCAAGAGGTTGAACCCCTGGAAGACGAAACCGAGGTAGCGGCGGCGGAGCAGCGCGCGCTGATCGCGGTCGAGCGTCTCGACATGGTGGCCGCGGAACAGGAAGGTGCCGCCCGACGGCACGTCGAGACAGCCGAGGATGTTCATCGTCGTCGACTTGCCCGATCCCGACGGACCCATCACCGCAACGAAATCCCCCGCCGCGATGTCGAGATCGACGCCCTTCAGCGCCTGGAACGCGGTCGGCCCGGTGCCATAGGTCTTCGTCACGCCGCGCAGCGTGATGATCGGGTCGCCGGCGGCGCGGCGCGCGTCAGGCGCCACCGCCACCGCCGCCGCCTCCCTGCCGCTGGCGGCGCTGGCCGCCGCCGCGCGGCGCCGCGCCCTCGTCACCGCCCGCCAGCTGCCCGGTGATGACCTGCATGCCTGGCTTGAGCCCGCCCGACAGCACTTCCGTCACGCTGCCGTTGGTATCGCCGGTCGTCACCTGGATCGCGCGCGGCTGGCCGTCCTCGCCCTTGACGTACACGGTCTGCTGCGCGCCGCGGCCCACCGTCACCTGGCGCTCGGCGCAATTGCCGCGGCGCGGACGGAAGGTGAGCGAGCCGGCGATGCCGCCCTGCCCGCCGTCGCCCGCCGCGGTCGGCGCGAAGCGGAACGCCGCATTGGGCACGAGCAGCACGTTCTTCTTGTCGCTGGTGACAATATCCGCGGTGGCCGTCATCCCCGGGCGCAGCTCCATCGTCGGGTTCGCGACGGTGAGATCGGCAGCATAGGAGACGACCTGCCCGGTGCTCGCCGTCGTGCTCGCCGTGCCGCTGCTCGATGCGCTCGCCGTGCTGGCGGTCAGGTTCGAACCCAGATCGACGCGGGTGATCGTCGCCGGGAAGGTGCGGCCGGGAAAGGCATCGACGGCGAAGCTCGCCTTCTGCCCCTGCTTCACCGCGCCGACATCCGCCTCGTCGATCGCGACCTCGAGCTTCATCTGGCTCAGATCCTCGGCGATGACGAACAGCGTCGGCGTGTTGAACGAGGCGGCGACCGTCTGACCGGGATCGACCTGCCGCGCGAGCACGACGCCGTTGACGGGCGAGCGGATGATCGCGCGCTGGCGCTGCGTCTGACTCTGCGCGAGATTGGCGCGCGCGGCGGAGACATTGGCCTCCGCGACGCGCTGTGCGGCGACCGCGCGCTGCGCATTGGCCTGACCGGTCTGCAGCTCGGTCTTCGAGGGCACGCGGCCGTTCGACAGCCGGTAAACCTCCTGCAACCGCGCGAGCTGCGCCTGCGCTTCGGACACCGTGGCGCGCGCCTGGTTGACCTGCGCGACATTGGCGGCGAGCTGCGCCTCGCCGGCGCGAATCTGATCGTCGATCTGCTCGGGATCAATCAGCGCGAGCGGCTGGCCGGCGACGACGCGGTCGTTGACGTCGACGACGACACGCGTGACAAGCCCCGACAATTGCGAACCCACCGTTACCTGGTTGGTCGGCGCGAGCTTGCCCGTCGCGGAAACGGTGACGGTCAGATCGCCCCGCCGCACCGGCGCGGTGGCGTATCCCGTCTCCGCGCTCGAACCGAACAGGCGCATGCCGAGCAGCACGAGCAGGATGACGCCGAGCGCGATCGCTGGCCATTTGATCCAGCGCCGCCACGCGGGCTGCGGCTTCACGCCAAGGAAATCGTCGAGGTCCGTCGTCGCCATCAGCGCGATCCGTTCTGGTTGAGACGCTGCGGATCGGTATCGGCGAGCGGCGCGGCGCCCGCGTCCCACCCGCCGCCGAGCGCGGTGTATAGCTGGATGAGCGCCGTCGCCTGATCGCCGCGCGCCTGCGCCGCGCTGTTGCGCGCCGACAGCAGCGCCGCCTCCTGCTGGCTAAGCGTCGTGAAATCGGTGAGGCCGGTGCGATACTGGCTGCGGCTGAGGATTGCCGAGGCGTTCGCCGCGTTGAGCGCGATCGCGAACTGCCGCTCGCGCTCCTGCGCGCTGCGCCGCGCGACCAGAGCGTTCTCGACGTCCTCAAGCGCGATGAGCACCGCCTGCTTGTACGCGGCGAGCGCGGCATCGGTCGCGGCTTCGGCCCCACGGACCTGGCTGCGCAACCGTCCGCCGTTGAAGATCGCCTGCGTCAGCCCGGCGAAAAGCCCGCCCGTGATCGTCTCGAGCAGCCCGCCGATGTTGCCCGCATTGGTGTTGATGCTGCCGCTGATCGCGAGCGCGGGATAGAGCTGCGCCTTGGCGACACCGATCTGCGCGGTGGCGGCGGCGAGGTTGCGCTCCGCCGAGCGAACGTCAGGGCGCTGGCGCAGCACGTCGGCGGGGATGCCCGCGCCTGCCGCCTGCGGCCCACGCGGGATCGGCCGCGGCGCGGCGAGCAGCGGCTTGAGCGCGCCGGGCGCCTGGCCGGTCAGCACGCCCAGCCGCGACACGGCGGCGTTATATTGCTGCTCGATCTGCGGGATCGACGCTGCAGTCTGCGCGCGCTGGACGCGGGCCTGCTCCTGATCGAGGCTGGAGACGAGCCCCGCCTGGACGCGGAAGCCGGCAATCTCGAGATTGTCGTCCTGCAACGCGAGGCTGTCGCGCGCGTTCGCGAGCTGCAGCTGATACAGCCGCGCCAGCACGTAGTTGCGCGCGACCTCCGCCTGCACTGACAGCAGCACGGTCGCCTGATCGAACCCCGACGCTTCATATTGCGCGCGGCTCGCCTCGATCGTGCGCCGCACCTCGCCGAACAGGCCGAGCTGGTATTGCGCGTCGAGCCCGAGCGAGAAGTTCGAGCCCCCGCCCCCGCCGACGTTCTGGACGGTGCCGCCGCCGCGTAGCGTCTCCGACCGGCTGTAGCCGCCCGAGCCGTTGAGCGTCGGCAGCAGGGTCGCGCGGTTCTGCACCAGCGCCTCGCGTGCTTGGCGCAGCCGCGCCGCTGCCTGCGCAATGTCGAGATTGGTCGCCGCGGCACGCTCGACGAGATCGCCGAGCACGGGATCGTCGAACCCGCGCCACCAGCGCGTCAGATCCTCGCGCGTCGGCGCCGCGGTAACCGAATAGGCGTCGGGAACGCCCAGCTCGCTCGCCGTACGCGGACGATAGTCGGGCCCGACGGTGCATCCGCCGAGCGCGACGGCGAGGAGGAGCGAGGCGCGGAAACGCTGCATGGGATCGGGATGGCGGCGGCGGCCCGTCCGGTCCAGCACTTTAGTGTCGCGATTTGTCGCAGTGCGGCACGCGCCGTTTCTGCCGGCCTCCGGAACCGGCAGGAACGGGAGATCGGCTATTCGAGCTCGAGGATCACCTGATCAACCTGGAGGCTCGCGCCCGCTTCGGCGCTGACACTCTTCACCACCGCGCTCTTCTCGGCGCGCAGGATGTTCTCCATCTTCATCGCCTCGACCACCGCGAGCGGCTGCCCCGCCTCGACCTTGTCGCCGGCCTTGACGTCGAGCCGCACCAGCAGCCCGGGCATCGGCGCGATCAGGTACTTGGACAGATCGGGCGGCACCTTCTCGAGGAGGTGCTGCGCGTAGGGCGCCGCGCGTGCGGGCAGCACGCGCACCTTGTGGCTGGCGCCGAGCGCGTTGAGCGTGAAGCCGGTACGCGTCTTCGCAAGCTTCACCGTCAGCGCCGGCGCATCACCCTCGGTCGGCTCGGCGACGATGACGCGGTCACCCGGCGTGTATTCGAGCGCGAGCGGCAGGTCCGCCCCGTCGACGCGCAGCGCATCGGGCGAGACGGTGACATCATGGTCCTTGCCGTCGATCCGCACCACCCAGTCGGCCGGCGGATGCAGCCGATCGCCGAGCTGCCCGTCGACACGGCGCGCGCGGTCCGCCTCTGCCGTCGCGGCGAAGCCGGCGATGCCGGCGAGCGCGCGAACCGTTTCTTCGGACGCCGGCGCGCCGTGGAAGCCCTCGGGATATTCCTCGGCGATGAACCCCGTCGTGATATTGCCCGAGCGGAAACGCGGGTGCTGCATCAGCGCGGAGACGAAATCGAGATTGGTGCCCGGCCCGACGATCTCGAACTGGTCGAGCGCCGCGACCTGCTTGTCGATCGCTTCCTCGCGCGTCTTGCCGTGGGTGATCAGCTTGGCGATCATCGGATCGTAGAACATGCTGACTTCGCCGCCCTCGTACACGCCGTCGTCGACGCGCACGCCGGGCGCGCCCTCGTCGTCGCCGAACGGCGCCTGGCGCTTGTCCGCAGCGGGCGGATTGTAGCGTACCAGCCGGCCGATCGAGGGAAGGAAGCCGCGATACGGATCCTCGGCATAGACGCGATTCTCGATCGCCCAGCCGTTGATCTTGACGTCCTTCTGCCCGAAACCGAGCTTCGCGCCATAAGCGACGCGGATCATCTGCTCGACCAGATCGAGCCCGGTGATCTCTTCGGTAACCGGATGCTCCACCTGCAGGCGGGTATTCATTTCGAGGAAGTAGAAGCTCTCGCCCGTCTTGTCGGCGCCCGAGACGATCAGCTCGACCGTGCCGGCGGAGTAGTAGCCGACGGCCTTGGCCAGCGCGACCGCCTGCTCGCCCATCGCCTTGCGCATCTTGGGCGTGACGAACGGCGACGGCGCTTCCTCGACCACCTTCTGGTGGCGGCGCTGCACCGAACATTCGCGCTCGTTGAGGTAGACGACATTGCCGTGCTGGTCGCCGAGCACCTGGATCTCGATGTGGCGCGGGCTCTCGATGAACTTCTCGATGAACACGCGGTCGTCGCCGAAGCTCGCCAGCCCCTCGCGCTTGGTCGCCTCGAAGCCCTCGCGCACGTCCTGCTCGCTCCACGCGAGCCGCATGCCCTTGCCGCCGCCGCCGGCGGACGCCTTCATCATGACGGGATAGCCGATGTCGCCGGCGATCTTCACCGCCTCGTCGGTGTCCGCGATCTCACCGAGATAGCCGGGGACGACGTTGACGCCGGCTTCCTTGGCGAGCTTCTTCGATTCGATCTTGTCGCCCATCGCGGCGATCGCGTTGGGCGGCGGACCGACGAAGGCGATACCCGCCTCGGCGCACGCCTTGGCGAAGCTCTCACGCTCGGACAGGAAGCCGTAGCCGGGGTGGATGCAGTCCGCGCCCGTCTCCTTGGCGGCGAGCAGGATCAGATCCGCCTTGAGATAACTCTCCGCCGCCGGCGCCGGCCCGAGCCGCACGCTCTCATCCGCCATCAGCACGTGCGGCGCACGCGCGTCGGCATCCGAATAGACCGCGACGGTCTTGATGCCCATCTTCTTCGCGGTGCGGAACACCCGGCACGCGATCTCGCCGCGATTGGCGACCAGGATCTTCTTGAACACTGCCTTCTCCCCTAGGCCTGCGGCGGGTGTGCCGTCGCAAGCGATCGAACCCTATGCGGGGAGGCAGGCTCCCCGATCACCTTTATTCAGCCGGCTCGAGCGCGGCTTCGTCGCGGCGTGCGCGCATCGGCTCTTCCGCCTGCATCGGCCGCACGCCGAGCTTCGCGAACAGCGCGGCGTCGGCGCTGTCGCCGCGGTTGCCCGCGGTCAGCAGCTTGTCGCCGGTGAAGATCGAATTCGCGCCGGCCATGAAGCACAAAGCCTGGGTCGCCTCGCTCATGCTCTCCCGCCCCGCCGACAGGCGCACCATGCTCATCGGCATGGTGATCCGCGCCACCGCCACCGTCCGCACGAACTCGATGTCGTCGATCTTGGCGAGCGGCGTGTCCGCCAGCATGTCGCCGAGCACGGTGCCCTTCACCGGCACCAGCGCGTTTACCGGCACGCTTTCCGGATGCCGCGGCAGCGTCGCGAGCGCGTGAACGAAGCCGACGCGATCCTCGCGCGTCTCGCCCATGCCGACGATCCCGCCGCAGCACACGTTGATCCCGGCGGTGCGGACGTTCTCCAGCGTTTCGAGCCGCTCGCCGAAGGTGCGCGTGGTGATGACGTCGCCGTACCGCTCCGGCGAGGTATCGATATTGTGGTTGTAGTAATCGAGCCCGGCGTCGGCGAGCATCGCGGCCTGGCGCGGGGTGAGCATCCCCAGCGTCATGCACGTCTCCATCCCCATCTGGCGCACGCCGCGCACCATCTCGACGATGGCGGGCATGTCCTTGTCCTTGGGATTGCGCCACGCCGCGCCCATGCAGAAGCGCTGCGAGCCCGCGTCCTTCGCCTGCGCGGCGCTCTGCAGCACGGCGCGCACGTCCATCAACTTGGTCGCCTTCACCCCGCTGTCGGCGGAGGCGGACTGCGAGCAATAGCCGCAATCCTCGGGGCAGCCGCCGGTCTTGATCGACAGCAGCGTGCACAATTGCACCTCGCCCGCCGCATGGTGCGCGCGGTGCACCGATTGCGCGCGCCACATCAGTTCGTCGAACGGCAGGTCGAACAGGTCGGCGATCTCCGCCCGCGTCCAATCGGTGCGGATCATCGGCGCCACATCAAATCTTTCAATTGCTTCGTCCGTTCCTTGGTCAGCCGCGTGAGGCAGCCGGCGCGCACCATCGGCGCCATCGATCCGCCCTCGACCTCCTTCGTCTCGATCGCGCATTGCGCGTCGCGGAAGGCGAGCCACGCGCGCTGGCTGGCGAGCGTCGCCGCGGCATAGCCCGGGCTGCGCGTGCCCACCGTGTTCTGCGCATCCTCACGCTTCATGTACGCGTACGTCGCTTTCCACTGCGCCGTCATCGCGGCGTCGGCGCGCCGATAGTCTGTGCCGGCGGAAGCGTTCATCTGCGCCTGCGTCTGCGCGGCGGCGGGGGTGGCACATAACAGCGCGATGCAGGCCAGACCCGCAGTGTGCACGAGCAGTCTCACTCCGCCGCCTCCGCCTGCTCTTCGCCTTCGGGCGGCATGTTGTGGCCGAGCAGCCGCAGCACGTCCTCTGCCGCCTTGATGAGGTTGGTGCCCGGGCCGAAGATCGCCTGCACGCCGCTGTCGTACAGCGCCTGATAGTCCTGCGCCGGGATCACACCGCCCGCGATCACCTTGATGTCCGGGCGCCCGGCATCGCGCAGGTGGCCGATCAGTTCGGGAATCAGCGTCTTGTGACCCGCGGCGAGGCTCGACGCGCCGACGACGTCGACGTCCTTTTCCAGCGCCACCGCGGCCGATTCCTTCGGCGTCTGGAACAGCGGCCCGGCGATCACCTCGAACCCCAGGTCGCCGAACATCGACGAGACGAGATTGGCGCCGCGATCGTGCCCGTCCTGCCCCATCTTGGCGACGAACATGCGGGGGCGGCGGCCGAGCCGGCGCTCGGTCGCCTCAACACCGCGCAGCAGCCGCGCCCAGCGCTCGTCCTCCTTGTACGCGCCGCCGTAGATGCCCTTCACCGGCGTAGGGAACGTGCCGAAGCGGCCGAACACATCCTCCATCGCCGCCGAGATCTCGCCCAGCGTCGCCCGCTTGCGCGCGCATTCCACCGCGAGTTCGAGCAGGTTGCCATTACCCTTCGCGCCGTCGCGCAGCGCGTCGAGCGCCACTTGGCACGCCGCGCCGTCGCGCTCCGCCTTCACCTTCTCGATGCGGCGGATTTGCGCCTCGCGCACCGCGACGTTGTCGACGTCGAGGATCTCGATCGGATCCTCCTTGTCCTTGGTGTATTTGTTGACGCCGACGACGACTTCCTCGCCGCGATCGATCCGCGCCGCGCGCGCCGCGGACGCTTCCTCGATCATCGCCTTTGGCCAGCCGGCGGCGACCGCCTTGGCCATGCCGCCCTCCGCCTCGACGCGCTCGATGATCGCCCATGCGCGGTCGACCAGATCCTTGGTCAGCGCCTCGACGTAATAGCTGCCGCCGAGCGGATCGACGACCTTGGTCATCCCCGTCTCTTCCTGAATCACGATCTGCGTGTTGCGCGCGATGCGGGCGGAGAAATCGGTCGGCAGCGCGATCGCCTCATCGAGCGCGTTGGTATGGAGCGACTGGGTGCCGCCCAGCATCGCCGCCATCGCCTCGATCGTGGTGCGCATGACGTTGTTGTACGGATCCTTCTCGGTTAGCGAGACGCCCGACGTCTGGCAGTGCGTGCGCAGCATCTTCGAGCGTTCGTCCTGCGCGCCAAGGTTGGTCATCACGCGGTGCCACAGCACGCGCGCGGCGCGCAGCTTGGCGACTTCCATGAAGAAGTTCATGCCGATCGCGAAGAAGAACGACAGGCGGCCCGCGAACTTGTCGATATCGAGCCCGCTCGCGACGCCGTATTTCACATATTCCATGCCGTCGGCGATGGTGAAGGCGAGCTCCTGCACCTGCGTCGCGCCAGCTTCCTGCATGTGATAGCCGGAGATCGAGATCGAATTGAACTTCGGCATCTCGCGGCTGGTGTAGCCGAAGATGTCCGAGATGATCCGCATGCTCGGCTCGGGCGGGTAGATGTACGTGTTGCGGACCATGAACTCCTTGAGGATGTCGTTCTGGATGGTCCCGTCGAGCAGCTTGCGGTCGACGCCCTGCTCCTCGCCCGCGACGATGAAGAAGGCGAGGATCGGGATCACCGCGCCGTTCATCGTCATCGACACGCTCATCTGATCGAGCGGGATGCCGTCGAACAGGATCTTCATGTCGTCGATCGTGTCGATCGCGACGCCCGCCTTGCCGACGTCGCCGGTGACGCGTGGGTGGTCGCTGTCATAGCCGCGGTGCGTCGCGAGATCGAACGCGACCGACAGCCCCTTCTGCCCCGCCTTCAGGTTGCGGTGATAGAAGGCGTTCGATTCCTCGGCGGTCGAGAAGCCGGCATACTGGCGGATCGTCCACGGGCGCCCGGCATACATCGACGCGCGCACGCCGCGTGTGAAAGGCGCGAAACCGGGCAGACCCGGCTCCCAGCCTTCGGTATCCGCTTCGGTATAGAGCGGCTTGACCTGAATCCCCTCGGGCGTGTCCCACGTGAGATTCTTGCCCTTCACCTCCTTGGCGGCGGCCTTCGCCCATGTGTCGAGCGTGGGCGCGGGCGGCGGCGACGCGACTTCGGTCGGCATCGGTGCCGGCTTGGGCGCGGCGCCGGTGTCTTCGCCAAGGTTGGTTTCGGGCTTGTCGGTCATTGCTATCGTCATCCCAGCCGTTCGTCCTGAGGAGGCACTGAGCTTGTCGAAGTGCCGTCTCGGAGGACTGCCATCCGCGTCAACGCGCGGGGCGGTCCTTCGAGACGAAACTTCGCGCCGCTCAGCCTCTCCTCAGGACGAACGGAGCATGTGGTTTACTGGCCCCTGAACACCGGCTTGCGCTTCTCGAGGAAGCTGAGCCCCCCCTCGCGCGAATCCTGCGAACCACCGGCGAGCCGCTGCCCCTCCGCCTCGGCGCGCAGCACCTGATCGAACGTGCCGTCGAGTGCGACCTGAATGTTCTTGCGCATCGCCGACAGCGCGACGGTCGGCCCGCTCGCGAGGCGCGTCGCCATCGCCAGCGCCTCGTCCATCAGCGCGGCGTCGTCGACCGCCTTGTAGATCAGCCCCCACTGCTCGGCCTGCTCGGCGCCGATCCGCTCGCCCAGCATCATCATTTGCGTCGCGCGCGCCTTGCCGATCGTCTTGGCGAGCAGCCAGGTCGAGCCGCCGTCGGGCACCAGCCCGATGTTGACGAACGCCTGGAGGAAGTACGCGCTCTTGCCGGCGAACACGAAATCGCCCGACAGCCCCATCGAGCAGCCGACGCCCGCCGCCGGGCCGTTCACCGCGGTGACGACCGGCACCGACAGGTTCATGATCTGGCTCATCAGCGGGTTGTAGAAGTTCATCAGCGCGCGGTGGCTGGTGTCACCACCCTTCACCACGCTGTCGCCGCCGCCGCGGGCCTGAAGATCGGCGCCCGAGCAGAATGCCCGGCCCGCGCCCGTCAGCAGCACCGCGCGCGCGCCCTGCAGATCGTACAGCGCGACCGTCAGGTCCTCGGCGAGCTGGATCGACGCCGCGTTGAGCCGCTCGGGGCGGTTCAGCGTGATGACGAGGACATCGCCCTTCTTTTCCGTCAGGATCGTTTCGTAATCAGCCATTCCCGCTCTCCTTTTATCGTGTTCAATGCGCCTGCTTGGGCTCTTCCATCAGCTCGACGAGCATGCCGCCGAAGTCCTTGGGGTGGACGAAGATGATCGGCGTGCCGTGCGCGCCGATCCGCGGCTCGCCCAGCACCGTCGCGCCGTTCGCCTTGAGATGCGCCACTGCGGCGTCGATGTCGGGCACCTCGAAGCACACGTGATGCTGCCCGCCCGCCGGGTTCTTCTTGAGGAAGCCGGCGATCGGCGAGCTCGCGTCATACGGCTCGATCAACTCGATCTGGGTGTTGGGCGCATCGACGAAGCACACCTTCACCCCCTGCGCCGGCAGGTCGAACGGCTCGCCGATCGCCGCCGCGCCGAGCAGCGTGCGGTACGTTTCGACCGATTTCTCGATCGACGGCGTCGCGACGCCGACATGGTTCAGGCGACCAAGGTTCATGTGTCCTCTTATCCCTCGATGCGCGGCACGGACGATCCGCTACCGCGTGTCATTTCGATCATGGTCTCGATGCGGACGAGACGGCGATCCAGGCCGATCACCCGATCGTTCAACGTGCCCACCGTGGCCCGAAGCTCGCCAAGCTCGCGCCGGACGACATCCAGCCGTTCCTGCATCAGCACCACGTTCTTCAACGCCGAAAAGGCATCGTTGACGGCGCTCACCGATCGCGGTCCAGTTGATCGAGCGTCTCGCGGATGCTCCGGCTGGTCGCCTGCAACGTCTCGATCATCGAATCGATCGAGGCATTCATGTGCGGCAGCGCTTCATTCACCTGCGCGACGAGTTCGGCGAGCTCAGCTTCATCCTCCGGCGTTGCATCTTCATCCTCGATCCGCTGCCGAATATACTGGCCGAGCGACACGCCCCGCGCCGCCGCACGCGCGGTAAGCGCAGCCTTGTGGCCCGGGGTGGTGAGGAACGTAACTCGCTCGGTCTGCATGACGGCTCTCCTTCACATCACATTATAATGTGCAGGCAAGCGGCTCACAACGGGATGTTGTCATGCTTCTTCCACGGGTTCTCGAGGCTCTTGTTCTTGAGCTTCCTGAGCCCAAGCGCGATGCGGCGGCGGGTGCTCGGGCACCGGTGAGCGGTTGGATTCGGGAAGGAAATCGATAAAGTCGCGCGCGGCGAGCAGCGCCTCAATATCGTCTTCGAACGCGACGTCGGCGACGCTCGTCTTGGTGGTATGCGTCACCGCGCCGCCCAGCGCTTCCTGCGTCACCACTTCGTTGGTCACCGTCTTCACCACGTCGGGGCCGGTGACGAACATGTAAGAGGAATCCTTCACCATAAAGATGAAGTCGGTCATCGCCGGCGAATAGACCGCACCGCCAGCGCACGGGCCCATGATGAGGCTCAATTGCGGCACCACGCCCGAGGCAAGGACGTTGCGCTGAAACACCTCGGCATAGCCGCCGAGCGAGGCGACGCCCTCCTGAATGCGTGCGCCGCCCGAGTCATTGAGGCCGATGATGGGCGCACCGACCTTCATCGCCATGTCCATCACCTTGCAGATCTTCTGCGCGTGGCGTTCGGACAGCGAGCCGCCGAACACGGTGAAATCCTGGCTGAAGACAAACACGAGACGGCCGTTGATCGTGCCCGATCCGGTGACGACGCCGTCGCCCGGATAGACCTGATCGGGCATGCCGAAATCGACGCAGTTATGCTCGACGAACATGTCGAGTTCCTCGAACGACCCTTCGTCGAGCAGCACGTCGAGACGCTCGCGCGCGGTCAGCTTGCCCTTGGCGTGCTGCGCATCGATACGCTTCTGCCCGCCGCCGAGCCGCGCGGCGTCGCGTTTGCGTTCCAGTTCCTCGATCGTCGACGACATGCATCTCTCCTGACGGTGGTGCTGTCTGCGCCGCAGGGCCGCCTGACGCAAATGTGAAGTTGCGAACTTGCGAATGGAAGCTCTGCGAAATAGGCGGAACTATGGCTGCCCGTCTCTACGCCGGTTCGCAACTGCGGTCGCTACGCCTCGCCGCCGGGATGAACCAACGCGCGATGGCGACGAAACTCGGCCTGTCAGTTAGCTACCTGTCGCAGCTGGAGAGCGACGAGCGGCCATTGACCACGGCGGTGACGGCCGCGCTCGCGCGCCATTATCCGCAGGCGCTGGCGGTGATCGAGGGCGAGGCGCCAGCGCGCCGGCTGACCGCACTGACCGACGCGCTGGCGGATCGTGCGCTGGCAGGGTTCGACGCGATCGACGCGGTGAAGCTGGCGGAAGCCCAGCCGGGCGTCGCCGATCGCCTCATCGCGCTGCAGGCGGCGAAGCGCGCGGCGGAGGACCGGCTGGCGCTGGCGGAGGAGTCGCTCGTCGCGGGCAGCGGCGCGCGGCTGCCGTGGGAGGCGGTGCGCGACTGGTTTCACGAGGCGGGCAATTACATCGACCCGCTCGACCGCGCGGCTGAGGAGCTGGCGGAGCGCGCCACCAGCCTTGCGCGTGCACTGTCCGATCACGGCATCGTCGTCGCGACCGACCATGACGAGGATGCACCGCTGTCGCGCTTCGACGGCGTGCGACTGACGATCAACGGCGCGCTTTCCCCCGAGACGCAGCGCTTCCTCGTCGCGCACCGGCTGGCGGCGACGGCGTTCGCGGGGATGATCGAGGGGATCGTCGCTGCCGCCGATCTGCCGGGGAACGAGGCACGCCGGCTGCTCGCCGTGGGTTTGGCGAACTACGCCGCAGGCGCGCTCGTCATGCCCTATTCTAGGTTCCGAGCCGAAGCCCGCCGGCTGCGGCACGACATCGATCGGCTGACGCGGCGCTTCAACGTCAGCTTCGAACAGGCGTGCCACCGCCTGTCGACGCTGCAGCGGCAGGGCGTGGAAGGGGTGCCGTTCTATTTCTGCCGCGTCGACATGGCGGGGAACATCACCAAGCGCCACTCGGCGACGCGGCTGCAGTTCGCGCGCTTCGGCGGCGCCTGCCCGCTATGGCACGTGCACGAAGCGGTCGCGGTGCCCGATCGTATCCTGGTGCAGCACGCCGAAACGCCGGACGGCGTCCGCTACGTCTCGATGGCGAAGGGGCTGGTGAAGTCGTCGGGGCGGTTCGATCGGCTCGCGCGCCGCTACGCCGTCGTGCTCGGGTGCGAGGCGACGCACGCCGCCGACTTCGTCTACGCCGATGCCGTCGATCGGACGAGCCGCCCGACGCCGATCGGCATATCGTGCCGGCTGTGCCCGCGCATTGAGTGCGACCAGCGCGCCTTTCCCCCCACCGACCGGCCGATCGCGGTCGAGCCCGGGGTCAGGCGGATCGTGCCGTACCGGGTGCTGTAGCAAGGGACGGGGCGGCGTGCGCTACCACGCCTGCGCCGCTTCGGGATCGGCCAGCACGACGAGCCGGCGCGCCGCGCGACGGGCAAAGGCGAGCGTGCATTTCTTGCGCGCATGCGTATTCATCGGATCGGTCCGCGCCTCGCGCACCACTGCCGCATCGTAGCGATCGGCGACGATCAGCCCGGTGCGTTCGGGAAGGAAGGCGTCGCCCGCAATCGGGGCGTGATCGAACCCCGCCGGCACCGCCCAGAAGAACCGATCGCAATGCGGCAGGTAATCCTGCCACTTGCCGTCGCCGAGCAGATCGGCGCGCGACACCTTTATCTCGACGATCGTGATCTGCCCGCGCCCGTCGATCGCCATCAGATCGACGCGGCGCCCGCCCTCGAGCGGTACCTCGGCCATCGCCACCAGATCGTGCCGCAGCAACAGCCGCGTCACGCCGCGCGCAACATCCGCGGCGCAGAGCGGCGATAGAGGATCGTCGAGGCAGGGTTGAGGCGTCGTAAGCACGCCCATTGATTAGAACAGGAAGGGAACGATGGAAAGCAGGGATCGATGCCCGATCGCTCAGCGCCAGAAGACGTGATTGCCGATCGACGCGACCTTGCGCAGCCCTGCCGCGGGGGCGCGGCCACGGTTGAAATACAGCGCACGATCCGCCTCGCCGTCCCAAGCGTTGGCGAGCGCGACCTTCGCCACCGCGACGGCGGTGCGATAATAGCGGTTGTCCTCGTCGATCGACGGGATGCGACCGCCGCGGACGAAGCTGAACTGGCCGCGCTGGGTGACGACCTGGCAGACGTCCTCGGGAAAGCGGCCCGATTTCGAGCGGTTGAGGATCACGTCAGCGACCGCAAGCTGGCCGGACAGCGGCTCGCCCTTCGCCTCGTAGAAGATCGCGCCGGCGAGGCATTCGATCGCCTGATCGTCGCCGTCGTGCGTCGTTTGCGCAGCGACCGCGGCCGCAAGCGTCGGATAGGCAACCGTATCGCCGGTCGCGAGTTCATTGTTCGTCGCGACCGCCGGAGTGGCGGTGGTGACTACCGCAGTCGTGGCAGGCTGGGTGGTGGCAGGCTGGGGGAGCGATTGCTGCTCAACCTCTGCAGCCATGGACGGCGTGCTCTGCACACCCAGTCCAAGAAACGTCATCGTCATGGCCACGGCAATCGCGGCCTGCGAGAAGAAAGCCATTCGTACACTATCAAATGCGGTGGTTACGCGGACACGACCAGCCGTTCGCCTGCGAACATCGATCGCCCGGGAGCCCCCCCGACTGCGTCACCGAACGGATCGCACCCGTGCAGCACAACGCCAAAAGCAATACGAGGCTGCTCGTTCACCAGGGGTTTCGAGTCAATTAATGCAGATCGTTTCAGCGGCGAACCGTTCGCCGTCCGCGACATCCAGAGCAACCACCCATAAGTCGGGATCGCGCGCGCGGCGCCGCTGCCAGTAATCGTCGGGCGTTTCCGCTGCCGCGCCGGCGAGTCCCGCTGGGGTCAAAGCATCGCGACCATCCATGCCGATCATCCGCTCGATCAGCCGATCCTCGCGCTCGAGCAAGATTAAGATACCGCCGGAATCGGCATCACCGCGGGCGCGCACGACGGCGAACCCGCCGGCATCATTGATGCGGCGGAGAAGTGCGGAAACGAGCAGGTGCGTCGGCAGCCTTGCCACTATCCGACACGGTACCCAGGCAGCCCGGCTAGCGCGATACGGCTGCGCATGAAGGTGCCGGTACCCCGCGCGACCTCCTCCCCATCCGCCGCAATCAGCCGTGCATCCCCGACGAAGACGCGGCGCTGTCCGCTGACCCAACGCCCCTCCGCCACGACCGGACCGGCGGCGAGCGGGCGCGTCAGCAGCAGATTGAACTGCGTCGTCAGCAGGAAACGATCGGTGATGAGACTGTTGCACGCGTAGAAAGCGGCATCGTCAAGCATCTTGAAATAGGTAGTCCCGTGCGCGGCACCCGCGGCGTGGAAGTGATCGGGCACAACGTCGAACCGAATCCGCGCGACGCCGGGTTCGGGAATTTCGAGCCGCGAGGCGAACAGCGCGTTGATCGGTGCTGCGGCATAGAGCGATTCAAGGGCACGATGATGCGCCTCGGCACCTTCAGGCCGCGTCACGCGCGTGGTTCCCGTCATCCGCCGTCAGCAGGGCATATAGCGCATCGCGCGAACCGGCGCCGCGCAGCTTGGCCACGAACGCGCGGTCGCGGAACCGACGCGACACGCGGGCCAGCGCCTTCAGATGCTCCGCGCCGGCATCGGGCGGCGACAGCATCGCTACCACGATATCCACCGGCACGTCATCGACCGACTGGAATTCGATCGGCTGCGCGAGCCGCGCCACGCCGACGATGATCCGCGGCAGATCGGGGAGGCGCGCATGCGGGATCGCCACGCCCCCGCCGAAACCGGTCGAACCAAGCTTCTCGCGCTCCGTAAGCGCGCCGGCGATCGCGGACGGCTTGCCGTCGATGGCGGGCGCGACGATCGAACCAAGTTGCTGGAACAACGTCTTCTTGCTGGTTGCCGCCACCCCGACGACGACGAGGTCGGGGTGGAGCAGATCACTCAAATCATTGGACATGACGCTTCGATAATCATCCCGCGCGCTGCGGCTCGACCCATCCGATCGTGCCGTCGCCGCGCCGATAGACCATGTTGTACGCGCCCGTCCCCGAATTCTTGAACAAGAGCGCCGCGGTGTTGCGCAGATCGAGCATCATCACCGCGTCGGACACGCTGGCATCGGGCACGTCGACACGCGTCTCGGCGACGATCAGCGGCGCATCGCCTGCTTCCTCGTCCTCTGTGGTCGGCTCGGCGAACAGCGTGTAGCCGGCGTTGTCGTAGGACACGCTTTCGGCCAGCGCCTGCGCCTCACCGGCATTGCGGTCCTTCAGCCGGCGCATGTAGCGGCGCAGCTGCTTCTCGATCTTTTCCGCCGCGCCGTCGAACGCGTGATGCGCGTCCTGCGCCTCGTGCCGGCCCTTCAGCACCAGCCCCTGCATCACGTGGACGACGATGTCGCAGCCGAAGCCGTTGTCGTGAGGCCCCTTGCCGAACGTCACATGCGCCGAGATCGCACGGCTGAAATATTTGTCGGCGATACCCTGCAGCCGGGTGTCGACATGATCCTTGAGCGCATCGCCCGTCTCGACCTGGTGTCCAGAGATGCGGATATCCATCGACTTGTTCTCCATTCAGTGGCCCGGCGTTCTCGCGCCGGAGCGTTGGGCGTCAGCCGGACGCCGCGGCCCCCCAGATCGGATTCTTGACCCGCGTCATGAACGCGGTGTGCGCGGCAAGTTCCGCATCGCTGGGCGCGAAATGGCGCGCCGCGCGCGTGACGCGCGGCGCGGCGGATTGCGTTGGCAGCGCCTCGGCGACAAGATCGCTGACGAGCGACAGCCCGATCTGCCGCCCCCCCATCAGCTCGACATAGACCTGCGCCAACAGTTGCGCGTCGAGCAGCGCGCCGTGCAGCACGCGGTGCGAGCGATCGATGCCGAAGCGCGAGCACAAGGCATCGAGCGTCAGCTTGGCGCCGGGATGCCGCTGCTTGGCGATCGCCAGCGTGTCGATCATCCGCGTCATGCAGATCGGATCACGGCCGCAGCGACCGAGCTCGCCGTTGAGGAAGCCGAAATCGAACGAGGCATTGTGCGCGACGAGCGGCGCATCACCGACGAAGGCGACGAGCTCCTCGGCGAGCGCGTGGAACAGCGGCTTGTCCGACAGAAACGCGTCGCTCAGCCCGTGGATCGCCTGCGCGCCCGGCGGCATGCTGCGCTCGGGATGGAAATAGGCGTGGAACGTGCGCCCCGTCTCGACACGGTTGATGAGCTCGACGCAGCCGATCTCGACCATGCGATCCTCGCCGAAGGTAAAGCCGGTGGTTTCGGTGTCGAAGACGATCTCGCGCATCGTGAGTTTATCGGCCTTCGCTCGAACCGAGGCAAGCCGGGTCGCCCGATCCGGCGCCCGGTCGATCGCCGATAAGATCGGCGACGACGTGGCGGACGTGGGCGCGCGTCTCGTCCATCGAAACGTCGGTCGGGATGATGTAATCGGCGCGCGCGCGCTTCTCCGCATCAGGCACCTGCCGCGCGAGGATCGCGTCGAACTTGCCCGCGGTCATGCCCGGGCGCTGCAGTGTGCGGGCGCGCTGGACGGCGGGATCGGCGGAGACGACCGCGACCTTGTCCACGCCGCGCTGGCCGCCGGTTTCGAAAAGCAAAGGCACATCGAATATGACGAGCGGCGCGGCGGCATGTTCCGCGAGAAAGGCGGCGCGTTCCTCCCCGACGGCGGGATGAACGATCGCCTCGAGCGCCTTCATTGCCGCATCGTCGCCGAGCACCGCCTCGGCGAGCGCGGTGCGGTTCACGCCCTCGGCCCGGGTGGTGCCGGGAAAGCGCGCCTCGATCGCCGCGACGACGCGGCCGGCGGGGCCCTGCAGCTTGTGCACTTCGGCGTCGGCATCGAAGACGGGCACGCCTTCGTCGGCGAACATCTTGGCGACAGTCGACTTGCCCATGCCGATCGATCCGGTGAGGCCGAGTTTGATCATCGTCGCGTCTCCCTTTTTCAAATGCCGGCTCAGGCGAGCAGCCGCTCGCGCAGTTCGTCGTCGTGCGCACGCGGCGCCGGCTGGCCGAAGAACAGTTCGAACGCCGCGGCGGCCTGGCCGACGAGCATGTCGAGCCCGTCGATCGTCTCGAACCCAAGTGCGGCCGCGGCCTGCAGCAGCGGCGTTTCGAGCGGGGTGTAGACGATGTCGTAGACGATCGCGCCGATCGGCAGCGGCGACAGATCAAGGTCGAGCGGCGGCTGGCCGGCCATGCCGAGCGCGCTGGTGTTGACGAGCAGCTTCGCCGCGGGAAGCGGCGCGGCGAGCGGCAGCGCATCGCCCTTGAGGCCGAAGCGGCCGAGCAGCGCGGCACCCTTCAACGGCGAGCGGTTGAGGATCGTCACCCGCCCCACATCCATCCGCGCCAGCGCGAAGAGGATCGCGCGCGCCGCGCCCCCCGCCCCGATCACCGCTACGGGCGCGCCGGCGAGATCGAGGTCGGCGATCGGCGCGTAGAAGCCGGCGGCATCGGTGTTGGTGCCGAACAAGGCACCCCCCTCCCCGCGCACCACGGTGTTCATCGCGCCGATCGATCCGCGCACGTCGCCCGGATCGTCGACCAGATCGAGCATCGCGATCTTGTGCGGGATGGTGACGTTGCAGCCGCGCCACGCCGGATCGGCGCGCCGCGCCGCGACATAGGCCGGCAGGTCGTCGGGCAGGACGTGGGTGGCGCGGTAATCGGCGTCGATCCCCAGCTTCTCCAGCCAGAAGCGGTGGATCAGCGGCGACTTGGAATGCGCGACGGGATCGCCGATCACCTCGGCATAGGGGCGGCCGGTGGCGGTAGCGATGGCAGTGGCGGCGGCGGTGACGCCACCCGGCTGCGATGATGATTCCGACACTGCCGCGTTCCTTCCCTGATGGCCGCCGATCAGGCGAGCAGTACCTGCCGCTCGCGCAGATAGCCGAGCAGCGGCAGCAGCGGCATGCCGAGCACGGTGAACTGGCTGCCCTCGACGCGGCTGAACAATTGCACACCCGGCCCCTCGATCCGGTAGCAGCCGACGCAGCCCGCGATCGCCGGCCATTCGGCGTCGAGATACGCTTCGATGAAGGCAAGCGACAGCGGTCGCACGATCATCCGCGCCTTGTCGACGTGGCGCCACACCGCCCGCCCGCCTTCGGCAATTACCGCCGCGCTGACCAGATCATGCCGCTTGCCCGACATCATCGCGAGGTGCGCCGCAGCTTCCTCCCGGTCGCGCGGTTTCGACAGGATCGTGCCATCCTCGAGCACCGCGAGGCTGTCTGATCCAAGCACAAGCGCCTGCGGCGCGCGCTGCGATACCTTGAGCGCCTTCAGTTCGGCGAGCGAGTCGGCGAGATCGCGCGGCGCGACGTTGCCGAGCGCCGCCTTGGCGGCGTCCTCGTCGACCATCGGCGCCTGCGCGACGAACGGCACGCCCGCCGCCCCGAGCATCGCGCGGCGCGACGCCGATTGTGAGGCAAGGATGAGTTGCAGGGTGTCTTGTCCCGGGTTCGACATCATTGCTCACCCACGCTCGGCGCACCGCGGCGATCGTTGACCAGCGCGATGATCGCGGCGGCGGTTTCCTCAATGGATCTGCGCGTGACGTCGATCACCGGCCAGCCGTTGTCGGCAAACATGCGGCGGGCATATTGCAGCTCGCGCGTGACGGCTTCCTGATCGACATAGGGCGTCTCGGGCGCCTGGTTGAGCGACAGCAGCCGATTGCGGCGGATCTGGATCAGCCGATCGGCGCTGGTCGTCAGCCCGACGACGAGCGGGTTCTTCAGCGCGAACAGATCGCGCGGCGGCGGGCTCTCGACGACGATCGGGATGTTGGCGACCTTGAAGCCGCGGTTGGCGAGATAGATCGACGTCGGCGTCTTGGACGAGCGCGAGACGCCGGCGAGGACGATATCGGCTTCCTCCCACTCCTCCCACGCGATCCCGTCGTCGTGCGCGATCGTGTACTGGATCGCGTCGACACGCGCGAAATAGGCGGCGTCGAGGACGTGCTGGCGCCCCGGCTTGCCCTTGGCCTGCTGGCCGAACAGCATCGACAGCGCGTCGTTCACCGGATCGAGCGGCGCGACCATCGGAAGTCCGAGGCTCTGGCAGCGCTGCTCGAGCGCGCGTCGGGTTGCGGGATTGACCAACGTGTAGATCACCAGCCCGGGATTGTGCGCAATCTCCTGCAGGATGCGGTCGAGATGCGCCTCGGTGCGGACCATCGGCCAGAAATGGCGCACCGTCTCGACGTCGTCATATTGCGCCAGCGCGGCCTTGGCGATGTTCTCAAGCGTCTCGCCGGTCGAGTCCGACAGGAGGTGGAGGTGCAGACGGACGGTCACGACGCCGATCCGAACTGCACCACATGCAAGATCGGCCACGTGCAGGCGGCGATCGTGAACCCTGTGGACAACATGGGGAGGAGCGCTAGCGCAACCCGCCGCGACGGCCAAGCCGCGCGTCGGCGGTGGAAAACCGGGCGGCTATCCACAATCCCGTTCACACCGGCCGATTTCATCAACAGCCTGTGGATAACGGGGACGACGCATTCGAATCGACGGCGCCGCGTGGGGCGCCGCACGTCAAGCTGTTGGCAATTCGGGGGGGAACGCATAAGCCCCGACACCAACGCGCCAACAACATCTCACAACCCTTTAGAATCTTCTTTTCTAGTTAGAAGGATGCCCGTGCACCCCCCGATCGAGCCGTCCGCGAAGCCGCTGCTGGGCGTGCTGCAGGGCCAGCGTGCGGCGCGTCCGCCGATGTGGCTGATGCGTCAGGCGGGGCGCTATCTGCCCGAGTATCGTGCATTGCGGGCGGAGAAGGGCGGCTTCCTCGCGCTGGCGACCGATCCGGCAAGCGCGGCCGAGGTGACGATCCAGCCGATCCGCCGTTTCGGTTTCGACGGCGCGATCCTGTTCTCCGACATCCTGATGGTCCCCTGGGCGATGGGGCAGGATCTGACGTTCGGCGTAGGCGAGGGACCACGGCTCGCGCCGCGCCTCGCCGAGCATGCGCTGGGTGACCTGACCGCGGTGACGGCGCGTCTCGATCCCGTCTATGCAACCGTGCGCCGCGTCGCCGGGATGTTGCCCGCAGCGACGACGTTCCTAGGCTTCGCGGGATCGCCGTGGACGGTGGCAACGTACATGGTGGCGGGGCAGGGATCGAAGGACCAGGCCGAGACGCGCGCGATGGCATATCGCGATCCGGCCGCGTTCGGTGCCATCATCGATGCGATCACGGCGCTGACGATCGACTATCTCTCCGGCCAGATCGAGGCCGGGGTGGAGGCGGTGCAGGTGTTCGACAGCTGGGCGGGCACGCTGTCGCCGGCGCAATTCGAACGCTGGGTGATCGCGCCCAATGCGGCGATCGTCGCCGGGCTGAAGGCGCGCCACCCCGACGTGCCGGTCATCGGCTTCCCGAAGGGGGCGGGCGGCAAGCTGCCCGCGTATGCGCGCGAGACCGGGGTCGACGCCGTCGGGCTCGACGAGACGGTCGATCCTGCGTGGGCCGACGCCAATCTGCCCGACGGCATGCCGGTGCAGGGCAATCTCGATCCGCTGGCGCTGATCGCCGGGGGCGATGCGCTCGACACGGCGATCGACCGCATCCTCGCCGCCTTCCCGGACCGGCCGCACGTCTTCAATCTCGGCCACGGGATCGACCAGCACACGCCGATCGCGCATGTCGAGCACGTGGTGGCGCGGGTGCGCGGCGGCGTTGCCGCGGAGCCGGAGGTGATTGGCTGATGGGTGTCGGGTTCCTGGGCGCTGCCTATCTGTGGGTGAAGGCCGCGCACGTCATCTTCGTGATCTTCTGGATGGCGGGCATGTTCATCCTGCCGCGCTATCTGGTGCATCATCAGGAAGGGCTGGGCGATCCCGCGGAAGAGCAGCGCTGGATCACGCGCGAGGCCAAGCTGCGCCGCATCATCCTGACGCCGGCGATGATCGCGGTGTGGGCGATCGGGCTGGCGCTGGCGGTCAACGTCGGTCTTCTCGCGGGTATCCAGGGGCTGGCATGGCTCCACGCCAAGCTGTTCGTCGTGTTCCTGCTATCGGGCTATCACGGTTGGGCGGTGGGCTATTCGAAGCGGCTGGCGCGCGGGCAGGCGAGCCTCGGCAACCGGCAGCTGCGGATGATGAACGAGGTGCCCGCGCTCGCGGTGACGATCATCGTCATTCTGGCGGTGGTAAAGCCGTTCTGATCCGCCGCGTACTTGCGGATCGCGCGCCACGCGCTGCTTGACTAACCGGCGGGCCAAACCTACGTCTCGCACTTGGTGAGGCCGTTCGGCCCGCTGCCTCCTTCAGTCTCGTTGCCGCGCGAATTGTTTTCCGCCGACCGGGCTTTCTCCCCCCACCCGATTTCAATCGGACACACGACATGCATCTCAAAGACTTGAAGAAGAAAGCCCCGGCCGAGCTGGTCCAGCTTGCCGAGGAGCTCGGCGTCGAGGGCGCCTCGACGCTGCGCAAGCAGGACCTGATGTTCGCAATCCTCAAGGTTCAGGCCGAGGAAGGCGAGACGATCATGGGCGAGGGCACGATCGAAGTGCTGCCCGACGGCTTCGGCTTCCTGCGCAGCCCCCAGGCCAATTATCTCGCCGGCCCCGACGACATCTACGTCTCCCCCAATCAGGTGCGCAAGCACGGGCTGCGCACCGGCGACACCGTCGAGGGCGAGATCCGCGGGCCCAAGGATGGCGAGCGCTATTTCGCGCTGACCAAGCTGATGAGCGTCAACTTCGACGATCCCGACGCCGTCCGCCACCGCGTCAACTTCGACAACCTGACGCCGCTCTATCCCGACGAGCGGCTGAAGATGGAGATCGAGGACCCGACGGCGAAGGACAAGACGGGCCGCGTACTCGATCTCGTCTCGCCGATCGGCAAGGGTCAGCGCTGCCTGATCGTCGCCCCGCCGCGCGTCGGCAAGACGGTGATGATGCAGAACATCGCGCGCGCGATCTCGGCGAACCATCCCGAGGTGTTCCTGCTGGTGCTGCTGATCGACGAGCGGCCCGAGGAAGTCACCGACATGCAGCGCACGGTGAACGGCGAGGTCGTCTCGTCGACCTTCGACGAGCCGGCGACGCGCCACGTCGCGGTGGCCGAGATGGTGATCGAAAAGGCCAAGCGCCTGGTCGAGCACAAGAAGGACGTGGTGATCCTGCTCGACAACATCACCCGCCTCGGCCGCGCCTACAACACGGTGGTGCCGTCGTCGGGCAAGGTGCTGACCGGCGGTGTCGACGCCAACGCGCTGCAGCGTCCGAAGCGCTTCTTCGGCGCGGCGCGCAACATCGAGGAAGGCGGATCGCTGACGATCATCTCGACGTCGCTGATCGACACCGGCAGCCGCATGGACGAGGTGATCTTCGAGGAGTTCAAGGGCACCGGCAACGCGGAGATCGTGCTCGACCGCAAGGTGTCGGACAAGCGCATCTTCCCGGCGATCGACGTGTCGAAGAGCGGCACGCGCAAGGAGGAGCTGCTGGTCGAGAAGGACAAGCTGTCCAAGATGTGGGTGCTGCGTCGCATCCTGATGCAGATGGGCACCGTCGACGCGATGGAGTTCCTGCTCGGCAAGATGAAGGATTCCAAGACCAACGAGGATTTCTTCGCCAGCATGAATCAGTAGCCGAGTGCGGCCTGCGCCACCCTGGCGTAGGACTCGCACCGGCTCGGCCGACGGGTCGGCACAGCCGAACCCGATCGACGGCGTGGCTTTGCCACGCCGTTTGTCTTTATGACGGGTGCCGTCTCGTCAAGCTGGTGATTACCGACCCCACGCCATATGGACGCAACCGAAACGGTATCGTCGCCGTTCGATCACCAGACCTTTTCGCGGGAGCGCCCAGCCGTTGATCCTTTCCCTGCTCGCCCAGGCCGCCGCGGCCATCCAGGGCCCCGGATCGCTCGGCGATATCTGGCAACACATCGTCGCCGACTTCTCGAACCTGTCCGATCCGGCGGCGCTCGCCGCGTTTGGCCAGGTGCTGATGATCGACCTCGTCCTCGCAGGGGATAATGCGATCGTCGTTGGCGCGCTCGCCGCCGGATTGCCCGCGGATCAGCGCAAGAAGGTGATCCTGATCGGCATCCTCGCCGCGCTGGTGCTGCGCATCGCCTTCGCGCTCGTCGTCACGTGGCTGATGGGGATCGTCGGGCTGATCTTCGCGGGCGGGCTGCTGCTACTGTGGGTGAGCTGGAAGTTCTGGCGCGAGCTGCGGCACGATAGCCACGCCAACGTCGGATCGGTCGAGGTGGAGGGCGACGAACGCTCCGGATTGAAGCCCGCGCGCAGCTTCGCCAGTGCCGCCTGGGCGGTCGCCGTCGCCGACGTGTCGATGAGCCTCGACAACGTGCTGGCGGTCGCTGGCGCGGCGCGCGAGCATCCCGGCATCCTCGTCGTCGGACTGATCCTGTCGGTCGCGCTGATGGGCCTCGCCGCCAACGTCATCGCGCGCTTCATCGAACGCTATCGCTGGATCGCCTACGTGGGCCTGGCAGCGATCGTCTTCGTCGCGTTCAAGATGATTTACGAAGGCTGGGTCGGCACGGGTGAGACGATCGGGCTGGGGACGCTGTTCTGATCGACGCCTGTTCCGATCGCCGTACCTTTATGATCGAGACCGGGTTCACGGCAGGTTCAACGCATTGGTGCCACCGGATCGGCAGCCCATCGGGAGAGTATGAGTGAGATACATGATGCCGGTCGCCGCGATGGTGGCGCTTGCCGCGCCGGCGCTGGCGCAGAGCGGTGACCTGTCGCTGGTGCAGAATCACCTGCGCAGCGTGAACACGATGACGGCGGATTTCACGCAGACCGATCGCGCCGGCAAGACGCTGACCGGTACGCTGACGCTGAAGAAGCCCGGGCGGATCCGTTTCCAGTACGAGAAGGGCGTGCCGATCCTGATCGTCGGGGACGGCAAGGCGCTGACCTTCATCGACTATTCGGTCCGGCAGGTGCAGCGCTGGCCGATCGGCAATTCGCCGCTTGGCGTGCTGATCAATCCCGACAAGGACATCGCGCGCTACGCCAAGATCGTGCCCAATCCCGACCCGCGCGTGCTGTCGGTGGAGGGATACGATCCCAAGCATCCCGAATACGGCCGGATCACGATGGTTTTCGCGCGCGATGGCGGCGCGCCGGGCGGGCTGATGCTGCAGGGCTGGGTGATGCTCGACAGCCAGGGCAATCGCACGACGATCCGCCTTGCCAACCAGCGCTTCAACGCGCCGGTCAGCGACGGGGCGTTCCGTTGGAACGATCCGCGGCGCAGCGGCGCGCGAAGCTGAAAGAATTTCGTGAATCCGTTCATGTGGGCGACAGGTAAGTGGGCCTAGAGCTTGCCTCGCGGATGTGGGGCGGTTCGGGATTTTCCCCCTGTTGCCCGGACGGTTGCTCCACTCCCCCTGCGTGACGAACGCCAGGTCGGCCCTCGCTCCATGCCCCCGGAGCGGGGGCCTTTCTGCGTAGGGCGTATGCCGCGGCAGCGACAAGCCGCCCAACCACGGCCGACGTCGCACCAGCGACGATCGACGACGCGGCTTAGCCGCGGCGCTGCACGCTTTCATTGTCTATCGCGCGCCAACACAACGCGACCAAGCTGCACGGTTGCCGTGGTCGCCGCGACGGGTCTAAAGCCCGCGGCGTGAAGATCGTCAGCTGGAACATCAACTCGGTTCGCTTCCGGATCGCGATCGTCGAGCAATTCCTGCGCGAGAATGCCCCCGACGTCCTGTGCCTCCAGGAAACCAAGGTGGTGGACGAGGACTTTCCGATCGAGGCGTTCCGTGCGCTCGGCTACGATCATGTCCTGATCCACGGGCAGCGGATGCACCACGGGGTGGCGATCGTCAGCCGCGTGCCGATCAGCGAAGACGATCGGCTCGACTGGCAGGCGAACCGCGAAGCGCGGCATATCGGCGTGCGCCTGCCCAACGGCGTGCGGCTCGAGAACGTCTACGTTCCCGCGGGCGGCGACGTGCCCGATCGCGAGGTGAACGCGAAGTTCGGCCAGAAGCTCGATTTCGTCGAGCGGATGACGGCTTGGTCCGCCTCCCTCGATTGCCCGACGATCCTGACGGGCGATTTCAACATCGCGCCCCTGCCCGAGGACGTGTGGAGCCACAAGGCGCTGCTCAAGGTCGTCAGCCATACGCCGGTCGAGGTCGAAGCGCACGATCGGCTCAAGGCTTCGAATGACTGGGTCGACCTGGGGCGGCATTTCCATCCCGCCCCGGCGCGGCTGCATACCTGGTGGAGCTATCGCTCGCCCGACTGGACGAAGAACGATCGCGGGCGCCGGCTCGATCACATGTGGGCTACCGGCGATGTGGCGAAGGCGGCGACGCGACACGTCGTGTTCGAGGCGTGCCGCAGCTGGTCGGCGCCATCGGATCACGTCCCGATCATGACCGAGTTCGCGTTTTGAGCGAGCCGGCCGCTCGTACGGATGCGGCACGCAATGTCGCGCGCGCGATCGATGCGCTGCGCCGGGGGTGGCCGATCCGCATCGGGGGGCTGGCGTTGCTGCCGGTCGAGACGAGCGATCCGCTCCGGCTCGCCGCGTTCGATCCTGCCGAGGCGGCGCCGGTGCTGCTGTCCGCCGGACGTGCGGAGACGCTGAAGCTTGCCAATCAGAAGGACGCGGCGATCCCCGACGCGCCCGTGCTGGTCGATCGTGCGCCGTGGGTCGATTTCGCCGCGGCGACCGCGCTCGCCGATCCGCAGCTCGATCTCGCGACCCCGCTGAAGGGGCCGTTCCACGCGCTGCCGCTGGTTGCCGCCGCCGATGCCGCCGCGGCGCTTCGCCTGGCGCGGGTTGCGGGGATGCTGCCGGCGTTCTTCGTGCTGCCGGACGGCGCAGGCGAGGTGACGATTACCGCGAACGACATCGACGCGCACGAGGATGCGCTGCGGCTGTGGATCGCGGCACGCGCACGCCTGCCGGTGGCGCATGCGGAGGACGCGGAGATCGTCGCCTTTCGCACCCCGGAAGGGCCGGGCGAGCATGTCGCGCTGCTGATCGGCGCACCCAACGGCCACCCGCCGCTGGTGCGGCTGCACAGCGAATGCCTGACCGGCGACGCGTTGGGCAGTCTCAAGTGCGATTGCGGGCCGCAGCTCGATGCCGCGATCAAGGCGATCGCCGCCTCAGGCTGGGGCATCCTCCTGTATCTGCGGCAGGAAGGGCGCGGGATCGGGCTGGTCAACAAACTGCGCGCCTATGCGCTGCAGGATCAAGGCTTCGACACGGTGGACGCGAATACGCGGCTCGGCTTCGCGATCGACGCGCGTGATTTCGGCGTCGCGGCGCGGATGCTCGACCTGCTGGGCCAGCGCGCGGTGCGGCTGCTGACGAACAACCCCAACAAGGTCGCGGGGCTGGAGGGGCGCGGGATTACGGTAGTGGAGCGCGTACCGCACTTCCTGCCGACCAACCCGCACAACGAACACTATCTCGCGACCAAGCGCGATCGCACCGGGCACCAGCTATAGGGTTGTTCGCGACACCCTAACGGTCAGAGTCCAAGCTCACGGCGCACGTCTTCGAAATCATGCGCGATCGTATCGACGCCGATCGCGCGCAGCGTCGCGTCATGCCCGATCGCGCAGTGGCGGCCGGCGCACAGACCGATGACGTAGCCGCCGCTCGCCACCGCGCCCGTCGTGCCGACGGGCGAGTCTTCGAGGATCGCGCAGCGCTCGATCGGAACGCCGAGTTGCGCCGCGCCGTACAGGTACAGATCGGGCGCAGGCTTGCCGCGCGTGACATGCTCCGCGCCCGAGTAAACGTGATCGCCGAACGCGTCGGCGAGGTCGAGATGCGCCAGATGCGTGCGGATCCAGCGCGTCGAGCTCGACGAGACCACCGCTTTCGGCAGATTCGCCGGTAGCGAGCGGACGAAGGCGGTGGCGCCGGCGACTTCCTCGATCCCCTCTGCCAGGACGCGCTCGTTCTCTGCCAGGCGTTCGGTATTCCATTGTTGGGGCAGTGGCCCACCGATCCATGCTTCGAGCCGTGTCACGAAGTCACGTCCCGAATAGCCCATGAAATTCGCCATTGACTCTTCGGTGGTCGTCGGGCGCCCGTTCGCGGTAAGGAAGTCCGCGATATGCTTATTGCCGAGATACTCGCTCTCGATCAGCACGCCGTCGAAATCGAACAACAATGCGTCGAATTTCATGCACTTGGCTCCTGCGGCGGGCGTGCGCCGAACAACGCCGATCCGACGCGCACGTGCGTTGCGCCGATCATCACCGCGGTCTCGAAATCGTCGGACATGCCCATGCTGAGGCCACCGACTCCTTCCTCGCGCGCAATCTTGGCGAGCAGCGCGAAATAGGGCGCGGGCTCTATCCCAGCCGGCGGAAGACACATCAGTCCGGCAACCGGGAGGTCGGCGGCGCGTGCCTCGGCAAGCAGGGCGGGGACGTTCGCAATCGCGCAGCCGCCCTTCTGCGGCTCGGCACCGATGTTGACTTGGACGAAGCAGGCGGGCCTGCGGCTTTGCGCTTCCATCGCGCGGGCAAGCGCGGCGACCAACGAGGGGCGGTCAACGGCGTGGATCGCATCGGCGATCGCCACCGCATCGGCGGCTTTGTTCGACTGCAACTGCCCGATGAGGTGGAGGCGGGTGTCGGGGTAGCGCTCGCGCAGCGCGGGCCATTTGAACTGCGCTTCCTGGACGCGGTTCTCACCGAAATCGCGCTGCCCCGCGGCGAGCAGCGGTTCGATCGTGGTCGCAGGGTGCGTCTTCGACACCGCGATCAGCGTCACCTCATCGGGGGCGCGCTGCGCGAGCTTTGCGGCATGGGCGATGCGGCCGCGGATCGCGGCGAGACGGTCGTCGGCGTGCATCGCGCGGGCTATAGGCGGGGCGATGCAGCGCCGCCACCCCATCGCGACCGATCGCGTGCCCTGTGTGTGGCTGATGACTGACGAGCGGATGGGCGACGACCTGTGGCGCGCGGTGCGCCGGCTGCCGCGCGGCAGCGGCATCGTGTTTCGGCATCATGCCACCCCGCCGGCCGAACGGCGGCGCCTGTTCGCGCGGCTGCGGTGCGTCGCGATCGCGCGCGAACTGGTGCTGGTACGCGCCGGCGGCACCGTCATGCAAGGTGAAATGGGGCGCCACGGAGCGGCTAAAAAGGGGGCTGAAGGAGGGGTTCGAAGGGGTTTGGTGACGGCGCCGGTGCACGATTGGCGCGAGGCGAAGGCGGCGCGGCGGCAGCGCGTGGATGCAGCGTTCGTCTCGCCGGTATTCACGACGCGATCGCATCCGGGCGCGGGGGCGCTAGGCGTGCGCCGCGCGACGCACCTAGCGCGCGGGCTGCCGATGGTGCGAATCGCGCTCGGCGGCATGACAGCGCGGCGCTTTTGCACGCTGCACGGCTTTGATGGATGGGCGGCGATCGATGCGTGGCTAGCCTAGCCCGCCAGCGACGCCGGTATCAGAAACGGAAGGCGGTGCCGACGTAGACCGCCTGGCTGTCGCGACGGTCGTCGGCGAAGCGGGCAAGCCGCTCGCGTTCGGACTTGTAGCGCACGCCGGCGGTGAGATCGATGTTGCGGGTAAGCGAGTAGGAACCACCGACGTCGAGCGAGTAGGTCGGCGCGTCCTCGACCAGCTTTGGCGCGCCGGGCAGCGCGCGATCGGCGGCGGCCTTCACGCGGCCGGTGAAGCGCGGCAGCGAGTAGCTGACGCCGACATCGGCGATCTCGCGGCTGCCGGGGGCGCCGGCGAGATCGACCTTGGCGACGTCGCCAGTGACGGCAAAGCGCTTCCAACCGACCGACACGCCGAGATTGTAGGCGACCGGTACCAGGCCGACCGTCGGCGCGGTGACTGCGGCCACGCGGTTGCTGTCGTCAACGCGATTCGAGCGGGCGCGAACCGCCACGGTGACCGGGCGATTGCCGCCGCGCGTCTCTGACGGAGTGAAGCGGAACTCGCTGCTGGCAAGGCCGCTGCGCGCGAACGCCGCGGCGAGGCGCGGATCGGCGGCGGAGGGGGTGAAGCCGCTGACGCTGCGCGGCCCGGCGAGTCGCTTCGGCAGCTGCCGGTCGACCTCCGACGCGCCGAACGCGGGCGCAACGGCGAGCGACGCGGCAACGAGTGCCACGAGCGATCCACCGATGAGCGCACCCTTACGAAACACGAGTCCCTCCAACCCCTTCGAAACGTTCGTAACACGATTGGTTCGCACGCCGCCATCGGCGCGGGCACATTTTGACCGGCTTTTGGCGAGAGTGTTGCATAGTATCCACAACATCGCCGGCAGCTGAACGGCGGCCCCGCGCGAATCGGATCAACTTGCGGGGCGGGGAGGCGCCCTATAGAGCCGCAGCCAGTGAGTTTTTCCATCAGGACGATGCCGATGTTCCGCCCGTTGCGTTCCGCGCTGATCGTATGTGCCGCCCTTGCCGCCGCGAGCTGCGGCGGGGGGCGCGAGCGGCCGCAGACCGACCTTGCCGCCTCGCGCATCACGACGATCGGGGTGAACAGCTATCTGTGGCGCGCGACGCTCGACACGCTGAGCTTCATGCCGCTGCTGCAGACCGATTCGAACGGCGGGGTGGTGGTGACCGACTGGTACGTCAATCCGCAGACGCCGACCGAGCGGATGAAGGTGACGGTGTCGATCCTCGACCAGGATCTGCGCGCCGACGCGCTGCGCGTCGCGGCGCTGCGCGAGGTAAACCAGGGCGGCCAGTGGGTCGGCGCGCCGGTGGCGGCGGCGACGACGCAGAAGCTGGAAGACGTGATCCTGACGCGGGCACGCGACCTGCGCCGCGCCTCCTCCGCGATCAACTGAGGCAGGCGATGAGTTCGGGGACCGGCCAACGCTTCAATGCGCTCGCCGCCGATGCGAAATGGCAGCGCGTGTGGGACAAGCGCGCGACCTTTGCCGCGAACGACGCCTCGCCCAAGCCGAAGAGCTACGTGCTCGAGATGTTCCCCTATCCCTCGGGGCGCATCCACATGGGGCACGTGCGCAACTACACGATGGGCGACGTGCTGGCGCGCTTCCGGCGGATGAACGGCATGGAAGTGCTCCACCCGATGGGGTGGGACGCATTCGGCATGCCCGCGGAAAATGCCGCGATGGAAAAGGGGGTGCACCCCGGCGGCTGGACGCGCGACAATATCGCGACGATGAAGGCGCAGCTGAAGCGGCTGGGCTTCGCGCTCGACTGGACGCGCGAGTTCGCCACCTGCGATCCCGATTACTACGGGCATGAGCAGGCGCTGTTCCTCAAATTCTACGAGGCGGGTCTCGTTTATCGCCGTGAGAGCGCGGTGAACTGGGACCCGGTCGACATGACCGTGCTCGCCAATGAGCAGGTGATCGACGGGCGCGGCTGGCGATCGGGCGCGCTGGTCGAGAAGCGCAAGCTGAACCAGTGGTTCCTCAAGATCACCGCCTTCGCCGACGATCTGCTGAAGGGGCTGGGCGAGCTTAAGGATTGGCCCGACAAGGTCCGGCTGATGCAGGAGAACTGGATCGGCAAGAGCCAGGGACTGACGTTCCGCTTCGCGCTCAGCGATGCGGCCGGCACCGGCGAGGGCGTGGTCGAGGTCTATACCACGCGGCCCGACACGATCTTCGGCGCGAGCTTCGTCGCGGTGGCGGCGGATCACCCGCTCGCGCAGCAGGCGGCGGCACGGGACCCGGCGGCGGCGGACTTCATCGCGGAATGCAAGCGCGGCGGCACCACCGCGGCCGAGCTGGAGACGCAGGAGAAGAAGGGCTTCGACACCGGACTGAAGGCGACGCACCCGTTCGATCCGACGTGGCAGCTGCCGGTGTATATCGCCAATTTCGTGCTGATGGATTATGGCGTCGGCGCGGTATTCGGTGTGCCGGCGCACGACCAGCGCGATTTCGAGTTCGCCACCAAATACGCGCTGCCGATCCGCCGCGTTGTCTCGGAAGGCGACAAGGATGCCCCCGACTTCGACGGTGCCGAGGCCTATACCGGGCCGGGTACGCTGGTGAATTCGCACTTCCTCGACGGGATGGACGTGGAGGATGCCAAGCGCACCGTGATCCAGCGCGCCGAGGCTGGCGGTTGGGGCGAGGGGACCACCGTATTCCGCCTGCGCGACTGGGGCGTCAGCCGCCAGCGCTACTGGGGGACGCCGATCCCGATCATTCACTGTGGCGCGTGCGGCGCGGTGCCGGTGCCGGCGGATCAGTTGCCCGTCGTGCTGCCCGAGGACGTGAGCTTCGCCGTGCCGGGCAATCCGCTCGATCGCCATCCGACGTGGAAGCATGTCGCCTGCCCGTCGTGCGGCGCCGACGCGGTGCGCGAGACCGACACGCTCGACACGTTCGCCGATTCATCCTGGTATTTCATCCGCTTCGCCAGCCAGCCGAGTGACCGCCCGTTCGACCGCGCGGTGGCCGAGCAGTGGCTGCCGGTGAATCAGTATATCGGCGGGGTGGAACATGCGATTCTCCACCTGCTCTACGCGCGCTTCTGGACGCGCGCGCTGAAGGCGGTCGACCTGATCGATGTCGCCGAGCCGTTCGCCGGCCTGTTCACGCAGGGCATGGTAACGCACGAGACGTACAAGTCGTCGGACGGCCGCTGGCTGTCGCCGGGCGAGATCGAGGGCGGTGTCGAGACGGCAACCGGTCAGCCGGTGACGGTCGGCCGCATCGAGAAGATGTCCAAATCGAAGAAGAACACGATCGATCCCGAGCCGATCGTCGACCAATACGGTGCGGACGCGGTGCGCTGGTTCATGCTGTCCGACTCGCCGCCCGAGCGCGATCTCGAGTGGAGCGAGAACGGCATCGAGGGGGCGTGGCGCTTCATTCAGCGGCTGTGGCGGCTGATCGGTGACGATACCGTCGGCGAAGGTGATGACGTCGGCCTGCGCAAGGTGGCGCATCGCACCGTCAAGGGCGTTGCCGAGGCGATCGAAGGGTTGCAGTTCAACAAGGCGGTGGCGCTGATCTACACGCTCGCCAATGCGATCGACAAAGCGGCGCCGTCGCGCGATCGCGCCGAGGCGCTCGCGACGCTGCTGCGGATCGTATCGCCGATGGTGCCGCATCTCGCGGAGGAAGCCTGGGCGGTGCAGGGCGGCGACGGCCTGATCGCCGATGCGGCGTGGCCTGTGGTCGACCCGGCGATGCTGGTCGACGACGAGGTGACGATCGCGGTGCAGGTGAACGGCAAGCTCAAGGACACGATCGTGCTGCCGAAGGGCGCAGCAAAGGACGTTGCCGAGGCGCAGGCGTTGGGGCTCGACAAGATCGTCCGCGCGCTCGACGGCAAGCCGCCGCAGAAGGTAATCGTGGTGCCCGACCGCCTGGTGAATATCGTCGCATGAGGCGCTTCCCGCGCTCGCTGCTGGGGATCGCGCTCGCGCTGCCGCTGCTGGCGGGGTGCGGATTGAAGCCGCTCTACGCTGGCGGTTCGTCGAGCCCGGTCGCAGCGACGCTGGCGCAGGTCGAGATCGCGCCGATCGAGGGCAAGGCGGGGTGGCTCGTCGCCAATGCGCTGCGTGACCGGCTCGGCAAGCCGCAGGGTGCGGGCGCGCGCTATCGGTTGGAGATCAAGCTCGACGACCAGATCACCGGGCTCGCCATCCGCCGCGACGATTCGGTGGCGCGCGAGCGGCGGACGCTTCGCGCACGCTACCAATTGGTCGAAGTGGGGCAGGCCGGCGTCGTGCTCGACGCGACCGCCGGGTCGGACGCGGGGATCGACGTGGTCGGATCGGAATATGCCACGATCGCGGCGGAGAATACCGCGCTCGAGCGGCTGTCCGAGACGATCGCCGACCAGATCCTGACGCGCGTCGCGCTCTACGTCGGGCGGGCGCCGGCGGCGCAATGAAGGCGACCGAGGCGCGCCTCAAGGCCGCGCTCGACCGGCCGCCCGCCGACATTCGGCTATACCTGTTGTTCGGACCCGACGAGGCGGGGGCGATGGCGCTCGCCGATCGGCTGCCGCGCGCGCTGGGGCCCGATGCGGAGCGGATCGATCTCGACGGCGCGACGCTGCGCGGCGATCCGGCGCGGCTGGCGGACGAGGCGGCGGCGCTGTCGCTGTTCGGCACCGCGCGACACGTGCGCGTGACGGGGGCGGGCGAGGAGAGCCTGGCGGCGGTATCGGCACTGCTGGAGGCCGAGCGCGCGGGGAATCCGGTGGTGGTGATCGCCCCGACGCTGAAGGCAACCTCGAAGCTCGCCAAGCTCGCGCTCGACGCGCCCAATGCGCTCACGCTCGCGTGTTACGTGCCAGGCGTGGAGCAGCTGGAGGGGGTGGTGGGCGAGATCGCGCGCGAGCAGGGCCTGCGGCTGGCGCCAGGGGTCGCGCGGCGGCTGGCGGGGGCGGGCGGCGGTGATCGCGCGGTGATCGCGCGAGAGATCGAGAAACTGGCGCTGTACCTAGACGCCGATCCGACGCGTACCGTGACGGCCGAGGATGCGGCGCTCGATGCGATCGGGGCCGATCTCGGTGAGGTCGAGGCGTCCGACGTGATCGACGCGCTGGTGGCGGGCAAGCCGGCGGCGCTGGGGGAGGCGCTGCGTCGGATGGAGGAGGCCAATGTCTCGCCTGTGCCGTGGTTGCGCGCGTTAGCCCGGCGCCTGGCATCGCTGGCGGAGATGCGCGGCGAGGTGGCGGGCGGGGCCGATATCGGCGGCGTGATGAAGCGGCACCGTGTGTTCTTCAAGGAAGAGGCGGCGACGGGAGCGGCGCTGCGCCGCTGGTCACCGGCGGCGCTGGCGGGCGCGCTGGCGATCGTGCGCGCGGCGGAGCGATCGGTGATGAGCGGCGCGAGTGCGGGGAACGTCCTGCCGGCACAGGCGATGATCGAGCTTGCCAGTCGCCGCGCCGGCGGCTGACGGCGCGCTAGATTGGCTCACCGCTGAGCCGCTGACAGATCATGTCGAGCTGATCGAGCGTCGAATAGTCGACCGTCAGCGTGCCGCCACCGGCGTTATAAGCGATACGAACCTTGAGCCCGAGAAGATCGCCGAGCTGGCGCTCGAGCGCGGCCACGTCGGCGTTGTCGGCCTCCTCACGCGTTCCCGTGGATCGCGCCGCCTTGTTGCGGGTGGCGGCAGGTTTGGCGACCTGCGCGAGCTTCTCGGTCTGGCGCACCGAGAGGCCTTTGGCGACGACCTGGTCGGCGAGCGCCTCGGCATCGGGCGCACCGATGATCGCGCGGGCGTGACCCATGCTGAGCGTGCCGTCGATTACCCGATCCTGGACGCTGCACGGGAGATCGAGCAGGCGTAGCAGGTTCGCGACGTGACTGCGCGACTTGTGGACCGTCTTGGCGAGCACCTCCTGCGTGTGGCCGAACTCGTCGAGCAAGCGACTGTAGGCCTCCGCTTCCTCGATCGCGTTTAGATCCTGACGCTGGATGTTCTCGACCAGCGCGATCTGCAGCGTCTCGGCGTCGGAATAGTCGCGGATGACGACCGGCACTTCGTGCAGCCGGGCGCGCTGTGCCGCGCGCCAGCGCCGTTCGCCGGCGACGATCTGATAATCATGGCCGTGTGGGCGGACGACGATCGGCTGGATGATGCCGCGTTCCGCGATCGAGGCGGCGAGCTCGTTAAGCGCATCCTCGTCGAAATGGCGGCGCGGCTGTTCGGGGTGAGGCGCGATCGCGCTGACCGGGATCATGCGGACGCCGCTCGGCGGGCTACCCTGCGGATCGACGGGTGAATCGTCGCGCGAGATGTCGCCCAGCAGCGCGTTGAGGCCACGGCCGAGCCCGCCGCGCGGTCGCTTGTCGGTCATGCCGCGACCTCCGCGACCTGCGGGAGTCGCGCGATCAGCTCGCGGGCGAGGGTGATATAGGCTTGCGAGCCGCTGCAACGGTGATCGTAGATCAGCGCGGGCAGTCCATGGCTCGGCGCTTCCGAAAGGCGCACATTGCGCGGGATGACGGTATCGAAGACGACGCGGCCAAGCACTGCGCGGACGTCCGCCGACACCTGCTCGGTCAACCGGTTGCGGCGATCGTACATGGTGAGCGCGACGCCGATGATCGACAGCGATGGATTGAACCGCGCGCGTATCCGCTCGACGGTGGTGAGCAACTGGCTAAGGCCCTCAAGCGCGAAGAACTCGCATTGCAACGGCACGAGCAGCGAATCCGCCGCGACCATCGCGTTCATCGTCAGCAGGCCGAGTGAGGGCGGGCAGTCGATCAGCGTGATATCCCACCGCGCCGGTGCGGCGTCGAGCGCGCGATGGAGGCGATGCGTCCGCTGATCGAGCTCGACGAGCTCGATCTCGGCGCCTGACAAGTCGACCGTCGCGGGGAGGATGTCGAGCCGCGGGATGCCGCTCGCTACCACACCCTGCGCAATCGGCGCCTGATCGACGAGGACGTTGTAGCTCGACGAGGTGCGCTGCGCCTGGGTGATGCCGAGGCCAGTCGAGGCATTACCCTGCGGATCGAGGTCGATCAACAGCACGCGCTTGCCCGTTGCCGCGAGCGCGGTCGCCAGATTGATGGCGGAGGTTGTCTTGCCAACCCCGCCTTTCTGGTTGGCGACCGCGATACGGATCATCGATGCTTCCTCACGCCTGACGCGACGATGATACCGGATGTCGGCTCAGTTTGGCTCTGTTCCACGTGGAACAATCCAGCGTACTGCCGCCGTGCGTCGCTCATTTCCGTCGTGGCGGATTGTCCTTTCGGGAGCAAGTACACAGTTTCATCGTTCGCGAGATGGGCGGTGCTGGAGAACAAATCGGCGAGCGCCGCTACCGCGCGGGCAGAGATGACGCCAGCGGTCGTCGCCGCGACGCGCTCGACCTTGCATTGGTGCACGGTAATGCGATGAGCTAGGCCTTCGTCATCGATCACTTCTTGAAGAAAGCTGGCGCGCATCCGACGCGGCTCGACCAGCGCCACGGGTATATCGCGGGCGAGGGCAACAACCATTCCGGGGAAGCCGGCTCCCGTACCTACATCGATCCATGAACTGATCGACGCCGGGGCCAAGGGGAGAAGCTGCGCGGAGTCTAGCATGTGCCGCAGCCAGAACGTGTCGAGGGTCGCGCGCGCGACGAGGTTCTGCTCGCCGCTTTCGCGGCGGACGCGGTCGGCAAACCTGTCGAGCTTAGGCATTGCAGTTGTACCGACAATGCTCTCGACCGCGGCGCGTGCCTCGTCCTCGGTCATCGTTGCGCCTTGGCGTCGAGCCACAGGGCGGTCAGCGCGGCCGGCGTGACGCCACGCACGCGCGACGCCTCGCCCAAGGTGCGCGGTCGTGCCGTGCGTAGCCGCTCGCGCATCTCGTTCGACAAGCCGGCGATACGATCGAGATCGTGGTCGGCGGCGATGGTAATGCGCTTGTCGCGCTTCATGCGTTCGACCTCCGCTGCTTGGCGGGCGAGGTAGGGGGCGTAGCGAACGTCCTCCTCGTGTTCGCGGATCAGGTGGGCGTCGTGCAACGCTGCGTCTCCGCGGCCGTTCTGGATGGCGGCGCGTTGTGTGTCGCGTCGCTCGACATGCGCGAGGCGATCTGGTGTCAGAAGGCCGAGCGCCTTGGCGTGCGATGTCAGCCGTGTTTCGGCATTGTCCGCGCGCAGCGACAGGCGATATTCAGCGCGGGCGGTGAGCATGCGATAGGGCTCGCTGATGCCTTGCAGGATCAGATCGTCGATCATCACGCCGATATAGCTGTTGCTGCGATCGGGGACGAATGGTGAGAGTGACAGCGCATGGGCGGCGGCGTTCGCCCCGGCGACCAGGCCTTGCGCGGCGGCCTCCTCATAGCCGGTCGTACCGTTGATCTGTCCGCACAGGAACAGACCGTCGAGTGCGGGCAGGGCCAGTGTCGCATCGAGCGCGCGCGGATCGATATGGTCGTACTCGACCGCATAGCCGGGCATCGTGATTTCGCATCGTTCGAGCCCGGGAATGGCGCGGATGAAAGCGTCCTGCACGTCGGTCGGCAGCGAGGTGGAGATCCCGTTGGGGTAGATGATATGATCATTCAGGCCCTCAGGTTCGAGGAAGATCTGGTGACCGTCCCGGTCGCCGAAACGGCGGATCTTATCCTCGATCGACGGGCAGTAGCGCGGCCCCTGACCTTCGATCGCACCGGTGTGCAGCGGCGAGCGATGGAGATTGTCGGCAATAATTGCATGAGCGGTTGGCGTGGTGCGGGTGATTGCACAGGCAAGTTGCGGCAGCGCGCGTTTCGTTGTCGTCGGCGACATCGTCCAAGGGTCGGTGTCGGAAGGTTGGGGTTCGAGCTTCGCCCAGTTGATCGTGCGGCCATCGAGCCGGGGCGGGGTGCCCGTCTTGAGGCGGCCCATCGGAAGGGCGAGCGCGCGAAGCTGCGCGGCGAGCGGGATCGCTGCCGCCTCGCCGACGCGGCCACCAGACGTTTCGTCCGATCCGCGAAAGATGCGGCCGCCGAGGAAGGTGCCAGTCGCGAGGATGACGCTAGGCGCGGCGATCTCTCGGCCGTCGGACAGCTTAATGCCGGTTATCCGATCGGAGGTCAGCGAGAGTGATGCCACGTCGCCGGTAACGATCGATACGTTCTGGTTCGATGCCAGCATTTGCTGGATCGCCTGCGCATAAAGGCGGCGGTCGGCTTGAGCCCGCGGGCCCTGGACGGCGAGTCCCTTGCTGCGATTGAGCATGCGATAGTGGATACCGGCCATGTCGGCGGCGCGTGCGATCAGCCCATCATAGGCATCGACCTCGCGCACGAGGTGCCCCTTGCCGAGACCGCCGATCGACGGGTTGCACGACATCGCGCCGATGCGGGATGGATCGTGCGTGACAAGCGCTACGCGCGCACCTCGCCGAGCCGCGGCAGCGGCGGCTTCGGTGCCGGCGTGACCTCCACCGACGACGATGACGTCAAATTGCTGTTCCACGTGAAACATTATTTCCCGACACAGAAACGACTGAAAAGGGCATCCAGCATCGCTTCGGTTGAATCGATGCCAAGGATCGTTGCAAGCGCCTGTGAGGCAACACGTAGTTCCTCGGCTTGCGCGAGTAGATCGTCGCTGGCGAGGGCAGCCGTAAGAGCAGCTTGCGCGGTGCCGATTGCCTGTCTCTGCTGGTCGTGGAAAGCGGCTTCGTCACCAGCGCCGATGATCGTGCGCTGTTGCTTGTCGATCGCCTCCCACAAACCGTCGATCGAAGACAGATCGCTGCATACAGTCACGATCGACCCTGCGCGCGGTGTGTCGGCGCGAACGTCGGCACGCGCGTGGACAGTGATGGTGTGGGGCTCGGTGGTAGCTTCGTCCGACAGGTCGACGACGATGTCAGCAGTGTCACGGGCGAGGCGCGTACGAGCGATACCGATCTGCTCGACCGGATCATCGGTCGCATCGCGAAGTCCTGCGGTGTCGACCAGCGTGTAAGCTACGCCACGGCGGATGACCGACGCCTCGATACGATCGCGCGTGGTGCCCGCGACCGGCGAAACAATCGCGGCGTCGCGGCCGATCAGCGCATTGAACAGTGACGATTTGCCCGCGTTCGGTAGGCCGACCAGGACGACGCGAAGGCCGTCACGGTAGCGCTCGACCGAGGGGCGATCGAGCGCCGCGGAGAGCTCGGCAGCGATCGCTGCCATGCGTCCATTGATCGCAAGCGCGTCGAGCGGCGACACGTCACCCTCATCATCGAAGTCGATCGTCGCTTCGACGAGGGCCCGCAGTACGGAGAGGTCATCCATCCACGCGGCGATCTGCCGGCTGATCGCGCCTTCGGCGTGCATGATCGCCTGGCGACGCTGCTGCTCGGTCTCCGCCTCGAGAAGGTCGGCGAGGCCCTGCGCCTGGACTAAGTCGATGCGGTTGTTGCATAGGGCGCGGCGGGTGAATTCGCCGGCGGTCGCCGGACGGCACCCCGGCATGGCGGCAAGTGCGTGCTCGACGGCAGCGACGACGGCACGGCCGCCATGGAGGTGTAGCTCGACGAGGTCCTCACCTGTCGCCGTGTTCGGTTCGGGGAAGACGAGGACGAGCGCGCGGTCGATGATGTCCTCGCCATCGCGCAAGGTTCGCACGGCGGCGTGTCGCGGCGGGGGGAGGGAGCCCGCCAGTTGCGAGGCGGCGGCGATCGCTGCGGGACCGCTGATCCGCATCACCGCGATCGCCGCGGGCGGACGGCCGCTCGAGATCGCGAAGATCGTGTCCATCAGCCGCCCGGCTTGGTTCCCGCCTCGAACAGGCGGCGCCAGAAGGCGGCGCCGGCATCGCCCATCGGCGCCCAGCTCATGACCATATTCTCGAGCAGTTCGGGGCGCAGATTGCCCTGCATCGTCTCCTGCATCATCGTGACGTAGCGATCGTGCAGTGGCGTGAGATCGGGCAAGCCCATGACGCCGCGCGCCTCTTGCGGCGTGCAATCGACCTCGATCGTGACCTTCATCGTCGCGCTCCCTTGAGCCCCATGGCCGGGGACGATAGCGTCACCCGCGATGTGCTATGCCCGCGATCGCGTATCGATCGCAACCGTGGCGGGCGCTGCCTAGCTGAGAGGAAGAACAATGGGTGAGATGATCGACGTCACGGCGCTGAACGGCGAGGGCGATTTCAAGGCCTATCGCGCGGATCCGTCCGATACGCCGCGCGCCGCGATCGTCGTTATCCAGGAGGTGTTCGGCGTCAATCCGGGGATCCGGCAGAAGTGCGATCGGCTGGCGGCACAAGGCTATCTCGCGATCGCGCCCGATCTGTTCTGGCGCATCAAGCCGGGCGTCGAGCTCAACCCGGATGTGCCCGAGGAATTGCAGGCTGGTCTCGACCTGTTCGGCCAGTTCGACCAGGATGCCGGCATCCGCGACATAGAGGCGACGATCCTTCGCGCGCGCGACCTGCTCGGCGGTACCGGGAAGGTGGGCGCGGTGGGCTACTGCCTCGGTGGGCGTCTCGCGTTCATGACGGCGTGCCGGACCGACGTGGACGCGAGTGTCGGCTATTACGGTGTCGGGATCGACGGGCTGCTCGGCGAGAAGCATGCGATCGCCAACCCGGTGCTGTTGCATATCCCGACCGAGGACGGTTTTGTCGACAAGGCGACGCAGGCGGCGATGCACGCCGGGCTCGACGATCATCCGAAGGTCACGCTGTACGATTACGCCGGCGAGGATCACGGCTTCGCGACCGAGATGGGCGACCGCCGCTCGGAAAAGTCGGCGACGCTGGCGGATCAGCGCACCGCGGCGTTTTTCGCCGAGCATCTCGGGTGAACAGCGGGCGGCGGTAGGAGCGGTGTTTCTATCGCTCGCGCTGCCGCCGCCAGCGCAGGCCGACGAAGAGCACGATCGGCCAGAACAGCGTGTTGATCGTGTCACCGATCGTATCGGGCCAGCGCCATGACCCGTGATTGTAGCGATCGATGCACTCGTTCAGCGCCTGCATTACGACGACGCAGGCGAGCGGTATCGGTGTGGCGAGCGAGCGCCGTGTGATCAACCTGGCTAGAAGCAGCACTGCCATGCCGCCGTGGACGTGCGCGAGCGAATCGCTGCCGGGCGCGATCATGTCGGCGACGAACTGTTTTAACGCGATATACTCCATCCGACGCGATCTAACCGCCGCGTCGTGGGCTGACCATCCCGCGCCGCGTCAGGCGAATGGTCATGTGGCGGTGTCGAGACCGGCGATGATCGTCAGTATTTCGGTGGCGAGTGGCTTGGGACAGATCAGCAGATCGGGCAGATAGACTTCCTGTTGGTTGTAGATCAGCGGGCTACCGTCGATCCGCGAGCAGTGCAGTCCGTGCGCCAGCGCCACCGCGACCGGAGCCATCGAATCCCATTCGAACTGTCCGCCCGAGTGGAGGTAGATGTCGGCATCACCGCGCACGACGGCCATCGCCTTGGCGCCCGCCGAGCCCATCGGGACGAGATCGGCGCCGAGCCGCTCGGCGACCGCGAGCGCCTCCTTCGCCGGACGCGTGCGGCTGACGAGCATACGCAGCGGCGTGGGCGAGGGCGGTACCGGCGCGGGATGATCGGAACGCAGCACGAGCCCGGCATCGGGCAGCGCCACCGCGCCGATCACGGGTTCGCCATCGATCGCGAGACCGACATGAACCGCCCAATCGGCGCGCTTCTCGCCATATTCGCGCGTGCCATCGACGGGATCGACGATCCAGACGCGTGACTTGGCGAGCCGCGCGCCATCGTCCTTCATCTCCTCCGACAGCAGCCCGTCGTTGGGGCGTGCCTCGCGGATCGCGTGGACGAGGAACTGGTTGGCGGTTTGGTCACCCGCCTTGCCGAGCGCCTTGTCGGAGAAGATGCCGGCATTGCGCACCTCGATCAGGATGCGGCCGGCGGTCTCAGCAAGGTGCGCGGCGAGTTCGGCATCGGTCATGGCGGCTTTCACGGGATGATCCTCTGAATGATCAGCTCGGCGGCTTCCTCCGGCGTCAGCTGCGCGGTGTCGATGCGGATCTCGGGATCCTCTGGCGGCTCGTACGGACTGTCGATGCCGGTGAAGTTGGCGAGTTGTCCCGCGCGCGCCTTGGCGTAGAGGCCCTTGACGTCGCGGCGCTCGGCTTCCTCAAGCGAGGTGTCGATGTGCACTTCGATGAACTCGCCAGGGCGCATCATCTGGCGCACCATGTCGCGTTCGGCGCGGAAGGGTGAGATGAACGCGGTGACGACGATCAGGCCGGCGTCGGTCATCAGCTTGGCGACCTCACCGACGCGGCGGATGTTCTCGACGCGATCTGCATCGGTGAAGCCGAGATCGCGGTTGAGGCCGTGGCGCACGTTGTCGCCATCGAGCAGGAAGGTGTGGCGGTTCATCCGCACCAGCTTCTTCTCGACGATATTGGCGATGGTCGATTTGCCGGCGCCCGAGAGGCCGGTGAACCACAGGACGACGGGCTTCTGGTTCTTGAGCGCGGCGAGCGTTTCGCGGCTGACGTCGGTCGGCTGCCAGTGGACGTTCTGCGCGCGGCGCAGCGCGAAGTGGAGCATGCCCGCGGCAACGGTGGCGTTGGTCAGCTTGTCGACGAGGATGAACCTGCCCAGCGCATGGCTATCGGCATAGGGTTCGAACACCAGCGGCTTGTCGGTCGACAGATTGGCGACGCCGATCGCATTGAGATCAAGGGTCTTCGCCGCAAGCTGCTCCATCGTGTTGACGTTGATCTGATATTTCGGCGCCTGCACCGTCGCGGTCGCGGTCTGCGTGCCGAGCTTCAGCCAGTAGGAGCGGCCGGGCAGCATCTCGTCCTCAGCCATCCAGACGATCGTTGCCTCGAACTGGTCGGCGACCTGCGGCGGGGCATCGGCGGCCGCGATGACGTCCCCGCGCGAGCAATCGATCTCGTCCGCAAGCGTGAGCGTAATCGACTGGCCGGCCACCGCCTGGTCGAGATCACCGTCGAGCGTGACGATGCGTGCGACGGTCGAGGTCTTGCCCGAGGGAAGGATGCGGACGGGGTCGCCCGGCTTGATCGTGCCGCTCGCGATGAGACCGGCAAAGCCGCGGAAATCGAGGTTGGGGCGGTTGACCCACTGCACTGGCAAGCGAAAGGGTTTTGCCTGATCGGCTTCAGTATCGATCTCGACAGTCTCGAGATGCTCGACCAGTGACGGGCCGCTGTACCACGGGGTGTTTGACGAGCGGGCGGTGATATTGTCGCCCTTGAACCCCGAGATCGGCAGCGCGGTGAAATCGGCGATGCCGATCGATTCCGCAAAGGCGGTATAGTCGGCGACGATCTCGTCGAAGCGGGCTTGGTCGTAACCGACGAGGTCCATCTTGTTCACAGCGAGCACGATGTTCCGGATTCCGATGAGGTGCGCGAGGTACGAGTGGCGGCGCGTCTGCGTAAGCACGCCCTTGCGTGCGTCGATCAGGATTACCGCGAGATCGGCGGTCGAGGCGCCGGTGACCATGTTGCGGGTGTACTGTTCGTGGCCCGGCGTGTCGGCGACGATGAACTTGCGTTTCTCGGTCGCGAAGAAGCGATAGGCGACGTCGATCGTGATGCCCTGCTCGCGCTCGGCAGCGAGGCCGTCGACGAGAAGGGCGAAGTCGATCTCCTGTCCCTGTGTGCCGACTTTCTTCGAATCGGATTCGAGCGCGGCCAGCTGATCCTCGAAGATCATCTTCGAATCATAGAGCAGGCGGCCGATCAGCGTCGACTTGCCATCGTCGACCGAACCGCAGGTGATAAAGCGGAGCAGCGACTTGTGCTGGTGGCGATCGAGATAGGCGTCGATGTCCTGCGCGATGAGCGCATCGACCTGGTAGGCGGATTGCTGATCGACGGTGGTTTGAACGATGCTGGACATGATTACCTCGTCATCCGCACGAACGCGGGAATCGATAAGCTCGACGTTTCACGGTGATCGAGGCGGCAGCGCGTCCGCGTCTTCGCCAGCGCGGGGATGACCGAGGGAGCGAAAGAAGCGGGCGCCATTCCGGCCTGCTGCAAAGTACCACTTTGCAGCATCAGAAATATCCCTCCTGCTTCTTCTTTTCCATGCTGGCGGCGCCGGCATCCTTGTCGATCGCGCGGCCTTGGCGCTCGCTGGTGGTAGTGAGCAGCATTTCCTGGATCACGTCCGACAGAGTTGCCGCCTCGCTCTCGACCGCGCCGGTGAGTGGGTAGCAGCCGAGCGTGCGGAAACGGATCGATCGTTCGACCGGAACCTCGCCCGCGCGCAGCGGGAAGCGATCGTCGTCGACCATCAGCAGCAGCCCGTCTCGCTCGACGGTCGGGCGCTTCGCCGAGAAGTAAAGCGGGACGATCGGTATGTCGTTGAGCTGGATGTACTGCCAGATATCCAGCTCGGTCCAATTCGAGATCGGAAAAACGCGTATGCTCTCGCCGCGCGCCTTGCGGGCATTGTAGAGGTTCCACAGTTCCGGGCGCTGGTTCTTAGGATCCCAGCGGTGATTGGCCGAGCGGAACGAGAAGACACGTTCCTTGGCGCGGCTCTTCTCCTCGTCGCGGCGTGCGCCGCCGAAGGCAACGTCGAAACCGTATTTGTCGAGCGCCTGCTTCAGCCCCTCGGTCTTCCACATATCGGTGTGCAGGGGACCGTGATCGAACGGATTGATCCCGCGCGTCTCGGCCTCCGGGTTCTTGTGAACGAGGAGCTCCATTCCGCTCTCGCGCGCCATACGATCGCGCAGCTCGTACATCGCCTTGAACTTCCACGTGGTGTCGACGTGGAGCAGCGGGAAGGGCGGCGGGGCGGGGTAGAAGGCCTTGCGGGCAAGGTGCAGCATGACCGCCGAATCCTTGCCCACCGAATAGAGCATTACCGGTCGCTCACTCTCGGCAACGACCTCGCGCATGATGTGAATCGACTCAGCTTCGAGCCGTTCGAGATGGGTGAGACTATACGCGGTCATGAAGGCTCCGATGATCCACGTGGAACATGATGCGCAACGCGTGACATGGCATCTCCCATATGGGAGGGTGCTTCATGGCGATGATGCGTTCGGACTTCACCGATCTAGTGATGCCGTTGCACGAGGGGGTCCATGAGCAGACGCCCTGGGCGATGTTCCTCGATCGGTTGCGGCAGCGCACGCGTGCCGATGGCGCAATGATTGACGTGCAGCCGGCGAATGATGCGGCAGTGGTCGGGTTCGCGTCGGGCTTGCAGACGGGGATGCGTGGCAGGGCATGGCAGGGAACGTTGCGGGCGGGCCGTGTCTACGGGCTCGAGGAGTGCGATGCGGATGCGCCGGGCGTCGGCCGCATCGTACGCGTCGAGAGTGGTGACGGGGCGAGCGCCTGGCTGGCGATCTGGCGCGGGCAGCGCGATTTCGCGGCGGCCGATGGGGCCGTGCTGACGGGCCTAGCGCCGCACCTCGCGATCGCCGTGCGTACGCGGCAGGCGCTCGACCGCCATGCGGTGCGTGACAACAGCGGTGCGGCGGCCCTCGCGCGCGCCGGTGTGGGATGGATCGCGCTGGCGCAGGACGCGCGCGTGCTGGCGATGTCGGCGGTAGCCGAAGCAACGTTCGGCAATGGGATCGGGGAGCGGCTTGGTGCGCGCCGCGGTGTCGGGCCAGTGGGCCGCGACGCGGCGATGGCAATCGCCAACTTCTGCCAAACGCCGCGCGACGCGTTGGCAGTGCCGCTGGAGGGCAGGGGGCCGGCCGCGATGCTGCTGCTGCCGGCCGCGTCGATCGAAATGGCGATGACGGCGACGCCGGCGGCGGCGATCGGGCTGGTCTCTACCAAGGATGGCGGGGATCCCGCCATGCGCGCCGCGGTTTTGGCGACGCTGCACGGACTAGCGCCGAGCGAGGCGCGCTTCGCGGCAGCGATCGGGGCGGGGGCGTCACTGACGACGGCGGCCGCGGCGCTCGGGCTGACGATCGAGACCGCGCGCAATTACTCGAAGCGTGTCTATGCCAAGACGCGGACGTCGGGGCAGGTCGATCTCGTTCGCATGGTTTCGGACAGCGTGGCGCGGTTCGGCTGATCTAAGGCGCGACGATCTTGAGTAGAGCTACGAGCCGACGGGTTTGATGAGGAAAGGCGTGGGGAGGGAGCGATACTGGTGCTAGCCGCAATCGTTGCTGCTCAGTTTACGATCGCGGTCAGCGCCCCGGCGCCGGGCAATTTGTCCGAAGCGCTGTACGCGGCAAGTGTCGACGCCAGCGGCAGCCGCTTGTGTGATCGCCGCACGGGCGCCCGCTACGCCGCACTATTCAATCGGCGATACGGCGCGCGGATCAGGGCGCTGACGCGTTACCATGAGAGTCGATACGGGCCCGATCCCGACTTCATCATCACGACCAGCTGCCGAATCACGCTCGCACCGGCACGCGAGCTGGACCGGAACCATTCGCGCGCGATGGATCGGTTCGACGACACGTTGCGCGCGCTTGAGCGTCGGTTCGGACCGACTGACGATATCAGGTGATCGACGATATCGGCGGTTCGGGCAGAATGCCTTACCTATGCGTGGCAGCGCCGCTGGCAAATGATCGCTATTGACCAGGGTAGATCGCAGCACGCTCGAGCGGCAACGTTGTCGCCTAGCGCCCGCCTAGATCGGCTGGCCGTCGGTGTCGCGTAGCACCTCGCGGCGGCCGACGTGGTCGGGGCGGCCGACGATGCCGTCCTTTTCCATCCGCTCGATGAGGCGCGCGGCGGAATTGTAGCCGATACGCAGCTGGCGCTGCAGCCACGAGGTCGACGCCTTCTGGCTGCCGCAGACGAGCTGGATCGCGGCGCGATACTGCTGGTCCTCGGCCGAATCCTCGCCGGTCGGTGCGCCTTCGAGTTCGAAGCTCTGCTCGGGCTCCTCGGTGACGGACGAAACGTAATCGGGCTGGCCCTGTGCGCGCCAGTGATCGGTGACGCGCTGCACTTCCTCGTCGCTGACGAACGGGCCGTGGACGCGCACGATGCCCTTGCCGCCGGGCATGTAGAGCATGTCGCCCTTGCCGAGCAGCTGTTCCGCGCCCTGTTCGCCCAGGATAGTGCGCGAATCGATCTTCGAGGTGACGTGGAAGCTGATCCGCGTCGGCAAATTCGCCTTGATGACGCCGGTGATGACGTCGACCGATGGGCGCTGCGTCGCCATGATGAGGTGGATGCCCGCGGCGCGCGCCTTCTGCGCGAGCCGCTGGATAAGGAATTCGACCTCCTTGCCGGCCGTCATCATCAGATCTGCAAGCTCGTCGACGATCACGACGATCTGCGGCAGCACCTGATAGTCGAGCTGCTCCTCTTCATAGACCGGGCGGCCGTTCTCGTCCCAGCCCGACTGTACCTTGCGCCCCAGCGGCGCGCCCTTCGCCTTGGCGGCGCGCACCTTGTCGTTGAAGCCCGAGAGGCTGCGCACCCCGAGCGAGGACATCTGGCGATAGCGATCCTCCATCTGCTCGACCGCCCATTTCAGCGCGCGCACCGCCTTGGCGGGATCGGTGACGACGGGGGAGAGGAGATGCGGAATGTCGTCATACATCGACAGTTCGAGCATCTTGGGATCGATCATGATCATGCGGCACTGATCGGGGGTGAGCCGATAGAGCAGCGACAGGATCATCGCGTTGAGGCCGACCGACTTGCCCGACCCGGTGGTGCCGGCGACGAGGAGGTGCGGCATCGGCGCGAGATCGGCGATGACGGGATCGCCGGCGATGTTCTTGCCCAGAATGACGGGGAGCGAGGCGTTCTGATCCTCGAACGCCTGGCTGCGGATCAGTTCGTGCAGCGACACCGTCTCGCGGCGCGCGTTGGGCAATTCGATGCCGATCACGGTGCGGCCGGGGATCGTCGCGACGCGGGCTGAAATCGCGCTCATGTTGCGCGCGATATCGTCGGCGAGGCTGACGACGCGCGTGGCCTTGATGCCGGGCGCGGGCTCGAGCTCGTACATCGTCACGACGGGGCCGGGGCGTACCTCGACGATCGATCCCTTGACGTTGAAATCGTCGAGCACCGTCTCGAGCAGCCGCGCATTGCGCTCGAGCGCGGTCTTGTCGATCGTGCCACCCTGCTTGGACGGGGCGGGGGTGAGCATGTCGAGCGTCGGCAGTGCGTAATCGTCGCGTAGGTCGAGCTTGGGCTGGCGCGGCGGCTTGGTGACGCTGGCGGGGGCGGCGGCGCGATCGTTGATGACGGGCGCCGGGCGGGTATCGGGCTGCGCGACCGCGCGCGGGGTGACGACCTTGCGCTTGAGCTCGATCGGCTCGTCGTCGATCGCATCGTCGAACTCGTCGGCGTAACCGTCATCGAAGGCGGCGGCGCGGCGCGCGCGGCGGCGCGCGATCCAGCCGCGCGGCATGTCGACCTCGAGGCTGCGGCCCCACACGATCGCGCCGGCAATGCCGGTGACGATGCCGAGCGCAACGATGCTCCACCATTCGATCAGCGGGTTGTTGGCATAGGCGAGGCCGGCGCGCGCGGCGGCGACCCCGCCGAGCCCGATCGCGCCGCCCCAGCCGAACGGCAGTGCGAGTACCGCATCGTCGGCGACGCAGGCGAGCGCCACCGCCATCAGCGCGACGCCAAGCACCGCCTGGCGCAGCATCTGCTGCCACGCGCCCGCCGGCTGCTCACGCCACAGCCGCAGGGCGACGATCGGCGCGATCGGCAGCAGCAGCGCGACCGCCGGGCCGAAGATTGTGAGCGCAAGATCGGCGAACCACGCGCCGGGCACGCCGACGAGATTGCCGGTGGTGCCGGCCGCCGCGGTGTTGAGCGCAGCGTCGCTCGGCCGATAACTGGCGAGTGCGAGTGCCATCAGCGCCGTCGCCGCGAACAGCGCGAGCGCGGTGACGAGTGCGCCGCTGCGCACCGCCCCCGCCTTCACCGTCTCGCGCCACAAGGACGGTTGCGCCCTGCTCGCCATCGTACCGCCCCCGAAATGCCTGGAAAAAACGCCCGCCCGATTGTCCGCCGCGCCGCCGCCGCCGTCAAGCAGGGCGCGCACGATCCGCGGGGAACTGTGGTGCCGCGGGCACGGTTAACGGCGGTGGCCGCGACACGCGATCATACCGGATTGCGCGGTTCCGCTTCTCCTCTTGCCCCGCTAAGGTCGCCCACATGGTTCACGCGGACGTTCTGATCCTTGGAGGCGGGCTGGTCGGCAGCACGCTCGCGCTGGCGCTAGACCGGCATGGCCTGTCGGTGATCGTCGTCGATCCTGCCGATCCGGCGGTGACGCTAGCGCCCGGGTTCGACGGGCGTGCCTCTGCGGTGGCGAGCGCGAGCCACCGCATGCTCGAGGCGATCGGGGTGGCCGAGCGGCTGGCCGGGCAGGGCTGCGCGATCCGGCAGATCCGGGTGAGCGACGGGCTGGAGCCGGGGAAGCTCGATTTCATTCCTGATGCCGACGACGGCGCGCTTGGCACGATGTACGAGAATCGCGCGATCCGGCGCGCGCTGGCCGACGCGATCGGGGAGAGCGGCGTCGATTTCCGGTCGCTGACGCGCGCAACCAGCGTCGATCGTTCGACGAGCGGCGTGCGCGCTACGCTGAGTGACGGCAGTGAGGTGACGGCGTCGCTGCTCGTTGCCGCGGAGGGGCGCAACTCGCCGACCCGCGCGGCAGCGGGGATCGCGACCGCGCATTGGCGCTACGACCACGCCGCGATCATCGGCGCGTTCCATCACGAGCGGTCGCACGAGAATATCGCGTACGAGATCTTCTACGCGGCCGGGCCGTTCGCGCTGCTGCCGCTGGTCGACGATGCGGACGGGCACCGCTCTGCGATCGTGTGGACGGTGAAGGCGGCGCACGCGCCGGGGATGCTCAAGCTCGGCGATCGCGGCTTCCTGGCTGAGGCGGAGCAGCGGATGGGCGGGTTCCTCGGCGCGCTGTCGAAAGCGAGCCCGCGCGCGAGCTATCCGCTCGGCTTCCACCACGCGGCGACGATCACCGCCGAGCGGCTGGCGCTGGTCGGCGATGCGGCGCACGGCATTCATCCGATCGCGGGGCAGGGGCTCAACCTCGGCTTCCGCGACGTCGCGGCGCTGGCGGAGGTGCTGGTCGAAGGACGCCGGCTTGGGTTGGAGCCGGGCGACGCTCAACTCCTCGCGCGGTATCAGCGCTGGCGCAGCCTCGACACGATGCTGGTCGCCGGCGCGACCGACACGCTGACGCGGCTGTTCGGGATTCCCGGTCGCGCGGCGAGCGCGGTGCGGCGACTGGGAATCTCGGCGGTCGATGCGATCCCGCCGCTCAAGAACCGCTTCATGGCCGAGGCGCGCGGCGAGAGCGGTGCGTTGCCCAAGCTGCTGCAGGGCATGCTGGTGTGAGCATGGCGGGCGGCGGGGCTTGATCGACACGCCGGGCAGCACGATCTAGGCCGCACACCAGTTTGCGTTCCGTGATGCCGCGCGCCTTTCATTCCGGCGACGCTTGGGCTATGGGCGCGCGCGATCATCCGCAGAAAGTGTAATTGTTTGGCGAAAGAAGAACTTCTCGAAATGCGCGGCCAGGTGGTCGAGCTCCTTCCCAACGCGATGTTCCGCGTGCGGCTGGAGAACGACCATGAAATCCTGGGCCACACCGCGGGCAAGATGCGTAAGAACCGCATCCGCGTGCTCGTCGGTGACGAAGTGCTCGTCGAGTTGACGCCGTACGACCTGACCAAGGGGCGGATCACCTACCGCTTCATGCCCGGCCGCGGCGGCCCCGGCCCGCAATAATCCGGGTAGGGCTGATGCCCGCCCCCCTCATTCTCGCTTCCGCATCGCCGCGCCGGCTGTCGCTGCTGGCGCAGATCGGCGTCGTGCCGGCGCGCGTCGTCGCGCCCGAGGTGGACGAGACACCGCTGAAGGACGAGCGCCCGCGCGATTACGTGCTGCGCGTCGCAATCGCCAAGGCCAAAGCGGTTGCGCGCGATGCTGCCGAGGTCGTGCTTGCGGCCGATACCAGCGTGGTCGCCGGGCGCCGCATCCTCGGCAAGCCGGCCGACGATGCGGATCTCGTCCGCATGCTCGAGCTGCTCTCCGGGCGGCGGCATCACTGCCTGTCGGCGGTGGTCGTGATCGGTGCCGACGGCACGCAGCGCACGCGGCTGTCCGACACGACCGTCGCATTCAAGCCGCTCAGCGCCGCGGAGATCGCGACCTATGTCGCGAGCGGTGAGGGGATGGGCAAGGCGGGCGGCTATGCGATCCAGGGCCGCGCCGAAGCCTTTGTCCGCCGCATCGACGGCTCCTACTCGGGCGTCGTCGGGCTGCCGCTGTTCGAGACGCGCGCCTTGCTGACAAGCGCCGGGATCGCATTTGGCTGAGTGGTTGTATGAGGCGGGGGTCGGCGAGGAGCGCGCGGCGCTCGTCGTTGACGACCGGATCGTTCGCGCGCGCATCCTGCCCGATGACGCCGGTCCGCAGCCGGGGATGGTAGCGGCGGCGCGGCTGATCGACCGGTTGGTCGCGCGGCTCGACGACGGTAGCGAGGTCGCGCTCGATCGCGCGCCGGCGGGAACGACGCTGGGCGCGGCGATCCGCATCGAGATTACCCGCGCGACGGTTCCCGAGGCTGGCCGGCGCAAGCCGCCGCGCGGTCGGATCAGCGACGCTGCGCTGCGCCCGTCGCCGACGCTGCGCGACCAGCTGACCGATGCGCCGGTGCGCCAACTGCGCGCGCACGAGCCCGATGCGCTCGAGGCGGCGGGCTGGTCCGAAGTGCTCGACGAGGCGGCGAGCGGCGACATCGCCTTTGCCGGTGGCGCGCTGCGGCTGACGCCGACGCCGGCGATGACGCTGTTCGACGTCGACGGCGGCGCGCCGCTCGATGCGCTGGCGGTGCGCGCGGCGTTGGCGGTCGCCGCGGCAATCGAGCGCCACGCGATCGGCGGGTCGATCGGGATCGACTTCCCGACGCTGAGCGGCCGCACGCCGCGGCAGGCGGTGGCCGACGCGATCGACGCGCATCTGCCGCCGCCGTTCGAGCGGACCGCGGTCAACGGCTTCGGCTTCCTCCAGATCGTGCGTCCGCGCACCGGCCCATCGCTGCCCGAGCTGCTGCGCGCCGATCCGATCGGCGCGGCGGCGCGCGCGGCGCTGCGCACGATCGAGCGGACGCCGCCTGGCGCCTCGAACAATGTGCGGCTACCCGATGCGGTACGGACGCGGATCGTGCAGCGGCCCGGCTGGCTCGACGAGGTGGTGCGCCGCACGGGCCGAATGCCTATCTTCGACGCATGAAGACGAAATGCCCGATCTGCGGCCGGCCGCCCGAGCCCGCCGCTGCGCCTTTCTGCTCGCGCGGGTGCAAGGACCGCGACCTGCTGCAATGGCTTGGCGAAGGCTATCGCATTCCCGGTCCGGCGATCGATCGTATCGGTGACGGCGCGGATGGGCTGGACAGCGCGACGCCGCGCGATTAGGGGGACCGCTCCGCGGTGATCCACCGTGCGCCCAGGTAGCTCAGTTGGTAGAGCATGCGACTGAAAATCGCAGTGTCGGCGGTTCGATCCCGTCCCTGGGCACCATTTCATAGCTTGATAGACAGCCAAGAGCCTAGCTGACCGTAAGGCTCTGCTTTCCCCGGCTTTCGTCGTCTTCGGCCACCGTGCTACGCCGTCGCAACTCCACGCGCGGAACGGGGTATTGTGCGAAGGGCGCTGCCCCGACGCGGCGTTCGTCGCGGGGCGGCCTACGCCGTCCGCAGGCTTGGCGTGGGAATGGACTCGAAGCGTGCCAAGCCTTCGCAGGTAATCACACCTGCGGGGCGTTTAGGCAGCGGACGTCCTTGTCAGTCGACCGATTGCCAGGACAGCAGTGTTCGTACCGGCGCTATGACACCGGGAAATTGAGCGATCGTCGCTTCGCGAGCCATCCACCGGCCACCGGCTTTGTCGTACACGGAGGTGCGAACGATCAGATTGTCCCCCTTCCACCGTGCGCTGCGTGCGCTTACGATCGCGACGGGCGTCTCACCACTCACATCGCTCGATGCAAGTAACTGGTCGATCGTCCGAACAGCGTTAACGGGTGCACCGTGCCTTGCTGCCGCAAGCAGTGCTTCATCCGTGATGCAGGAGTGGGCCGTCTGACAGGCGCGTTCGGCATCCTTGATGCCGGTCAGGACGAACTTCCCGCCGACTCGCCGCTCAAGCCCGATCACCAGCGCGCGACGATCGGCGGCATTCAATTCCAGCTCTGCCTTCGGCTGATTATCGGCCGGTGCGACGACAGCAAGTATTGCGGCAAGTACCAGCATGTGAACAACTCCTGCGCTGCATCGAGGGTGATCCTCAGCGTTTCAGGTTAACGCTCGCGATACAAGCATTATCCCAAAAGCAGAGTGGGTACGGCCGATATCAAACGCCGGCGTTTGTTGAGGAACACGTCGCGCGCCGTACGGAGACACGACGCGGTGTATGGCCGCCTTTGCCGCTGATCTTCGGCCCCGCCCCCGCCTCGACCTCGATGCCACCCTACCGCCGGCCGACGGGCACGCGTAGCCGCGACGCTGCGGTATGTGCCGATTGCTTTGAAAGGTCCGACTACCGGGTTCGATACCCGGCCCGGCTTGATTATTGCGCTGCATCAATAAAGCTGTGAGACTTATCGGTGCGTCACTGGTTGTGGCGCTACGCTGACTTTCGTGTGCGTGAATGGGAGAAGTTGAAATGATCGCAAAACTGATGACCGGCCTGGCTGCCGGTTCGATTGCCATGGCGCCGGTAGCGGCGACCGCCGCCCCCGTCGCTCCGACGACGGCTGCCTCGAAGCTCTCGCTGTCGAACGCGCCGCGCGCGGGCACCGCAACTGCCAAGGCCGATCGCCTTGCCGGCGTGAGCATCATCCCGGCGATCATCGGCGCTGCCGTTGTGGTCGGCGTCGCGCTGCTGATCATCGACAACGAAGACGACGACGATTCGGACAGCAACTGAGTGATTTCCAGGGGGGAGGATATCCCCCCTGGCATTGGCCGGCGTTCGCGCCGCGTAAATCTATCCGCCCGACTTCTTCGCCTTGGCGCCGGCGAGGGCGGAAAGCACGCCGCGCATCGTGCGGACCTCCTGGCTGGTCCAGCCCGGCTTGGTGAGCAGCGTGCGCAATGTCCGCCGCGTCGCCGGCGTGCGATCGGGCGGAAAGAAGAAGTTGGCCGCGACGAGCATCGCGTCGAGCTGGCCAATCATCCCCTCGAGTTCCTCCTGCGGCGCGGGCACGCCGAGATCGACTTCCGGCGGCGAGGCGAGCGCTTCGCCTTTCGACCATTCGTAGGCGACGAGGATCACCGCCTGCGCGAGGTTGAGGCTGCCGAACGCGGGATTGATCGGCACCGTCAGGATCGTGCGCGCGAGCGCGACATCGTCGGTTTCGAGCCCCGATCGCTCGGGTCCGAACAGGATCGCGCTGCGGCCTGATGCGGCGCGCATGGCCTGCGCGGCGTGCTCGGGCGTGACGACGAGCTTGGTGACGCCGCGCTTGCGCACGGTGGTGGCATAGACGTGCGGACAATCGGCGACGGCGTCGGCGACGGTGTCGAATACCTGCGCATTGGCGAGAACGATATCGGCGCCCGACGCCGCGGGGCCGGCGGCGGGATTGGGCCAGCCGTCGCGCGGGGCGACGAGGCGCATCTCGGTCAGCCCGAAATTGAGCATCGCGCGCGCTGCCTTGCCGATATTCTCGCCGAGCTGCGGGCGGACGAGGACGATGACGGGGGGTGGCGCTTCGGGCGTGGCTGTCCTTCGAGACGGGGCTTCGCTGGCGCTCAGCACGTCCTCAGGACGAACGGAGGTTTCGCTTCGAGACAGGCCTTCGTTGGCGTTCAGTCCCTCCTCAAGACGAACGGGTGTGTTTGGTATCCGTTCGTGCTGAGGAGGCGCTGAGGTTGGGCTTTGCCCGGGCGAAGTGCCGTCTCGAAGCAGCGCCCGGCTCGCGAGTGAACGGATCGTCGCCCAGTCGAAACCGAACAGTGCCTCCTTCTTGGCCCGCGACCAGCCCTTGATCTGACGCTCGGCTTCCAGCGCCTCCGACCGCGACGAAAAATCCTGTGACCATATCAGGGTTATTGGGCGACGTTGCTGCGTGTAGCCGGGGATTTCTCCCGCCTGATGCTGGGCAACGCGACGTTCGAGATCGTCGGTGTGGCCGGTGTAGTAGCTGTCGTCGGCGCAGCGGAGGACATAAACCCAGAACGTCATGCAGGCGGCCTATCGCTCGATAGCCCTCTTCGACAAGCGCGAACGCCGTTCGGGGCCAGCAGGGTGGGGAGGCGGCGGGGGCGGAGAGGCGCTACCCCCGTGCGGCTTCCTCGACACTGCCGGCGAATTCCTCGAAATCCTTGGCCTCGCTGAAATCGCGGTAGACGCTGGCGAAGCGGATATAGGCGACCGAATCGAGTCCCTTCAGTCCGTCCATCACCATTTCGCCGATACGCTTCGAGGCGACTTCGGCCTCGCCGCTGGTTTCGAGCTGGCGCTGGATGCCGCTGACCAGCCGTTCGATCGCGATGCCGTCGAGCGGGCGTTTGCGCGCGGCGATGCCGATCGAGCGGAGCAGCTTCTCACGCTCGAACGGCTCGCGCCGATCCTCCGACTTGACGACGGTAAGCTCGCGCAGCTGAATCCGCTCGAACGTGGTGAAGCGCGCGGCACAGCCCTCACACTGGCGACGGCGGCGGATCGCCGCGCCGTCGTCGGTCGGGCGGCTGTCCTTTACCTGGCTCGCATCATGGCCGCAGAAGGGACAGCGCATCGGTCTCGTCTCGTATCGATGGCGGCACCGCTATCCGGCGCGGTGCCGCCGATCCGTCAGATCTTGTCGCGGCGGGCGTAGGCGACACCGGCGCCGACGAGCGCGCCGAGCACCGGACCAACGAACGGCACGGGGATCGCGACGACCGCGCCGATCGCGCCGTATTTCGCCATCTTCTTGCCGAGCCCCGGCGTCGCCTTGACGGTGTTCTGGACTTCTTCGATCTTCGACATGTTCTTCCCTTACTGGTAGATCGGGAAACGAGCGCACAGCGCGCGGACTCGTTCCCGCACCGCTGCCTCGACCTGTGCGTCGCCCGCCTCGCCGTTCTTGGCGAGGCCATCGAGCACGTCGGCGACCATGTTGCCGATCTCGCGGAATTCGGCGGTGCCGAAGCCGCGCGTGGTGCCGGCGGGCGAGCCGACGCGGATACCGCTGGTCTTCACCGGCGGCAGCGGATCATTAGGAATGCCGTTCTTGTTGCAGGTGATCCCGGCGCGCTCGAGCGCCTCGTCGGCATCCTTGCCGGTGACGCCGAGCGGGGTGAGATCGACCAGCGCGAGGTGGGTGTCGGTGCCGCCCGAGACGAGGTTGCACCCGCGCTCCGCGAGCGTCGCGGCGAGCACCTTGGCGTTCTCGACCACGGCGGCGATGTAGCTCTTGAACTCGGGCTGGAGCGCCTCGCCGAACGCCACCGCCTTGGCCGCGACGACGTGCATCAGCGGGCCGCCCTGAAGCCCGGGGAAGACCGCCGAGTTGATCTTCTTGGCGATGCCCTCGTCATTGGTCAGCGCCATGCCGCCGCGCGGCCCGCGCAGCGTCTTGTGCGTCGTGGTGGTGACGACGTGCGCGTGCGGCAGCGGGCTGGGGTGATGCCCCGCCGCGACGATGCCCGCGAAATGTGCCATGTCGACCATGAAATAGGCGCCGACCTTGTCCGCGATCGCGCGGAAGCGGGCGAAATCGATCTGCCGTGGATAGGCCGACCCGCCGGTGATCAGCAGCTTGGGCTTCGTCTCCAGCGCCTGCCGCTCGACCGCGTCGTAATCGATGAGATGCGTGTCGGGGGTGACGCCGTACTGCACGGCGTTGAACCACTTGCCGCTCATCGCCGCCTTCGCGCCGTGCGTCAGGTGGCCGCCGGCGTCGAGGCTGAGCCCCATGATCGTCTCGCCCGGCTTGACCAGCGCGAGCATCACCGCGCCGTTCGCCTGCGCGCCCGAATGCGGCTGGACGTTGGCGAAGCCGCAGCCGAACAGCTCCTTCGCACGATCGATCGCGAGCTGCTCGACGACGTCTGACGGGTGGCAGCCCTGGTAATAGCGCTTGCCTGGATAGCCTTCGGCATATTTGTTGGTGAAGACCGAGCCCTGCGCCTCGAGCACCGCTTTCGACACGATGTTCTCCGACGCGATCAGCTCGATCTGCGTCTGCTCGCGCTCCAATTCCTGCGCGACGCCGCCGAACACCGCGGGATCGGCATCGGCGAGGCCGCGCGTGAAGAAGCCGTCGGGCTGCACATCGGTGAGGACGGCGGGGTTGGTGCTCATGCGGGCTCCCTTTCGGAACGGAGGTTCGGCGCGGCGAGCTTGTCGACGCGCGCGGCGTGGCGGCCGCCGGCAAAGGCGGTGGTGAGGAAGGCGGTGATACAGGCCTTGGCCATGTCCTCGCCGACGAGGCGCGCGCCGAGCGCGAGGACGTTGGCGTCGTTGTGCTCGCGCGCGAGGGCGGCGGACAGCGGCTCGGCGACGAGTGCGCAGCGCGCGGCGGGGTGGCGGTTCACTGCGATCGAGATGCCGATGCCCGAGCCGCACAGCGCGATGCCGCGCGCCGCGCTGCCACCGGCGATCGCCTGGGCGAGCCGGTAGCCGTAATCGGGATAGTCGACGCGCGCGTCGGTCGCGGGGCCAAGATCGGTGACGTCGTGGCCGGCGTCGCGCAGCCACGCGGCGAGCGTCGCCTTTAACGCGACGGCGGCGTGATCAGAGGCGATGGCGATTCGCATCGGGATCGGCGGGGCTCTCGATGATTGTGGGTCGCGCGCGCTTTAGCGGCAGTGACGCGCGATTGCCACCGCGATACTAGCCGCTGCGACCCGGAGCGCGCCTCCCGACGCTTATCCGCGGTCAGCGATCGCGGCTGCCACCGCGAGCGTGCGCTGCGCGTCGTCGCGGTGGAGCAGCTCGACCATCTTGCCGTCGACCTTGATCGCGCCCTTGCCGGCGTTCTCGGGCGCGTCGAACGCGGCAACGATGCGCTGCGCCCAGGCGACTTCCTCCGCGGTCGGCGCGAAGACGCGGTTGGCGGGGGCGATCTGGTTGGGGTGGATCAGCGTCTTGCCGTCGAAGCCGAAGGCGAGGCCCTGCGCGCATTCAGCGGCCATCGCGCCATCGTCGTCGAACGCGTTCATCACCCCGTCGAGTGGCGCGATGCCGTAGGCGCGCGCGACGGTGACGATCCGGCTGAGGATCGGCAGCAGCGGTGCGCGATCGACGCCGGGGCGCACGCGAAGCTCCTTGGCGAGATCGTTGGGGCCGACGACGAACGCGGCGAGCCCGGTCTCCGCCGCGGCCTCGGCGATCGCGCGCAGATCGACGAGCGCCCGCGCGGTCTCGATCATTGCCCACAGCGCCGGGCCGGGCCCGAGCAGCGCACGCGCCTGGCGCAGATCGTCGGGGCTGGAGACCTTGGGCAGCAGCACCGCATCGGGCGCGGCGGCACGGCACGCGGCAAGGTCGTCCGCACCCCACTCGGTATCAAGGCCGTTGACGCGGATCACCCACTCGCGGCGGCCGAACCCGCCCGCCGCCGCCGCCTGGTCGCGCGCCGCCGCCTTCTGCTCGGGCGCGACGGCATCTTCGAGATCGAGCATCACGACGTCGCACGCGAGGCTGCGCGCCTTCTCGATCGCGCGGGCGTTCGAGGCGGGCATGTAGAGCGCGGAACGGCGCGGGCGGATCGTCATGCGGCTTTCTTTTCCTGCCGGAAGCGGTGGAGCAGCGGCTCGGTATAGCCCGACGGCTGCGTCACACCCTCGAACACCAGCGCGCGCGCCGCCTGGAAGGCGAGGCCGTCGCGGGTGAGCGGGCGGTAGAGTGGGTCGCCGGCGTTCTGCGCGTCGACCTTCTTCGCCATCCGATCGAGCGCGGCGTCGACCTCCGCCTCGGTGCAGACGCCGTGGAGCAGCCAGTTGGCGAGATGCTGCGACGAGATGCGCAGCGTCGCGCGATCCTCCATCAGCCCGACGTCGTGGATGTCGGGCACCTTGGAACAGCCGACGCCCTGATCGATCCAGCGCACGACATAGCCGAGGATGCCCTGGCAATTGTTGTCGAGTTCCTCGCGCACCTCGTCGGGCGACCAGTTGCGCCCGGCGGCGAACGGCACGCTCAGCAGGCGGTCGAGCGCCGGCGGCGCCTCGCCGGCGATTTCCTGCTGGCGGGCGAACACGTCGACTTGATGATAGTGCAGCGCGTGGAGCGTCGCGGCGGTGGGGGAGGGCACCCAGGCGGTGTTGGCGCCGCTCCGCGGATGCGCGATCTTCTGGTCGAGCATATCGGCCATCATATCGGGCGCGGCCCACATGCCCTTGCCGATCTGCGCCTTGCCGCTGAGGCCGCAGGCGAGGCCGATGCGCACGTTGCGATCCTCATACGCCTTGATCCAGTCGGCGCCCTTCATCTCTGCCTTGCGGATGACGGGGCCGCCGCGCATCGCGGTATGGATCTCGTCGCCGGTGCGATCGAGGAAGCCGGTGTTGATGAACACGATTCGGTCGCGCACTGCATGGATGCACGCGGCGAGATTGGCGGAGGTGCGGCGTTCCTCGTCCATCACGCCGACCTTGATCGTGTGGCGCGCGAGGCCGAGCAGATCCTCGACCGCGTCAAACAGCTGGTTGGTGAACGCCGCCTCGTCGGGCCCGTGCATCTTGGGCTTGACGATGTAGATCGATCCGGTGCGGCTGTTCTGTGAGGAGCCGAGCCGCTTCAGATCGTGCAGCCCGATCAGCGACGTCATGATCGCGTCGAGGATGCCCTCGGGCGCCTCGCCGCCATCGGTGAGGCGGAGCGCCGGCGTCGTCATCAGATGGCCGACGTTGCGCACGAACAGCAAGGATCGGCCGGGTAGCGTGAACGTCGAGCCGCTCGGCGCGGTGTACGTCCGGTCGGCGGCGAGGCGGCGCGTCAGCGTCTCGCCGTTCTTCTCGAACGTTTCCACCAGATCGGCGCGCATCAGCCCGAGCCAGTTGCGATAGGCAGCGACCTTGTCCTCCGCATCGACCGCGGCGACCGAATCCTCGAGATCGACGATCGTCGTCAGCGCCGATTCGAGCACCACGTCGGCGATGCCGAGCGGATCGGTGCGGCCGATCGGATGGTCGCGATCGACGACGATCTCGATGTGCAGGCCGTTGTGCGCGAACATCACGCCCTTATCGAAGGTCGCGAAACGATGCGGGCAGTCGCCCCCCGTCAGCGCCGCTTCCCACCCCGGCAACGTCTCGTCGAGGAAGGCGCGCGCGCGGGCGATAACCTGAGCGCCGCGATCCGCGTCGTAGCCGCCGGGTTTCGCCTTACCGGGCAGCGCATCGGTGCCGTAAAAGGCGTCGTACAGGCTGCCCCAGCGCGCGTTGGCGGCGTTGAGCACGAAACGCGCGTTGAGGCTGGGGACGACGAGCTGCGGCCCCGCCATCGTCGCGATTTCGGCGTCGACGTTCTGCGTGCCGATCGTGAAGGGCGCGGGCTCGGGAACGAGATAGCCGATCTCGGTAAGGAACGCGGTGTCGACGGGCGCGCCCGCGGCGTAGCGCGCGTCGATCGCGGCATGCAACTCCTCGCGCCGGGCGAGCAGCGCGTGGTTCTCGGGCGTGAACTCAGCGAAGATCGCCGCTGCGCCCTGCCAGAAGGCGTCGGGCGTGATGCCGGTGCCGGCGAGCGCCTCGTCCTCGACGAAGGCGGCGAGGCGTGGATCGACCGATAGGCCGGCGCGGGTCTGCATGGGGGATTCCTCCTGACGTTACCAACAGCGCCTGGGGAGGGCACCGGCGCGATTAGGCGACAGCGGCGGGGGAGTGCAACCCCGTCCTCCCCGACGCGGTGCCGGGGAGGACAGGGGGTACGATCAGGCGCTGCGCTGCCACACCATCACGTCGCCATCGGCGACGACGGTGCCGGCGGTACCGACCGGCTCCGCCGTGCCGTCGCTGAGGAAGGCGATCGTCGCCGTGTCGTTCGCGGGCACCTGCGCCAGCGTGCGCTTGCCGTCCGGCAGCTTGGCGACGACGACGCCGGCCTTCGACGACCCGTCGCGGTTGTAGAAGACGGTGTAGGTCTCGATCTCGGCGGGGCCGGTATAGTCCTTCGCCAGTGCCGGCACCGCGCCGCGTGCCGCGTCCGCCTCCGCCTGCAGGTCGAACTCGTGCGCCTCGCCCGCGCCGGGCAACGGCTGGGTGGCGAGGACGATCGCGTGGTTGTGCGTCGCAAAGCCGCCGTTGGCGAACAGCAGGCCCTTCTCGCCCTCGCCGGCCCGGAGACTATCGACCATCTCGGCCACGGCGTGCGCCATGTAATTGCCGATCGGCCCGCCGCCGAAGGTGAGGCCGCCGAACACCGTCGCCGGCTTCTCGACCGGCCAGCCGATCACGCGCCGCGCCATCTTGGGGACGCACGGGAAGCACGAATAGAGCTCGACCAGATCGAGATCGTCCGCGGTCACCTGGTTGAACTCAAGCGTGCGGCGAAGGCACACCTCCATGCTCGGCGACTTGTCGTAACGGTCGCGTGCGAGGAAATCGTCCGCCTCGTGCGCACTCGCGCCGCGGCCGACGTAGACGATGCGGTCGTCGGGGACGCCGCGGCGGCGCGCCTCGGCAAGGCTGGTGACGATGAAGCCGGCGCCCTGGTTGACGCTCGAATTGGCGACCATCAGCTTGGTGTAGGGGAAGGCGATCGGGCGGTTGTCGGCGGTCGGCTCGATCACCTCGTCCGGCGTCTTCGGGGCGTGGATCCAGGCGGCGGGGGTCTGCGCCGCGACCTCGGAGAAGCGCGACCAGATCTCGCCCGACTCGCGCTGCCCCTCGGCCAGCGTCTGGCCATAAGCGGCTCGACCGGCATTCTCGTACAGCGGATAGACGTCGACCGGCGTCGCGAGACCGTAGACTTGACGGTAGCCGGGCGCGGCATTCTTCGCGAGGTTGCGCAGCGGGTTCTGGTCCGCGACGCTGGTCTTCGCGGCGAGCGCGGCCTGCTGGCTCGCGGTGCGCAGCGCCTCGCCGCCGGTCACCGCCGCGATCCTGATCTCGCCGCGCGCGATGCGGTTCGCCGCCTCGTTGAGCAGCAGGATCGGGCTGTCGCCATTTGGGCCGACCGACTCGTAGACGATGCCCGCCTTCGATCCGATGCCGTCGGCGACCTTCTGCGCCAGCGGATTGGTCTTGCGGAAGCTGATCTGCTGAACGACCGCGACCGAATCGACGTCAGGCAGCCAGCCGCCGCCGGCGTCCTTGTCGGCTTCCTCTAGCGCGGCGATCATCAGCCCGAGCGAATCCTTTCCCGCCATCGGATCGGCCGGGCGGTCGTTGACCTGCCCGACCCCGACGATGACGGCGACCTTCTCCGGATCGGCCACTTACTTGGCCTTCCACACCGGCGTGCGCTTCTCGGCGAACGCCTTTGGCCCTTCGCGCGAATCCTCGCTGGTGAAGACGATCTTGGTCTCGTCGCGGTTCTGTGCCCAGGCGGCTTCCTCGCGCGCGACCTTGCCGCCCGAAATACCCTGCGCCATCCGCTTCGACGCCTGCACCGACAGAGGCGCGTTGACCGCGATCCGCTCGGCGAGCGCGAAGGCGGTGTCGAGCAGCTTGTCGCGCGGCGCGACGGCGTTGATCAGGCCGAGTTCGAGTGCGCGGTTGGCGTCGATCGGATCGCCGGTGAGGATCATCTCCATCGCGATCTTCTTCGGCAATTGCTCGGGCAGGCGGAACACGCCACCCGCCGCCGCGAACAGCCCGCGCTTGGGCTCGGGCAGGCCGAACTTCGCCTCGTCAACCGCGACGGCGAGGTCGCAGGCGAGCGTGATCTCGAGCCCGCCGCCGAGCGCCATGCCGTTGACCGCGGCGATCACCGGCTTGGAGATCGCGTGGCTGACGATGCCGGCGAAGCCCCAGGCCGCCTTGGTCTTGTCGTCGGGGGCGAGGCTCTCACCGCGCGAAAGCGCGACGAGATCGGCACCGGCGCAGAACGACTTGTCGCCCGCGCCGGTGACGATCACGACGCGGATTTCGGGATTACTGTCCGCCGCCTCGAGCGCGTCGCCGACGCCTTCGTGGACGAAGCGGTTGACGGCGTTGCGCGCCTCCGGGCGGTTGATCGTAACGAGCATCACGTTGCCGCGCGTCTCGACGGTGACGGCTTCGTTTCCCAGGTTCGCAGTCGGCTCGGCCATGATTATCCCTTTCTAGGCAGCTTGTTCGATGATCTTGTCGGCGAGGAGCGGCGCGATCGCGGCGTCGTCCAGCGCCAGCCAGTCCTTGAGCACGGCGACGCTGTCCTCGCCGATGCGCGGGGCGGGACGCTGATCGGGCGGCGGCACGCGCGCGAAACGGGTGAGCGTGCCCTCGACCTGGAACGGCACGGGGAGCAGCGGGTGCGTCGCCTCGCGAAAGGTGCCGAGCGCGCGATAGGCGGGAAGACTGGGGAGATCGACGACGCGCACCATCATGCCCGCCGGGACGGCGGCCGCCTGAAGCTGCGCCATCACCTGGTCGGGCGGCAGTGCGCGGGCCCAGCGCTCGGCCGCAGCGCGATCGTTTCCGCCGACGAGCGCGGCGATCGCCGCGCGATCGGCGGCGTGGCGCACGTTGACGGCGCACCATTCGTCGTCCCCGGCGCAGGGCAGCAGCCAGTCCTCGGCGGTTGCGGGCGTGTCGAGCTGCAAGCCGGCGGCGGTGCCGGCGAGCGCGGCAATCTCCGCCGCCTTGTGGCCGAGCATCACCTCCGCCTGGCTGACGCTGACGTTGCCGCCGTGCCCGGTGCGCATCCGGCGGATCAGCAGCGCGAGCGCGCCGGCGGTGCCGATGCGGCCGGCGACGTGATCGGGATAGACGGTGATGCCGTCGGCGAAGCTGTCGGGCTCGCCGGGATAGGTCCACTGTTTGGTCAGCCCGGCCGAGGCGCGGACCAATGGGCCATAGCCGAGCCGCGATGACCATGGACCGGTCGCGCCGTAGGCCGAGCTGTCGACGGTGACGAGGCGCGGGTTCGCCGCTGCCAGCGTCGCGGCGTCGAAGCCGAGCCCGGCGAGCGTGCCGGGCTTGAAGTTCGACAGCAACACGTCGGCCCCGCGGACGAGATCAAGGAACAGTGCCTTGCCGCGCGGGGATTTCAGATCGATCGACAGGCCGCGCTTGTTGCGGTGCCCGGCGGCGAAGGTCAGGCTGACGGGATCGTCGTCGCGCGACTGGCGCTGGCCATCGGGGAAGGCGGCGTTCTCGACCTTGATGACATCGGCGCCGAGATCGGCGAGCAGCCGCCCGCTCTCGCCGCCGACCACGATCACGCCCAAATCGAGCACGCGGATGCCGGCGAGCGGGTACTCGGCGGGCGGCGGCGCGGCGTAGCGCGGGCGTGGGGCGCTGAAAGCGGTGCGGACGGGCAGCGGATAGCGGGCGGCGGGCGCGGCGCGCGCGCCGTCGATCGTCACCGCGCCGGCGGGGAAGGGCAGCGATACGCCCGGCACGATCTCGACCGGCACGAAGGCGCCGCGCGCCACCATCTGCGGCGTCGCGATCGCTTCGCCCAGATCGAGCAGCCCGGCGGCGGGGATGCCGCGCGCTGCGGCCTCCGCTTCGATCTCGGCGCGCGTCTTGTCGGCGAAGAAGGCGGTGATCGCTGGCAGGAGGTCGGGCGATTTGTAGCGTGTCATCAGCCGATCCCACTCGGGGCCGGCGAAGGCGGCGGGGGCGCCCATCCAGGTGTGCATCTGGCGCCACTGGCGCGGCGCGAGGACGCACAGCCGCACGAAGCCGTCGGCGCACGGCAGAATCGGATAGCGGAAGCGCTCGTCGGTGCGACCGCGTGGCATCTTCCAGCTCGGCACGCCCGACTGCGCGCTGCCGTTGAGCCCGAAGCCCGGATCGAGCGCCTGCATCGCCGCCTCGATCAGCGAGACGTCGAGACGATCGCCCTCGCCGGTACGCAGCGTGCGGATGAACGCGCCGAGCGTCGCGACCGCGATATGCGCGACCGCCGTCTCATAGGTGAGCTGGCCGGGCGGGATCAGCGGCGCGCGGCCGGGGAGCCCCGAGCGCGAGAGCCCGCCGGTGAGCGCGTGGAGCACCGAGTCGCTCGCCTGCCAGTCGCGCCACGGGCCGATGTCGCCGAAATCGGTGATCGCGACGTGGACGAGGCGCGGCGCGGCGGCAGCGAGCGCGGCGGCGTCGAGCCCGGGCAGCCCCGCCTCGAGCAGGATGTCAGCCTCACGCGCGAGATCGAGCAGTGCCGGCATATCTGCCGGCAGATTGATCGGGCAGGTTGCCTTGCCGAGATTGGCGGCGACGAAGGGCAGGCTGACCCCGGCGACGCGCGGACCGGCGGCACGATCCGCCGCGCCAGCGCTCGGTTCGATGCGGATCACCTCTGCGCCGAGTTCGCCGAGGAAGCGGCCGAGCGCGCCAAGTATGCCGGGGACCGCATCGATCACGCGCACGCCGGCCAGCGGCAGGTCGGCGGCGGGCTCGGCGGCGGCGGTCATAGCGGCCAAGCGAGTTCCCGCCGCGCCGCGCTCTCGCGGTAGAAATCGAGCAGCGGGCGCTCGGCATCGGCGTCGGTCGCGACGTGGTCGTGGTGCGCGATCAGCGCGCTTGCCAGGGTCGACCAGATGCCGTCGAGCGCAGCGAGCGTCTCGCCCTCCGCGGTCACCGGCGCATCGTCGCCGAGCAGCCGGCGCATATCGGCGATGTCGGCGCGGCGCCAGGCGGCGGCCTTTTCCGCCTCCTGCGCGCCCAGCAATGCGAGCAGCGCGGCGACGGTGAGCGTCGAGCCGGCAAAGGCATCGATCGTGCCCATCTTCTCACCGGCACCCGCGGCGGCGATACCGGCGCCGATCAGCACCTGCGCCAAGTCGCTCGCCGGCAGCGCGGGCACGGGATCGAACACCGATCCGCCGAGCTGCGCGGCGATGATCGCGTCCTGCCGGCGCAGCGTGTACCAGCCGGACACCGCGAGCACCGGATCCTGCCGCCCACCGTCGACGAATTCGCGGAACGCCGACAGCCAGATCGCCGCGCCCTTGACCGAGGCGAACAGCGACCACCAATGCATCGCTGCGGGATCGACGGTGAGCCCGCTGGCGCGTTCCCAGATCGCGATCGCGTCGGCGCGCGGCACCATGCCGCTCGCCATGCCGGGGGTGAAGTGATCCCAGATCGGATCGAGCGCCCAGCCGAGATCCTCGAGCGGATCGCCAAAATGCGCCATTTCCCAATCGAACATCGCGAGCATCTTGCCCGCGCCGTCGTGCATGACGTTGCCCGAGCGATAATCGCCGTGGACGATTGCGACGCGCTGCGCGGGCGGCGGCGGGTTGGCGCGCAGCCAGCGGATCGCGGCGCGCGCGATCGGTTGCGGCAGCAGCGCGTCCTCCTCGATCACGCCGTCCCAGTAATCGAGCGCGATGCGCCAGCATTCGTCAGGCGCGGGCATCGCGGCGTGATCGGCGAGCGGGGTGCCGGCGGCATCGTGCGCGGCGAGCCGGCCGAGCGCGCCGAAGAATTCCTCGCCCAATGCCGGCGCCGAGGCGCCGAACGGATCGCGCGCGAAGCTGCCTGCGACCTCGCCGCCCTCGATCCGCTGCATGATGAAGAACGGGCGGCCGAGCTCCGCGCCGTCGGGTTCGAGCGCGATCGCGCGCGGCACGGGGACGACGCCTGCCGCGCTCTGATAGGCGCGGAACTCAGTCGCGCTCTCGGTGTCGATCAGCCCCTTGGCGGGTTCGCGCCGCAGGATCAGCTGGTGCCGTTCGCTATCGGTGTGCGCGTCGAAGCGATACGTCTCGCGGCTGGCGCCGCCGGGGATGCGCGCGAGCGCCTCGACGCGCACCGGCTGTTGCCACAGCCGGGTGAGATAGGCTTCGATCTCGGAAGCGGTGAGCGTGCTCATGCCGGGTCGAGCACGTCCTTGAAGCCCGATGGCGCGTGCGGGCCCATGACGAGCTGTTCGAGCACGCCCTTGCCGCGGCGCACCTTGCCGTCGGGGCCCGTCATCGTGACGCCGGCCACCGCCTGGATGTGGAGGTGGTGCGGCTGCATCACGTCGAGGTCCGCAGGCACGAAATCCTCGCGCTCCACGGTCAGCCCGTCGCCCTGGTGCCGGCCGTGGCCCCATTTGGGGTGCGTGTAGCCGAGCCCGAGCATCATGAACGGCTGGCCGATATCGAACTCGACCTGCGTCTCGCGCCCCTCCTCGTCCTTCAGCGTGACGCTGGCACCCTGCGCGTGGCGCGAGCCCTGCTTCCACTGGATCTTGTAATCGGATTCGAAGTGCGTCTCGTCCTCGATCCCGCCGCCGAGTGGCTTCCACGCGGCGCGCCGGTTCCAGAAGCGGCCGTGCTCGTCGTCGTTGGTGTGGAAGTAGAAGTCGCCGTCCTCCATCGCGGTGGGGCTCCACAGCCAAAAGAACTGCGGCGCGATCGGCGGGCTTGCGGGCTGCGCATCGAGCGCACCGATCGGGCGGACGCCCCACGAGCGGTCGCGCGTGCCGAGCCAGTCGGTCACCTCGGTGCGGACGCCGTCGACCTCGATCCAGCCCTGATAGGTGCCGTTCTGCGTCATGCGCGTGACGTCCATCAGGATGCGCGGGCCGTTGCGGCGCGTGAAGCGCGGCTCTTCGAGCGGGAAGGCGCGGCCGGTGTAGGTCAGCTCGGCACGAATGCCGTGTTCGGGCGCGTCGACGGTGAGCCGCACCGACTTCAGCGGTTCGAGCACCTCGACCGCGATGCCGCCGACCTGCGTATCCATCCGCTCCATGTTGAGGCCGCGGCTGGCGTGCAGGTTGATCTGCTTGCCGTCCTTCAGCCAGCAGAAGCTTGCGTCGATGATGTTGATGTGCGGATAGACGCCCATCGCCGCGGCGAAGAAGCCGTCTTCCGCGACGCCGGGCGCATAGCCGTTGAAGAAGAAGCGATCGTAGAAATTGCGATCGGTGCCGGCATAGGCGACCGGCTCGGCCGTCTGGTGGATCGGATATTCGTCGCCCTTGGTCAGCACCATGCCCGCTCTCCAGCTTCGTCGGCCGATCGTGGCGTCGGCGCGTCAGGCGCGGAGGTGGACCAGCGGCGGCGCGGCTGTCAACGGTGGGATAACTAAAGTTACGTCGAGCTGCGTTTTACGGGCGTTTATTGCCCGCGGATCGTCGGTCGCCCGCCCTAGTCGGCGAGGCCGGCGAGCGGCGCGAAGCGCGCGACCTGCTTGCCGACGAGCTTGAGCTGTTCGATCACGGCGGGATCGCTCGCGCCGCCCTCGTCGTCGAACTTGGTCAGTTGCGTGTTGATCGCCGCCGCGAAGGGCGTCGGCCAGCCGCGCAGCGCGTGGACGATCGAGCGTAGCGCCGCGATCGTCGAGCCGGTCGCCTGCCAGCCGTAGGCGGTGGCGATGAGGCCGACGGGCATGTCGGCGAGATAGGCGCGATCGGTATCGCGCGCGGTTTCCTCAAGCAGGTCGAGCGCGTTCTTGACCACGCCCGAGATGCTGCCGTGATAGCCGGGCGAGGCGATGATGAGGGCCGAGGCGCGGCGCACCGTGGCGACGAAATCCTGCTCCTCCGCGGTGCGATGCGCAGCCTTGGGATCGTAGAGCGGCAGTTTCGCCATGTCCGCGCCGCCGAACAGGCGGGTGCGAAAGCCCTGCTCGCCGGCTGCGTCGAGCGCGATCGCGAGCGCGCGCTCGGTGGAGGAGGGGCCGCCGATCGTGCCGCCGATGCCGACGACGAGCGGGCGGGTGTCGGACGTGGGAGCTTCCGTTGCGGCGTTCATCGCCCTATTCCCTCGCACGATGCGCAACCTTGCGGCAACTGTCTTAGTAAAGTAATACGCGTAATGGCCGACCGCCGGAACGACGATATGCGCCCCGATCCCTTCGATCCGCGCCCGATGGGCGACGGCCCGTACGAGCCCGGGCGGCTGCGCTACAACCATGCGCCCGCCGAGCCGCGCACGGCGATGCCGGGGTTCGACGCGTGGGTCGATCGCGATCCCCGTCACCGTCAGGATCAGCATGGGTACGATCCGGGGCTGCCGCCCGAGGGGCCGCCGCGCCGCCGCCGCCGCATCCCGCTGCGCTGGGTGACGCGGGGCATCGGCATCGCGCTGATCCTGCTGGTGCTGGCGATCGGCTGGCTCGCGGTGACCGCGCCGCTGTCCAAATCGTTGAAGCCGCCGACGCCGCCGTCGATCACGCTGACCGCAGCGGACGGCACGCCGATCGCGCGGCGCGGCGCGATCATCGCCGCGCCGGTGGTCGCGTCCGACCTGCCTGCGCACGTGACGGAGGCGTTTCTCGCGATCGAGGACCGGCGCTTCTATTCGCACTGGGGGATTTCGCCGCGGGGCATCCTGCGCGCGGCCTGGGCGAATGTCGGCTCGGGCGGGGTGCGGCAGGGCGGCAGCACGATCACGCAGCAGCTCGCCAAGAATGCGTTCCTCGATTCGGATCGCACCGCGGCGCGCAAGCTGCGCGAGGTGATGATCGCCTTCTGGCTGGAGGCGTGGCTGTCGAAGGACGAGATCCTCTCGCGCTACCTCTCCAACGTCTATTTCGGCGATAATGTGTACGGGCTGCGCGCGGCGTCGAAGCACTATTTCGGGCGTGAGCCGGGCAAGATGAACATCGGCCAGGCGGCGATGCTCGCCGGGCTGGTCAAGGCGCCGTCGCGGCTGGCGCCGACCGGCAACCTGGAAGGCGCACGCAAGCGGCAGGCGATCGTCGTCGGCGCGATGGTCGACGCAGGTTTCCTGACCAAGGGACAGGCGGCAGACGTGCAGCCGCAGCGCGTGCTGGCACGGCGCGCGCAGAGCCTGCCGACGGGCACCTATTTTGCGGACTGGGTGCTGCCCGACGCGCGCGACCAGGCGGGCGAGGTGCAGACCGAGGCGACGGTGCGCACCACGCTCGACCGCAACCTGCAGCGTACCGCGGAGCGCGCGATCCGGCAGGCGGGGCTGCGGCAGGCGCAGGCGGCGATCGTCGCAATGAAGCGCGACGGCGAGGTGGTCGCGATGGTCGGCGGGCGCGACTATGCCAAAAGCCCGTTCAACCGCGCGACGCAGGCGCGGCGGCAGCCGGGATCGACCTTCAAGCTGTTCGTCTATCTCGCGGCGCTGCGCGCGGGGATGAATCCCGACACGGTGGTCGACGATTCACCCATCGAGATCGCTGGGTGGAAGCCGAAGAACGATGACGGGCGGTACCTCGGCGACATCTCGCTGCGGCGCGCGTTCCAGCGATCGTCGAACGTCGTCGCCGCGCGGCTGACGCAGGAGGTGGGCGTGCGCAACGTGATCCGCGCGGCGCGCGATCTCGGCATCTCGACCCCGATCGCGAACGAGGCGACGATCGGCCTCGGCACGTCGGAAGTCTCGCTGCTCGAGTTGACCGCGGCGTTCGCTGGCGTCGCGGAGGGGCGCTATCCGGTGCAGCCGCACGGGCTGCGCAACGTCGCCGACAAGAGCTGGTACCAGGCGCTGACCGACGGGCAGAAGACGATGCCCGACCGTATCCATCGCGACATGCTGACGCTGCTCGCCGCGTCGATCCGCGGCACCGGGCGCGCCGCGGCGCTGTCAGTCGACGCGTACGGCAAGACGGGCACGTCGCAATCGGGGCGCGACGCGTGGTTCATCGGCTTCGCGGGCGATCTGGTGGTCGGCGTGTGGGTCGGCAACGACGACAATACGCCCAATCCGGGCTTGCACGGTGGCGGCATCCCCGCGCGGATCTGGCGCAACTTCATGGTGTCCGCGCTCAATCTCGCGCCGGTCGTCAAGGCGCCGGTGGTGGAGGATATCGATCCCGAGGCGGGGCTGATCGGCGTGCTGCAGAACGAGGTGGCGCCGATCGCTGGGCGGCTCGACGGGCTGGGCGTCGACCTCGAAGTCGGGCCCGACGGATCGATCAGCATCGGCCGCCCCCGCGAGGCAGAGCCACCGCGGCGGCGCGAGGAGCCGGTGCCCGAAGAGGCGTTCGAACCACAGGCGTTCTGAGCGGCACGTCGGAGTGTGGCGCGCGTGAGATCACCCTCGCTCTAGGGCGTCATAGCGAGCGTAACGACGCGATCCGGGGGTTACGCGGTCCGGCGCTGGGTTGCTTCGCTTCGCTCGCAATGACGCGGCTGTCTTGGCTCTGCGCTACTCCGCTGCCTCCATCGCCGGCGCATCGTCGAGCGGGTGGGGGAGGCGGGTGAGCATCTCGCGCGGAACGATTTGCCAGAAGCGGCCGACCGCACGTTCCCAATCCTCGAGGATGCCGCGCGCCCACTTCGAATCGGTCACGCGCGCGTGGCGTTCGATATGGCTGCGCAGTACGCCGGTCCAATACGTCGAGGCGAGCCGCTGCCAGGTGATGCTTTCGGGATTGGCGCGGCGCGCGAAGCTGTCGTCGTGGTCGTAGACGAAGGCCATGCCCCCCGTCATGCCCGCACCGAAATTCTGACCCACGCCGCCGAGTACGACCGCGACGCCGCCGGTCATATATTCGCAGCCGTTCGCGCCGCAGCCCTCGACCACTACCGTCGCGCCCGAATTGCGCACCGCGAACCGCTCGCCTGCCTGACCCGCGGCGTAGAGCGCGCCCGAGGTCGCGCCGTACAGCACGGTGTTGCCGATGATCGTGTTTTCCTGGCTGGCGAGTGGCGAGGAGACCGCCGGACGCACGACGATGACGCCGCCCGACAATCCCTTGCCGACATAATCGTTGGCGTCGCCGAATACCTCGAGCGTGATGCCCTTGCACAGGAACGCGCCGAGGCTCTGCCCTGCCGAACCGCGCAGCCGGATGGTGACGTGATCGTCGTTAAGCGCGCTCATCCCGAAGGTGCGGGTGATCTCGCTCGACAGCCGCGTGCCGACCGCGCGGTGCGTGTTGCGCACCGAATAGGTAAGCTGCATCTTCTCGCGGCGCGAGAAGACCGCCGCGGCATCCTTGATGATCTGCGCGTCGAGGCTGTCGGGCACTTCGTTGCGGAAGGTCGACAGCGTGAAGCGGCGCTCGGCGTCGGTCGCATCGACCTTGGCGAGGATCGGATTGAGGTCGAGATCGTCGAGATGCTCGGCGCCGCGGCTAACCTGGCGAAGCAATTCGGTGCGCCCGATCACCTCGTCGAGGCTGCGCACGCCGAGCCGCGCGAGGATGTCGCGCACTTCCTCGGCGATGAAGGTCATCAGGTTGATGACCTTTTCGGGCGTGCCGACGAACTTCTCGCGCAGCCGCGGGTCTTGCGTGCAGACGCCGACCGGGCAGGTGTTCGAGTGGCATTGGCGGACCATGATGCAGCCCATCGCGACGAGGCTGAGCGTGCCGATGCCGAATTCCTCCGCGCCGAGGATCGCGGCGATGACGATGTCGCGCCCGACGCGAAGCCCGCCGTCGGTGCGCAACTTGATCCGCCCGCGCAGCCCGTTGAGCGTCAGCACCTGGTTAACCTCGCTGAGCCCCATTTCCCACGGCGTGCCGGCATATTTAATGCTCGTCTGCGGCGACGCGCCGGTGCCGCCGACGTGGCCGGAGACGAGGATCACGTCGGCATGCGCCTTGGCGACGCCGGCCGCGACGGTGCCGATGCCCGCCGACGAGACGAGCTTCACGCACACCCGCGCACGCGGGTTGATCTGCTTCAGATCGTAGATGAGCTGCGCCAGATCCTCGATCGAATAGATGTCGTGATGCGGCGGCGGCGAGATCAACGTCACGCCCGGCGTCGCGTGGCGCAGCTTGGCGATGAACTCGGTCACCTTGAAGCCGGGCAGCTGCCCGCCCTCGCCGGGCTTGGCGCCCTGCGCGACCTTGATCTCGATCTCGTCGCAGGCATTGAGATATTCCGCGGTCACGCCGAAGCGGCCCGAGGCGATCTGCTTGATCACCGAATTGGCGTTGTCGCCATTCTCGTACGGCTGGTAGCGGACCTTGTCCTCGCCGCCCTCGCCCGACACCGCCTTGGCGCCGATGCGGTTCATCGCGATCGCCAGCGTCTCGTGCGCCTCGGGTGATAGCGCGCCGAGGCTCATGCCCGGCGTGATGAAGCGCTTGCGAATCTCGGTGATCGGCTCGACCTGGTCGACCGGCACGCCCTCCGACGGGAAGTTGAACTGGAGCAGATCGCGCAGGTACACCGGCGGCAGATCGCCGACCCCGCGCGAGAATTGCAGATAGGTCGAATAGCTGTCGGTCGAGACCGAGGTCTGCAACAGGTGCATGAGCTGCGCCGAATAGGCGTGCGCCTCGCCGGTGTGCCGCTGGCGATAGAAGCCGCCGATCGGCAGGTTGACGACCGCTTCGTCGAACGCCGCGTCGTGGCGGTCCTTCGCGTTGACGTGGAGCGAGGCATAGCCTTCGCCCGAGATCTTCGCGGGCATGCCGGGAAAGAAATCGTTGACCAGCGCGCGGCTGAGGCCGACCGCCTCGAAATTATAGCCACCGCGATAGGAGGAGATCACCGCGATCCCCATCTTCGACATGATCTTGAGCAGGCCTTCCTCGACCGCCTTGCGGTGGCGCTTGAGGCATTCGTCGAGCGCGAGATCGCCGAACAGCCCGCGCGCCTGGCGATCCGCGATCGCCGCCTCGGCGAGATAGGCGTTCACCGTCGTCGCGCCGACGCCGACCAGCACCGCGTAATAATGCGTGTCGAGGCATTCCGCCGTGCGCACGTTGATCGACGCGTAGGACCTGAGGCCACGACGCACGAGGTGCGTGTGCACCGCGGCGGCGGCGAGCACGCCGGCGATCGCCACACGTTCGGGCCCGATATGCTCGTCGGTCAGGAACAGCTCGCTCTTGCCCTGCCGCACCGCCTGTTCGGCCTCGTTGCGGATGCGCTGGATCGCGGCGCGCAGCTTCTCCGGCCCGCCATTCGCCTCGAACGTGCAGTCGATCTCGGCGGCGGCGCGGCCGAAATAGGCCTTGAGCCGCGCCCAGTGCGACGAGGTGAGGACCGGCGAATCGAGCACCAGCACGCGCTCGCGGCTGTCCTCGGTATCGAGGATGTTGGCGAGATTGCCGAAGCGCGTCTTGAGCGACATGACGTAGCGTTCGCGCAAGCTGTCGATCGGCGGATTCGTCACCTGGCTGAAGTTCTGGCGGAAGAACTGGCTGATGATGCGCGGCTTGTCCGAAATGACGGCGAGCGGCGTATCGTCGCCCATCGAGCCGATCGCTTCCTTGCCCGTCTCGACCATCGGCGACAGGATCAGCTCCATGTCCTCGAGCGTTTGCCCGGCGGCGACCTGGCGCCGCGCGAGCTCGGCACGATCGTAGCGTGGCACGTCGCTCGCAGGCGCCGGCGGCAGATCGTCGATCGCGGCGAAATTGCCGATCATGCCGGCATAGTCAGCCTCGGCGGCGATCCGGTCCTTGATCGCGCGATCGTGGTACAGCCGCCCTTCGGCGAGATCGACCGCGATCATCTGCCCCGGCCCCAGCCGCCCCTTGGCGATGATCGTCGATTCGGGGACGACGACCATGCCGCTCTCCGACCCGACGATGAGCAGGCCGTCGGCGGTCTGCGTGTAGCGCAGCGGACGAAGCGCGTTGCGATCCATCCCTGCGACCGCCCAGCGCCCGTCGGTCATCGCTAGCGCGGCGGGGCCGTCCCACGGCTCCATCACCGAGGCGAGATACTGGTACATCGCGGCGTGCGCGGGGGGCATGTCGTCGGCGACGTCGCTCTGCCACGCTTCGGGCACGAGCATCAGCTTGGCGGTCGGCGCGTCTCTCCCTGAGCGGCAGATCGCCTCGAACGTCGCATCGAGCGCCGCGGTGTCCGACGCGCCGGCCGGGATCACCGGCTTGATATCCTCCGAATGCTCGCCGAACGCGATCGAGGCCATGCGGATCTCGTGGCTGAGCATCCAGTTCTTGTTGCCGCGGATCGTGTTGATCTCGCCGTTGTGCGCGAGGCAGCGGAACGGCTGCGCCAGCCACCATTGCGGAAAGGTGTTCGTCGAATAGCGCTGGTGGAAGATCGCGATGCGGCTCTCGAAGCGCTTGTTGGTCAGGTCGGGGTAGAAGACCGACAGGCTCTCGGCGAGGAACAGCCCCTTGTAGATGATCGAGCGGCAGCTGAGTGAACAGACGTAGAAGCCCTGAATCTGCGCGGCGATGACGCGCTTCTCGATCCGGCGGCGGACGAGGTAGAGGTTCTTCTCGAACTCGGCGGCGTCGACCTCATCGGGCAGCGGACCGGCGATCATGATCTGCTCGATCTCGGGGCGCGTCGCCTGCGCCTTCATCCCGATGACCGACACGTCGACCGGCACCTGACGCCAGCCGTAGATCGTGTACCCAGCCTCGATGATCGCGCTCTCGACGATCGTCCGGCACGTCTCCTGCGCGCCGAGATCGGTGCGCGGCAGGAACACCATGCCGACCGCGAGCCGGTTGGGCAGCACCTTGTGCCCGCCAAGCGCGATCGCATCGTCGAAGAAACGCACCGGCAGGTCGACGTGGAGCCCCGCGCCGTCGCCGGTCTTGCCGTCGGCATCGACCGCGCCGCGGTGCCACACCGCCTTCAGCGCATCGATCGCCGACTGGACAACGCGGCGCGACGGCTTGCCGTCGGTCGCGGCGACCATGCCGACGCCGCACGCATCGCCCTCGAACTCGGGGCGGTACATACCGTGGGTGGCGAGATAGGTGCGCTGGTCGATCATGCGGCTTCCTTCGCGGGTGAGGCGGCGGCCTTGGCCTTCAGATATTGGTGCATCGAGGCGGCGACGTCGCGGCCGTCGCGGATCGCCCAGACGACGAGGCTGGCGCCGCGCACGATGTCGCCCGCGGCAAACACGCCGTCGAGGCTGGTCATCAGCGTCTTGTTGTCGACCAGCACGGTGCCCCAGCGGGTGACGCCGAGTTCGGGTGCGTCCCACAGATGCGGCAGCGCCTCCGCATCGAAGCCGAGCGCCTTGATCACCAGATCGGCCGGCATGTCGACCGGGCCGCCAGGATCGACCTCGGGCGCGCGGCGGCCGCTGGCGTCGGGGGCGCCGAGGCGCATGCGGTTGGCGCGCACTGCCGCGACGGCTTCGGCTCCCTCGCCGGACGTGAAGGAGTGCGGCGCGGAGAGCCAGACGAACTCGGCGCCTTCCTCCTCGGCGTTGGTCACCTCGCGCTGCGAGCCGGGCATGTTGGCGCGATCGCGGCGGTAGAGGCAGCGCACCGAGGCGGCGCCCTGGCGGATCGCGGTGCGCACGCAATCCATCGCGGTATCGCCGCCGCCGATCACGACGACGTTCTTGCCGCTCGCGTCGAGGCTGCCGTCGTCGAACGCGGGCACGGCATCGCCGAAGCTCTTGCGGTTCGACGCGGTGAGATAGTCGAGCGCCTCGACCACGCTGCCCGCATCGCTGCCGGGCACGTCGATCGCACGCGCCTTGTAGACGCCGGTCGCGATCAGGATCGCGTCGTGGCGCGCGCGCAGCTCGGCGAGCGTCGCGTCCGAACCAACCGCGAAGCCTTCGTGGAAGACGATGCCGCCCGCTTTCAGCCGATCGACGCGGCGCATCACCACCGGCTTCTCAAGCTTGAAGCCGGGGATGCCGTAGGTCAGCAGCCCGCCGGCGCGATCGTGGCGATCGTAGACGTGGACGTCATAGCCGAAGCCGCGCAGATATTCGGCCGCACTCAGCCCCGCCGGCCCGGCGCCGATGACCCCCACCGACAGCCCGCGCGCCGGACCGGGGACGAGCGGTTCGACCCAGCCTTCCTCCCAAGCGGTATCGGTGATGAACTTCTCGACCGAGCCGATCGTCACCGCGCCGTGGCCGGTGAACTCGATCACGCAATTGCCCTCGCACAAGCGATCCTGCGGGCAGATGCGGCCGCAGATCTCCGGCATCGTCGAGGTGGCATTCGACAGCTCGTACGCCTCGCGCAGCCGGCCTTCCGCAGTGAGGCGCAGCCAGTCGGGGATGTGATTGTGCAGCGGGCAGTGGACGGTGCAATAGGGCACCCCGCACTGCGAGCAGCGCCCGGCCTGCTCCTCCGCCCGCACGATGGCATAGCGATCGGCGATTTCGCGGAAATCATCCGCGCGCGCCTCGGCGGCGCGCTTTTCCGGATAGGACTGCGGCGTCGCGACGAATTTCAGCATCGTATCGGCGGTCATGAGCGTTCTCCGCCGACGCCGGTCTCACATCAGCAGAAGTGCATCAAGTCAGCCATGCTGCCCTATCTCGTCGTAACTGCGCAGTTCGCAATATAATTAGCCCCCAATAGTGATGTTTTTAGTTCCGATACCGGACTATCGGCCTGAGAGCATGAATAGCGCCGTCGCACCGGCCGCAATTCGATACCAAGCGAAAGGCGCGAACCCATGGCGCGTAACCACCGCAAGGAAGGCCTTCACCACCGCCAGCGCGACAACAAACGAGACGAGCGCGCCGACGGCAATCAGCTGCAGATCGCCGCCAGTGATCGCGTCGCGATGCTTGACGAGCTGGAGCACCGTCGCGCCGGTCAGCGTCGGCAGCGCGAGGAAGAAGGAGAATTCGGCCGCGGTGCGCCGATCGATGCCGAGCGCCATCGCCCCCATGATTGTCGCACCCGAGCGGCTGACGCCGGGAATCATCGCGATACACTGGACAAGGCCGATCTTGATCGACTGGCCGGTGGTGACCCCCGAGATCCCGCTCACCTCGCGCGTCTTCGCCAGCCGTTCGATGACGAGGATCGCGACACCGCCGGCGATCAGCGCCCAGGCGACGACGACCGCATTTTCGAGCAACGCCTCGATCTGGTCGTTGAACGCCAGGCCGAGCGCGACCGCGGGGACGAAGGCGATGAGGAGGTTGCGGACGAACGCGATCGACTTGGGCTCGCGCTTCGCCAGCCCGGCGAGCACCGCCATGAAGGTGCGCCAGTAAAGGACGACGATGGCGAGGATCGCGCCCGGCTGGATCGCGATGTTGAACACCGCCCAGCGCTGCGGGTCGTAGCCGAGCAGCTCGGTCGCGAGGACGAGGTGGCCGGTGGAGGAGACAGGCAGGAATTCGGTGACGCCTTCGACGATACCTAGCAGGATCGCGGTCAGGAAATCGGACATGTGGGCCTTTCGGGTCGGCGCCGCGCGAGGCGGCGCGTACGGCGCGAGGGCCGCCGGGAGTGATCGTCAGCGGGCGCGCACCCGGCGCCCGGCGGTGATCAGGATGCGATCACGCCGCGCTCGGCTTGGCGAAGCGGCCGTTGCGGCGATAGCGCACCAGCCACTGCGGGGCGACCGCGGCGAGTGGCGTCGGTGTGATGCCGAGCGCGGCCAGCCCTTCGGCGCCGTTGGCGACAACCGTATCGCGCTGGAGCAGCTTCCACTGATCGCGCGAGATCGGAGACAGCGGCAGGCTGGCGAGCAGCGCGCCGGCCGCGTCGGGCAGCGGAACGAGCGACGGGTTGCGGCCGATTTGCGCCGCGATCCAGCGGTGCAGCTCGAGCATCGACAGCACGTCGGGCCCGCCAAGCTCGAAGGTGCGGCCGCCGTACGTCTTGGGATCCGACAGCGCGACGCGCACTGTCTCGCCGACGTCGCCCGCGAACACCGGCTGGAAGCGCGTCTCGGGTTTCAGCACCGGGACGACCGGCAGTTTCTGGATCATGCCCGCGAAGCGGTTCACGAATTCGTCCTCGCGGCCGAAGACGGTGGACGGGCGTAGGATCGTCGCGGCAGGGAAGGCGTCGCGCACCGCCGCCTCGCCCTCGCCCTTGGTGCGCGCGTAGACCGACGTGCCCTCGGCATCGGCGCCGATCGCGGAAATGTGGACGAAGCTCGCCGCGCCCGCGCGCTGCGCGGCGGCGGCCAGCGTGCGCGCGCCATCCACGTGCACCGCCTGAAGATTGCCGGCGAAGATGCCGACGAGATTGACGACGCCGTCGGCGCCATCGACCGCGCGCGCGATCGTATCGGGGCGCGTCACGTCCGCCGCGACGAACTGCGTCTGCCCGAGCCCGCCCAGCGGGCGGAGGAAGAACGCCTCGCGCGGATCGCGCTGCGCGATCCGCACGCGGGCGCCGGTCTTGAGCAGCGCCTGGGCGATATAGCGCCCCAGAAATCCGCCACCGCCGACCAGCGTGAACAGCCTGTCCTTCATCTCGCGCTCCGCCGGAAACATCGCGCCGCCCCTAGCCGTGCGAGGCCGCTGTTGACAAGGCCGCCGCCCCGGCCCTAGAGGCGCCGGCCTACCCCGTGCCCAGATGGCGGAATTGGTAGACGCACCAGCTTCAGGTGCTGGCGCTCGCAAGGGCGTGGAGGTTCGAGTCCTCTTCTGGGCACCATTATTTCCCGCTTGCCGAAGCGGGGCGTTCGCGTGTCGGCGTTTTCTACTGATGACCATACGGCGTGCGCTTGCTGAGCTGTTTGGGCACGGCGGCTGGGTAACCTCGACGATATACGGCGCTACGACCGGGAATCGGTGACCGCCCGATTGCGTCAGGCGGCCGTGCGCGCTTTTTTTCTGAGCGCTGCTGCGACATCCTGCGCCACGAGCAGACCAAAAGCCTTGCTGGCATGCAGCATCCGGACGCGCGATGTCCTGCGCCCTTCCTCCTCATCGTCGGTGGACATGGAATAGTGCGCCAGCGTGAAGCCGTCGCGCTTCGTTTCCGGACGCTGATGGATCACGGTGACGCCATGGCGCGCCGAGAGTTGAGCAAGCCCACGGTCGAACGCTGCCGAGACAAAGGCGTTAACCGCCGCATCGGCCAGCGTCGGCCGATTGACCGCATATTGTTCGGGCGTGTTCGGATCGGGCACCAGATAGATTCTGTTCATCCCGAGTTCTCGCAGCAATGCGAAGATCCTCACCGCGACGGAGCGGGCGAACATGCCCTCGATCGCCATCTCGAGACAGGCGGGCGAGATGACGACATGCCGCGGCCGGGCATGTTCGGCCAGCCGGTGTGTCGCATACAGATCCCACAGCGGGCGGATGCCGGTCTGCAAACCGACCACCAGCGCCGCATCATAGTCCGCCGGTACGATCCGATCGGTAACACGTGCAGTCTGTTTCAGCGCCTCGGCAAGCGCGGGATTGTCGGGCACGATAGCCGACCCCTCGACCTTTAACCCGTCGAGCTTGCGGCCGCTCGCGCAGAAGAACGTGGTGGCGACGCCTTCCAGTTCGGCGACGCTGCTCCAATTGGCACGTAGCGGCAGCACGTGGGAATTGCCGATCACGCACAGGCGGAGTTGGTCGGGCACGCTCATGCGCCGAACGCGTCCAGCAACATGTCTTCGCACACCACGCCCTCGCTTTCCCGGTCCGAGCCACGGCGCGCCGCGGGTAGCGGGGCAGAAGGCGCCGCTGCATCCGCGCCCCCATGCTCGGCAAAGAACGCCTGCATCACGGCAGAAACGCCCTCGTCGGCGACCTCACGGAGGGAATCGCTATAGAAATTCGTGCGCATGAACGGCGTGCCGATGATTTCGTACGACGGAAAGTAATCGACGTCGTCGAACACGTCATACGCTCGCCCGGCGACTGCGCGTAGCACCGATTTGGAATAGACCGTCGCGGCCAGCACATGTTGCTCGGTCGCGGTCGCGGTGAGCGGCACCGGTGATACCGTGACAAGAAAGCGCATCGCCGGATTGATCGCCCGCAGGATGCGCCGCACCGCAACGAAATCACGCCACACATCGAAATAGTCGAGATTGCGGAACTGGAAGCGCGCCGGATCGAAGCTGCCCGCGATCGTGCCGGGCGCGGTCGGGAAAACCGTTTCGCTGGCGGTGTCCATCCACGTCTCGGTCAGGCCGAATGTGAAGACGAACACGTCCGTTTCGCGGAACAGTTTCGCCACCTTGCCGATGTGCGAGCGGCGATGCGCCAGCACTTCTTCAGGGGACGCAAGGCCGCCCGGCTCGACCGCGGGGCGCAAGGCGTCGAAATAGCGGCCGCCCCGCTCCCATACGATGTCCCCGGGATCACGCCCCTCGAACGTCTCCTGCAATAGCTGAAGCAACTGCCGCGACGTGTAGATGTTGCCGTATCGCGCCGAATACAGGCCGAAACCGAAGCGCGTCGCATCTTCCGGCGACAGTAACGGCGGGGAAGGTTCGGTATCGAGGATCGTATAGCCGCGCTGGCGGAAATTGCGCGCGATATGCTGGGCAAAGCAGCTTCCTGCCGTGGCAATCCGATCGGTCTTCGCGATGACGAATCGCTTTTCGTAAAGAGCCGTGCGCGTCGGCAAATCCGCTGCGACACCGCTTTTCCAGAAGGTGCGGGCGGGCCGGTTTGCGTATGGGCTGATCGACATGACGCCACCTTACCGTAAGTGGCCGTCGACCACCATGCGTTCATCGGTCGCGGTAAGGACGACATCAAAGGCGAAAAGACGAAGAGCCGTGATCAAGCCGGCAGGTATTGCGTCGCCGCCGCCGCCGTCGATCCCGCCGCCTGATCCATGCCTCTTCTGCACTTTGCCACGGGCCGAATTCGTCGCCGGGACTAACAACGGGACACCAGGCTGCCGATCGCAAATCGGTTATCTGCGGTCAGCCTGCGCCCGAACGGAAGGCCGCGTACCGCCGAAATATTCGTGCGGTGCGCCGACGATTGTCGGAACGGCAGCGGTGAAGTTGCAGCGCCGAGCGATAGTGCAACGAGGGGAGTGTACGGTACATGATCAAACAATCATGGTGACAGCGCGAGCGGGCTTTGCAATAAATCCGCCATGGTTGATCTTACTCGTGAAATGATTGCCTATGCCATCATCGGCGCGATCATGATCGTCGGTGCGCCGGTCGGCATGGCCTATATGAAGCGCCGTCGCCGCGACAAACTGCGCCGCCGGGGCATCAAGACCTACGGTCATTGATGCGCAGCATGTGATCCGGGCGGGGTAGTGACGCGAGGCCACGGCGCTGCTTGAATAGCGGGCATCGGGTTGGTGGACGCTATCGGACCGCGGCTCTTCCGCCGGTGCTTAGGGCATGATGCATGAGCCATGACGAACGCGGTAGCGCAGATGCGGTGCTGACGGGTCGGTTGCCGCTTTTCGGCGATCGCGCCGCCCCCCGCGCGACGTATCGTCGATCGGTGCCCCACGCCGGCGGTGGTCGCCCCTCGTGACGAATAGCGTGGCGGCCGGGCGGCCGCGCCATATCCTGCTGCTGGGTGGCGGCGGGTTTATTGGGCGCAATCTGGCGGCGGCGCTGCGCGAGGCAGGGCATGATGTGACGCTGCTCGGCCGGACGGCCCGATCGATCGACGGCGCGGTGGTGACGGCGCTTGCGCTGACGGCGACCGACGCGATTCTACGGCTGATCGACGCGCGGCGGATCGACACCGTCGTCCATCTCGTGTCGACGATGCTGCCGTCGAGCAGCACGGCGCAGTTCGAGCACGAGCAGCAGGCGGTGATCGCACCGACGATCGCGCTCGCCAGCGAGCTTGCGGCGCGCGGCGTCGATCTGGTCTTCGTATCGTCGGGCGGGACGGTGTACGGCGCGTTGCCGCGTGAGCGCGCACGCGAGGACGACGCCTGCGCGCCGATCAGCCTGTACGGCGAGGCGAAGCGGCAAGTCGAACTGGCGCTGCTCGAGCTTCACGCCGCGCGCGGATTGCGCCTGCTGATCGCGCGTCCGTCCAACCCTTATGGCCCGCATCAGGCGCTCGACGGCGCGCAGGGGCTCGTCTCGGTATTGCTCGGCCGGGTGCGGGAGGGGCGAGCGCTCGACGTGTGGGGCGATGGCTCGAGCGTGCGCGATTATATCCATGTCGCCGACCTGGCGCGCGCGCTGCGCGACCTGATTGAGCGCGACGTGCGCGGCACGATCGTCAACATCGGCAGCGGCATGGGACATTCGCTGATCGAGGTGGTGCGGACGGTGGAAGCGGCAACGGGGCGGCGGATCGCGCTCGACTTCAAGCCGGCGCGCGCGGCCGACGTGCCGCGACTGGTGCTCGACGTCGCACGGTTGCGCGCGCTGGGCATGGATCACGCGCGGCCGCTGGCGGCGGGGGTCCGCAGCTACGCCGCCGAGCTGGGCCTGGCGGCGGACTGAACGCGGGGCAACGGGCGGCGCCGAACCACGCGCCGCCCGCCGATCAGCCGGTCACGCCGCCTGGGCGGCGCGCTCGGGGGTGAATTCGACCTCCAGCCGGCGGACGGCGTGGACGAAGTTGTTGGGGGCGATATCCATCTCGCCGGTCCAGCGGATGTCGGGGAAGCGCGCGAAGATCTGGCGATAGGCTTCCTCGAGCTGGAGCTGCGCCGTCATCCGTCCGATGCAGATGTGCGGGCCGTGGCCGAAGGCGATGTTCTTCTCGGCGTTCGCGCGCGTGATGTCGAAGCGGTCGGGATCGGCGAACATCTTGGGATCGCGGTTCGCCGCGCCGTAATACATGATCACCTTCTCGCCCGCCGCGATCTTCTGCCCCTCGACCTCGGTATCGGCGGTGGCGGTGCGGCGCATGTAGATGACGGGGGAGACCATGCGGGTGATCTCGTGCACCGCATTGGTCAGCAGGCTGCCGTCCGCCTGCAGCCGCGCCTTCTCGCCCGGATTCTCGGTGAACAGCTTCATCGCGCCCGAGATCGAGTTGCGCGTCGTGTCGTTGCCGGCGAAGACGATCAGCAGCCACGCGCCGTCGAGATACGGATCGGGCAGCTGATCGCCCTCCACCACCGCATTGGCGATCGCGCTCATCAGATCGGGCTGCGGATCGGCGCGGCGCTTGGCGATCATGTGCCGGCCGTATGCGAACATCTCGGCGACGTTCTTGTTGAACAGTTCGATGAAGGCGGCGATCTGCGGGCTGAGCTCGCCGCCGCCGGCGAGCTGCTCGGCTTGTTCGGTCGCGACCTGCTGCGCCATTTCGAGGAAGTGGATCCAGCCGATGAAGCGCTCGCGATCCGACGGCGGTACGCCGAGCATCTCACACAGAGTGAAGATCGGCAGGCGCTGCGAGAACTTCTCGACCAGATCGCATTTGCCGAGCGGCGCCATCGTGTCGAGCAGCCGCGTCACTTCGCCCGAGACCCGCTCGCGCAGCGTCTTGATATAGCTGGCCGTGAAATAGGGCATGTGCTCGCGCCGCATCTCGCGGTGCGGGCGGCCGTCGAGGTTGATCATCGAGTTGGTCGAGGCGGAGAACAGCGTCGGGTGGCGCGTTTCCTGCGGCCCGAGCGCCATCAGGATGCCGCCCGTCTCCGAGCTGAACGTCTTGGGATCGCCGTTGATCTGCTTGACGCCCGCGAAGCTCGTCGCAGCCCAGAAGCCGATCCCGCCGCGCGGCATCGGGTGCCACATGACGGGTGCCTCCTCGCGCATGCGGGCGAAATCGGCCCATGGCTGGCCTTGCGTGAAGCGCTTGATGTCGATGAGGTCGACGCCGGGCAGGGTAGGATAGACCTGGTCGAACGTGGGGCCAGCGCGGCCTTCGACGATGTGATCGCTGACGAGATGCATGATGCGGTCGGCTCCGGAAAATCAGGCGAGATCGGGGGAGAAGCGGATGTTGCCCTTGGCGAGGCCCTGCGTGACGACGTCGATCCCGCCGGACTTGACCATCCATTCGAGGCGGTGATCGCGGTATTCGCGCTTGAACAGGCCCTGATCGAGCAGCTTGGCGACATCGCCCATCCCGCCCGACGCGGCGACGGCGGTCGCCTCCGCGACGGTATCGCGCACCGATGGGCGGGCATTGGCGCGGGCTAGCCACGCGGCGAGCGGCGAGCCTTCGGCGGGTGGGACGCCGTGGCCGGCGGACCCGTTGATATAGGGCACGACCGACAGATCGCCCCAGCCGAAGCTGTCGCCGTTGAACCATTCGCGGTTCCCCAGCGCACGTTCGAGCCAAGCGTGATAGCCGCGGATCTGCGCCGCCGCCTTGCCGGCGAGCGCGTCGCCGAGCGGCCCTTCGGCGCGGCGGAACCAGCGCAATTCGCTGAGCCCCCAGTTGACCGCTTCGAGATGCGTGTCGACGACCTCCTCGATCATCCGCACGCGCGCGCGCTCGGCGGGCGTCGCGGGGAGCAGAGGGGGCGTGGGCCAGGCGTCCTCGATATATTCGAGGATGATCGTCGAATCGAAGATCGCGGCGTCATCGTGGATCAGCGCCGGCACTTCGGCGCGCGGGTTGGCGGCGACGAAATCCCCCGCCGCGCCGCCGACGCCGATCCCGCCGGGGATCGCGGTGTCGAACCCGACGCCCTTCTCGCGCAGCGCGATCTTCACCTTCTGCGCATAGGGCGACAGCGGGTGATCCCAAATCGTGACGGCCATCGGCCAGCCCCTCTCCGTAACTTTTGTTCTGGGCGCGACGCTATGCGCGCTCGCGGCGAAATTCCAGAGGCAATTGCTGGTAGTCCGTCGTGTAAGCGGGCAGGCTGCGATGGCAGTAGCGGCGCGACGAGATCGCGGGAGAGCATGGCAGTGGCGCAGAATTACGATCGGCCGGTTATCGACACGGCACGGCTACACCTGCGGCGTCCGGACGATCGCGACGTGCCGGCGATCATCGACGCGGTGGGCGATGCCGAGGTCGCGCGGCGGCTGTCGCGGATACCGCACCCTTATACGGCGGCGGACGCGCGCTTCTTCCTCGACCATGTCGTGCCGGGCGAATGGGTTTGGGCGATCACGCGTGACGGCACGGATAGGATGATCGGCGCGGTGGGGCTGACGCCAGACGGCGAGACGGCGGAACTCGGCTATTGGCTGGCGCGCGCGTCGTGGGGCGAGGGGATCGTGACCGAGGCAGCGCGCGCGGTGGTCGCCTATGGGTTCGATACGCTGGGCCTGCCGTATATCCTGTCGAACTATTTCGCGGACAATGCGGCGTCGGGCGCGGTGCTGCGCAAGCTGGGGTTCGTCGAGACCGGGCAGGGGACGCGGCCGTGCCTGATGCTGGGCCGCGACGTGGCGTCGGTCGAGATGCGGCTGGAGCGGCGGGCCTAGCTTGGATCGCCCGGTCGTTTGCGGCGGCGGAAGCTGGCGCGCGCGATCCACGCGCCGATTGCCAGCAGCGCGAGCGGGGCGAGCCACAGCGGCAGCGTCACCGCGCTCATTGGCGGATCGTAGGTCACGTAATCGCCGTAGCGCGCGATCAGCCAGTCGCGCACCTCGGCTGGGCTCTCACCAGCGGCGACGCGCTGGCGCACCAGGCTGCGCATGTCACCCGCCATGTCGGCGTCGCTGTCCGCAATCGACTGGCCTTGGCAGACGAGGCAGCGCAGCGTCGCCATCAGCGCGGCCGCCTCGGCTTCCTTCGCCGGATCGCGCAGCTGGACGTTCGCGTAATCGGCCGCCGGGCGCGTCTGCGCGGCGGCGGGCACGGCAAGCGCAAGGGCGAGCGCGAGCCACTGCCAGAGGCGCGCGGCGCCGCTCATCGCGCGGCGCGCCACGCGGCGGCGAGTTCGGCGACATCTTCGTCGCGGATATCGCCGACGTGCTGCTTCACGACGATGCCGCGCCCGTCGATAACGAACGTCTCGGGCACGCCCGACGAGCCGAGCGACAGCTGGACGCGGCTATCGGCATCGTCGCCGATGCGCCGGTACGGGTCGCCGTTGCGCGCGAGGAAATCGGCGATCGCGGGGCCGGTATCACGGATCGCGATCGCATCGATCGGGACGCCCAGCGCCTTCAGTTTCATCAGCTGCGGCGCTTCGGCGATGCACGGTACGCACCAGCTGGCGAAGATGTTGAGCAGGCGCGGCTTGCCGGTCTTGAGATCGGCGAGCGCTAGGCCGGACTTGCCCGGCGCAATCGGCTTCAGCGTGAAATCGGGCACCGGCTTGCCGACCATCGCCGAATAGACGGTGCGATCGGCGGGCTTGCGCAATTCGCGCGCGGCGAAGAGCGCGACGAGCATGAACGCGGCGAGCGGCAGCCAGAGCAGCCAGCGCCTCATCGGCCGCTCACACGCACGCCCATCAGACTCCCCAGGCCGCGCGATACGCCTGCGCGTCGGCCGCCTCGACCGCGCGACGCTTCTGCCGGCGATCGCGCAGCGCGTGGCCGACGATCGACAGCGCACCGCCGAGCGCGATCAGCGCGCCGCCGAACCAGATCAGCGTCACCCACGGCTTCCACCATAGCCGCAGCTGCCAGCGGCCCGCGCCGTCCGCTTGGCCGAGCACGGTGTAGAGCTGGCCGTCGAGCGCGGTGAGGATCGCGCTCTCGCTGGTGGTGGTGGGCGGGTTGGAAAAGAAGCGCGATTGCGGCGCGAGCAGCGTCGGCGCCGCCTCGCCGCGCTGTATCTCAAGCCGCGCCTCGAGCGCGGACCAATTGTCGCCGATCACCGGGCGGATGCCGCGCAGCACGACGCGGTACGGCCCAACGAAGGCGGGCTCGCCGACGCCCTTGGCGACCAGCGTCTCCTTCGTGAAGGCGGACGACGCCGCCATGCCGGCAAGGCTGACGGCGATGCCGAGATGCGCGATCACCATGCCGTAGACGAACAGGGGCGTGCGGCGCAGGTTGCGGCCGACCAGCGGCGCGACGCTCGCCACCGCCAGCCCGGCGGCAAGTGCGAGGCCGAGCAGCGGCAGCGCGCCGAACCAGCCGGCGAGCGCGAACAGCCCGGCGCCGGCGAACATCGTCGCGGCGATCGGCCAGGTCATCCGCTGGAGCAGCGCCTGCCCGGTGTCGCTGCGCCAGCGCAGCAGCGGGCCCGCCGCCATGATCGCGACGAGCGCGAGTGCGATCGGACCGGCGGCCTTCTCGAAGAACGGCGGGCCGACCGACAGTTGCGTGCCCATCGATGCCGCGACGATCGGATAGAAGGTGCCGATCAGCACGATGCCCAGAATCACCGAGAGGAGGAGGTTGTTGGCGACCAGCGCGCCCTCGCGGCTGACGACCTCGAACGTCGTGCCGGCACGCACCACGCCGATGCGCGTCGCGAACAGAGTCAGCGCGCCGCCAATGTAGAGCGCCAGCAGCACGAGAATGAAGGCGCCGCGTTCGGGATCGACCGCAAAGGCGTGAACGCTCGTCAGGATGCCCGAGCGGACGAGGAAGGTGCCGAGCATCGACATCGAGAAGGCGACAACGGCGAGCATCACCGTCCAGGCGCGCAAACCATCGCGCGTCGCGAGCACGCTGACCGAGTGGAGCAGCGCGGTGGCGGCGAGCCACGGCATCAGCGAGGCGTTCTCGACCGGGTCCCAGAACCACCAACCGCCCCAGCCGAGCTCGTAATAGGCCCAGTAGCTGCCGGCGGTGATGCCGAGCGTCAGGAACACCCAGGCGGCGAGCACCCACGGCCGCATCGCACGCGCGAAGGCGGGCCCGACGTCGCGCGTCACCAGCGCGCCGACGGCGAAGGAGAAGGCGACCGACAGGCCGACGTAGCCGGCGTAGAGCGTCGGCGGGTGGAAGGCGAGGCCGGGATCCTGCAGCAGCGGGTTCAATCCTTGGCCGTCGGCGGGCGGATCGGCGAGCCGCGCGAACGGGTTCGAGGCGAAGAGCAGGAAGGCGTAGAAGCCGAGCGCGATCGCGGCCTGCGCGCCGAGCGTCGCGGTGAGCGTGCGCTCAGCCACGCGCCGTTCGAGCAGCGCCACCGCGCCGCCGGCAAGGCCGAGGATCGTGACCCACAGCAGCATCGAGCCTTCGTGATTGCCCCACGCGCCGGCGAATTTGTACAGCCAGGGCTTGGCCGAATGGCTGTTGGCGACGACCAGCGCGACCGACATGTCGGAGGCGAGGAAGACGCGGATCAGCGCCGCCATCGCGAGCAGGACGAGCCCGCCCTGCACGATCGCAACCGGGCGGACCGCGATGGCGAGGGCGGTGTCGTCGCGCCGCACCGCGAGGGCGGCGAGCGCGAGCTGCATCGCGGCGAGCGCGGCGGCGAGCCACAGTGCGACGAGGCCGAACTCGGCCGTCATCGCCGCGTCTCGGCACAATCGCGGCGTGGCTCGGGATCGATCAGGCGACGCATTGGTTCGGCCGCCCTGTTACGCGGGCAGGTTCAGCGCTCATAGGCCTTGGGCAGCGCGCCTTCGGTCGGCACGAGATAGCGGTCGCGCAATGCCTTCTGGCGCGAGTTCATCGGCTGCGCGCGGCCGTCGATCCACACCGCGGTCGGCGCGGAGGACAGTTCGAGCGGATCGCCGTCCCACAGCACGACGTCGGCACGGCGACCGGCGCGCAGGCTGCCGATCTCGCCGTCCATCCCGAGCGCGGCGGCCGGGCCCGAGGTGATCGCGGCGAGCGCCTGGCCCCAGGCGAGCCCGGTGTGGCCGGGCAGGCGCGCAATCGCGACGAGATTGCCGGCGTACTGGCGCAGGTTATGCTCACCGCCGCTGTTGCCGGTCGAGGCGAGCGCAACCTGGACGCCCGCAGCACGCATCCGCCCGACGTTCGATTCGGTCGCGCCGAGCGATTCGAACTGCGCAGGCAGATCGGCGAGCGCGGCGGCGATGACGGGGACGCGCGCGGCGGCGATCTCGCGCGCGACCATCCAGCCTTCGGAGACGCCCGTCAGCACCAGCTTGAGCCGCGGATAATCGCGCGGGAGGGCGAGGACGGTGAGAATGTCGCTAGCGCGCTCGACATGCACAACGAGTGGGACACTGCCGTCGAGCACGCGGAGCAGCGCCTGCGCGTCGCCGCGCTTGACCAACGACATACGCTCGCGGCCACCGAACGCTGCGGGATTGCGGCGATAGTCCTCCGCCTGCGCGAGCGCGTCGCGCAGCATGGCATAGGCCGCCGGACGGCTGCCGCCGGCCAGACGCCCGCCCGATTCGCCCAGTTCGACGAACTGGAAGGCACGTGGGCGGGTGACGGCGTCGGGATCGTCGCCGAGATCGATCACCGCGCCCTCGCCAGCGAAGATGGAGCCCGCCGCTTCCGGCGCGACGAGCGCGCGCGTGACGCCGCCCAGCCGCTCGTTGGCGATCTTCACCTCGGCCGGGTTGATCGCCACCGCGACGTCGATCGCGGCGTTGAACGGCGCGTTGCGCGCGCCGGCGTCATTGCTCTCCTCGACCCCCGCCGCATCGCTGATGCCGAGATCGCTGAAGCCCGCGACGAAACCGGGCGAGACCCACTTGCCGCGGCCATCGATCACCTGCGCGCCCGCGGGCACGGCGATGCCGGGGCCGGCCGCGACGATGCGGCCGTTCTGGAACACGACGGTGCCGTTCTCGATCGGGGCCGAGCCGTCGCCCGTCGCGACGGTGGCACCGGTGATGGCGACGGTCTGCGCAGCCACGGGGCTTGCCAGCATCGTGGCAAGGAGCAGGAGGGCGCGCTTCACTTGACGTCTCCCGAGCCGGGCTGGCCGAGTTCGAAATCACTCACCGGGCGACGCTTCGGATCGGTGGCGTCGAACAGCAGCGCGCCGTCGATCCACACCTTTTCGGGCCGGGTATAAACGCTGAACGGATCGCCGTTCCAAAGCACGACGTCGGCCATCTTGCCGGGCTTGAGGCTGCCGGTGCGGTCGGCGATGCCGAGCGCGGTGGCGGGGCCGAGCGACAGCCACTTCCACGCGACCTGCGGCGCGATGTCGATCCCCGCACGGCGGCCCGAGGCAAGTACCTTGGCGACTTCCTGGTTGAGCCGCTGGATGCCATTCTCGTCGTCCGAGTGGATCATCGCGCACGCGCCCGCGCGTTCGAGGATCGCGAGGTTCTCTCCAATCCCGTCGTAGCTTTCCATCTTGAAGCCGTACCAGTCGGCCCACACCGCCGCGCAAGTGCCGTTGGCCTTCAGGATGTCGGCGATCTTGTACGCTTCCACCGCATGGTGGAAGGCGGTAACCTTGTAGCCGAATTCCTTCGCCATATCCTCGACGATCGCCATCTCGTCGGCGCGATAGCAGTGGTTCTGGATCAGGATCTCGCCCGCCAGCACGCCGCGCAACGTGTCCATCGCGATATCGCGATCGGGCATATCGCCGCCGTCGGCGTCGTACCGGTCCCACTTGCGGCGATAGCTCTGCGCCTTCGCCCAGGTCGCGCGATCGACAGCGATGTTGCCCATCCGCGTCGAAGGCTGACGGCTCTTCGAGCCGTAGACGCGCTTGGGATTTTCGCCGCACGCCATCTTGAGGCCGTAAGGCGCACCGGGGAATTTCATCGCCTGCATCGTGCGCGCGTAGACGTTCTTGAGCACCACCGAACGGCCACCCATCAGGTTCGCCGAGCCGGGCAGGATCTGCAGCGTCGTGACGCCGCCGTTGGCGAGCGCGCGGCTGAAACCGGGATCCTGCGGCCACACGCTGTGCTCCGCCCAGACGTCCGCGGTGATCGGCCCGGTCGCCTCGTTGCCGTCGCTGTGCGCCTGCACGCTGGGGGTGGGATAATCGCCGAGGTGGCTGTGGATATCGACCACGCCGGGCGTCACCCACTTGCCCGTGCCGTCGATCACCTGCGCGTCGGCCGGCGCGTTCACGCTCTGCCCGACCGCGACGATCTTGCCGTCGGCGAACAGCACCTGGCCGTTGTCGATCCGCCCGCCTTCGCCGTCATAGACGGTGACGTTGCGCACCAACGTCGGCACGCCGGGGTAGGCGCGATAGGTGGAGGGGAAGGGATCGCGCGCATAGGGCTGCGGCGGCGCTTTCGCCGAAGCGGACTTGGGACGTGCGTCGCCCTGCGAACAGGCGAGCAGCGAGAGCGCCGCGGCGCCGGTCGCGAGCCAGCGACCGACGATGGAAATGCGTGGGATCATGGCCGGCGTGATTGGACGCGGACGCGGCGGAAGACAAGCGCTTAGCGCTTGCGGTGGATTGCCTCCGCCCGTTCGTGCTGCGCCCCCCTCCGTTCGTGCTGAGGAGGTGCTGAGGCGCAGGCGAAGCCTGTCCTGAGCGCCTGCCTTGGCAGGCAGTCGAAGGGTGCCGTCTCGAAGCACCGCCCTTCGAGACGGGCTTTCGTCTTCGCTACGCTACGCTACGCTCAATCCCTCCTCAGGGCGAACGGGTACGGAACCGCCAAACCGCCAAGCTCAACTCGTACTGTCGAGCGTTTCCACCACCAGCCGGTCGTTGGTGTAGACGCACACCTCGGCGGCGATCTTCATCGCCTTGCGGCAGATCGTCTCGGCGTCGCCCTCGTAATCGACAAGCGCACGCGCGGCGGCGAGCGCGAAATTGCCGCCCGATCCGATCGCCGCCACCCCCGCCTCGGGTTCGAGCACGTCGCCGTTGCCGGTGAGGATCAGCGTCACGTCCTTGTCGGCGACGATCATCATCGCTTCCAGGTTGCGCAGATATTTGTCGGTGCGCCAGTCCTTGGCGAGCTCCACCGCGGCGCGCATCAGCTGGCCTTGGTGACGCTCGAGCTTCGCCTCGAGCCGCTCGAACAGGGTGAAGGCGTCGGCGGTGGCGCCGGCGAACCCGGCGATCACCTTGCCGTCGGGGCCGAGCGTGCGGACCTTGCGCGCATTGGGTTTCATCACGGTCTGCCCCATCGAGACCTGGCCGTCGCCAGCGACGACGACCTTGCCGCCGCGCCGCACCGAGAGGATCGTCGTGCCGTGCCAGACGGGCATGCTGCTATGTTCGCTCATGTCCCGCGATGTAGGACGCGGGCGGGGCGGCGCAACAGTCGCGGCCGTCCGCACCGCAACGTCTGCCCCCCGCACCGCGCCACCGTATCTAACGCAGCTTCGCCTTGCCCCACTCGCGCGCCACGGTGTAGCCGAGATAGCCGGTGCCGAAGAGCGCGTAGAGCGGTTCGGGGATGCCGGCGAGATAGGCGTTCATGCCGCGCGCGATCGCCTCCGCCGCTGCCGGGCGTACCGCGGCGATCAGCCCCATCGGGATCGACCACAAGAGCAGCACGTACATGACGTAGAGGAAGCTTGGGCGTGCGCGGCTGGTCCACGCGTCGGGAGAGCTGGCCTCCGCCAGCACTGCCGCCATCTGCGCCTTGACGCGTTCGAGCTCCTGCGTGCCTTCCAGCCGGACGAGTTCGCGCTTCGCCGCCTCGCGCGCGGCGGGATCGGGAATGATCTTGTCGATCAGCGCGGCGACGGGGCCGATGATCGTATCGAGGATCGCCATGTCCGCTCTCCTCAGCCCAACCGGTTGGCAAGCCAGCCGTAGAGGAACGCCTCGTTCGCCGGGCGGCGCTCGGCAAGCGAGAGATAGCGCTCGCCCTGCAGCGCCTCGATCGCCTTGAGCAGCACGGTTTCGCCGCCCGCGCCGCGGGTGAGCAGGAAGAGATCGAGCGCGGCGAGGGTCTGCGGGCCGACGCGCCCGTCGAGCGATATGTCGGGATAGTCGCGCGCGCCGCGGTTGAGCGCGTTGAGCGCGCGCTGCAGGAACGCGGTGGCGACGGCGGGCCCCATGTTGACCCCGGTGTCGAACAGTTCGGCGGCGATCAGCGGCGCACGTTCCGCCACGGCGTCATAGCGCGGGCGCTGCCAGTAGAGGCGGCGGTAGATCGGCGCTGCCGCCTCACGCGCGAAATGCCGCATCTCGCCGACATAGCCGTTGGCGCGCGCGACCGCCTCGGTGATGCCCCAGCGTGTCGCGCCGCCGCGGTCGGCGGCATGGTTGCTGTAGCCGCCCTCGCGATCGATCACCGCGTCGATAAGTTCGTCGATCATATCCCCTCCTGTATTACGAACAGAACGGGAACATATATACGGCAGGCGATGTAGGACAGACGTCGCGTGTCGTACGCGGCGGAGACGGGTCCGATCAGGACCGTGCGTGATAGCCGCGGAACCATTCGACGAAGCGCGGAATGCCCACCTCAATTGGCGTCGTCGGCGCGAAGCCGTGATCGCGCTGGATGGTGGTGATGTCGGCGTAGGTGGCGGGGACGTCGCCGGGCTGCATCGGTTCGAGTTGGCGGATCGCCTTTACTCCGATCGCGTCCTCGAGCACGTCAATCATGCGCAGGAGTTGCTCGGGCTTGTTGTTGCCGATGTTGTAGACGCGGTGCGGCGGGGTGGCGCCGTCGTCGGCGGGGGGCGCATCGGTGACGGCGAGGACGCCCGCGACGATATCGTCGATATAGGTGAAGTCGCGCCGCATGTCGCCGTTGTTGAAGACGCGGATCGGCTCGCCCTTGAGGATCGCGTTGGTGAACAGCCACAGCGCCATGTCGGGCCGCCCCCACGGGCCGTAGACGGTGAAGAAGCGCAAGCCCGTCAGCGGCAGGCGATAGAGGTGGGCATAGACGTTGCCCATCAGCTCGTCGGCCTTCTTGGTTGCGGCGTAGAGCGAGATCGGCGCGTCGACGCGATCGTCCTCGGCGAACGGCTGCTTGACGTTGCCGCCGTAGACCGAGCTCGACGAGGCGTAGCTCATCGAGACGAGGCCATCGAGCCGGCGGGCATATTCGAGCATGTTGACCTGCCCGACGAGGTTCGACTGGACGTAGGCGTGCGGGTTGGTGATCGAGTAGCGCACGCCCGCCTGTGCGGCGAGGTGGACGATGTGCGTGATTGCGTGCGGCGCGAGCGCGGCGGTGAGCGCGGCATTGTCGGCAATGTCGACGTGCGCGAAGGTGAAGTTGGGGTGCGCCAGCGTCGCGAGGCGATCGCGCTTCAGCTGCACGGGATAGTAATTGTTCAGATCGTCGATCCCGACGACGCGCTCGCCGCGATCGAGCAGCTGGCGCGCCACCGCCGCCCCGATGAACCCGGCCGCACCGGTGACGAGATAGGTCATGTTCGCGCTCGCTTCGTTGCCCCGCCAACGCCGCTTTGCGCGCCGCTGTTCGCGTATTCGTAGGGCGCGACGGTTAACGCGCAATTGGTGCTGCACCGGCTAGGCACGCGAAATCCGCTGCCAATCGCGCTACAGCCGGCGGCATGGACCAGCGCACGCCCGCCCCGCCCCCGAATCTAGTCACGCCGCCCGGCAGCCCGAGCTACACCAGCTATCTCCGCCTCGACGACCTGCTCGGCTGCCAGACGCCGCTCAGCGACACGCATGACGAGATGCTGTTCATCGTCATCCACCAAGCGTCCGAACTGTGGATGAAACTGTGCCTGCACGAACTCGACGCGGCGCGCGCGGCGATCGCCGACGACCGGCTCGACACCGCGTTCAAGATGATGGCGCGCGTGGCGCGGATCCAGCAGCAGCTGATCGGCAGCTGGGAGATCCTCGCGACGATCACCCCGGCCGATTACTCGGCGATGCGCGGCGCACTGGGGGCGAGCTCGGGCTTCCAGTCGCACCAGTATCGCGCAATGGAATATCTGCTCGGCAACAAGAATGCGGCGATGATCGCGGTGTTCGGCGACGCACCGCACCTCCAGGCGGCGCTCGAGGGCGCGCTGCACCGCCCGAGCATCTACGACGAGGCGCTGCGCGCGCTGGCACGGGCGGGGCTGCCGGTGCCGACGGACCGGCTGGAGCGCGATTTCACGCAGCCCTATGCCGCGTCGCCCGCGGTCGAGGCATGCTGGGCGCAGGTCTATGCCGCGCCCGAGCGGTGGTGGAACCTGTATGAGCTCGCCGAGAAGCTCGTCGATCTCGAATATCGTTTCCAATTGTGGCGCTTCGGGCATCTGAAGACGGTGGAGCGGGTGATCGGCTTCAAGCGCGGCACCGGCGGCACGGCGGGCGTGCCGTATCTCGCCAAGGTGATCGACCAGGTGTTCTTCCCAGAATTGCTGACGGTGAGGGCTGTATTATGAGCGGCAAACGACACTGGCCGACGCTTGACGACGTTCGCGCGCTTGATGCCGCCGATCCGCTGCGCGCGTGCCGCGATCGCTTCGCGTTGCCCGACGGCGTGATCTATCTCGACGGCAATTCGCTCGGTGCGCTGCCCAGGGCGAGCGCAGCGCGCGTCGCGCAGACGGTGACGCGCGAGTGGGGCGGGGACCTAATCGCGAGCTGGAACAAGCACGGCTGGATCGACGCGCCGGCGCGACTCGGCGCGCGGATTGCGCCGCTGATCGGGGCGGCGGCGGACGAGGTGATCGTCGCCGATTCGACGTCTGCCAACCTCTTCAAGCTGATCGTCGCGGCGTGCCAGGCGCGGCCCGGCCGATCGACGATCCTGACCGAACCGGGCAATTTCCCGACCGATCTCTACATCGCGCAGGGCGTGGCGGCGACGCTGCCGGGGCGGCATGTGCGCACCGCCGCCGACATCGTCGCGGCGATCGACGGCGACACCGCGGTCGTCGTGCTGACGCACGTCCACTACAAAACGGGTGCGATGCGCGACATGCACGCGGTCACCGCGGCGGCGCATGCGGCGGGCGCGCTGATGCTGTGGGATCTCAGCCACTCGGTTGGCGCGGTCGAGGTGGACCTCGGCGGATGCGGCGCCGATCTGGCGGTCGGCTGCGGCTACAAATATCTCAACGGCGGGCCGGGGGCGCCGGCGTTCCTCTACGTTGCGCGCGCGCTGCACGGCACGCTCGCCTCGCCGATGACGGGGTGGATGGGCCACGCCGCGGCGTTCGACTTCGGCGACGACTATCGACCGGCGGAGGGCATGAAGCGTTTCCTGTGCGGCACGCCGCCGATCATCGGCATGGCGGCGCTCGACGCTGGCCTCGACACGTTCGACGGCGTTGCGATGGCCGATGTGGTGGCGAAGAGCCGCGCGCTGTCCGAGCTGCTGATCTCCGGAATCGATGCGCGCTGCCCGGGGCTGACGATGGCGAGCCCGCGCGAAACGGCGATGCGCGGCAGCCACGTCAGCGTCGCGCATCCGCACGCTTGGGAAATCTGCCAGGCCCTGATCGCGCGCGGCGTGATCGGCGATTTCCGCGCGCCCGACGTACTGCGGCTCGGGCTGACGCCGCTCTACACGCAGTTCGAGGACGTGTGGCAGGCGGTGGAGATCATCGCCGACGTGCTCGCGCGCGAGACGTGGCGCGACCCGGCCTATGCGGTGCGCGCGGCGGTGACTTGACGCGCTACTTGCCGAGCGCCGCGGCGAGCTCCGCCTTGGTCATCGTCGAGCGGCCCTTGATATCGCGCTCGCGCGCCTCGGCGAGGAGATCGGCCTTGGTCGGCTTGCCACCGCGGTCGCGATAGCGCGCGGTCTTCTCCGCAACATCGGCGGGCTGATCGGAGAATTGCTTGCCCTTGGCGCTATCGCGGCGCTTTTTGGCGGTGGTGCGCGCATATTCTTCCTTGCTCAGCGCCGCGCGCGCTTTCTTGGGCAGGTAGCGCTCACCCGTTTCGCCGCTTTTCTTGCCCGATTTGGTGCCCCACTCCTCCTCGGTCCACTCATGCAGGCTGTTGTCGGCGTCCTTCTTGCCGACGTAGCCGCCGCCCGCCTTCTTGTATTCGGCGACCGCGAGCTGCGCCTTACGCGCGGACCATTCGCCCTTCTTGCCGCCCTTCGCACCGGCGGTGACGCGCGCCTTCACCTTTTCCCACAGTTCGGGATCGTCACGCTCGGCAGTCTCGCTCATCGCTCGGCTCCTAGGGGGCGGGGCGTTCGGCCTGTGCTTCGGCGAGGTAGACGCCGAACAGCCCGTCGGGATCGGTCCACTCGGCGACCGGCGTCCACCCGCCCGCGCGCAGCAGAATGCGGGCGTCGCGCGGGCCATACTTATGGCTGTTCTCGGTGTGGATCGTCGCGCCCGCTTCGATCGCGAAGGGCCGTCCCTCGACCTCGAACGCGACGTCGCGCAGCGCCTCCAGATGCATCTCGATCCGCGCGCGATCGTCGTTCCAGCGGGCGCGATGCGCGAAGGAGTCGAGCGGCACGGTGCCGTCGAGCTCGCGGTTGATCCGGCCGAGCAGGTTCATGTTGAACGCCGCGGTCACCCCGGCGGCATCGTCGTAGGCGCGCGTCAGCACGTCGGCGTCCTTGATCCGGTCCATCCCGATCAGCAGATGCGCGCCGAGCCCGAGCGAACCGCGCATCGCGCGCAGCAGATCGACCGCGGCGTGCGGGATGAGATTGCCGATCGTCGAGCCGGGAAAGAAGCCGAGCTTGGGCGCGGCCGCAATCGTCTTGGGCAAGGTGAGCGCGCGGGTGAAATCGGCCTCGAACGGCAGCACGAACAGATCGGGATAGGCGGCCGACAAGGCGCGCGAGGATTCGCGCAGGAAATCGCCCGATATGTCGATCGGCACATAGGCCGACGGCTTCATCGCATCGATCACCAGCGGCGTCTTGGTCGACGAGCCCGATCCGAACTCTACCAGCGCCGCGTCGGCGGGGACGAGTCGCGCAAGCTCGGGTGCGATCCGCTGGAGGATCGCGGTCTCGGTGCGCGTCGGATAATATTCGGGCAGCTCAGTGATCTGCTCGAACAGCTGCGACCCGCGATGATCGTAGAACCAGCGCGCGGGGATCGCCCGCGGGCGGCGTTCGAGCCCGGCGAGCACGTCGGCGCGGAACTGCGGGTCGGCGAGCGACGCCTGGCCGTCCTCGATCTCTGGCTTGAGCATTGGCGTCCTTTCGCGAAGCGCTGTGTCAGGCATCCTTGGCCAGCCTGACGCCGGTGAACTGCCAGCGCTGATGGGGGTAGAAGAAGTTGCGGTAGCAGGGGCGCACGTGCCCGCGCGGCGTGGCGCACGATCCGCCGCGCAGCACGAACTGGCCGCTCATGAACTTGCCGTTATATTCGCCCACCGCGCCTTCCGCGGCGGCGAAGCCGGGATAGGGGCGATAGGCGCTGCCGGTCCATTCCCATACGTCGCCGAAGAAGGCCGGGCCGTTGCCTGCGGGCCGGGGTTCGATCGCACCGGCGCGGTCGAGCTGGTTGCCCGCGGCGGCGTCGTACGCGGCGGCGGCGGCTTCCCACTCGAATTCGGTCGGCAACCGCGCGCCGGCCCAACTGGCATAGGCATCCGCCTCGTAGAAGCTAACGTGCGTCACCGGTGCGGCGCGATCGACCGGACGGCGACCATCGAGCCCGAAGCGCGTCCAGGTGCCGTCGCGTTCCTCCCAATAGAGCGGCGCACTGATGCCTTCACGCTGCACCCACGCCCAGCCATCGGCGAGCCACCAGCGCGGTTCGCCGTACCCTCCGTCGGCGATGAACGCCTGCCACTCGCCGTTGGTGACGGTGCGGTCGGCGATGCGGTGCGCCGGCACCAGCGCGCGGTGGCGCGGCCCTTCGCAGTCGAACGCGAAGCCCGCGCCGTCGTGCCCCACCTCGACGATCGCCTCGTCGCGGGCGATCCAGCCGATCGGCTCAGGAACGGCGACGGGCACCTTGCGCGCGGCGGGCCAGATCGCGGGCTCGAGCGGGTTTTCCGAGAAGAGGTGCAGGATATCGGTGACGAGCAGCTCCTGATGCTGCTGCTCGTGATGGCAGCCGAGCGCGACGAGCGTTCGCGCCTCCTCACCGAGAGTGGGTAGCGCGGCGACCAGCGCCGCATCGACCGCGGCACGATAGGCAAGCACTTCATCGAGCGACGGGCGCGTGATCATGCCGCGCCGGCCGCGTGCGTGGCGCCGCCCTTCCGCCTCGTAATAGCTGTTGAACAGGAACGGGAAGCGTGGATCGTGCAGCCGATAGCCCGCGACGTGATCGCGAAGGATGAACGTCTCGAAGAACCAGCTGGTGTGCGCGAGATGCCATTTCGCCGGCGACGCATCGTCCATCGACTGGACCGTCGCGTCGGCATCGCCGAGCGGGGCGACGAGCGCTTCGCTGAGACGACGAACCTTCGTGTAGCGCGCCGCGAGTTCGTCCGACGCCGACGCTGGCTGAACCTGCATCCTGTTCCTCTCATCGGAACGCGAACGGCAGGCCGGATGCGGGAAATCCGCCGGCTGGTGCTAGCGCGAACCCCCAGGTATCCACAGAACGTCTGCCGAGCCCTGTTGGTTCACCAAGCGGCACGCGACGAACAAATAATCGCTCAGGCGATTTATGTACATCAGGGCCGCGGGGTTGATCGGGCCGTGAATTGAAACACATGCCCGCTCCGCACGGCGCACGATCGCGCGCGCGAGATGCAGTGATGCCGCGGCGCCGCCGGGCAGGATGAAGCTGGTGAGCGGCGCCATGCCGTCGTTCATCGCGTCGATCGCGTGCTCGAGCCACGTGACCTGCGCGGGCACGATCCGCAGCGTCATGGCGGACGGCGTGAAATCATCGCCTGGCGTCGCGAGATCGGCACCGAGATCGAACAGGTCGTTCTGGATGCGCGACAGTTCCGCCGTGATCGGATGATCGGCGAGACTGGCGATCGCGACGCCGATCGCGCTGTTCGCCTCATCGACATCGCCGATCGCCTCCATCCGGGGATCGGCCTTCGACACGCGGCTACCGTCGACAAGGCCCGTGGTCCCGTCGTCGCCGGTGCGCGTGTAGATCTTGTTGAGCTTGACCAAGGTTCGTCAGGAACGAAGCGGTGTCAGGTACGGCCGGCGGCGAACAGCAGGACGACGACGATCAGCACCGCCAGCGCCTGAAACAGGATGCGCTGCTGCATCATGCGGTTCGACTTGAGCTGGCTCGCGCTCGGGCCGCCGGTGCTGATACCGTGCGCCTCGTCGCTCGCGCTTTTCAGGAAAGCGACGATGCCGCGGATCAGGGCAACGAGCGTCGCAATCATGGCTGCGACGAGGAGGATCACCAGAAACGTCTGCATGCGCCCTATCTAGGCATCGCCGCCGGGGTTTGGAAGCCGTCCGCGGCGAAGATCGTCGGCGACCGCCCGGCCATCGACGCCGCGTGCGCGCAGGTCGGCAAGCGCGGGGGCGCCGTCACGCTTGGCGAGCCGGCGCCCGTCGGGGCCGAGCAGCAGCGGGTGATGATGATAGGCCGGGGTCGGCAGGTCGAGCAGCGCTTGGAGCAGTCGGTGGACGTGGGTGGCGGCGAACAGGTCCACGCCGCGGACCACGTCGGTGACGCCCTGCGACGCATCGTCGATGGTGACGGCAAGGTGGTAGCTCGCCGGCGCGTCCTTGCGCGCGAGGACGACGTCGCCGGCAGCGCGCGGATCGGCGCGGATCGCCTCCCCGTGATCGGTCCAGGCGAGCGGGCCCGCCTGCGCGGCGGCAGCGGCCATGTCGAGCCGCCAGCAATAGGGGCGGTCGGGATCGTCGGCGCGGCTGCGGCACGTGCCGGGGTAGACCGGCTCGGCGCCGTGCGGCGCGGCAAGGCTGGCGGCGGCGATTTGCGCGCGCGTGCAGTAGCAGCGGTACAGCAGCCCCGCGCCGCGCAGCCGGTCGAGCGCGGCGGCATAGGCGGCGAGCCGCGCCGACTGGAACACGACCGCGCCGTCCCATGCAAGGCCGAGCCAGGCGAGATCGTCGAGGATCGTCGCGACATGCTCGGGGCGGCTGCGCGTGCCGTCGATATCCTCGATCCGGACGAGAAAGCGCCCATCGTGTGCGCGTGCGTGATCATGCGCGAGGATCGCGCTGTACGCGTGGCCGAGATGCAGCCGCCCGGTGGGCGAGGGGGCGAAGCGGGTGACGATCACGCCCGCGATGTGCGGCCAGGCGGGGGCGGGGGCAAGAGGCGCGCGGGCTGCCTTTCGCCTTGCCCCCCCGCGCGTCAGCGGCCGCTGAACCGCGGCTCGCGCTTCTCCATGAAGGCGGCGACGCCCTCCTTGTGGTCTTCGGTCGCCATCAGGCGGCGGATCGTCTCGATCGCCCAGCCGCCGAGCTCGCGCGCATCGCCGTACGCCGCACGGCGCAGCCCCTCCTTCATGTAGCGCAGGGCGAGCGGCGGGTTGGCGGCGATCCGCCCGGCAAGATCGCGGGCGCGCGCCATGAGTTCGTCGTGCGGCACCACCTCGCGCACCAGCCCGATGCGCGCCGCCTCGGCCGCGTCGATCACGTCGCCCGTGAACAGCAGCTCCGCGGCCTTCGCCGGCCCGACGATCGCGGGCAGGCGGTAAAAGCCGCCGACGTCGCACACCAGCCCGCGCTTGATGAACAGCTCGGCGAACTTCGCCCTGTCCGACGCGATGCGGATGTCGGCGTAAAGCGCGAGCTCCATCCCCCAGCCGACCGCCGCGCCGTTGACGGCGGCGATGACCGGCTTGTCACACTCGAGCGCGGCGATCGCCGCCGGCGTCGGCTGGTGGCGCACGACGGGGGGCGCCTTGCGGCTAGCAAAGGCATCCGGCCCGGCCATGATCTCGCCGACGTCGTCGCCCGAGCAGAAGGCAGGATCGGCGCCGGTAACGATGACGCAGCGCGCGTCCTCGTCGATCACGGCGCGGCGGAACGCGGCCTCGAGCTTGGCGTAAGCGTCCCAGTTCAGCGCGTTGCGGCGGTGCGGGCGGTTGAGCGTGATCGTCGCGACGTGATCGGCGACGGCGTAGGTCACGCTCTCGCCCGCGGCGCCCTGGCTGGTGTCGGTCATTGCATCCTCTCCCCTTGACCCGGCGTTTTGCCGGCTGTCATCATGGCGTCACCGCCGGGCGCGACATGCACCGGCGACACGGTATCGAAGGGGAGCGCGCTTGTTCCATCCCGATCTGATCCGCCACCCGGAGGCGTGCCCGACGCTCGTCCTCAACGCCGATTACACGCCTTTATCCTATTATCCGCTCAGCATCTGGCCGTGGCAGACCGCGGTCAAGGCGGTGTTTCTCGATCGCGTCGATATCGTCGCGCATTACGAGCGCGAGGTGCGCAGCCCGACCCAGGCGATGAAGCTGCCGTCGGTGATCGCGCTCAAGCAATATGTGAAGCCGTCGCAGTTTCCTGCGTTCACGCGCTTCAACCTGTTCCTGCGCGATCGCTTCGCCTGCCAATATTGCGGCACCGACCAGCGCGACCTGACGTTCGATCACGTCGTGCCGCGCGCGCAGGGCGGGCGCACGACGTGGGAGAACGTCGTCACCGCGTGCGCGCCGTGCAATCTCAAGAAGGGCGGGCGCACCCCCAGGCAGGCGGCGATGCCCCTCTACGGCGAGCCGATCCGCCCGACGAGCTGGCAGCTGCAGGAACACGGGCGCAGTTTTCCGCCCAATTATCTCCATCAGACGTGGCACGATTGGCTGTATTGGGACGTTGAGCTGGACGCGTAACGACAGGAGGAGTGCGTCCATGCGGGGGTTGATCGTGCTGGCGGGTATCGTCCCGCTGGTCGCCGGTTGCGGCACGGGAACGACGAGCGCCGACGAGAATGCCGCCGCCGTCGATTACCGCCCGCCGACGGTCACCTCGCGGCTCGATTTCGGCGGCTCGATCGAGCGGCGTTTTCACCGGCTCGACAAGAACGGCGACGATCGGTTGGTGCGTGACGAGCTGCCACCGTGGCTGCGTGGCGGGTTCGACCGCTATGATACGGACGGCAACGGCAGCCTCAGTTCGGACGAATGGGGCAAGCTGATGCTCGACCGCTTCGACCGGATGGACGCCAACAAGGACGGCACGGTGACGAGCAAGGAGCGTGATGCGGCGCGCGCCGCCGCCCGCGCGGCGCGCGCAGCGGCGGGCAATTGACCGGTGGCAGAAGCGGGCGCGTTGACGCCTCTTCTGGTGCGGTGCAGCATGACCCGATGAATACTTTGCCCCCCGTCACCAACAACGACGACATCCGCTATCTCGGTCGCATCCTCGGCGACGTGATTCGCGAGCTGGGCAGCGCGCGATTGTTCGAGGCGACCGAGGCGATCCGCGCCGCGTCGGTCGAGCGGCACCGCGACGGCGGCGCGCCGGTCGACCATCACCTTGACGCACTTACCCTCGACGAGACGCTCGATTTCGTGCGCGGCTTCATGCTCTTCTCGATGCTCGCCAACCTCGCCGAAGACCGGCAGGGGATCGCGGCAGAGGAGGGCGCGGACCTCGCCAGCGCGCTCGAGCGGCTGGAAAGCGAGGACGTCGACAAGGCAGCGGTCGCGAAGCTGCTCGATCACGCCCTCATCGCACCGGTGCTCACTGCGCATCCCACCGAGGTGCGCCGCAAGAGCATGATCGATCACCGCAACCGCATCGCCGCGCTGATGGCGCTGCGCGATGCCGGTACGCGCGAGACGCCCGAGGGCGACCTTATCGACGAGGCGATCGTGCGGCAGGTCGCGCTGCTGTGGCAGACGCGCGTGCTGCGTCGCGAGCGGCTCTACGTTACCGACGAAGTAGAGACCGCGCTCAGTTACCTGCGCGACGTGTTCCTCCCCGTCATCCCCGCACTCTACCAGCGCTGGGACCGTGCGATGGGTGCGCGCGTTCCGGGCTTCCTCCGGCCCGGCAGCTGGATCGGCGGCGATCGCGACGGCAATCCGTTCGTCACCGCCGACTCGCTAAAGACCGCGCTTGCCAAGGCGTCCGCCGCAGCGCTCGGCTTCTATCTCGACCAGCTCCACGCGCTCGGCTCCGAACTGTCGATCTCGGCCGATCATGCCGCGGTCGACGCGGCGGTGATCGCGCTGGCCGAGGCGAGCGGCGACGATGCCGAGAGTCGCCTTGACGAGCCGTATCGTCGCGCGCTGTCGGGTATCTACGCGCGCACCGCCGCGACCTACACGAAGCTGACCGGCACCCCGCCGCCACGCCCGAGCCGCGCGGCCGAGCCCTATGCCAGCCCCGACGATCTGCGTGCCGATCTCGTCACGATCGCGCGACCGCTCGGCAACGGCCCGCTGGCGAGCGGCGGCGCGATCGGTCGGCTGATCCGCGCGGTGGAGGTGTTCGGTTTCCACCTCGCGACGCTCGACCTCAGGCAGAACAGCGCGGTGCACGAGCGCGTCGTCGCCGAACTGCTCGCGCACGCCGGGGTGTGCGACGACTATGCCGCGCTCGACGAGGCGGCGCGCGTCGACCTGCTGACACGCGAACTTGCGACCGCGCGCCCGCTGACCAGCCGCTTCATCGACTATAGCGAGGAAACCGCGGGCGAGCTCGCCATCGTCGCGGCGGCGGCGGACGCGCATGCCGCCTACGGGCCGGCGTGCATCCGCCAGTATATCGTGTCGATGTGCAAATCGGTCAGCGACCTGCTCGAGGTGCATCTGCTGCTGAAAGAGGTCGGCCTCTACGTGCCGGGCGACCCGGCGACCGCGACGGTGATGGCAGTGCCGCTGTTCGAGACGATCGAGGATCTCGAAGCCGCGCCGGGCATCATGACCGACTGGTTCGCGCTGCCCGCGGTGGCGGCGATCGCCGGCGCGCGCGGCCACCAGGAAGTGATGATCGGCTATTCCGATTCGAACAAGGACGGCGGTTACCTGACCTCGACGTGGCAATTGTCGAAGGCGTCGACCGCGCTCAGGCCCGTGTTCGAGGCGGCGGGCGTCGGCATGCAATTGTTCCACGGGCGCGGCGGCGCGGTCGGGCGGGGCGGCGGATCGGCGTTCGCCGCGATCCGCGCGCAGCCGCCGGGCACGGTGCAGGGCCGCATCCGGATCACCGAGCAGGGCGAGGTGATCGCGGGCAAGTACGGCACGCGCGAGAGCGCAACGACCAACCTCGAGGCGATCGCGTCCGCCACCCTGCTCGCCAGCCTGTCGCCCGCGCCGCTCTCCAATGCCGAGAACGAGAGCTTCGCGGCGGCGATGGACCAGTTGTCCGATGCGGCGTTCCGCGCCTATCGCGATCTCGTCTACGGCACCGAAGGCTTCCGTACCTTCTTCCGCCAGATGACGCCGATCGCGGAGATTTCCGGCCTCAAGATCGGCAGCCGCCCGGCGAGCCGCAAGAAATCGAACCGGATCGAGGACCTGCGCGCGATCCCCTGGGTGTTCAGCTGGGCGCAGGCGCGCGTCATGCTGCCGGGATGGTATGGCGTCGGGCCGGCGATCGCGGGGTTCGCCGACAAGGGCCTGCTCGCCGAGATGGCGCAAGGCTGGCCGCTGTTCGCCGCGACGCTCGCCAACATGGAGATGGTGCTCGCGAAATCGGACATGGGGATCGCCGAGCGCTACGCAGGCCTCGTCGAGGATGAGAAGCTGGGCGCGCGCATCTTCGGCCGGATCAAGGACGATTGGCAGCAGACGCACGACGGGCTGCTCGCCGTTACCGGCCAGTCACGCCTGCTCGAGAAGCATCCGGCGCTCGACGCGTCGATCCGGCTGCGGTTGCCCTATATCGAGCCGCTCAACCTGCTTCAGATCGAGCTGATGCGGCGCCACCGCGCGGGCGAGGAGGATGCGCGGATCGGCGAGGGCATCCTTCTGTCGATCAACGCGATCGCGACGGGCTTGCGCAATTCGGGATAGCGGCGAGGCGAGCGTGTCGCGGCGCTAGCGTTCGAGGAACGGGGCCGCGATGTCGGGGCGGACGCGCAGAAGGCGGCCGGTGGCGCGGTCGAGCAGCGCCCAGGTGGTGACGCCTTCGACCAATGTCTTGCCGGCGGCGTCGGTGAAGCGGAAGTGGCGGTCGAAGCGCGCGCCGCGCGGCGCCTCGGGCACCCAGGTCTTGCCGGTCGCGGTCTCGCCGGGGCCGAGGTTGCCGCGATAGTCGATCGCGTGGCGCGTCACGACCCAGACATAGGCGTCGCGATGTGCGGCCGGGGCGACGCTTTCCCAATGCGCCACCGCCAGTTCCTGCACCCAGCGCACCCAGACGGCGTTGTTGACGTGGCCGAGCTCGTCGATGTCGTCCGGCGCGGCGGTGAACGGCTGGGCGAAGCTCATCGCGCGCGCCACCAGCGGATCAGCTGAAACAGCGCGAAGCCGCCGGCGAGGACGGCGACGCCGACGAGCAGCGTGTGGCGGCTGGGGCGCAGGCGACCGGCGAATTCGGTCACCGCCTCGCCGAACCAATAGCCGAGCGCGGTGAACAGCGCGGCCCACAGCACCGCGGCGGCGGCGTTGATCGGCAGGAAGGTCGCGGTGGGCACCTGGCTGGTGCCGATCGCGACGGGGCTGACGGTGCGGAAGCCGTACAGGAAGCGGAACGCAAAGATAAAGCCGATCGGATAGCGTTCGAGCAGCTGCAGCGCCTTGGCGAAGGCGCGCTTTTGCACCCAGCGCTGGACGAATGCGCGGTCGCGGTAACGCCGCCCGGCGGCGAAGAACGCCTGGTCGGCGAGGAACGAGCCGAGCGCGGCAGCGGCAAAAGCGAACGGCCAGGCGATCAGCCCCTGGTGCGCGAGCAATCCACCGGCGACCACCGCGGTCTCGCCCTCCAGCATCGCGCCGGCGAACACGGCGGCGATGCCCCAGCGCGCGACGATCGCCTCGATGCTCATTTACACAGCTTGCCGGTATCGCGGCAGAAGGCGGCGGCGACGTCCTTCTTGAAATCGAGCGCGCCGAGCGCCGCGATCGCCTCCGCCATCACCATCGGCTGCACTGCGCGCAGCCGCTGCTGCTCAAGCCGCTCGGCCGCGGCGACGAGTGCGGTCAGCTCGCCAAGTGTCAGCCGCTTGGCGTAGGCGGTGCCGAACGCCGTCTCGATCCGTGCCATGCCGGCGGCGAGCGTCGTGCGCGCCGTCGCGCGCAGCCGCGCCTGCTCGGCCGGCGACAGGTCGGGATGCGCCGCGACGAGATCGTCGGTGTCCTTGGCCGCGACGAGCGGCAGCAGCGCCATGATCGAGCCGCTACGCGCGAGCCGCTCGCCCATCGCCGCCGCCGCGGGTGATGGCGCGGACGTGACCACTGGCGGCGGAGCTGCCGCTGGCGCCGCCGCACCCTGCACGAGCACGGCGAGCAGCATCATGCCTCGACGCTCAGCTGCCACAGTACGAAGGCGTGCTCTTCGGCTGCCTCGCGCAGGCTCTCGAACCGGCCCGACTTGCCGCCGTGACCCGCGCCCATGTTGGTCTTGAGCAGCAGGACGTTATCGTCGGTCTTGGTCGCGCGCAGCTTCGCAGCCCATTTCGCAGGCTCCCAATAAGTGACGCGCGGATCGTTGAGTCCGCCTGAGATGAACAGCGGCGGATAATCCTGCGCGCGTACGTTGTCGTACGGACTGTAGCTGCGGATCAGCTGAAACGCGGCGGGATCGGTGATCGGATTGCCCCATTCGGGCCATTCGCCCGGGGTGAGCGGCAGGCTTTCGTCGAGCATCGTGTTAAGCACGTCGACGAACGGCACGTCGGCGATCACCGCACCCCACAATTCGGGATCGGAATTGACCACCGCACCCATCAGTTCGCCACCCGCCGAGCGCCCGGCGATGGCGATGCGGCCAGCGCTGGTCCAGCCTTCCGCGATCAGCCCGCGCGCGACGTCGACGAAATCGTTGAAGGTGTTGGTGCGCTTGTCGAGCTTGCCGTCGTGATACCATTGCTGGCCGAGATCGTCGCCGCCGCGAATGTGCGCGATGGCATAGGCGAAGCCGCGGTCGAGCAGCGACAGGCGCCCGGTCGAGAAGCCTGGCGGGATCGCGTGGCCGTAGGCACCATAAGCGTAGAGGAACAGCGGGCGGCTGCCGTCGCGCGGGAAATCTGCCGGATAGACGATCGAGACGGGCACCTGCGTGCCGTCGCGCGCGGCGATGTGCAGCCGTTTGGTGCGATACTTTCCGGCGTCGTAGCCAGAGGGGATTTCCTGCACCTTGAGCGTCGCCAGCGTCTTCGTCGCGGTGTCGTAATCGTAGACGGTGCCGGGCGTGACCATCGATTCGTAACCGAGCCGGATGACGGTCTGATCGTATTCTGGATTGTCGCCGCTGCCGGCGGCGTAGCTAGCCTCGGGAAAGGCGATGCGCTCGGGAACCGTGGGCGCGTCGTAGCGGTGGATCGCGACCTGATCGAGCCCGTCCTCGCGCCCCTCAACGATGAAGAAGTCGCGGTAGCATTCGACGCCGGTCATGTAGAAATGCGCCGACGGGCCGATCAGCTCGGTCCACTCGCCCGGGCTGGCGATCGGCGCGGTGACGAGACGCCACATCGGGTTCACGTCGTTGGTGTGGATGAACAGCGTGTCGCCGTGCGTATCGACGTCATATTCGCGCCCCGCCTGGCGCGGCGCGACGAGGATCGGCGCCGCACGCGGATCGTTCGCGGGATAGAGCCGCACCTCGCTCGTCACGTGATCGCCCGTTGCGATGACGATCCACCGCCGGTCGCTCGTCTCCGACACGGCGACGCGATAGCCCTCGTCGTCCTCGTGATAGAGTTCGACATCAGTGGCGGGATCGGTGCCGAGCACGTGCAGCCGTGCATTGTCGGTGCGCCATTCCTTGTTGGCGAGGCCGTAGAGGAACGCCGAATCGTCCGTGGTCCACACGATGTCGGACAGCATGCCGGGGATCGTGTCGGGCAGCAGCGCGCCGGTCGTGAGATCCTTGACGTGGATGGTGAAACGCTCGGACCCGTTGTCGTCGATCGCATAGGCGAGCAGGCGCGCGTCGTTCGACACCGCGAACGCGCCGAGGCGGAAATATTCCTTGCCCTCGGCAAGCGCGGGTTCGTCGAGCAGCAGCACGTCGGCGCTACCGTCGTCGGGCGCGCCGACCGGGCGGCGCCACCATTTGCGATACTGGCCGCCCGTTTCGTACGCGGTCCAGTACAGCCAGTCGCCGTCCTTCTGCGGCACCGAGGATTCGTCCTCCTTGATGCGCGCCTTCATCTCCTCGTACAGCCGGTCTACGAGCGGGCGGTGCGGGGCCATCACCGCCTCGAAATAGGCGTTTTCCGCTTCGAGGTAGGCGAGCACGTCCTTGTCGCCGACGTCGGGGTAGTCGGGATCCTTGAGCCAGGCCCAGGGATCGGAGATGGAAGCGCCGTGACGCTCGAACTGGTGCGGGCGGGTGGCGGCGATCGGCGGGGTCGGAAGCGTCATGACGCCCGTCTTACGTCCTGCTCCAGATAAGTCGATGCGCGGGGTAGATTGCACAAAATGCAATTCACTTCGTTTTTTTTGCAATTGCGGCGAATCATGCTGCGTCGCACAAGGATCGGGCCTTTCAGGCATCCTCTCCTAAAAACTTTTCCGGCCGATCCTTTTCGTAAGGGTCGGCCTTTTTTTCGTGGTCGATTTTCATGGTTCGACGGGGAACGCGTGCGCTTGCCCGCGCGCTCGGCGTCCCGCAAGGACGGGCCTGCACCGTTCGCAAAAGGGGAATGACCGGATGGCCGGAGGCCTAGTCGCGCTGCTCGACGATATCGCAGCGATCGCCAAGCTTGCCGCGGCAAGCCTCGACGATGTCGCGGCGGCCTCCGCGAAGGCGGGGTCGAAGGCGGTCGGCGTGGTGATCGACGATACTGCCGTCACGCCGCGCTACGTCACCGGGCTCAGCCCCGCGCGCGAACTGCCGATCATCTGGAAGATCGCGCTCGGATCCCTGCGCAACAAGCTGCTGTTCCTGCTGCCCGCCGCGCTGCTCCTATCCGCCTTCGCGCCCTGGGCGATCACACCAATCCTGATGATGGGCGGCGCCTATCTGTGTTTCGAGGCGAGCGAGAAGATCCTCGAGGCGTTCACCGGCGGCCACCACGACGAGGCGGCGGCTGAGATCACTGACCCGAAGCAACTGGAGGATCGCCAGGTCTCGGGCGCGATCCGCACCGATCTGATCCTGTCAGGCGAGATCATGGCGATCGCGCTTGCCGAACTCGCCGACCAGAGCCTGGTCAACCAGGCGATCGCGCTCGCGCTCGTCGGGGTCGCGATCACCGTCGGCGTCTATGGCGTTGTCGCGCTGATCGTGAAGATGGACGATATCGGACTGGCATTGGCGCAGCGCGAGGGCGCGGGCGCGCAGGCGTTCGGGCGCGGGCTCGTCTCGGCGATGCCGGTTATCCTGAAGGCGCTCGGCATCATCGGGACGGTGGCGATGCTGTGGGTCGGCGGGCAGATCATCGTCCACGGGCTCGAGCATTTCCACCTGACGCCGCTGCCCGAATGGATCCACCACGCCTCGCTCGGCGCGCGCGAAACGCTGCCGGCGATCGGCCCGGTGGCGGAATGGGTCGTCTATGCCGCACTGTCGGCGGTGGTCGGGATCGTCATCGGCGGCGTGATCGTCGGCCTGCTGCACTTCAAGCCCAAGAAGCATTGAGCGCGGGCGTGCGCCGCCGATCTCAGGCGGGGCTGCGCGTCAGGCTGAGGAACACGTCCTCGAGATCCGCCTCACGCGTCGAGACGTCGACGATGCCGAACCCCGCCTGCTGCACCGCGGCAAGCACTTCGCCCGCGTTCACCTTGTCCTTCGAATAGGTGATCTCGAGCGTCCGCTCGCCTGCCAGCGCCACCTTCTCGAAACAGATCGCTTCCGGCGGGGCGGCGACGTCGCGATCCACCGTCACCGCGACGACCTTTTCCTGTGCGCGGCTGAGCAGTTGGCGGGTCGGTTCGTTGGCAACGACCTGGCCGTAATTGATGATCGCGATCCGGTCGCACAATTGCTCGGCTTCCTCGAGATAGTGCGTCGTCAGCACGACGGTGACGCCGCCCGCGTTCAATTCGCGGACATAGGCCCATAATTGCTGGCGGAGCTCGATATCGACGCCCGCGGTCGGCTCGTCGAGGACGAGGACGGGGGGCGAGTGCACCATCGCCTTGGCGACCATCAGCCGGCGCTTCATGCCGCCTGACAGCGTGCGCGCATAGGCGTTGGCCTTGTCGTCGAGATGCACCGCGCGCAGCAATTCCATCGAGCGGCGTTCGCTCTTCGGGATGCCGTAGAGGCCGGCCTGGATCTCCAGCGTCTCGATCGGGGTGAAGAACGGATCGAACAGGATTTCCTGGTTGACGATGCCGATCGATGCCTTGGCGTTGCGCGGATGGGCATCGATGTCGAACCCCCAGATCGACGCCGTGCCACTGGTCTTGTTGACCAGCCCAGCGAGCGTGTTGATCAGCGTCGACTTGCCCGCGCCATTGGGGCCGAGCAGCCCGAAGATCGTGCCCTGCGGCACATCGAAGCTGACGCGATCGAGCGCGCGCTTGCCGCCCTCGTACGTCTTGCACAGGTCTTTGATCGAGATCGCCGCGTCGCTCATGGCCGGAGCGTTAGGCCCGTGCGCAGGCGATTGCTAGCGCCGGGCCGCGTTGCTAACGCGGGCCGCATGATCGCGCCTCCGCAGACCACCCGCGTTTCGCAGCACCGTGTCGCCTGTGACGGCGCGCATGACGGGCTTCCCGCCGCGCTCGGCCACCCGCGCGTGTGGCTCGAGATCGACGAGACGGGCTATGTCGACTGCGGCTATTGCGACCGGCGCTTCGTGCTGATCGGCGGCGCGGCGGACGGCGCGGAGCAGGCGGCACTGCGCGATCACGGTGACGGCGCGGGGCGCTGAGCCGCCCGCGACGGCGCGACAAAGCGGGAATTTGGCCGATCGCTGAACGCCGTGTGACGAATTGTCACTGTGGTTCGCCGCGCGAAACGCCGCGGCGGTGATGGACGTTGGCCGCGCATCCTTTGATCCGGAGACAAAGATGCGTGATCCTTCCCCCGCCGCGTCGCGCCGCGCGCCGTTGCTCCTCGCGCTGGTAATCGGCCTGCTCGTCGTCGCGCTGCTCGTCGTCAACGAACGGACCGACTGGCTCGAACTGCGCCCAGCGAGCGGCACCGCGACGGCGATGGCGCTTGCCGTCGACGCGGCACCGGCGACCGAGACGGCGCGGCGCTAAGGCGCGCGGCAAGGATCGTTTGCGTTGGGCGGCGCACGCCCTACATTCATTGCCATGACCGCAATCGATCCCCGCTCGTTCCTGTACCGCGACGCGCTCGACCCCGAGGCGGCGAAGGCGCTGACTGCCGACGCGCTCGGGCGGGCCGACGACGGCGAACTGTACCTTCAGTATCGCAAGTCGGAGGCATTCGGATTCGACGACGGACGGCTGAAGACGGCGAGCTACGATACGCATTCGGGCTTCGGCCTACGCGCCGTCTCGGGCGAGATGACCGCCTTCGCGCACGCGAGCGAGGTGTCCGAAGCCGCGATCAAGCGCGCGGCGGAGACGATGCAGCTGATCGATCCGTCGACCGGGCCGAAGGCGGCGGCGCCCGCCGGCACTAATCAGCGGCTCTACACCGACGGCGATCCACTCGATCTCGTGCCCTTCGCCGACAAGGTGAATCTGTGCCAGACGATCGACGCGGCGGCGCGCGCGCGCGACCCGCGCGTCGCGCAGGTTTCGGTCGGCCTGTCGGGCACGTGGAGCGTGGTGGAGATCGTGCGCCCTGACGGTTTCGTCGCGACCGACGTCCGCCCGCTCGTGCGCTTGAATGTGCAGATCGTCGTCGAGCAGAACGGCCGGCGCGAGACGGGCACGTTCGGGATCGGTGGGCGCTACCTCTACGACTCGCTGTTCGACGCAGCGACATGGAACCGCGCGATTGACGAGGCGCTGGCGCAGGCGCTGGTCAATCTTGATTCGGTAGCCGCGCCCGCCGGCGAGTTCACTGTGCTGTTCGGCCCCGGCTGGCCCGGCATCTTGCTGCACGAGGCGATCGGCCACGGGCTGGAGGGTGATTTCAACCGCAAGGGAACGAGCGCCTTCTCCGATCGGATCGGCGAACAGGTCGCGGCGCGCGGGGTCACCGTCGTCGACGACGGATCGATTCGTGACCGCCGCGGGTCGCTGACGATCGACGACGAGGGCACGCCGACGCGCGAGACGATCCTGATCGAGGACGGCTTTCTCAAGGGCTATATGCAGGATCGCCTCAACGCGCGGCTAATGGGCGTCGAGGCGACCGGCAACGGGCGGCGCGAGAGCTTCGCGCACGCCCCGATGCCGCGCATGACCAACACCTTCATGAAAGGCGGCAACGACGATCCCGCCGAGCTGCTGGGCCGCGTGAAGAACGGGATCTTCGCCAAATCCTTCGGCGGCGGGCAGGTCGACATCGTGTCGGGCAAGTTCGTCTTCTCGTGCACCGAGGCGTACAAGGTGGAGAACGGGAAGATCGGTGCGCCGATCAAGGGCGCGACACTGATCGGCGACGGCCCGACGGTGCTGACTAAGGTGCTGGGTGTCGGCAACGACTTCGCGCTCGACGAGGGCATCGGCATGTGCGGCAAGGGCGGGCAGAGCGTGCCCGCGGGCGTCGGCCAGCCGACGTTGCTGGTCGGCGGGCTGACAGTGGGCGGCACTGCTGCCTGAGGAAGCGGGTTCAGTAGCCGGTCAGCGTATCGAGCGCGCGCTGGATCTCATATTCGTGCGTCTTGAGCGAGGCGATCGCCGTGCCAAGGGCGCGGACCGGCACCGCGCCGGCGAGATGTGTCGCCATGATCAGCCGCTCGCCGCGCACCTCGAAGGTCGGATGTAGGGGAGCGATCCGTGACGCCGTTTCGCTTTCCGGCACGAGCGGCACGGTGAAGCGCGACGCCAGATATTCGAGCTGGTCCGACTGGCAGTCGAGCGCGAGATCGCCGCTTGCCATTAGGTGAACGTCGAAGCGCGCCATCACCACAGCCGGTGTTCGGCGTACGGCATCCTGTTCCGTTCGAGCCAGCGGTTCCAGTCCTCCATCGCCGGCTTGTTCTCTTCCTTCCAACGGCGGGCCTGCTCGGCGCGCGTCGCCGCGAGAATTGCGGCCTCGCTGACCTTGGAAAGGTTTATCCCTGCATCACGCGCCGCGGCGATCACGCCTGTATCGATTGAGAGGTTGACCGACTTTCGCTTGCCGGAAACGACGCGATCATGTTTCATGCGCGAAAGCTATGCGCACCGACCGTGCGCGTCAACGCGCGGAGCATCGATCATGGCCGAGTTCTTCCCCGCCCTTACGCCCGCGCATCGCGATTTCATCGCGCGTCAGCCGGTGTTCTTCGTCGCAACCGCCGCGGCGGGCGTGCGGATCAACCTCAGCCCAAAGGGGATGGACAGTTTCCGCATCCTCGACGAGCGCACCGTCGCCTATCTCGACGTGGCGGGATCGGGAAACGAGACCAACGCGCACCTGCTCGCCGACGGGCGGATCACGATCATGTTCTGCGCCTTCGACCAGCCGGCGCTGATCTTTCGCATCTACGGCCGCGGCCGCGCGGTGCTGCCGCAGGATGCCGAGTGGCAAGGATTGCACGCGCAGTTCACGCCGCTGCCCGGCACGCGGCAGATCTTCGTCGTCGCGATCGACGAAGTGCAAACATCGTGCGGCTGGGGCGTGCCGCAGATGACGCTCGATCACCCGCGCGAGACGCTCAACAAGTACAACGCCAAATATTCGGACGACGAACGCCTCGCCTATTGGCGCGGGCACGAGGGCGTTAGCATCGACGGACTGCCGACGCGCGTGCCCGACGCCCTGCCTGCCTGACTACCCGCGCCTGCCTGACTGTCGGTGATTGCCGATGCGCCATCGCCGCGCGCCATGCGTTGCGCCGTCATGTCCCGTGCCCCGCTGACCGCGTCATGAGTCTCGTCGAACTCGGGCGGTACGACCGCAACCTCGCCAACATCATCGTCGCGCGACTGGACAGCGAGGGGATCGACGCGATCGCCTTTGATGGCGCCACCTCGATCGTCGAGGGGAGCTGGCTGCTCATCCCGGTGCGCGTGATGGTCGACGAAAGTGATTTGCCCGCCGCACGGGCGATCGTCGACATTGCCTAAAATTCAGGCAGTTTCTCGCGGCTGCACAAAAACTAACGTGTCTTAACCTTCTTCCGCGCGGCTGCGGCTGCTGACAGCGGCGGCGTACGGATTGGCACGCGCATTGCGAAGCATCCTTGCGGGTAACGCGAAGGGGGCGCGATGAAACTGATCATTGCCATCATCAAGCCGTTCAAGCTCGACGAGGTGCGCGAGGCGCTGACCGCGATCGGCGTGGCGGGGATGACGGTCAGCGAGGTCAAGGGCTTCGGTCGCCAGAAGGGGCAAACCGAAATCTACCGCGGGGCCGAATACAGCACCAACATGGTGCCCAAGATCAAGATCGAGGTCGTCTGCGCGGCGAACCTCGCGGACCGGGTGGTCGAGGCGATCCAGTCCTCCGCCAACACCGGCGCGATCGGCGACGGCAAGATCTTCGTCCTCGACGTGGGCCAGGCGGTGCGCATCCGCACCGGCGAAACCGACGACACGGCGCTTTGAGAGGGGTGGGTATGAAGCTTAGCAATCTCGCGGGCGCTGCCCGCATCGCGGCCGGGACGGGGGCGGCGCTGTTCGCCGCGCTGCCCGCCTGGGCGCAGGACGCGGCCGGCAACGTCGCCGATGCCGCCGCGCCCGCCGCCGCGGCGGCCACGCCGTTCGTTCCCACCGCCGAGATGGTCAACAAGGGCGACGTCGCCTGGATGCTCGTCGCGTCGGCCTTCGTGCTGATGATGTCGGTGCCTGCGCTGGCGCTGTTCTACGGCGGGCTGGTGCGCACCAAGAACATGCTGTCGGTGCTGATGCAGGTGCTGACGATCGTGTGCGTCGCGGCGCTGGTGTGGTTCGGCTGGGGCTATTCGATGGCCTTTACCTCCACCGGTACGCCGTTCCCCAAGCTGTTCGGCGGGCTCGACAAGGCGTTCCTCGCGGGCGTCTCGCCGTCGACGTACGCCGCCACCTTCTCCAACGGCGTCTACCTGCCCGAATACGTCTTCGTCATCTTCCAGATGACGTTCGCGTGCATCACCCCCGCGCTGATCGTCGGCGCGTTCGCGGAGCGGGTGAAGTTCACGCCGCTGATCCTGTTCGTCGTCGGCTGGCTGACGCTCGCCTATTTCCCGCTCGCGCACATGGTGTGGTATTGGGCGGGCCCGGACTTCCTGCCGGCCGCACCCGACGACAGCGGGCTGCTGTGGGGCTGGGGCGCGCTCGATTTCGCGGGCGGCACGGTGGTGCACATCAACGCCGGGATCGCGGGACTAGTCGGCTGCATCATCATCGGCCCGCGCCGCGGCTACAAGGCCGAGCCGATGCCGCCGCACTCGCTGACGATGACGATGATCGGCGCGTCGCTGCTGTGGATCGGCTGGTTCGGCTTCAACGCGGGCTCCGGGCTCGAGGCGAATGCGTTCGGGGCGCTGGCCTTCATCAACACCTTCACCGCGACCGCCGCCGCCGGCGTCACCTGGGCGGTGATCGAGCAGGTCGTGCACAAGAAGCCGTCGCTGCTCGGCGGTGCCTCGGGTGTCGTCGCCGGGCTCGTCGCGATCACCCCCGCCGCGGGCTTCGCCCATCCGGGCACCGCGATCATCCTGGGCGCGGTCGCCTCGGGCGTGTGCTTCGTCTTCGTCACCACCGTGAAGAACGCGCTGAAGTATGACGACACGCTCGACGTGTTCGGCATCCACTGCGTCGGTGGCATCGTCGGCGCGATCGGCACCGGCATCGTCGCCGACCCCGCGCTCGGCGGGCAGGGCTGGATCGACTATACCGCGCCCGTCGCCAAGGCGGGCGTCTACGATCTCGGCGGTCAGGTGATGACGCAGATCTGGGCAGTCGGCACCACCGTGCTGTGGACCGGCGTCGTCAGCGCCGTCCTGTTCCTCGCGCTCAAGGCCACGATCGGCCTGCGACCCTCCGCCGAGGTCGAGGCCGAGGGCCTCGACATCAACGAGCATGGCGAGCGCGCCTACAATTATTGACCCGATCGGGTGCCGGCCGCGGCCGGCACCCCACCGATGTTCCTCCTGCGGACGCACTAAGGCCCGGTACGAAAGTACCGGGCCCTTTTTTGTTGCTCAGGCCGGGATCGCGTCGAGCGCCTGCGCGAAGTCGGCGATCAGATCGTCCGCATCCTCGACCCCGATCGAGATCCGCACGAGATTGTCGGTAATGCCGAGCGCCGCCTTGCGCGCGTCAGCCACCGACAGGTGCGTCATCGCGGCCGGGTGGCTGGCGAGCGTCTCGGTACCGCCCAGGCTCACCGCGAGCTTGGCAATCTTTAGCGCGTCGAGGAAAGCGAACGCCTCCGCCTCGCCGCCCTTCAGATACAGCGAGAAGGTCGATCCCGCGCCGCTGCAGTGGCGGCGATAGATATCCGCCTGCCGCTTGTCCTCGCCGCGCTCGAGAAAGCCGAGATAGCCGACCTTCTCCACCTTGGGATGCGCGGCGAGGAATTCGCATACCTTGGCGGCATTCTCGCCCGCGCGGCTCATGCGCAGCTCGAGCGTCTCGAGGCTGCGCAGCAGCATCCAGGCGGTGTTTGGATCGCAGATCGTGCCGATCGTGTTGCGCATCAGCCGGATGGTGTTGATGTGCTCCTTCGACCCAAGCACGCCGCCGGCGACGAGATCGCTGTGCCCGCCGGCATATTTGGTGAGGCTGTAGACGACGATATCCGCGCCGTGGCGCAGCGGCTTGTGCCACAGCGGGCCGAGGAACGTGTTGTCGATCGCGATCGGCGGCTTGTTTTCGCCCGTGAAGATCGCGTCGCGGCTGGCCGCCACCGCCTCGACATCGACCAGCGCGTTGGTCGGGTTGGCGGGGCTTTCGAGGTAGATCAGCGCGACGTTGCCGGTTGCCGCTTCGGTCAGCACCGCGTCGATCTCCGCACGCGTCGCGCCGGCAGGGAAATCGAGCCACTTGACGCCGAACTTGCCCAGGATGCGCGCGATCAGCGTCTCGGTCGCGGCGTAGAGCGGGCCCGAATGGACGATCGTGTCGCCGGGCTTGGTCATCGACAGGAACAAGGTGGCGATCGCCGACATGCCGCTGGAGAAGGTGAGTGCGTCCTCCGCATCCTCCCACACGCCGAGGCGATCCTCGAGGATCTCCTGGTTGGGGCCGTTGAAGCGCGAGTAGACGAGCCCCTCGGCGCCGCCCGGCCGCTTGCCCGTTACGCCTTCGAAATGGCGCTTGCCGGCGGCGGCATTGGGAAAGACGAAGGTCGAGGTGAGGAAGATCGGCGGCTTCAATGAGCCTTCTGACAGTGCGGGATCGAAGCCGTGGCCCATCATCAGCGTGGCTGGCTTGAGCTTGCGGCCGCCGATCTGCTCGACTTCCGCCTTGGGCGACACGCGCGGTTCGACGCCGGTCAGATCGGCTTCGGTTGGGTTGGACATGGTGCACTCCGATTGATCGTCCGCCTCGCCGGGCGGCAATCGCAGCGGCCTAGCACCAAGTCCCGCCCCGCGCGATGCGGGCCGGGTTTGGAGGGCGCGGGTTCGGAGGGGAGGGCGGGGTCAGCGCTTGGTGTAGGGGGTAAACCGCCCGATCGCGCAGCTGCCCGTCGGGAAGCCGACGGTGCGATCGACCGTTTGCGCGATATCGCCCCGGCACAGCCGCGTGCCGAACTGCCGCGTCACCAGCACGTCGCCGCGCGCTACGCCCTCACACCCGCCGGCGGTGTTGCTGACGAAGATTTTGTTGCGGTTCTGGCGGTAGATCAACTGACGGCCGACCGCGCGGAGCGACCCGTCGTTGCGGCGCGTGTCGATACAGTCGACGTCGGGCCGCGGCGTCAGCCGGGCGAGATCGCTGGCAACACGCGCCTGCTCGCGCGCAAGCGGCCCGGGGCGGCTGTCGGTCGCAGTCGCAGCGGTCATCACCGCGCCGCCGGCCAGCGCGGGAATAGCAAAGTAAAGCAGCATCTTACGCATCGTCGTCACTCCTGCCCCGCCACCCTCGATATAAGCGGTCAGCCGCGAAAAACATCCTTCGCCTGGCGTCGCTCGGCGAGCTCCTCGACGCTGCGCGCGCGCAGGAACGGGTTGGTCGCGAGCTCCGCGCCAATCGTCATCGGCACGGTCGGCTCGCCTGCCGCGCGTAGCCGTTCCACCTCAACCATCCGTTCGCGGACCGCGGCGTTGTCTGGCTCGGCGACCAGAGCGTAACGGCCGTTCGACAGCGTGTACTCGTGCCCGCAGAAGACGCGCGTCTCGGGTGGCAGCGCGGCGTAGCGCTGCATGTTGCCGAACATGTCGGCCGGCGTGCCTTCGAACAGGCGGCCGCAGCCCATCGCGAACAGCGTGTCGCCGGTGAAGATCGCCCCGTCGCCCGCGAAGTGGAACGCGATATGCCCCTGCGTGTGGCCGGGCACGGTCATCACCTTGGCGACGTGATCGCCGAGCGTCGCTGTGTCGCCCTCGCTCAGCCCGACATCGAGGTGCCCGATCTTGCCGCGTTCGGCCTCGGGCCCGATCACGCGCGCGCCGGTCGCGGCGACGATCGCGGCGTTGCCGCCGACGTGATCGGGGTGCCAGTGCGTGTTCCACACCTCGCCGATCGCCCAGCCGCGTGCCGCCGCAGCATCGAGCAGCGGCTGCGCCTCGCCCGGATCGAGCGCCATCGTCGTCCCGCTGCCGGGATCGTGCACCAGCCAGGCGTAATTGTCGCTGAGGACGGGGACGCGGACGATCTCAAGTGGCGATGGCATCATAGCCCCTTTCGTTGAACTGGATCAAGCAGAAACCGTGGCCGAACGGATCGGCGAAGCTGGCGATGCGGCCATAGGCGGCCTAGCGGATCCCGCCCTCGTCGCGCGCGCCGGCGGCGATCGCCGCGGCACGGGCGCGGTCGAGATCGTCGACCGCGACGTCGAGGTGAACCGGGGTCCAGTGGCGACGATAGTCGCGCCGCGCCGGCGGCTGGTCGCTTGCGCGGCTGCCGTCGTCCACCTCGAGCAGGTAGATCGGCGCGTCCAGCCCGACGAGCTGGAGCACGCCGGGCCCGAGCCGCCGTGCCGGTGTGAGGCCGAACACGCCGCAGTAGAAGGCCTGCGCCCGCGCCAGATCGGGAACGTCGATGTTGACGATCAACCGTCCCGTCCCCGTCGACATTGCGGGCGCGGGCACCGCCATCACCAGCTGCCGGTGTTGGGCATCGACGCCCAGGGCTCCTGCGGCGGCTTGCGCCCGTTCAATTGCAGCAGCTCGATCGAGATGCCATCGGGCGACTTCACGAACGCCATGTGCCCGTCGCGCGGGGGGCGGTGGACGGTGTACCCTGCGTCGAGCACCGCCTGGCACGTCGCGTAGATATCGTCGCAATCATAGGCGAGATGCCCGAAATTGCGCCCGCCGGTATATTCCTCGGGCGCGCTGCCGTCTTCGGGCGGCCAGTTGTAGGTCAGTTCCACCTCGGCACGCGCGCGCTCGCCCGGGCCGTTCATGTCGTCTGGGCTGGCGAGGAAGATCAGCGTGAAGCGCCCCGCCTCGCTCTCGGTGCGGCGGACTTCTTTGAGGCCGAGCACCTCGAAAAAGCGGATCGTCTTTTCCGGATCGGCGACCCGGATCATGGTGTGGAGATAGCGCATTGGTCCTCCGTGGTTACTTGGTCGCGGCTGCGGCGAACTGCGTCAACGCACGAGCGGCGGATTGGCCCGCCGGCCGATCGGGGGCGATCCGCGCCGCCGCCTCCCACGCGGCGCGTGCGCTCGCCTCGTCGCCTGCCAGTGCGGCGATGTTGCCCGCCTCGAGCTGCACCTGCGCGTCGTCGGGCGAGCGGCGCAACGCCTCGGCGATGTGATTTTTCGCCAGCGTCATGTCGCCGGTGCGCCGCGCGAGCGTCGCGGAGAGGAGCCAGGCGAGCGGATCGTCCGCCGCATCGACCAGCGCGAGGTCGAGGTCGGCGCGCGCTGCCTTGGTGTCGCCCGCGGCGACGAGCGCGCGCGCGCGATCGAGCGCCGCCTCTCCGCGCTCCAGCCCATCGAGCGTGCCCGCCGCCAGCGCCGCGTCGAGCGCCGCGCGTGCCTTGGCCGGGTTCTGTCCCGCGAGCCACGCATTGCCCGCCTGCGCCCAATAGCGGGCGGCGTTGCCGTCACGCTTCAGCTCAGCGGCCTTGGCGGCCTCTTCGAAGGCGGGGGCGGCGTCGACGAAGCGTTGCTGCGCGACGAGCGCGAGCCCGAGGCAGGCGCGCCCGTCGACGCTGCGATCGCCGCTCGCGCGCCGTTCCGCCGCGACGGCGTCGGTCGAAATCAGCGCGGCGCAGCTTTCGCTCGGCGGCAGCGCCGCGGCCTGTAGCGCAAGCGCGATCAGCATCATGGCAATACCTCCTCCACCGTGCGGATCAGCAGCGCGAGATCGGCGTCACGCGACAGGCGGTGGTCGCCGTCCTTGACGAGCGTCAGCTGAACGTCGCCGGTACGCAGCAGCTCGGCGAGCCGCGTCGACTGCGCCCACGGCACGTCAGGGTCGCGCTGGCCGTGAAGCAACCGGACGGGGCAGTCGATCGCGATCGGGCCGTGCATCACGCGGCTCGCCTCGCCCGCCTGCCAGAAGCGGCGGGTGTAAACGGTGGGGGCGGGGCCGTAGGGATTGGGCCGCTCGAGCCGGCCGTGCTGGAGGATGTAGAGCTTCTCGTCCTGGCTGAAGCCCCAGTCGGTAAAATCGGGCGCGGGCGCAATGCCGACGAGCGCCGCGACGCGATCCGGGCGGGCGAGCGCGGCGAGCAGCATGATCCACCCGCCCATCGACGAGCCGACGAGCACGACCGGCCCCGTCACCGCCTGATCGATCATCGCCAGCGCATCGTCGCGCCAGTCGGCGAGCGACTGATCCTCGAACTTGCCCTCGCTCGCGCCGCAACCGGCATAGTCGAAGCGAAGGAAGGCGCGGCCGCTCGCCTTCGCCCAGCGCTCGAGCGCGAGCGCCTTGGTACCTTCCATATCGGAGGCATAGCCGGGGAGGAAGACGATCGTCGGCCCGGCGCCTTCGGTGAGGTGGTAGGCGAGGCGCGGGCGGGTTTGGGGGCGGGGCGCGCTGGCGGCGCGGGGGGCGTCGGTCATCGCCGCGCGATGTAGGGGAGCGGACGGATCGGCGAAACCCCGACGAGCGGATGAGAGACGTCAGGCGAGGCCGTCGGGTTGGCTCGTGAGCCCGATCGCTCGCGTCATCCACCTGGCGTGCGGGCCGTAGTCGGCGACCTTGGCCGCGAGCGCGGGGCTGGTCGGCGCCTGTGCGAAGCCCAGCATGGCCCAGAAGGCGCTCGCCCCCTCGACCGCGATCAGTTCCGCCGCCGTGATCCCATCGACCGCCGCGGCGGTGATGCCCTGCGCCACCAGCGCGCGGCCGATTCCCGTGCCGCGTCCCGCCGACGCGACCGCCAGATCATGGATGAACAGCACGTCGCGCGCGCCATCGTCGATCAGCGCGGCGCCGATCGGCGGGGGCGCTTCACGCTGCCAGCCATGCGCGAGGAGATATCCCGCGAGCACACCGTCGATATGCGCCGCAAAGCAGTAGCTCGCCCCGAGCGCGAGGCGGCTGGCGAAGGCCGTCGCCGGCTCGCGCAGGAAAGCGGGATAGGTTGCGTCCTGAATCGCCACCGCCGCGCCGAGATCGGTGGCTGCGAGCGGACGGATATCGATCGATCGTGCCGCGCTGCTCATTACCGCGCGCCCACGCTCAGATGACGTATTCGACCGTCTTGAGCTGCGTTTCGGCGTCGCGCTTCGCCGTCCGCTTGGCGACCATCTCGGCGTGGAGCATCGCGATCGTGCGACTGCCGGTCGACTTGCACGCGAAGGGCAGGACGCCGTGGACCAGCGCGCCGAGCCCGCCTGCCACCATCCGCACGCCGAAGCGCGAGGCGACGCCGAAATGCTCGACGTAGCTCTCGCCGACCGAGGCGGGGTGGTCGAGGAACAGGCGGCGGATCATCGGTGCTCTCCTTGGTGGCTGGTCATGCGACCTTATCACGTGCGGCGAGCTGCGCCACCATCTCCGCGGCAAGCAGTGGCAGCGTATCGTCGCGCGCGCCCATCACGACGATGCGGTCGCCGGGCCGCGCCTGGGCGACGAGATGCGCGGCGGCGGCGGCGCGATCGGGCACGTGGCGCGCCGCGCCGCCCGCCGCTGCGATGTCGCCGACGAGATCGGCGCTCGTCACCTCGCGCGAGACGGTGCCGCCCTGGTAGACGGGATCGGGGAGGACGAGCAGGTCGTTGCGATTGAGGCCGCGCACGAAGGTTTCGACGAGTTCGCGCCGCATCGCCTTCAACGGCCCGTAACCGTGCGGCTGGAACAGGACGAGGAGCCGGCCGGGAAAGGCGTGGAGTGTCGCCAGCGTTGCGGCGATCTTGTCCGGGTTGTGTCCGAAATCGTCGATCACCGCGACGCCGCCCGCCGTGCCGACGAGATCGAAGCGGCGCTTCAGCCCGGTGTATGCGGCGATGGCGGCGACCGCGGCGTCGAACGGCACGCCCGCGGCGAGCGCGGCGCCGATCGCGGCGAGCGCGTTCGACACGTTGTGCCGCCCGGGCACCTGCAGCCGCACGCGCGCGTCGCGCAGCGTGAAGCCGACCGCGAACGGCTCCTCGACGATCTCGCGCGCGACGAGATCGGCGTCGCCGCCGAGCGAGAAGGTCGTCACCCGATCGCGTGGCAGCGGCAGCGCGAGCGCGGCGGCATCGGGATTGTCGGCGTTGACGATCGCCATCCCCGCCGCGCCGATGAAAGCGGCGAACAGCGCGTTCAGTTCGTCGAGCGACTTGTGGTCGAGGCTGACGTTGTTGAGCACCGCGATCCTAGGGCGGTAGAGCGCGATCGATCCGTCGCTCTCGTCCACTTCGCTGACATAGGCGTCGCCGCTACCGACGAGCGCGCTGGCGAAGGGGCGATCGGCACGCGCGAAATCCTTCATCACCGCGCCGTTCATCACCGTCGGATCGCGGCCCGCATCGTGGAGGATGCGCGCGATCATGCCGGTGACGGTCGACTTGCCGCTGGTGCCCGCGACGCCGATCGGCACGCGGCTGGCGTTGAACAGCGTCGCGTTGAGCTCGGCGCGCGTCATGCGGCGGCAGCCGAGCCGGTCGGCGGCGACGATGTCCGCGACGTTCGCCTCGACCGCGGCGGAGGCGACGACGATCTGGTCGGGCGAGACGATGCCGCTGCCGTCCTGCGGGAACAGCGCGACGCCCTTGGCGGCGAGATCGTCGAACTTCGCCGGTACGCGCCCCTGATCGAGCCCGCGATCCGAGCCGGCCACGATCGCGCCGCGCCCGGCGAGGATCATCGCAAGCGGCATCATCCCCGATCCGCCGACCCCGACGAAGAAGAAGCGGGCGTTCGCGATGTTGCCGTCGTGCATGGCGGCGCGCTATCGCCGCGGGCGGGATCGGGCAAGGTGAAGGCGCCGGAACAGATGACAAAGGCGCCAGCATGAGCATCGCAGCGTGAAGATCGGCATCGTCGCGCCGGCGAACACCGCGAACCCCGACATGGTCGCGCCGCTGACCGCGCTCGCCGCGATCGCCTATCCCGAGGTCGAGCTCGTCTTCCATCCCCAATGCTGGGAGAATGACGGGCATTTCGCCGGCCCCGATGCGCGGCGCGCGGCGGCGTTCCTCGAATTCGCCAACGATGCCGCATTCGGCGCGATCTGGTTTGCGCGTGGCGGCTACGGATCGAACCGGATCCTGGCGCGCGTGATGCCGCAGCTCAACGCCGCCGCGCGCGTCAAGAAATACGTCGGCTATTCGGATATGGGCTTCCTGCTCGGCGCGCTCTACGCGCGGCGGATCGGGCAGGTGGCGCACGGACCGATGCCGATCGACATCATGCGTCGATCGGGCGGCGGCGATGCGACGGTGGCGCGCGCGCTGGGCTGGATCGCGCGCGGCGAGCGGCAGGGGCTCGAGCCGGGCCTCGGCAAACGGCCGGCGGCGGCGTTCAATCTCGCGATCCTCGGCGCGCTGATTGGGACGCCGTGGCTGCCCGATCTTACCGATCACGAGCTATTGATCGAGGAAGTGTCCGAGCCGCTGTACAATGTCGACCGGCTGCTGTTCACGATGGCCAACGCGACGCAGCTGCGCGGCATCGCCGGCGTGCGGCTAGGCGCCGTGACCGACGTCAAGGACAACAGCCCACGCTGGGGCGAGACGCTGGCGGCGATGATCGCGCGGTGGTGCGCCAACATGGGTGTGCCGTTCCTGGGGCCGGCGGAGATCGGGCACACGCAGACCAACCGCGTCGTGCCGTTCGGGATGGTCGCGGGCTAATCGGATGGCGCGGCGACCGTCAGCGCTGCCTGAAGCCACGCTGGGCGAAGCGCATCGCCGAGCGCTTCGACGCGGCGATGCTCCACCATCATCCCGAGATCGGGGTGGCGCGCGCGTGTCCGCGGCCCGGCTTCGGCGAGCGGTGCGACGACCAGCCGGCGATTGACCGTCGAGCGATAGTTCATCCGCGCGGTATTCTCCTGCCCGACGTAGCAGCCCTTCGCGAAGCTGACGCCGCCCAGCTCGCGCGCGTTGCATTCGAGCCATAGCGTCTCGCCGCTGCCGAGCTCGGCCACGCCCTCGGTGACGCCGAGCGAGAGGCGATGCGCGTGCCAGCCCGCTGCCGGGGCGCTCGCGGGGGCGATCCAGCGCCGCCCGAGATCGGGGAGGCGCGGATCGGGGACGCCCACGTCGCCGCCGCGCGACCAGTGCACCGCCAGCTCATCGTCGCGCGCAATCGTGATCGGGCGGCGCAGGCGATAGAGCGTCAGCCGCTTGGCGAGTGCGTCCGCCTGGTCTGCTTCGGCATCGAGCAGCAGATCGTCGCCGTCGGCCCAGACGATGAAGTCGAACAGCGCCTTGCCCTGCGGTGACAGCAGCGCCGCCCACACCGGTAGCGCCCCGGCGACGTCGTTGGTGACGAGCCCCTGGAGGAAGCCGCGCACGTCCGCGCCCGACAGGCGGATCAGCGCGCGATCGGCCAGCGTCGTCGCGGGGGTCTCGGCAGGCGGGGCGGGGGCGGCATCGGTCATCCCGCCAAGCTAGGCGCGCGGGCGTCATTCACAAGCCGGCGGGTGCCGGCTATCGCGCGTGGCATGACCGAGCGCCTCACGATCCGCCGCCCCGACGACTGGCACGTCCACCTGCGCGACGGCGCGATGCTGCAGGCGGTCGCCGCGCATACCGCGCGCCAGTTCGCCCGCGCGATCATCATGCCCAATCTCACCCCGCCGGTGACCGACGCGGCGGCGGCGCGCGCCTATCGCGACCGGATCGTGGCCGCGCTGCCCGAGGGGTGCGACTTCACGCCGCTGATGACCTGCTATCTCACCGACGCGGCGGACCCCGACGCGATCGCCGCGGGGCATGCCGAAGGTGTGTTCACCGCGTGCAAGCTCTATCCCGCGCACGCGACGACCAATTCGGCGCACGGCGTGACCGACATCTTCGCGCTCGCCCCGGTGCTTGAGCGGATGCAGGCGATCGGTATGCCGCTGCTGATCCACGGCGAGGTGACCGACCGAGACATCGACATCTTCGATCGCGAGGCGGTGTTTATCGATCGCACGCTGCAGCGGCTGGTGCGCGACTTTCCCGCGCTCCGGATCGTGCTCGAGCATATCACCACCGCCGATGCGGCGGATTGTGTGACCGCCGCGCCCGACACCGTCGCCGCGACGATCACGCCGCAGCACCTCATCATCAACCGCAACGCGATCTTCGACGGCGGCCTGCGTCCGCACGCCTATTGCCTGCCGGTGGCGAAGCGCGAGCGCCACCGCCTCGCGGTGCGCGCCGCGGCGGTATCGGGCTCGCCCAAGTTCTTCCTCGGGACCGATAGCGCACCGCACGTCGTGGGCGCGAAGGAATCGGGCTGCGGCTGCGCGGGCATCTTCAACGCGCCGTTCGCGCTCGAAAGCTACCTGTCGGTGTTTGAGGCTGAAGGCGCGCTCGATCGGTTCGAGGGGTTCGCGAGCGAGCACGGCGCGCGCTTCTACGGCCTGCCGCTCAATAGCGGGACGGTGACGCTCGAGCGGGTCGACACGCTGGTGCCGGCGCTGGTGGGCGAGGGCGATACCGCGGTGGTGCCGTTCCATGCCGGTGAGACGCTGGGGTGGCGGTTGGTCGCTTAGGAGCGGGTAGGGCGGGCGCGCGCCGCGGTGCAGCCGCGCCGTCGAACGGGCGCTGTTGGCGCCCGCCGGCCGGGCCTGCGCGAGTTAGCGCCACCGTGGCGCTCGCCGCGCTTCGCCTAGAACGGCAGCCAGGTCGATTTGGGCGTGAACTTCATATAGCCGACGTTGACGCCCGCGCGGTAGCCGACGCCGAGCCGCACCGGGATCAGCACCACGTTGCCGCGCCGCAGATACGTCGCGGCGAACCCGCCGATGAAATAGAGCCGCCCCTCCGCCGCGGGGAAGCGCCGGAACAGCTCGGCGGTGTCGTAGAGGTTGTAGACGAGGACGAAGACCTTGTTGGCATCGCCGCCGACGTCGAAGCCGACCGACGGCCCGGTCCAGTAGACGGGCATCTGCCCTTCCACCTTGTGCGTCATGATCCCCGATCCGTAGCGCAGCCCGACGACGAACGCGCCCGCCGCCTCGCGCCCGGCGATATAGGCGTTGGGCTCACCCTGCTCGCTCAGGATCTTCTCGATGATCGACGCAAAGCCTTCGGCGCCCTTGCCGAACACGCCCTCGCCCGCGCCGATCAGATCGTCGCGCTTGAAGGTGGTGGCGGCCTGCGTCGTCGCCTCGGCGCGCTGCTCCTGCGCCGGCGTACGCTCGCTCTGCTGCGCGGGGGCGGTGGGCGCCGGCGGACGGGCCGCGTCGGGCGCCGCGTCGTCGGCGTAGGTCGGCTCGCGATAGGTCGGCGTCGACGCGCGCGGCTGCGGCGTTGCCGTGCGCGATGGCTGCTGCGCCCGCGGCGGCGGCGGGACGCGCGCACCCTGCAGGTCCCCGTCGATCGTCTGGTTCGGATCGATCGTGCGCACCTGCGCCGGTGCTACCCCGCTCAGCATCGTGGCGACCAGCCCTAGGGCGACCATCAACTTGCGCATCACTGAAAAACTCCCCCGGGCGCACCCCGTTCGCCCATCTTAACCGTAGCATGGCTGTCACGGCAATGAACGCATGCGACGGCGCGCGGCGGCGGCGCGCCGATCCGAACCGCGGCGGTGGTGTTGATCGCCCCGAAAGACGCCGCTATAGCCGCGCCTCTGCCGGCCCGGAGACGTGGGTGAGTGGCTGAAACCAACGCTTTGCTAAAGCGTCGTACGGGAAACTGTACCGAGGGTTCGAATCCCTCCGTCTCCGCCAATTCTTTAGCCTTTAAAGCAACTTAGACGCTTAGCGGCATGCCATGCCCACGGCGGTGCCCACTTCCTGATTGGCTTTGCGCACACGCCTGTGAGCATGTGCGAACGAACGAGGCTTGTAGGCTTGAGCTCGCCGGCAATGCAGATGCTCATGCTGAAGCGCAATGTCGTCCTGCCCCATGGACAGCATCGATAGCGCAGTGCGCGTTACGGGCACGTCCTTCACACGACACTCCAGCTGCACATCGCGCTTGCTGCCTCGAGCCGGCCATTGACGGCTGCGAGCCATGGTAACTAGCTCTAGGGCATTGCTTTTCGAAGGGATTGATATGGCCTCTGACAATGAGTGGATCAGCGCGAGCGACGCTCTCGAGATGGTGGAAGGCCGATTGGGCGGTCGCGCGATCGCAAAAGACACTCTGGCCGAGATGCTCCGCGACGGAAAACTGCGAGCTCGTGCTGCTGAGGCTTGGGGTGCCGATCACGTTGACATGAATGCCTCCTGGGAGAGCGCGACTGGAGAGCCTGCAGACCATGATCCTGAAGAAGAGGTCCAGTCGGATTTCCGGCAATCTGTACGATGGGCGGACGATGTTGACTCGTGGATCTGGCCTGAGTCTTTTTTCATTGTGACCATATCGCTGAAGCCGCGGGAGTTTATCTACTACAAGGGCGTCAGTTTCTTTAAAGATGATTTAGAGCAACCAGCAAATCCTGAAACGCTCACTAAAAGTTCACCGACGAAAGGTGGTCGTCGAACTGACTTCTACCGCTGGGAAGCATTTTGGCTTGAGGTGATCCAGATCGCCAGGGACGGAAATTTGGTTCCCGGACAAATCAGATCGCAAGCCGCGCTTCGAGAAGACATAATAGCGGCAATGGGCGACAACGCTCTCAGCGAAGACTCGATTAAAGAGCCAGTGAGGAGGATTTGGAACCGGTTCTGCGAGCTTTAGCACAGCGCTCAGATAATACCCGTTCTTACTCGGTCTCTACCCGATAGCTCTCCTGCGCAAACAGTACGTCAATGAGAAAAGGTCTTCAGCGGGCAAGCCGCCAACGACGGAGACCTACAGATGCCAACACGAACCATAGAGCCGATCGCAGTGTCGATCGCGACCTTCTCGGCGATGACCGACCTCGGCCGCACGACCGCGTATAACCTGATCGCACAGGGCAAGCTGAAGAAGGTAAAGGTGCTGGGTCGCACCTTGATCACGGTGGCGAGCATCGATGCGCTGCTCGCGAATGGCAGCGAGAAGGCTAAGTGATGCCCCTTGCTGATCACCGCAGCCTCGACGCTGCAAAGCACGCTGAAGGTGCGCCGGTCACGCGTAGCCTCCAAGTGAGCACCCCTCGATGAGCGGCGCCGGTTTGAAGAATCTTCGCCGCGAGCGCGGGCGATATGATCTGTCGCGCCGCTCCGACTTCGGCTCTCTCCGCTCACGCGTGTTGCGCGACAAAAGGATGGCGCTTCAGCTTGGCCTGGCCCCCTCGACCTCGCACACAAACTGCGACTTCTTCGAGGTGCTAGACCTCGCGCGGAAGCTAGGCCGCGTTGCCTGTGACGCACCCGCGCCGCCGTCGCGGGCGTCGCAGGTCACGCAGGGCTACGTCCGGCTCCATGTTGGAGGCGCCCTGTACCGGCTCGTCGAGGGAGCGCAGCATCGAGGCCAGAAGGTCACGTTCGCGACCATGGCGTTCCGCGGCGGCGATGTGCGTCCAGATGAACTCCTACACGTTGACCCGCGACGCTGGGCAAGCCAGCTGAAGGCGGACCTTGATCGGGTCCGCAAGAAGCTGCGCCTCACCGGCCCTGGCTGGTCGGTGTTCTTCCTCGACTGCGATTATCTGCAAAAGGAAGGCCTGTTCCTCTTTCACTGGCACGGGTTCGCCACAGGCAGTGAACTCGCAGCCGTCGATGCGCTCCGCAAGCTCCGAAAGTACAAGTCACCGAGGCAACAGGCAGACGAAGAACGTGACCTGGTCAACAGACGCGTGGTGCTGAAGCGTAAGCGCCTCCGCAACATCGGCTACTTGTGCCTCTACGTGCTGAAGGAGCGATGGCCATCGCAGCCGAGCGCTCGCAATCAACCCGGCAACCGCGATCGGTCGTACCCACGGCCGATGCCAGCAGAGCTTGTTCCGCTCGAAAGGCTGTTCTTCGACCGTTGGACGATTGAGGACATCTCAGTTCTGCGTGGTCTTCGCGTAATTAAGGGACGCCTGACACCGACCACCTAGTGTGGCCGAATGATCATCTTGAAACCTTTTGAGTTCATCGCAAACCGCAAGGATCCAGCTGTCGAGCGACTAAAACACACCTTTTGGAGAGTGACGTGCAGTAGAATAGCTGACTGCACAGCTCATCCAACCATCCCTTACGGCGCTATGCATCACAGATCACCGAGGAAATCGGGGATTTCGGGGAGAGGTTCTATGCCTCTCGAACCGATATGATCCGTCTTTTGCGTGTATCGCCTGAAAGCACAATAGATGAGTATAAATTATGAATAAGTATATTTACTTTAACGGCATTGTATCTGGCATTCGGACACCGAAAGGTCGGCAGATGGCGAAAATCCAAGAGGATGATTGTATCCATTATGAGTACATGAAGGAGTTAATCGGCAATCCTAATGGCGCACTTGCCGCGATGAGCGACAGCGGCATCATCGCTTTTGGAAAGCGGGGTGCCGAGATCCGGGATGCTATATCCGGTATCACGGAATGGGAGGACGAAGCTGTTTACGAAACGGCGGGCTGGAACGGTGACTGCTTCGTTTACCCAGACGGTCGGGTTTTCGCGCCGACCGGCGTCCAACCTGGAAACCCGATCTTCAATTGCGAAACCGAGCGCTTCGCGTCGAACGGCACGCTCTCCGGGTGGCTTGACGAGGTTGCTGGCCCGCTCGCTGGCCAAGTGGTATGCGAGTTCATGCTCGGCACGATGTTCGCGGGTCCGCTGCGTGCGTTTGGCGAACAGTCGATCAATCCCGGCTTCAACCTCTCGGGGACGAACCAGGATGGTAAGAGCTCGTTGGTCACGGTCATGGCGTCCGCTTGCGGCTATCCTTCGACCTCCGGTGGCAACGGCTACGGCCTTTCATTCGCTGGCACCGACAACGGTATCGAGTGGGAGATGCAGAACTATGCTGATCTGACGATGATCATTGATGAAGCAGCTCTGTTCGGCTTCGGAATGTCCAAAACTGCTCGTGGGCGCGCATTGATTGACATCTCGATGCGCCTTGCCGAAGGCCGGGAAAAGTATCGCTACAAGGTTCTGTCTCGCCGATTCCGTTTTAACTACGTCAGCACCTCCAACGATGATCTGATCGACATGATTGCCGACTCCGGAGCTTCTCAGGAGATGATCGACGCGGTCGCAAGCCGGTTCCTCGCGCTTCCGTTGAAGGGGCGTCCTCACGGCATCTTCGACCACCTTCCGCCGCCCTACCTCACCATCAGCGACTTCGTTGGCCCGCTGCTGCGGGCTGCCGATCGCCATCATGGCCATGCCATGCCGCATTTCCTGGCAGGGCTGGTGAACCTGATCGCGGAGGACAGGGAGGGGTTCCGCGCACGCTTCGACTACCACCTCCAGCAATTCCGGGAACAAGCGGCCGCAGCTAATCCTCGAAAGGCATCAAGGCGCACCCTGCAGGCCTTCAGTTTGGTATACGCCGCTATGCGGCTGGCCCAGCATCTCGGCGCGCTTCCGGAGACGTTCTCGCCACTGCAATCGACCCTCGCGTGCTATAACCTGCACGTCAACGCGACCCTGCCCCCGCCGCGGCCGATGGAGGTAGTCGCCGGGCTGCTCCGCGACTCGAGTGTCATGGTGCTAAAGCGTGGCAGGGACGGTCGACTGTCTGACCGGAAATTCAGCAAGACCAAGGCATTTCGCATGAACAAAGCAAATGGCGACGTCGAGTTCCTGATGACCGGTGATGTTGCCGAGGAGCTGTTCGCGAATTGGTCGACGGTGCGTAAGACCGATAAGGATATTCGCAAGCTCCTCGTTCGCGAAGGAGATCGCTACGATACCTATCGTAATGTTCGCAAGTCGCAGCGCGACCGTATGGTCTGCATCCGCTTGCGCGCTAGGTCGCCTCTGCTGACCCAAGCGTAAGTACAATCTGAAAATTTGGGTGCCAGGGAGCTGACTAGCTCCCTGGCATTCATTGTTTGAAAGAGGTATGGTCGGCGTCCGCGAACTATGCCTGCCTTGGCATTTAAGTCCTTTCAGACCCACCAGCGGTCATTAAGCGCCGTGACGCCGCTTTCCAACTCCGGTCGCTCGTTCTTAAGGACTCATGTGTGAGCCAAACGGGCGATGCATCAGCATATCCCGGTCAATCGCAAGTCGCACGAACCCCTCGTTCCACGACAGCGTTCACGATACTGGCAAGGTAGGAGCATCGAATGGAAATCGTCAGACTGCCCGTCGGCGAGCAGGCATCGGTTGATGTTGATTGCATTCGCATCGAGCAGACAGCCGAAGCCATCTTCAAGCTCACGGCATCTGCGCTGTGCGTGGGCACTGATGACGGCGAGTCCGTCACGATCGTTGATGCGCCGGCTTATGAGAATGCCGAGGAGGCTGAAGCAGCGGGTCTAGTCTGGGCGGCCCGTGTCGGCGTTGAACGGTTGTTCGTCAGCACGGGGACGCTAGCGCAGCCACTGGAACTAATCGAGATCGACAAGCCTCTTTAAGCGCACTGCTTGGCAGGAAAGACCCATTGTCGGTCATTCAGCGCCCTCAAGGCAGCACCCGAAACGGGCCGCCCGTTCATGTAAGCGGACCGACCGCTGAAGCGCGCCGAGCCAGCCGCTCGGAACGGCCGAGATTGGGGACTTTCCTGCCTGGCAGCTCTTGGTTTAGCCAATGTGGCTATCTGCCGTTGCCGCAAATCAGCCATCACTTATGCAGCCTTAAACTCTCCATCGAGCGCGCGCCCCGCCGTGCGCGAGCAGTCCACGAGTTTCTTCTGCGTGTAGGATCGACGCATCAACACACGTCGCTGAGTGATGCACAGTCGCCGTTCCGAGCCCGAAGCCTAGGCGCAAGAAATGGCAAAAATCATCGCAAGCGCGTGTAAAGCCTGAGGTGATCACGCGCGCTACTAATATCCCCCTATAAGATGCGGATCCGGCGAGATCGGCTCGATAAAGGAGGGATGGATGAAAGCCGCCTATCTGGCCGCGCTGCTTGCCGGCGCTCTTTTTCCCGTTGGCGTAGGTGCACAAACTGCGCAGGGCACCAGCGACGGTTCTCCCAATGATCCGGCTACCAACGAAGCCGTACCCGCAGCGCTGACCGAAACGGGCGATATTGTCGTGACCGCACAGCGACGATCGCAATCGATCCTGACCGTGCCAATTGCCATAACGGCGCTTGGTGGCGAGGCGCTGGCGGACAAGGGCGTCACGAACTCAGCGAACCTCGCCAGTGCCGTGCCCAATCTTCAGGTATCGAGCCCATACGGCAACACGCAGCCCAACTTTTCGCTGCGCGGCATCTCGGTCGCGAACGAATACAATTCGAACCAGGCGTCGCCGATCGGCGTGTACGTCGACGACGTCTATCTAGCAAACCGTACTGCGCACGGCATGGGGCTGTTCGATCTCGATCGTGTAGAGGTGCTGCGAGGGCCACAGGGGACATTGTTCGGCCGCAACACGACGGGCGGTGCGATCAACTTCATCACGCGTGCGCCGTCGCTCACCCGCAACGAAGGCTATGCCGAGGCAGGTTACGGCAACTACGATACGTGGACGGCGCAGGCGGCGGTCGAGGCGACGATGGTCGAGGATCAGCTCGGCATTCGCATCGCGGGCAATTTCGCAAAGGGCGATGGGCGGATCCGCAACGTTGCCCCTGGTGGGCGCGACGCAAATTCGCAGGACACACTGCAGGGGCGTGCCACGCTCCGCTTCCGCCCCGGTGGCGGGCCGCTCGACGTGAAGATCAAGGCTTATGGCGGGCGCGACCGCGGAACCCAGGCGGCGGTGCACGGCCTGTTGCCATTCCGTCAGGGGCTGGATTTCTTTGAAACCAATGAGAATTGGGTCGGCCGCAATCGCACCGAAGCCTATGGCGCTTCCGCTACGATCGCCTACGAAATCTCGCCGCAAGTGACGCTGACGTCGATTACGTCGAAGGACGCCGGCAAGCAGGATCTGCAACAAGCGGCGGACGGATCGCCGCTCGATATTCTCGATATCAACTGGCGCTCAAATTACGATCAATTCAGCGAGGAAGCGCGCCTCAATTACGATGGCGGGCCGGTGAAGCTCGTCGCCGGCGGCTTCTACGGGTTCGACAAGGTCGAGACGGAGAATACCTTCAACATCGGTCAAGCGCTCGGACCTGGCGTCAACGGCGGCTTCTTCCAGAGGTACACTCAGCGGCGCCGCAGCACCGCAGTGTTCGCGCAGGGAGATTACGAACTCTCGCGCGGGCTGACGCTGACGCTCGGCGGCCGCTACACTTGGGATCGATCGCGCTACGACGACGGCTTCGCCTATCTGTTCGCCGGCGACGTAGGAGGCGCGCAGCTTCCCCTTGCCACGACCGTGCCTTGTCCCGGGGTGCCGGGAACCTGCCCGTACAATCCGGGTGCACGCTTCGCTCTGCGCGGACGCAACAATGCGCTGACCGGTCGCGTCTCGCTGTCCTATCAGTTCGACGATGGCCCGCTGGTCTATGCCAGCTACAATCGCGGCTATCGTTCGGGGGCGTTCAACGGCGGTGGCTACACGTCATCGGCAGGGATCACCTATATCGCACCAGAGCGCGTCAACGCCTATGAAGTCGGCGCGAAGGGACGGTTCGGTGCGCTGACGCTGTCTGCGGCGGGCTTTTACTACGATTACTCGAACCAGCAGGTGCAGGATACGCGGCCCGGCCCGGTGTCCTTCCTAGTCAATGCGCCAAAATCGGAGATTTACGGGGCGGAAGCCGAAGCGGTGCTGCGGCTGTCCCCGACGATCAGCCTGAACGCGGCGCTCGGCTATCTCCACGCGACGTACAAGGAACTGTCGTTGCAGGGCACCGATCTTTCAGGCAACGATCTACCCTTCGCCCCGCGCTTCACCGCGCAAGGCGGCGTCGATCTTGCCGTATTCCGCGACGGGGAGAACGCCCTCGTCTTCTCGCCCAACGTCGCTTTCTTCACGCGGCAGTTCTTCTCGCCGTTCAACGATACCAACGTTGCAGGATCGCAGCAGAACAACGCCGAACTGCAGCAGGGCGATTTCGCCAAGGTCAATGCGACTTTGGCATGGACGATTGGGCGCATCACGCTGAAGGCCTGGGGAAACAACATCTTCGGCCGTGAAACCTATGCCTATGGGCTTGATCTTCGCGGCGCCGGCTTCCCGTACAACTTCCTCGTTCCTGCCGCGCCGCGCACCTATGGCGGCGCGGTACGGATCACGTTCTGATGGTTTCCGATCTGAAGGATCCCGGGCTATATGCGCGCGGCGTACCGTATGACGCTTTTGCCGAACTGCGCGCGCACGATCCGGTGCATTGGAGCGATGAGGCGGACGGTTCGGGCTTCTGGTCGATCACCCGTCACGCCGATATCGTCGCGGTATCGCGCAATCCTGGCCTGTTTTCTTCGGCTCACGAATGGGGCGGACACCGCATCTTCAACGAAAACGAAGTCGGACTGACGGGGGCCGGCGACAGTGCGATTGGCATCCCGTTCATCTCGCGAGACCCGCCGATCCATACGCGTTATCGCAAGTTCGTGATGCCGGCCCTGTCGCCCGTACGGCTCGGCGACATCGAGGCCCGTATACGCACGCGTGTCGAGGCGCTTGTGGACGCAATTCCCCTGGATCAGCCGATCGACATCGTGACGCTGCTCAACGCTCCGCTGCCGTTGCTGACGCTCGCCGAGCTGCTCGGCATCTCACCGGATATGTGGCCCAAGCTGTACGATTGGACCAATGCCTTCGTCGGAGAGGACGATCCTGATTTTCGTCAAAGCCCGGAGGCGATGCAGAGCGTGTTAGGTGAATTCTTCGCCTTTGCCGGCGAACTCTTCGACGCGCGCCGGGCCGAACCCACGCATGACATCGCCTCGCTGCTCGCCAATGCGCAGATCGATGGTGTGGCCGTGCCGTTCGGTGATTTCGTGGGAAACCTCATCCTGGTGCTGGTCGGCGGCAATGAGACCACGCGCAACTCGCTCAGCCATTCGATGATGCGCTTTGCCGAACAACCGGATGCGTGGAATGCCGTCCGCGAAGATCCCTCGCTGCTGGTGCATGGCGTCAAGGAGATGGTACGCCACGCCAGCCCAGTGCTGCACATGCGGCGCACTGCGACAGCCGATACCGAGCTAGGCGGCAAGCGTATCGCGAAAGGCGACAAGGTCGTCCTTTGGTATGCCAGCGGTAACCGCGACGCGGCAGCTTTCACCGATCCCAATACGTTCGATCTGACGCGCGGCAACATCTCCCATGTCGGTTTTGGTTCGGGGCAGCACGTCTGTGTCGGGTCGCGACTGGCGGAAATGCAGCTTCGCGTCGCTTTCGAGACCCTGGCGAAGCGTGTAGCGTCGTTTACGGTGACGGCGCAGCCCGTGCGGCTGCGCTCGAACTTCATCAATGGGTTGAAGACGCTCGAGGTGGCGCTCGCCCGCGCATGAGAGGATGAGGGTGGAGGATGGCTGCAGCCGAAACGTCCTGGACCAACGAGGCGATCATCTCCGATGCGCTTGGGCGTGCCGCCGATCTCGCGATCGGATCGACCGGCGATGGCTGGCGGCTCTCACGCTGGCGGCAGTTCGTCGGCAGTTATCAACTGCCCGCGCTGCCCGATCCTACCTTCGTGGTGCACATCGCCGGCAAGCCGAGGGTCAAGGTGTGGGAGCGTGACGGCTGGAGTGAGACGAGTTCGATTCCAGGCTGCGCGACCATCCTGCCGGCCGGCCAGCCGAGCGGGTGGCTCGTGGATGGCGAGCTCGATGTGGTGACGCTTTCGATCTCTGCGGCGGAGCTTCGGGGCACGCCGGCCAATGATCAGTTCCAGCGCATGCGGTTCGCCTTCGCCGATCCGCTGGGCGCGGCGCTGACGCGGCAGATCCTAGGCGAGCTCTACGCCCCGCAGACGGCCGAGCGGCAGGTATACGTCACCGCGCTAGCCGGCGCGCTCAAGGCGCACATGGTGCGCGGGCCACAGGGCGCCGCAGCGACGACGATCCCGACGAGCGATTTTGCCGCCTATCGCCTCCACCACATCATGAACCGCGTGCTCGCCCATCCCGAAGCTGACCACAGCCTGGAGGTGATGGCGACAGAGGCCGGGCTGACGCCGTCGCACTTCTGCCGAGTGTTCAAGCGCGCAACAGGGGTAAGCCCGCATCAATATGTGATGAAGGCACGGTTGAATCGCGCGCAGGAGCTGCTCGCTGGATCCGATTTGACTATCGCGCAGGTTTCCGAGGCTCTTGGGTTTACTAGTCAAAGCCACTTCACGCGGGCCTTCCGCGGCTACGCCGGGCAAACCCCGAGTACTTGGCGGGCGACCAAGGCACATTAGGAGAGAGCCATGCAGACGATTGCCGCGGTTGCGCGCGTTCCCGAAGGCGACTTTTCGGTCGAGGAGGTCGAGGTCGGCGCGCCGCGCGCGGGCGAGGTGCTGGTGCGGATCGCCGGCGTCGGCGTGTGCCACACCGATCTCATCTTCCGCGACTAGTTCGCACCCTATCCGCTGCCCGCGGTGCTCGGCCATGAGGGCGCGGGGACGATCGCGGCGATCGGCGAAGGGGTAGAGGGCCTCGCGTTGGGCGATAAGGTGGTGCTCGGCTTCTCGAGCTGCGGCCACTGCCCGGGCTGCGACGAGGGGCTGCCGAGCTACTGCCGCACCTTTCCGCCGCTCAACTATGCCGGGATGCGGCTGGAGGACGGATCGAAGGCATTCGCGAAGGACGGCGAGGACATATCGTCGCACTTCTTCGGCCAATCGTCGTTCGCCGGCCACACGATCACGCGCGCGCGCAACGTGGTGAAGGTGGAGACCGACGCGCCGGTCGAACTGCTGGGGCCGCTCGGCTGCGGCTTCCAGACCGGCGCGGGCGGGGTGATGCGCTCGCTCGCCGCCACCGCCGGATCGTCTATCGCAATCATCGGCGGCGGGCCGGTCGGGCTCGCCGCGGTGATGGGTGCGGTGATCCAAAGGTGCGCGACGATCGTGCTGGTCGAGCCGATCGCCGCGCGGCGCGAGGTCGCGCGGCGGCTGGGCGCGACGCATGTCGTCGATCCAAATGACGGCGCACTGGCCGAGGCGCTGCGCGCGATCGCGCCCGACGGGCTCGACTATGTGTTCGACACCAGCGGCAACGTCGGCGCAATCGAGGCCGGGCTGGCATCGCTCGGCAGCCACGGCGCGATCGGGCTGGTCGGCGTGCCCAAGCGCGCCGACGCGGCGATCAGCGTTAACATCTCGGCGCTGATGACGCCGGGGCACCGCATCATCGGCATCATCGAAGGGGATAGCGATCCGCAGACCTTCATCCCCGAATTGCTGCGCCATCACGCCGCCGGGCGCTTTCCGTTCGACACGCTGATCGAGACGTTCCCGCTGGCCGAGATCAACGTCGCGATCGCAGCGCAGGCGCGCGGCGAGTTCGTGAAGGCGGTGCTGCTGCCAGGGACCATTTGACCCAGAACCCGACATTCCGCCCTTCTCATCAGCTTCCCGAAACTTGACGCCCGTTCATGTCTGCGCAGCAGTTAGGTCAAAGAGCGCCAACGGCGCAGCAAAACGGTTCGAGATAATCGCGAAGTGCGCCGCGTCCGGACGGAGGAAGGCTAGCGGCTGCGGCTCATAGGGTCGAAAAAGGCCGACCATATCTGCTCCGCAACCTCCTCGGGTCCCACCAACTTCTCCTGCGAGCCCCCGAGGTTGCCGAACAGACTCTTGAACGCGAGCTCTCCCTCGTCGTCCGTGACGTAGAAGGAGCCGTTGGAGGTATTAGTGGCACCATCGTCCGTGAGGTGGAAACTGATCTCGCGACCGGTGCGCGACATCCCGCCCATGTAGACCGTGATCGCAGCGGCCTTGCGCCCGTCGCGGTAGGCGGCCGCCGTGAAGCGGTTGGCGTCTAGGTTGACGATCGAGCCCTCGACGTCGGGTGCCCGCGCCTGGACCTCGGCCACCGAGTTCGCGAAGAACTCTGTAACAAACTCGAACGTCTGCCTGACGAAGCGGTCGCGATCGAGATCCGTAAATCGCCGTTCGACTGCCACGTTCGCCGAGCGGGGCCGCGCCATGACGGGGGCCACGTACGATGCGGGCATCGCCACTGCCGCCACGTTATCCTTGAAGGAGCGAACACCGTCATCCGCGGCGAGAAGCGCCGCGCGTACGTCTCGCGCCACGTCAAGCCAGGCTTCGTCCCGGTCAGGCCAAGACTTGACAGGGCGATTGTCGCGCGGCGTGCCTCGCAGGTTGGCTAGAGGCGTGTTGGGCCAGTCGCAGTGTCGAACTATCACTGGAATGACCTTCGCTTCTCCGGCTGCGTCCCGTTCAAACGCCCTCGTCATCTCGCGCGAGTAGCAGTATTCCGAGTCGATAAAATCGGGGCTCGCCAAGCAGAGTATGACGTCGGCCTCCTCGAGGTAGGCGTCGATCGCATCATCTAAATGCGCGCCGGCGGGGATGCGCCGGTCGTGGAACGCCTCGATCAGTCCCTTGCGCTTCAGCGTCGCGAGATGCGTCTCGAGCTCATTTCGAAGATCCTCGTCCTTGTGGCTGTACGAGAAGAAGAGCTTGGCCATTCGCGCACGATGCGCCGCCAGCTCGAGCGCCGCAATATCTCAGTGGCCTGCCGGCGCAATCCTACTCGCTGAAAGCCGTATCGCCATGACCCACAACCAGACGTTCAGACCCAAACGGCCGTTTTTCAGAAGCGGACCTTTGTTCATTCGGGGCGGGACGGCTTGACACGCGATATGCAATCCGAGCCGCAGGTAGTGCGGCAACATTGGCGACTTCATTGCGGCCGATCAGTCAATCGATGGTTTTAGCTGCCCGCACAGCAGGCCTATCCGACCGCTCAAAGGAGCTTACCATATGGCGGAAGAGATGGACGGCCTACTTCGTCTCGTGCGGGTTGCGTGAAAGCACTTGAGACATCGTAGGAGCACGGATTGTCGAACCGCGTGACGCTCTCCGCCGTGGTGCCGCGAAGGTCGAGGTTGATCACTATGCTGGACGCATCTTCACCTCGGCAGCTAGCCCGCCGCCGACGAATCTGAACAAGCCTGAGCTTTTATGGGGGCGTGAGGCGAACCCGCTCTATCGCCGGCGTCGCGGGTAATGTGAACGCATTCACAAGAAAGGGGATGAGCTGCGAAGCTCATCCCCTTTCTTGCTACTTAACGCTTACGTTCTGAGACGAATGTGCGTCTAACCACTCACAACGAGAAGTCAGAAGCTACAAGATTGATCACGCCGTCGAGCTGGATGTTGAAGTCATCGACACGATCGCCGTTGAGATCGCCATAAATCAGCGTGATGGCGTCGGCGCGAACGAAGCGAAGCTCTCCCGCCCTGCCGTGAAAGGCTTCTTCGCCGATGAAGCGGAATGCCTGATTCCCCTCAACCAACGTATTTGCATCGATAGCGGTCAGGATGATGCGATCCAGACCCTGTTCGAAGTCGGTGATCTCAACGGTGATCGGCTCTCCGACAAGCGCGCCATTGTCAGTGAACATGAAGCGATCGCTTCCTTCACCCCCGGTCATGATGTCATAGCCGAAACCGTCGACAAGGGTGTCGTTCCCACGCCCGCCATCCATCACGTCGTCGCCGCTGCCGCCCTCGAGCCGGTTCGCCTTGCTGTTTCCCGTCAGGATATCGTTGAAGCCGCCGCCCGTGAGATTCTCGATATTCTTCATCTCACCGCGATCGACCCCATCGATCGTGAACTTCGAAGAACCCGTGTCGGTGAGCGTCGCGATTACCTGCGTGCCTTCCATGAAGACCACGGTATCGGCGCCGGTACCGCCATCCATGATGTCGTAGCCACCAGCGCCACCAATCAGCGTGTCATTGCCGGCACCACCGATGAGGGTGTCACCGAGATCAGAGCCGATCAGGGTGTCGTCACCGCCTCGTCCATCAAGGTGAGAACCCTGATCGATGCTGCCGTATGGGGTCGTCAGGATATTATCTGCATCGTTGCCCAGTAGGCGTGACCCACGGTGAGCTGTGACGTTCTCTATGTCGATCAGCCTAACGGGCTCACCCCAGGGCCGGAACGCCAAACCTCGATCAAGGTCGACTGTACCAAAGCTGAAGGTAATGCTGTCGACGCCTTCGCCGCCGTCGACCAGCGTACCGGTCCCACCGCCGAGCGCGATATTGAACTGGTCGTTTCCAGTCCCGCCATAGGCCTTGTCCCGGTTCCAGACCGTGAAGGTATCATCACCGCCGTATCCGTAGGATACGTTGCCGCCGCCCGGTGATAGATAGAACACGTCATTGTAATTAGCGCCGTAGGCCGTGACGCCGTAGTCAAACTTCTGCAGCAAGAACCAATTGGGCCCGGAGCCACCGCGAACGATCTCAACTTCGTCGACAATGTACGATCCGACCTGAAACGTATTACGAGCGCCAGTATCGGTGAAGAACAGATAATTGGCGCCCGCGGATATTCTCGTGGCGTCGAACTCGTCACGTCCTGCACCTCCAGTCACGCGAGCTTGATAAGTGCTGTTTAGCGCAAGTCCCTCTGCAACGAAGCGATCATTTCCACCGCCGCCGAGGGCGTAAAGAAGGTCGTAACTGATATAGATCGTGTCGTTACCGGCGCCTCCCGAAATCTTATCCGGTCCGCCCTTCCCGTAAATTACATCGTCACCCAAACCGCCACGAATTACGTCACCAGACGTCGTGCCGTCCAACGTGTCGTCAGTGTCCGTACCCTCAACAAATGCCATGATATTCCCCCCTGCTTGCCGTTCGTTTAATCACGTCGGAAGCAGGCGGTGGCAATAGTAGAAATCTTGAACTCTTGAGAAAACATCGCCGATATCGCCGATGCTTGATTGATCAGCGAATAATCTAACGATGCCTACCAACCCGGGAGCTATAGGTAGCCCGGCTCGTGGAGTTTACGCACCGCAGCCGCCGCATTGCGCTGGAACGGATCCTGCCAGTGGAATGCCTTATCTCACGGCAAATGATCGTTCTCGCGAATGCGATCGCTTTCGCTGCTCTCTCACATCGCTTTCGCGACCTCGTCGACGAGCTCAGGATCGTCGATGTCGGTTGGCGTCGACCGCACGGGCGCTGGCCCGCCAAGCTTTTGTTCCGACACACCAAGGATCTCAGCAAGGATCCGGCGATCGAACTTGGCGAGCACCTTCGGCGTCCCGCGCTCCACGAATTGCTGAATGTAGGCACGTTGCCGCCGATCGCGAGCGGAAGCTCGGACAGCGACTTGTCGCGCTGTAATGACAGGCTTGCGAAGCGCTGGCGAATGTCGTCGTTCATTCTTTCTCGTACTCATGCCAACATAGACAGCACGGTACGCTATTTAGGAGCCGTAGAGGATGCCTCGGAGTTGTCGGAGCGAACAGAAGTCTTAGGAGACCTACAAACGGACGTTTGGCCGCCCGTTTAAGCCACCTCGGGGTGGACGTTCATTCAGCAATCGTCAGCTTGCCGAAGATCAGGGCGGCTTTGCCCCAAGAAGCGAAATACAGGGCCTGCAAATCTACTTAGGTTTAGCCAACCGAGAGCGTACGCTCCGCATGCGTCGACTTTCGACCAATGACGTACTCGGCGTTGTCCAGCTCGGGGCTGATCATCGCCGTGGCGAAGATGATCTGGTGTCGTGCCGTCAGCGAGGCCGACCGCTCAGCGATTAGCCGCTGGAAGTTACGGCTTCGCTCCGGCTCCATGCCCTTGTCCTCGATCGTGTCGAGAATGAGCAGGCGGAAGTGCCGGAAGCCGGGATCTTCCGCGGCCGCGGCGAGGAACGAGGAGAGCAGCGCGTTCTTCAGATAAATCGTCGAGGATGCGGACGAGTACGTATGGCCGTCGACGGAGATGGCGTCCCGCTTGAAGTCGAAGGAGACGCTCTCCGCCTTCTCAAAAGAATCTTGGCGAGGCAGGTCGTGGTGCAGCAGGGCGAGAGTCTCGCGCTCGACGCGCCGGTAGGCGTTCGACAGCCTCTCCTGCTGGGTCGCGGCCAGTCGCTCGTTCATGTCCCTTAGCTGCGTCAGCTCGGCCGTGACGTCTGCCTTCTTGGTCGAGAGCGCGTCCAGTCTCGCTATCAGCCGCTCCTGCCTCGCAATCTCCTCCAATTCCCGCCGCAGATAGCCCATCTGCTCGTTGAGCGTCGCGAGCCTCTGCCTGGCGTCGCTCTGCGGCGTGCGCCTGGCCGTACCCAGCCGCGCCGCGGCGTCCTTCCAACGGGCAAAAGTCGCGGTCCGCCGCTCGTCCAGCTCCGCCAGCTCGCGGTCCCGGTCCGCCTGCACACTGGTCGACTGCTTATGCTGGACGAGCAACTCGTTGAGCTGTCCGACAACCCGGCGGCGCATCCGCTCCTCGTCCATCGGCGCCTTGCACAGGCGGCACGTGTGGGGATTGTCGTGCGTCGGCAGCGTAGCGAAGCACGCCGGACACCAGCTGTATTCGACCTCGCTGATCGCTTCCGCGACCGTCGCTGAATCCCGCAGGGCATCGATCTTGCGCTTGAGCGTGGCGAGAAAGATCTCCGAATCGGCCCGTTCGAGCCGCAACCCCTCGATCTGCTGGTCAACTGCGGCGAGCTCGCTCTGCGCGACGCGCACGGCCTCCAGGGCACGCTGCTGCGGTTCCAGCGACACCACGTCACCAGCATCATCCTCGTAGAGCGCCGCCTCCGTCCGGGACGCCTCCTCAGCGAGTCGGATCAGCTGCTCCTCGACGTTCCGCCGCTCGGCCGCCGCCCAATCCAGGGTCAGACTGTGGTTGACGTCGGCGAGCAGCGCGTAGATCCCTCGCAAGGTCGCGTCGGCTGCAGCGAGCTCCTTGTCGAGTTCGCGGATGCGCAACTGGTTCGCGTAGATGTCGGTGTCGTAGGCACCCATCAGGAACCGGCCGATCGCCTCGCGCAGCTGCGGCGAGTCAAAGTTTTCGTCGCGGAAGATGTGATCCACCGCGCTCAGCTGATCCGAGTACATCAGGCGCAGCAGCTGATGCAGCGTGAGCTTGCCCGACGTGTCGGTCTGCAGTTCCGGCAGGGCGAGGAGATTGAAGACGGCCTGGGAGAAGCTCTCCCGCTCGCCCGACGTGCGGTAGGGGAACCGCATCCATTCAGACGTCGGCGCCTTAGCCGCCTGTTCGAGCGAGCCGGCGAATATCTCCATCGGCTGACCGGATTTCACGGATATCAGACGCGAAAAGGTGGCCACGTTGCCGTTGCACTCTACCTCCAGTGAGACCCGGTCGCACAGTTGGGCCTGCTCGCTCCAGTTGGAGATGTCTGCTCCCAATCCGTACACGATCAGGCTGAGGATCGTGCTCTTGCCGGAACTGTTCTCGCCGGCGATGATGTTCACGCCGTCGTGCAGGCGCTCGCGATACGCGTAGGACGTGCCTCGGGAGACTGCCACCTCGCGGATGACCAGCGTCGGCTTAAACAGCGTCATACAGGAATTCGTCGAGGTGGGAGCGGTCCTTCAACCCGTCTGGACCATAGGCCGAATACTGGCTGCCGAGCTGCTGCAGCACCGACATCAGGTCGGCCTCCTCCTTGTTTCGAAGCTTGGCGAGTGACATGAGCAGGGGCGGCACCACGCCTTCGTTCAACCGCATGATTCCCGTCTTATCGTCGACGTCCACCAAACCGCGCGAGACGAGGGTCTGCACGGCGGCCTCGTAGGGCGCCGCCATCCTCCTGAACAACGCGCGGGGTGTCGGCAGGCGGTCGTAGGGGAAACGTGGCTGCGCCTTCAGCCGGCGCACCGCGCCCTTGAGCGCCGGCGACAGGCGCACGGACGCCAGATGCTCGGGAAAGAGGAGCAAGAAGTCGAGCACACGCAGGGCGGTGACGTCGATCCCGCCCGCCATTTCGTCCAGCAAACGGCACGTGCGGAGCAGCGCGTTGTAGGGGTCGAACGCCGGATGGTAGACGAGCTGCGTCACGCCGCGTGCCAGCGTACGTAACAGCGATCGGCCAGCCAGTAGGTCATGCCCAGCACCAATCCATGGTTGAGGGCGAAGGTCCCGAGTCCGTACTCGGTGACGACCGCCTGCACGACCTTCTCCGACACGATCCGGTCGATCTCGGCGCCGTCGCTGCTGCCGCACGCCGGATGGACGTGGGTCTCGAACTCCGCATGGATGCGATGCAGGCAGAGGGCGAGCAGCTCTTGCGCGGCCCCGTAGAGCGAGTAGCGGTTAAGGAACTTGACGAAGAGTTCCTTGTGCCGGAGTGCCAGACCCACCTTGTCCGGCCGTCCGCACCTCGCGAGCTTCGCTTCCAGTCCTCTGATCCCGTCGGGGACGTACTGCTCCTCGAAGAACTGGAGGCTGTCGATCCACTGCTCGCGGATCTCGTCGGTGTGGATCTCACGATCGAGCTGCTTGACGAGCACGCTTACCTGACTGTCGCCGGACAGCAGGACATTGACGGAGTTGTCGTCACGCCCGACGATCTTCTCGCCTGCCGTCGCGCCCCGCTGATTGACGTCGTTTCTGTCCGCCAAGGGCGCTCAGCCCCGCCGGTTGCGGTTGTTGTCCCGCCCGACGATGTCGCCGCCGGAAATCGCGCCTCGCTGATTGACCTTATTCGACGAGCTGGACACGCGGATGGAGATCAGCTTGACGACCACGCCGCCCGCCACGAGCGCGGCGACAACCGCCAGGATCTCCTTCCAGTGCTGAACCAGGAATGCGGGCATGAATGTCGTTCCCCCTCGAGCGATTGATGCCCGTGTCGGCGTGGCGTTACAAGACTTGGTGCATTGCAGGCGCTTAGCGAAGGCCAAACGAATTGGTGTTGAACGAATGGCAGGTTACCGCGACTGACCGTCCGAGAGCGGACAGGCAGCTTCCCACCATCTAGGGCCTACAGCGTCCTTGTTGGCGCGATCCATGTCTCCTGCGGTTTGCGCTTTGAAAGTGTCTGGCCCGGCGATCAGCCGTTCCTCACCGCTGCGTGGGTCCGCCACTGTTTCGTCGCCCATTGTCGCCCAAGCCCGCGGATCAGACGCCTTCGAAGAGGGTCAGCAAATCTCGAGTCGACCGTCATCAAAGCCGAGGAGAAAGTGGCTGAATGCGTTTGACCGATGTCGAATGGATGACCTGAAACGAGCGATCTGACGTGATCTTCGGGCCCGTCTAGCTTTGATTGGGAAAGTTAGGTAAGTTATCTGATTTAAATTCCTGGACTGCATATCAAGCAACACAAGCAATCTCGGACATCGCACATTTGCTAATAATCCGGGGATACCGGGGAAATCGGGGCAAAAGCGACTGAGCGTGGCAGTACTGAGAAAATGCGTTCGCGCAGATCGTACCTCCCCACATGCTGTAACTTGACACTCACGTTTTGTTCTGGTAGCGTAATGATGCTGGCTGCGTGTGCGCCAGCTCACTCCCACCATCGAGTCAATCATGCTCCGACAGCCTGCGAAGGCGTTGGCGCCAGAAGACGTGCGTCGTGCGCTCGACCACGTAAGGCAGCAACGCCAACCCGATCGTAACCGCGTTATCATCCTGCTCAGCTTCAAGGCCGGCCTCCGAGCCTGCGAGATAGCCGGGCTTAGCTGGTCGATGGCATTGACCAGCGACGGGCTCATCAACAACCATCTCGCCGTTGCGCGGCAGATCGCCAAGTGCGGCTCTGCCCGGCAGATCCCGCTCAACGTCGAACTGGCCCGCGCGCTGGGCCGGCTACACCGCTTAGCGGGGCGCCCACGCGACGGTCCGATCATCTGTTCCGAGCGCGGCGGCCACATGACCGCCGGCAGCATCGTGAACTGGTTCGGCGTCCTTTACCGCGAGCTTGGGCTTATCGGCTGCTCTTCGCACTCGGGCCGCCGCACCTTCATCACTCGCGCTGCTCGGTTACTTGCCACATCAGGCGGCTCACTACGCGACGTCCAGGAGCTCGCTGGGCATCGCGCGATCACCACGACCGAGCGCTACATCGAGGGTGACCGTGACGCTCAGCGTCGTCTGATCGCCCGCATCTAACTCCCCTACCTCCACCTACCCTCACCTCATCACCGGAAAGGAGCTGCCATGTCCCGCAGCAACGAAACACGTGCGCCTCACGCCGAGGCGCGCGACCTAGCAACGCGCCGTGCGCGCATTCGTGAGCTTAACGACCAGTTCCGCGTGTCACTGACAGGCGGCCGCGTAATGGTGACCAGCGGCATCCGTGACCTAGGTCCTGTCGGCGTTTTGCACGCGGTCGCCGCGGTGCGCACCTTTGCCGACTTCAACGACGGCAACGACCCCCACGCCGAGCATGATTTTGGCAGCGTCGAAGTTGCTGGTGAGCGGGTGTTCTGGAAGATCGATTACTACGACCACCGCTACCAGTATGGCTCACCCGATCCTAGCTTACCCGGTCTGACAGGACGCGTCCTGACGATCATGCTGGCGTCGGAATATTGACGGTGGCGGGAAGGTATCAGCTTGAACAGGCCGCAAGGGCCCTCGCGCCGCTCCGCCAAGGCGACCTAGATGGCCTCTGCGGGATCTACGCAGTGGTGAACGCCCTACGGCTCGTCATCCATCCGTTTCGCCCGCTGCGGCGTACCGAACTGACAGCGTTATTTAATCGCGGGCTTACCTCGCTTAGCCAATCACGGCGGCTTCAGCGATCGCTGATAGATGGCATCACGCAGCGTGTCTGGCAGCGGCTTTGTGACGACATGGTGTTTGAGGCAGCGGTTATCACAGGCTTGGAGATCTTCGCGTCGCCGGTGTTCGAAACGGCCAACAAGCCAACTGACCGCGACGCGATGCGCGCGATTAGACACAACCTTCGGAACGGTTGGCCGGTCCTGATCGCGCTGATGGACAGCTATAACCATACGACTGTAGTCAGCAGCTACAGTCGCACGCGCATCAACCTATTCGACAGTTCAGAGCATTGCTGGGTATGGGTAAGATCGATCTCGTTTGACCCGGCTCGCATAGGTGATCCGCACTTCGTACCAGCGGCCAGCGTGGTCGCCCTCCTAGCGTACTAGGCCGCCGGAACGAGCCGAGCTCAGAGGCGGGCGTCCTCAAACAGCGATGCAACCGTCACATCCAAGGCTCCGGCAACATCGATCAGGAGCAGCGTGGTCACGTTGCGCTCGCCGCGCTCGATCTTACCCATATGCGACCGATCAACACCGGCGGCATCTGCGAGAGCCTCCTGTGAAAGCCCTGTAGCTAGCCGGCGCGTACGGATCGCCGTGCCGAGGCGCAGTAGCAGCTGATCAACGTCCTGCTTGCCCGAGACCCGCACCATTGCCCCATGGTCAGGTAGCGCTGTCTTTTAGACCACGGCATTTACGACCCTTTTCGCTTGTGCCACGCTGCGTTCGTGTCGCTGGCCGCCGTCCTTTATTCGACAAAACAGGAGAGGTTTATGCTCTGGACGCAGCCTTTGCGGCGCTATTTCCAGTTCTCTGGCCGCGCTAGCCGCGCGGAATATTGGCAGTTCATCGCGGTAGCCGTTGCGGCTTACCTTTTCGCCGGCATGCTCGACCTCGGCCGTGAGGGACTGAGTGGCACCCCGTGGCTCGCGCTGCTAGTTATGCTCGGGCTCGCCATTCCAGCCTACGCCGTGACGTTCCGCCGCCTGCATGATCGCGGCGTCACCGGCTGGGTGATCGGACTGCAATGGGTCCTAAACGGCATCTACTTCGTCGTGGACCGCATGCGTGCCGGCACCCGTGGGTCGCTGATCGATGCACCGTTCGCGCTCATCAACGGCATCGACATCCTGCTGACGCTGGCGCTGGCGATCTACATTGTCGTGCAGCTTAGCCGACCTGGCGACGTGGGCGACAATGCCTACGGGCCGCCACCGTCCGACCACATCGTGGCGACGCCGTCTGCAGATGCGCGCCGCGCGGCAGACCGCGTGTCCGAACTCGAGCGGCTAACCAAACTTCATCGCGGCGGTGTGCTGACTGACGCCGAGTTCGAGCAACAAAAGGCCGCGAGTCTCGACCGCGGCTGACGCAACAGGGCTCCCGCCCCCTTCCAATGATCATCAACCCATCATCCAAGGACCAGCCCAATGGATCAATCGACGTATGACAAGCTCGAACGTCTCGCCAACCTGCATCGCGATGGCGCGTTAAGTGCGGCCGAGTACGACGATGAGAAGGCCAAGCTGCTTTCCGGTGCCCCGCCCGCATCCGGGAATGGCAACCCCGCCGCGCCCCGCGTTGAACCAACGATCGACGAGAGCAAGCTAGCGCCGATCTGGCAGGAGCGGTTTGAGCTGATCGACAAGCACGGCATGCCGAAGAGCCGCGCTTACACCGCAGCGGTACAGCATCTGTCTGCCATCAAGACGGCGCAGCTTGTGATGAGCCCGTTGGCCTTCCTGCTTGGGCCGCTCTACTATGTCTACCTTGGCCTTTGGCGCCCTGCGTTAAGCCTATGCGCGGCAACAATCGCCTTCACCGCCATCACAGATGCGCTGCAAGTGCCAGCATGGTTTGATCGGGCGACCTACATCATACCGAGCGCGGTGTTCGCTTGGGTCTGCGTGCCGCTCTACTATCTGCGTGTTCGTCAGGGCGTCCACAGCTGGAACCCGATGATCTGGTGGGGTGCAGGGCGTGCCTGACGGCACCGAGCGTGCTGTGACGGCTGCTGGTCGGGATCGTGTTCGATCCTTTGTCCGCGACTATCACATCTTCGAAGAGGATCGTGCGCCGACCGCCGCCGAGCAGAAGCTAATAGCCGACGCGCTGATCGACTACCTCTTCGATGAGGAAAGGCTGATGGGAAGCGTCAAGCTGCGCGCTGACACAGCGTTCCGTGCGCTCGCGGACATCGGACGGCGGCTTCCAGTTGGCGCACGACCGACCATTCAGTTGATCGAGCAGTGCATCATCGACCTCGCGGCCCGCCTGGAGCGCCGCGAGGACATGAACCTCATCATGCGCGAGGACTGCCTCATGCTGTCGGAGACGATCCGGCAGCTGCGCAGCGCCCGCACCACTTAGATTGGACACATCGATGCGCATCATCAAACTTTCACCGCTGGCAGTGTTGCCCATGTTGCTCGCTTGCTCCGACCTAAGCGGCGGCAGCACTGCCCTTCCAAGCGATCTAACCGCCATGTGCGTCGGCACGGTATCGTCCGATGCGAAGAACAGCGCGGTCGACGTCAGGCTCAGCGAGTTCCTCGCAGTGATGGCGAACAACGGTTTCGTAGCCGGCTGGTCGGGATCTTCGACCGCGGGCGTGCTCACGCTGCGCAAAGACGACAAGTTCGCCGGCAAGACGACCGAATTCGAGTTCGAGACCGAGCAACGGCCGTACGTGGGTTCGATCACAGCCTGCCAGCCAAACGTCGCGGTGTTGGTCCGTGCCAAGCTCGATGGCGAACTGCTGGGCGCGTTCGCGAGCGAGGACGCGGCGCTCACCATTGCACAGCAGGCACAAAAAGCGCGACCGGCGGCGGCTTCTACGCCGTCTCCGACCATGGTCGAGCCGAGCACCATTCCTGCTATTGCGCAACCAGCCGTCACGCCGGTGGACGGCGATCCTGATCCGGATGCCGACGCGCTTGAGCCAGGCGACGACGAGGCGCCGCCTGCGCCGGAGGCTGGGCTCGAGTACTTATATCCGTCAACCAACGCCATGTAACGCAGTGGAGGCCATTCTTTGTCAAACTTAAGCGTGCGGGGCAGCCATTGATGAGGTTTTCACACATTTGCCATATGTTCGCGTGTTTCGCCTCTCGGCCGCTGCAAGTGGCGCCAATTACCGGCAGCCAATATCAATGGGTAGCCGCGCTAGGCCGGCAGGTTTCTAGACTATGGGGCAGGGCGCTTGAGCGTCTGTAAATGGTGGATAGCAGCCTGTCTGCTTTCGGGCCGCGATTACCGGTAAGCGGCCGCTCGTTCAGGACGCGGGGGGGGGGGGGGGGGGGGGGCACGACCGCCCACTAATGGTGGAGAGCTGCCGGTCCGTTTTCGGACGCCAATTGCCAGATGCGGTGTTCGTTTGGGCGACGGGCAACAGCTCTAGCGCCCAGCTGCAGGCGCAGAGGTTTACGCATAAATGTAAACACAGATTGTATAACCTAATAATACGCTATAATCTGGCATGTGATTTCATGGGTCAACGATCTCCCGCCCGTCAAACGGGTCTCGCAGCGGCGCAAACGAGTAAAGCAAGATGAGCAGCATCGTGCTCCTTCTTGAGGCCGAATAACGTCATGAAAGCGCATCGCGACAAGTGTGTGGGGAAAGGTTTCGGCAGCGAAGGACGGCCGTAGCACGGCCATATTTCAGCGATAGAGATGTCAATAACGGATACTCAAAACTTGGCGGAAAAGACTTTAGATCAGCTGAATCGGGTGATGGTTAGCCTGAATAAGGCAATCGGCTTAAGATTGCCGAACCAGACATGGCATCACTAAAAAAACTAACAGTTATTGGGAGGAAAGGATTATGGCGCTTGAAGGACGCGAGTTGCGCTCAAAGATTGACGTTAACGGCACGTTGACTCTTTCGCTTGAATTCGCGAAGATCGATGCGCCGGGTGACGATGAGGTAGTAATCCATATCGAGGCGGCCCCGATCAATCCTAGTGATCTTGGCCTGCTTCTCGGTCCGGCCGACCTTTCCACTATGCGCATCCTTGAAGGAAGAAATGGGATCTCCTTTACGGTTCCGGAAGATAAGCTGTCTGCGGTGAAGGGGCGAATAGGACAGTCACTGCCTGTGGGGGTGGAAGGTGCTGGAACCGTCGTCGCGGCAGGGCGCAATGCCAAGGCTCTTGACGGGAGGTTGGTTGGGGTAGCGAGTGGGGGAACTTTCGCGGACTACCGAAAAGTTTCTGCTCGCGACGTCGTTCCGCTTCCCGCGGGAGTTACCGCAGCCGCTGGCGCATCGATGTTCGTCAATCCCCTAACTGCTCTTAGCTTTGTCGAAACGGCGCGGCGCGAGAGGCACAAAGCGATCATCCATACCGCCGCAGCTTCGAACTTGGGGCAAATGCTACAAAAGGTTTGTCTGGCGGACGATATTCCACTCGTCAACATCGTGCGATCAGCTGAACAAGTAGAGATATTAAAAAACATTGGGGCTGTTCACATTTTGAACAGTCGGGATCCGGATTTCATAAATCAGCTTCAAGACGCAGTCGAAGCGACCGGCGCCACTGTAGCTTTCGACGCGATCGGGGGAGGTTCGATGGCTACACAGATACTGGAAGCAATGGAAGCTGTGGCGACGCGTTCAATGGTTGATTATAGTCGTTACGGATCGGATGAAATGAAGCGACTCTATATTTACGGAGTGCTTGATCATTCACTGGTAGTACTTAATTCGAGGCGTTTTGGTTTCGAGTGGAGCGTCTCGGGCTGGCTGCTACTGCCATTCCTTGCAAGGGCAGGAAAGGAAGTCGCAGAGCGTCTAAGGCAACGCGTTGCCGATGAACTTACTACGACCTTTGCTAGCCACTACAGTCACGTCATTGGGCTCGCCCAAGCGCTTGAACCAGATGTTCTGCGCGCCTACGAGAAAAAGGCTACGGGCGAGAAGTTTCTGATAGACCCGTCGCGCGGCTGACTGTGTGCACCGTGCTGTCAGTCTAACGTTCATCCATCTGTCCACAACGCAGTTAGAGTTTCAGGGGTTACCACATAGCTCCTGACGATCTGCCACTCCGTCTGCTCGGCGGAGTGGCCGTCCTTTTGAGCCTGTTGGGTGGCGCTGCAGCTCGCAAGGTCGAGGTGCTTGTCCGAGTGTGCGTGGCAGGAGGGGGGCCTCTGTAGCGTCGCTATCGGCCTTGACGTGTTATCACCCTCTCGCATCGTTAGGGTGGCAGGCGGCCGTTTACAACAGAAGTATCAGCCAGCGGTTAATTTCCTGTTCGTCGCGGTTGCTTAGCTGGTCCGTGGCGGCGGCGCCCAGACTTCGTAAGCACTTGCACGGGCTCCTCTGCGGGATCGCATCGGATCCTGGGAGGGGCGACATAATGAAAAGCGCGGTTACCGCAGCTGCCCTACGCGATATGCGAAAACCGTTGTACAATGTAACAAATCGCGTTACGATTATTTGTGCTTTAAGGGTGAGAAGTGTGTTCGGAGGGAGCACGTTCTTAGAGATGCAACCGCGCGAACGTTCCGAGTTTACGGATAGCAATTACGGCCCATACGAAGCCCGGCATTTGAAATATAATAACAAAAATAAATAAAAATAATGAATTAGGGAGGAAAGAAGATGCGACTTCACCGTAATGCCGCGGTCGGCATTTCTTTGTGGGCACTCGCGTGTGGCGCTCCGGCTGTCGCACAACAATCTAGCGGCGCTGGCGTGCCGCCGCAGGCAGCGACCAACACGACGCAAAGCACCGCACCCGAGCCGGCCGCCGAGCAGGGCTCTACCAACGATATCATCGTCACCGCACAAAAGCGGGCGCAAGCGCTGCAGGATGTTCCAGGTGCGATCAGCGCGTTCGACAGCAAGCAACTTGCAATCACCGGCTCGCGCTCGATCGGAGACCTTACCTCCCAAGCACCGTCGCTGGTCTTCGGGCAGACGAATGGCGGCACGTTCGTGACATTGAGGGGTGTCGGCGTTTCAGTTGACTCGGGTGTGGTCGAAGCAAATGTGGCGCTTCACGTCGATGGCGTGTTTGTTCCGCGCACCACGATGGCCACAATCGAATCCGCCGATCTCGAGCGCGTCGAGGTCCTCCGCGGACCTCAAGGGACTTTGTACGGCCGCAATGCGACTGGCGGGGCCATTAATCTCATCTCACGCGCGCCCACCAAAGTGCTGACCGGCGGGTTTGTCGCGGGTGTTGGGAACTACAATACGGTTTCTGCTAGCAGCTACCTCTCCGGCCCGCTGAGCGACGGGATCAGGGTCCGCCTGAGCGCAGGTTACGACTATCGTGGCGACGGCTATGTAAAGAACCTGTACACCGGGGACGACTTCGACAAGCTAAGTCGCTACACTATACGCGGTGCGCTTCAGGCCGATCTGGCGAGCAATCTGACGTTCGACCTCTCGGCGCAGTACCAAGACGAGAAGTTCCAGACTTATCAGCAGATCATCTATCCGCTGGGTGCGATTGCGCCGATCTTGTTCCCGGCGCTCGGCAGCGCCGTGGCACCCAGCAAACCGCGCACGGTAGGCAACGACTTTAACCCGAATTCCTATCGGTCGACGCTCTTGGTTCGCGGCTCGCTAATTTGGGATTTGTCTGAAAGTGTCCAGCTGAAATCTATTTCTGGCTATATCGATCACCGCTTCAAGAACGAGCTAGACGGAGACGGCACGAGTGAGCCGATCATAACTGTCGAAAACAGGCGTCAACCGTCAAAGGTGTTCTCGCAGGAACTCAACCTTACCGGAGAGGTCGGCACTGGGATCAACTGGCTCCTAGGTGCCTTCTATTTCCAAGAAAACTTCCTGACCGACATTCCAGTGCCCTTCCCATCGGGAATCCCGGGTGCGACGCCTGCGACCTCGCTCCCGGCGGGTTCCGTCGCGGTCAGCAAGCTGAGCGAGCGGGTACGCTCGCTGGCTGGCTTCGCCGACGCCACCGTGACGGTAGCTGAAGGGTTCCGCATCTACGGCGGCGCACGGTACTCGCACGATGTTAAGCATAGCGAACAGACCTCCGGCGTTGAGATCCCGGGCCTGGGCATCCTTAGTTCCTGCGTGAACAAGAAGCAGCGATTGGAGTTCAACTCTTTCAGTCCCCGCGTCGGAGCCCAGTTTGACGTGACGCGTGATGCAATGCTGTACGCACAGTATCAGAAAGGCTTCAAATCTGGTGGCGTAAATTCCTCATCTTGCGGCGATACCTACGAACCAGAGAAGATCGAATCGTTTGAGGGCGGCTTCAAGACACAACTCCTTGGTAAACGCGTAACTCTGAACGGCTCTGTATTCTACTACAAATATAATGGTTTGCAGCTCTATCGCTACTTCATCACATCGTCGGAGATCGATAACGCAAACGCCCGTACCTATGGTGCCGAGATCGAGACCGTGTTCAACCTAGCCGACTTCCTGCGCCTCGATTTATCGGGCACATGGCTCGACGCCAAGTACACCCGCTTCTCCAGCACCGATCAGAGCAATCTAGCAGCCGGCACCCGAAATCTCGCCGGTAATCGGCTTGATCGCGCGCCGCAGTATTCGTTCACGGTGGCGCCACAGCTGACGCTGCCAGTTGGCGGAGACACATTCGACAACTTCGTGCTTCGCGCCGACGTGCGTTTCAGTGGGAGCTATTACTTCCGTGTATTCAACGAACCGCGCGATCGGCAGGCGCCGTTCCAGATGGTGAATCTGACAGCCGGGCTCGTATCTGCCAGGGGTCTGACGCTGCGCGGCTATGTTAAAAACCTGACCGATGTTGACGTGGTCAGCCACAAATTCGATTCGCCGATCCTTGGCACTTATTTCGGCAACTACCTTCCACCGCGAACCTACGGCGTCGAGATTGGATATAACTTTTGAAAGACACTCCGCACTACTTCTCGAGAGCTGCCAATGAATATGGATCGTGACGGAGGAGCCCGCCGGTTTCTCCGTCCCGTAGGTCTGATAGCGCGGATCGATGCCCATCAGGTGTCGGTCGGATCCGCGGCTGCCTGTGCGTCGCCGTCATGGGATTGCAGAGTCGAAGAGGGCGCCCGTATTGAGGTTCGCTTGTCGCCGTATGGCGAAATGAAGCGCGCTAGCGCGGCGGCGGCAATTACGTGTCGCGTGACGCCCTGACGCCGGGCTAGCAGGACAGCCAGTCCGGGATGGCACCCGAAGGCGCTGTTATCAGGGTGATGCTACGGGCATTGAGAATACGGGCCAGCAGTTCGATGTTTCGCGCTACGGCCTCATCGCTCGGGCTCACCCTGCGGGGGGTTGTGTGGAACCGCGAGAGGCTGACGTTTGGTAGGTCGATTGAATTCTTTCGAAAGGGAAGCCGGTGCTAACGCTAGATCGCCCATCCGGGTCGGCAACGGCGAGGGCTGCGCGCAGGCTGCCCGATGCCGTGTAACCTTAGAATCAAGTCAGCTACCGGCAACCGTGCTCAACGGTACCTAGTTGTCTATTGCATCCAGTCTCTCTTCTCTGCGGCATGTGAAACGACAACATGGCGCCCATTATAGCAAATTTGCGTCATCAATCGGTGGCGGTCGGGATCACCTGCCCATCCGCCGTGCGGCAAACCTTTCCCGCATCCGACGGGGGATGTCGTCCACGATCGCCTGCTGCTCGTCCTCACTCATCCTTGCCCAGCCGACGATCTCCGCTCTGGTGCGAAGGCAGCCGGAACACGGTCCGCCGGCTACGTCCGGGCGGCATACTCTTACGCACGGCGATCTGATGCCCTTGGACATTATGTTCCGAAGCTCCCTCGGCTCGTGATCAGCAGCGAACGAAATAGAACAACCATGCGGAGTACGCAATAACCACATGATGAAGGCGAAAACAGCTTTTTGCGGAGAGCGGCTTTCTCAAGGTATATGCGACGGGCCGGTCGCAGGTAGCTCTCCTGTTACTTTCGTCCGAAGATCCGGCGCGCCTTCTGGTTGTCGCCTCCCTTCGCAGGCCGCCGTCACCCTTTTGATAAGAAAATGCTATCGCGACGGTTCGTACCAGAGAGCTAGGGAGAACAGGCGAGCGGAGGCGCGCGCACTTCGGTCGCAGCCTCTTCAGCTTCGCCGGTTATAAATCCAGCCATGGTAGCTACAGAAAAGTTGCGCATTATTGCTATGTTGACATTCCAGGGAAAACAATGCGAAACAGCATTAAGCACCGCGAAGGAATCGCGAGTCGCAGACATCTGTGGAGAGATGGCATGGCGGAATACGATCTTTTGGTTTCCGGCGGGACGATCATCGATGGCACCGGCGTGCCGCGCTTCATCGGCGATATCGCGATCAAGGGCGGAGTGATCGCCAAAATCGGCCGCAACATCTCGTCAGCACTGGCCGCCCGCACGATCGATGCGAAGGGCAAAATTGTTGCTCCTGGTGTAATTGATCCGCACACGCATTACGACGCGCAGGTGCATTGGGACCCTTATTGCACCAATTCCTCGTGGCACGGGAATACAACGGTCGTCGTCGGGAATTGCGGCTTTGGATTCATGCCTTGCCGTCCGGAAGATCGCGATCGCTACATGGCGATGATGGAAAGCACCGAACAAGTGCCCGTTCCGGCACTACGCGAGGCGCTGCCGTGGAATTGGGAGAGCTTCCCCGAGTGGATGCAGCACATGCGCGAAATACCGAAGGGTATCAATTTGGCCGCGTTTATGCCGCTCAACTCGCTAATGATCTACGTAATGGGGATCGAAGCCGCGAAGTCGCGAGGGGCCACGGATGCTGAGCGCGTGGAGATGGCGCGGCTCCTCAACGAAGCCATGGACGCTGGCGCCATCGGGTTCGGCTTCTCCTATCTGAATGACCAGAACAGCCACAAGGACGTCGACGGTTCGCCGATGCCGACCGACAACCTATGTATCGACGACGCAATCTTCCTCGCCCATGTGCTGCGCGAGCGTGGTGAAGGGGTGATCCAGTGCCTTTGCGAGCTGCCGCCGGGTCGCGTCGCGAATCGCGACGCCGTCGAGGCTCTGGCGCGGGCGTCCGGTCAACCGGTGCTGCTGAATATTATCACTCCGGTGGATGCGATCCCGGAGTATCACCGCAGCTTGCTCGACTGGCTTGATCGCATGGAGGCCCAAGGGCTGAACATCTACGGGCAGGCTTTTGTGAACCGCTCGTGGAACCAGCTCCGCGCCGTCGACTTCGACGTTTGGCAGTCGACCAGTCCATCCTTCCTCGAGTTCACGATCGCGCGGACGGCGGATAGGATGACTGCTTTGGCCGCTGATCGCGCTTTCCGTGCGCGCGCGGTAGGGGAATACGATCCGATGGAATGGGCCGGAGCCGGCGGCCCCCTAGAGACATTCAAGCTGGTCGACGCGCAGGGTGCGACGCGTTTCGCTAAGTACAACAACACGCTGCTGGGCGATGTCGCGGCAGCGGAAGGGGTGCATGTCGTCGACGTGTTCTTCCAAATCATTGCCGAGTCCGGCGCGCTGGCCGACTTCCGGACCACTATGGCGACCAGTGAAGACCCCGTGAAGTCGGCCGAGATCCTGCGTCACAGACGTGTGCTGTCGGGAACTTCCGATGGCGGCGCACACATCAAGTTTCATGCCGGCGGCCAGTTCGCCACCGACAATCTTATGTGGCTGGTTCGTGACACGGGAATCATCCCGCTGGAGGAGATGCATTATCACCTGAGCTATCTCCCGGCGCGCGTGTTCGGCTTTGCCAATCGTGGCGCTCTACTGGAGGGCATGGCGGCCGACCTCTACGTCTATGACATGGAAGCGCTCGGCTACGATCGCGACCAGTATGAAACAGTTCACGATTTGCCGCAGGGCGATTGGCGGCGAGTTTGCCGGGCAGAAGGCATCGAGTGGGTTGTCGTAAACGGGGAGCCGATCATGAAGGACGGGCAAGATACCGGCGTGACGCCAGGCCGGATGATTTCCGTCCGCGGCGTGCATGCCGATCTGCAACTGCTCGACGAGCTGCCGCTCGCGGCGGAGTGAAAGCTGCGCCGGCGGAACCTCTCCACCGTCGGCGTTCTCCGTCATCTCGCCGGCGTGGCCACGCGCCACGCCGGCACCTCTTGCCCAGCATGCGCTCCGCATGCCGCAGGTACGCCTAGACGAAGGCGAGCATCGCCGCTTGCACCATCCGCGCAACATACCGTGCGCTGTCGTTCTTCGCCCATCCCCACCGGTCCACGGTCGATCAATCACGGTTGTGCGCGGTCCCGCGCAAAGCTGGTGAGCACGGCTCGTAAAATCCGTTCCGCAGGCAAGGGTACGAAGACACGTCGGTGCACTGGAAAAGGGAACAAGGCATGTCGGTATCGTCCGGCGACTTTGCGTCTGCTATCAAGGGCATGATGTCACGCACCGCGGGCGTTGAGCTCAGCGCGACGCGGCTGCTGCGCTACATCCAGAAGCAACCTGACTTCGACGGCACGATCGTTGGGATCGAACTCGATCAGAGGCCGCGGACAGCGGGAGCCTCTAGCGGCACGCAGCTGTTCGACATCTTTGTAGAGGCGGGCGGCACCCGTACAACAAGGCGGCTGGTTTTCCGCTACGACACCGGCGCAACCTTCTTCAAACAGTATGATATGGCTGCGCAGTTTGAAGTCATGGCGGCGCTCAACAAGGCAGGCTATCCGGTGCCGGCCGTGCTGTGGCTCGATACCAAAGGAGAAATCTTCGGCGGTTCGGGAATGATCATGCAGCGCGTAGAAGCGTCCGCGCCGCACGTCCTCCCGTTCGAGGACGGCCCAATCATAGAGGCCAGTCCTGCGGAGCGTCGCGAGCTGTTGTTCAACATCATCGACGTGCTGGCGCGTCTACATGACATTCCGCCTTCGTCGCTCAATGTTCCGAGCCTGCACGTGCGGGGCGGCGGCGCCACCCCGTTGGAAGGTGAAATTCTGTGGGGCAAGCGCGAGATCGACATAGCGCTGGAGGAGGCAACGCTTCCACCGGAGCGGCTGCAACGGTATATCGTACTGCGCGAGCGGCTCGCCGAGGTGGCAGCGATCATCCTTGCGCGCGCGCCGACCGATCGCCCGTACGAAGTCATTCACGCTGATCCCGGCTTCGTGAACTACATGACCCGCGGTGCCGAGGTCGCAGCGGTGCTCGATTGGGAGGTATGCCAACTGGGCTACGGCGAAAGCGACGTCTCCTATCTGCTCAGCCAGATTGAGTTCTACCATCAAGGGCGCGCCGTGACCGACGGCGTGCCCACCCGTGAGGAGCTCATCAGGGCTTACGGCGATATGCGGGGCGAGTTGCGCGACTGGGAGTTTTGCGAGCTGTTCAGCGCCTGGCGGATGGCGAACTACTGCATGCTCATCACCTCGCGGCTGCCGCATGATCAGCAGGACCTGGAAGTAGCCTATATGACCTCCGGCCGCGAACGTCTCGAGCGAACCCTCGCGGCGTTCCAGCAGCGTCACGCTGCGGCACCGCCGTCGCGCGCACCCGCGCCTATCCATTGATTTCGCAGCGCAAGGAGCGATCCCGTGAACGCCCTTTTAGACATAGACGAACTTCCACACACGCCTCCGACGCCGCTTCCCGACCGGTGGCAGGAGAACTTCTTCATCGTGCTGTCTGATCGCGGCAAGCGCGCGGGCTTCCTGATCCACTGCAAACGCTGGCCGGCATCGGGCGGGCTGGTGGCACGGATCGCGGCTTTTTACGGCGACGTCATCGTATCACGTAAGGTAGCGGAACCAATCCCGAACGGGGTGTTCGCCGTTGGCGGCCTGACTCTCCATCCTGAGACCCCGTACCGGCAGCTGAGGCTGACGGGTTCGTTTGAGGGGATGCGCGGTTACGGTCCGCTTGGCTTCATCGCATGGGAGGACGGCGGCGACGTACCCGTCGAGATCGACTTCACTTTGACGAGCACGCTGCCCCCGGCGGATTTCGGCGACGCCTTCCGCCTGCTCGACGAAAGCACGGCGGGGGAGAACCATGAGGGCAGGCCCGTCTACGAGAACTCGCAGGTGCACTACGAACAAGGCGGCAGATGTACCGGCACGATGACCATAGACGGCGCATTGATCGAGGTGGACGGGCTTTTCGTCCGTGATCACACCTGGGGCACGCGGGACGAGTCCTCAATGTCCGCGACCGGCCACGGATTCTGGACTGCGTCGATCAGCGAGGATGGTAACGTCTTCTTCAACGCCACGGGGATGGTGATCAACGGCAAGACGCGGGGGGTCGGTGTTGTAGTCGACAAGGACGGTGTGCATTCGACCACCGACGTGGACGTTACGTTCCTTCCAGCCGACGGGCTCGGCAAGTTCCATCGCACCGCTATCCGCATCGGCGGCGAGGTGCCCATCGAGGTCGAAGGAACGTCGTTGATTCACCTGGTTAAGTATCTTCCAGGCTCCGGCGCGGGCCGGTACGACGACAACGCCTTGTCCGACTGGCAGGGATCGGGCCTTTCTGGCTTCGGTGTTCACGAGTTTGCCGGAACGCTGCCGCAGGAGCAGCGGCGTGTCCTCGATGGCTTCTGATCAATGGAACGGGCAGGCGCGGCATTTCGTCGCCTGCAGCCGCCGATCGCCGATCGCCTGCGGCATTCCGCAGCGCCCAGGACGGCGGAACGCATGATCGTATCGTGATGGAGGCTGCATTGAGCGCTACCGACTTACCCGAAGAATATGTGCCGTCAGTGATGGCACGGAGCCTCACCAGCCCGTCGACCTATGCGAACCCGGCGAACGTCCACGCCGATCTGGCATGGCTGCGTGCGAACCGGCCGGTCGCTCGGCTCGAAGCCCCCAACGTCGATCCGTTCTGGCTTGTGACGCGGCATCAGGACATCCTCGACATCGAGCGACAAGCGGATCTGTTCCGCAACGGGGATCGTTCTACAGTGATGCTGCCGATGGATATGCGCGTTGCCGTGGAGCACGCGATGGGCATGCCGCATCTCACGCGCAGCATGGTGAACATGGATGGGCGCGAGCACCGCACCTATCGGATGCTCACTCAATCTTGGTTCATGCCTGGCAACATCAAGAAGCTGACCGAGCGCATCCGCGCAATTGCGCGCACCCATGTCGACCGGATGCTGGCACGCGGTGGCGCATGCGACTTCGTTTCGGACGTGGCGCTCCACTACCCGCTCCACGTCATCATGGAAATCCTTGGCGTTCGGGAGGAAGACGAGGGACGAATGCTGATGTTGACCCAGCAGCTGTTCGGCGCTCGCGATCCGGAGCTTGGCCGCGAAGCCGACGCGATGCAGCGTCCGGAGACCGCGCTGAAAGTCTTCGAAGCGGTGTTGGAGGATTTCTACGCCTACTTTCGAGTGTTGACCGACGAGCGCCGCAAGACGCCGCGTGACGACGTTGCCTCAATCATTGCCAATGCCGTGATAGATGGCGCGCCGATCGCTGATCACGAGGCCAACAGTTATTACGTGCTCGTAGCGACAGCGGGGCACGACACCACCTCGGCGTCTACGGCGGGTGGCGCGCTGGCGTTGGCCCGCGACCCAGCGCTGTTCGCGCGCGTGAAAAACGATCCCACACTGATCCCCGCGCTTGTCGAGGAAGCGGTGCGTTGGGTCACGCCCGTCAACCACTTCATGCGCACCGCGGCTCGCGACGTCCAGTTCGCCGGACAGTCGATGCGCGAGGGTGATTGGATTATGCTGTCGTACCTGTCGGGGAACCGCGACGAGGCTGTCTTCGAAGATCCTGACGCGTTCCGGCTCGACCGCCCCCCAAGTAAACAACTCGCCTTCGGTTTCGGCCCGCACCTGTGCCTTGGCCAGCATCTGGCGAAGCTGGAGATGCGAATACTGTTCGAAGAGCTAATTCCCAGGCTTCACTCGATTAAGCTCGCCGGCGAGCCGGCATGGACGCAATCTGTCTTCATCAGCGGCCCCAAGCGGCTGCCCGTCAGCTTCCGGGCAACCTGAGCTGCGCTATCAACACTAAGAATGCACCATGATCAGTTTCTACGACGATTTCTCGATGACGATCGGCGGTAAAGCGGCGCGTTCCCCCCAGACGATCGAGATTGTCAATCCCGCTAGCGAGGAGGTGATCGCACGATTACTCTGCCTAGTGGGCGACAGAGGTCGTGAAGCAGGAGATACCCGTCAAGGTAAACAAGGACACGCTCCGTGGCGAAGGTAGCCGCGTGACCATTTCTTAGCGAAGGGCGCGCGGACCGCTGCGGGGCGGTGTCGCCCGCATACAGCCGGTTCGGCACGCAATAGGCGGGATCACGTATCATTGGCGTGAAACTCGGATCCCACGTCATCGAATGCGACGACGGACTAAGATCGGAAGGCGGAATGTCGCCGCTACTGCGCCGGAACGCGAAAAAGTGCTTCGACGTTCGCCCGTGATTTCGAACGCTTCGCGGGTCCCGGCGATTTGCCGGGTGCCGCTTGCGAGAAATCCCGATTACCAGCCCACGCCAAGCGGGGGCGAGCTCAAGCCCATGGTAGGAAGGTGGCTGCCGCGGCACCAGCGGTGGAAGCCACATTCGCTACGAAGCGAAAGGCGACGACCTCGAACGACATAGAGTGGCGAAGTGGCTCCGCGCCGTTGCGCGAACGGTCGTGTTCGTGCCAAGCACGGTGCGCTAGTGCCAATGAGCGTTATCGAGCCGATGTCATCTAGGCCCATACGAAGCCGACGTCGTACACGAAATTAAATCGCCGGTGATTCGATGATTGTCAGCGCAAAAGTAGTGCAACCCAGACTTTGCGATAGCTGTAGAACAGCAACGGTTAACCAATCATCGCACTATGTATGTTTATCGATTTTGGCGGTATAATGCCAGATATCAATCGTATCATATATCTAAACTCATGAATAAATTGGAATAGACATGGTTATAAGGCTAATTCTAAGACTATCCTGCAAGTCTGTCTGTTATCTTTCATATTCATCTATTTTTGTACCAAGACGTGCAATAATTGCTCAGCTTCGTTGAAGCGTAGAGTGTCGTAGCTATTTGTCGAAGATGACGCATATTGTAGTTTTTCGCAGCGATTCATACTGCATGTTTGGCAACGGTTCGGTCATGAGCGGCTCGACGGCAAGATTGCTGGGTGCCAATACGACTGTGCCGTATCGGGAGCAGAAATGAGCATCAGCGACGTCGATCTGAAGATTATCCGGTGCCTGCAACGTAACGCGCGTGCGACCAACAAGTCGATCGCATCGGCCACCGGCGTTACCGAGCAAACTGTCGCCGGCCGCATCCGGAGCATGTCTGACGGCCACGTAATGCGTGTGATGGCGCAGCGCGATCTTCAGGCCGCAGGGTACCGCCTGCTCGCGTTTGCCTCCATCTTCGTGCTTGGAGGGTCGCTCAAGCGAGTGGCGAGCCAGCTCACCGCAATTGAGGAGGCGTTCAGCGTCGTCCTGTGCCCGGGAAGCCCGGAATTGATCGTGACGTTTGTGGCGCCCGATGCGGCGACGCTCGACGGGATGATGCAGCGGGTGCACGCTATCTTCGGGGTCGTTTCCGTAGAGTTGACGACCGCTGAGGAGATCACGACCTTCCGTCTGGGCTCAGGCAATTTGCGCACCGACGTTGGTCCGCCGCTGCCGCTTGATCGGCAGGACTCGCTCGACGAGGCGATCATCGCGCTACTGGTGGAAAACGGCCGGCAGAGCAACCGGGAGATCGCGCGACGCATTAACATATCAGAGGGCAGCGTTCGCATCCGGCTCAAGCGGCTGGCCGAGCGACGGGCCATGCGGCTTGGGGTCGTTTGCGAGCCAGACCGCATCGGATATGCCGCCGGCGCATATGTCTATCTCGATGGTAGCGCCGATGTTCTGGCTATGATCGTAGACGAGATGGCCGAAGAGGAGATAGTCAGTTTCGCCGCGGTGACCGACGGCGCTCACGGAGCGTTGCTGTTCTGCGTCGCTGCTTCTGAGGCGCTCATTGCTGCCCTTTGCGTCGACCGCCTACGCGCCATCTCGGGCGTTGATCAATTGATCTATCGTCCGCTGCTACGATCGTTGAAACATCGGTACGACTACGTTTTCGTTGGCGACGACAAGCACCAGCGCAATTGGCATTATGTCCCTGAGGTTGCGACGAAGCGTAAACGCCTCAGCTAACCAAATGTCCGCAGGTGGCAAAGTGGACATCGGCGCTTTCTGAGTCCGTCACGATGGAAGCTGCCCGTCCGCTTAACGGAATTGTCGCGGCACCCATGATCATCCGGAATTGGTGGGAAGCGGACCGGCCGCTTTCGTTCGCGCCCTGCCGGGAGCGGACATTTGTTCAACCGTTGTGATCCTTCTGCCGTGGAAAGTAGTGCCACTTAGATCCCGGCAGCCGGCCGACCTGAGGTCATGCCGACAGGGAGCGCGACGCCGCAAGAACACCATTTAACGTGCCATCACGGTCGCCCCCTGATATGGGTTAGCGCATGGACGATGGAGCGGGTCAGCGCGGATTGAGTGAAAGCGGCCGTATTCTCATTGTCGAGGACGATTACTTCATCGCCCACGACCTGGCGAACGGCTTCGAGAAGGCTGGGATACGGATCATCGGCCCGGTTCCATCGCTGTCGCAAGCGCTCGCCATTTTAGAGCAGCACCGGATCGACGGGGCCGTGCTCGACATCAACCTCGATGGCGAGAAGGTCTACGAGGTGGCCGACGCACTCATGGCGCGCGGCGTGCCGGTAGTATTCGTGACTGGGTATGAGCGGCCGAGCATCCCGTCGCGCTACGACGGCGTACCCCTGTGCCTGAAACCTATAGAGGTCAGCCGCGTGATCGAGGCGCTAGGCCGTCCCGAGTAGGCCCTGGCAACGATTGGCTCGAGGTCGCCCTGGATCTCCCACCAGACGTCCAGGAAGTCTCGGCCCATAGCCTCAGGGTGCTTATCGGCGAGGATCTGGGCGTAGGGGTCGTTGTAGAGCAGAGTCCGCTCAGCCCCCCAGACGATGAACATCGGCTGATTGGAGGCGCGCATTAACTCCACAAGGGTGCGAACGGGTTGAGGCCAGGAGGCTTCTGGTCCGAGCGGTGTGCACGCCACCCCTGACGTCTGTTCACCGGGATGGTCGGGAGGTGTCTCCTCTCGCGAAAACAATGCTTTGCCGCGCATGCTGGGCGAGCGCTCCAACAAGCGCAGGTATCCGAGCCGAGGTCTTAATCTTCGCATCGGCATAGATCCGCGGCGCGATCCGTCCGCCCACGGGTGTGATGCAGAGCGGTAGAATTGGTTACTACGGCTACCGGGGGGTGCCTAAAAGCACCCTCGCAGCTGACGCGCCAACAGCGGATCTCGGTCGGTACATCGTTGTCGCGGAAATAACGCGGCTGTGGACCCTGCTGAATTGCAACTAGGCTAAACCAGGTGAGTTCACGATCCGTCCTTGCATGTGATACTTCGGCATGAACAATGCCGACGAAATCGCCGCTTCGAAGCGGCAATTGGCAGCGCCTCAAAGCGTCCTTCGCGAGACTGAGGCCCGGGAACGCCTTTTGACGTTGCGCGAAAGCGAGGAGAGGCAAGCCTTCCTCCTCCGTTTCAGCGATGCGCTTCGAGCGCTCACCGACCCAGCCGAAGTGAAGGCTACGGCGATGAAGCTACTCGCCGAACAGCTGGACGTGATGCGCGCCAGCTATTTCGAATTCGAAGAAGACCAGGACCACTTTCGCGTCACGGAGAGGTCGGAACGCGGTGCCCCCCCAATTCCCGATCGGATGCGGATGTCGGACTTCTCGCCGGCGATGCACAGGCTCTTCCAGTCCGGCGGGACACTGTCGATCGAGGACGCGACGGTGCCTGGGGAGTTCGTGCCGGACCCTGACGCCTATGCCGCGATCAGCGTGCAGGCGCTTGCGGGAGTCGGGCTATTACGCGGCGGACGGCTGGTTGCGTGCATCGGCGTCCACTCGCGAACGCCGCGCCAATGGAGCGCCGCCGAGCTGCGTTACCTCAGCGAGGTTGGCGAGCGGACCTGGAGCGCGGTGGAGCAAGTCCGCGCCGAAGCAGCGCTGCGCGCGAGCGAGGCAAAGTACCGCTCGCTCTTTGAAACGATGGGCCAGGGCTATTGCGAGCTTGAGCTTATACGCGATGAAGAAGGGCGTGCGTTTGATCAGCTCTACCTTGAATTCAACCCCGCCTTCGAGCGGCTGTTCGGTATCGCGGTATCGGAAGCGAAAGGACGCCGAGCGAGCGAGGTTTTCCCCGGCCTTGAGCTGCACTGGACGGAGGGGTTCGATCAGGTCGCTCGTACCGGCGTCCCCGAGAGGATCGAATATCCTGTCTCCAACCTCAACCGCTGGTTCGAGGTCTTCGCATATCCTGGCGGCGGCGATCGCGTGGTCGTGCTGTACGAGGAGATTACCGATCGGAAGCAGGCTGAGGAGGCGCTTCGTGCAAGCGAGGAGCGGCAGGCGTTCTTGTTGAGATTTTCCGACTCTTTGCGCGCAGAGCCGGATGTCGACGCAATTGCTCACCGCGCCATCACGCTGCTGTTGTCGCACATGAACCTCGACCGGTGTTACATTACATATTACCGACCTGAAGAGGACGTTGCGGAATTTCCTTATCAGACCGGCAACGCAACGGTGCCGGCACTACCTTCGACAGTTCGGCTGTCAGACTTTCCGGACGCTTATGAGCAGGTCCTCGACCGAACCTTTGTCGTTGAGGATGACTTCGCCAGGCGCGGACTAACCGCGGAGGAAAGGGCCAACAGCAAGGCGCTGGGGATGCGAGCAATGGTGGCGTCGACCATCCGGCGTGGCGAGAAGATGCCGCTTTGTTCAATGGCCGCAGTATCGTCACGTCCACGACACTGGAGCTCTGCCGAGATAGCCCTTGTTGAGGAAGTAGCAGAGCGCACCTGGGCCACGATCGAACGTGTTCGCGCCGAAACCGCTTTGCTGGAGAGCGAACATCGCTTCCAGCAGTTCGCGAAGGCGTCAACGGCTGGATTATGGGTGCGGGATGCTACTTCCCTCAACATGGAGTTTGTCAGCCCAGCCGTCGCAAACATCTACGGCACCAAGCTCGACAACCTGCTCGGCGACATGACGAAGTGGATGGCGATGATCGTGCCAGAGGATCACAAGTCCGCTTTAGAACACCTAGAGGCAGCTCGATCTGGCCAGACCGCCCAGCATGTATTTCGTATACGGCGCCCCTCCGACGGCGCTTTTCGATGGATCCGCAACACTGACTTTCCGCTGCGTGACAACGGGCACATAGCCCGCATCGGCGGCATCGTTGAGGACATCACCGAGACGCGCCGGTTGCAGGAGCGGCAGCAAGTCTTGCTGGCCGAGCTCCAGCACCGGGTGCGCAACATCCTGGCGGTGACCCGGTCGATCATCAGTCGGTCGAACGATGGTGAGCGGTCTACCGAAGACTATGTCGCGCATCTGCAAGGCCGGATCGCCGCTTTGGCGCGAACGCAGGCACTGCTGACGCGAACGGCCGGGACGAACGTAGATCTCGAATTGTTGATCCGGGACGAGATCGTGGCGCAAGCGGCGTCCGAGGATCAGGTCAGTCTTTTCGGCGAGCCCGTGGTAGTGTCACCGAAGATCGCCGAGGTGCTGACGCTCGCTATTCATGAACTGGCGACCAACGCGACCAAATACGGTGCCTTCTCACGTGCATCCGGCAGGCTCGATGTCAGCTGGCAGGTCGAGGCACGCGACGGTTCGCAATGGCTGGTCATCCTCTGGCAGGAACACGGCGTGCCGATCGTCGATGCCGTACCGCGCCGAGAGGGGTTCGGGACGGAGTTGATCAGGCGGCGCATCCCCTATGAGCTCAGGGGCTATGGCAGCGTCGAACTCAGGCCGGGCGGGTTGGAAGCCCGTATCGAGTTTCCGCTCGTCGACGGCGAAAGCATCCTTCAGACTGATGCGGGAGGACGGTAGCATGACAGAGCCGACGCTGCAGAACGCGAGGGTGCTGATCCTCGAGGACGATTATTATCTCGCGACCGATCTTCAGGCGGCGCTGGAAGCGGCCGGGGCACAGGTCGTAGGCCCGTTCGCTGATCCAGCGGACGCGGCTCGCGCACTAAAGTCGAATGCGCCAAATTGCGCGCTCGTCGACCTCAACCTTGGCCGGGGGATCGATTTCGAACTGCCGCAGGAGCTCGCGCGACAGTCGATCCCGTTCGCTTTCGTGACCGGGTACGACCGGGACGCGATTCCGGACGCGTTCGCAGGAACGGCGAGGGTCGAGAAGCCTGTCGCCCCGCAAAAAGTCGTGGAGATCGCACGGCTGTTATTGGCTGTTTAGCGCATTTGCCGCCGGATGTCGTAGCGCAAGGCCAGCAATCGCACGCGAGAGATGAAGATAGTGAGGATCGAACTCTCCTACGCGTACCAGACCCTGCCAATCGAGGACGGTGGTTTCTCGGCCCGAGCTTTCGAGCAGCCCTTCGCCGCGTAGCGACTGCATCATCCGGTTCACATGAACCGACGTCAGGCCGAGCGCATCGGCGATCTGATCTTGTGTTATGGGCATCGGAAAGCGGCCCTCGATGAAGTTGCCGATCTGGTTCGATCGCACCGCGAGCTCACAGATCAGATGAGCAAGGCGTGCCCGCGCATCGCGTCGGCCAACGTTGACGAGCCAATGCGCGACGATGTTGCCGTCGATGACGCACTCCCGCCAGAGAGCGGCACCCACGCCGGGAAAGCGCGCGACCAGATCGCGAAGGGCGGCATGCGGGATCTGAAGGATGGTTGTGGACGTAAGCGCCACCAGAGGCGCAGGAGCAGCCGGAAGCATCAGCGAATGGAGATCCACCATGTCGCCTGCCACATGCATCGAGACGATCTGGCGAGCCCCGTTCAATACCTGAGCGAACCTTGCCACGATGCCATTGGCCACGATACAGGCATGATCTGCCGTATCTCCAAGCCGCACGATCTCGCGATGCGGCTGCACCTGTCGCGGCGTCACCGGCAAGCCGAGGATGCCATCGCACTCCTCGTCGTTCAGCTTGGATCGGCCCTCGACCTTCGCCAGGAAAAGCTTCAGCGGGTCGGGTCCCTTGAGAAAGCTCATCGTCGGTCTCCGCAAACCGCTTACACAGAGATCAAACGTCCAGAGGCAGTCTATAACACAAGTTCACTTCGGCCCTTCAGCTCACCGGTACGCGGCCAAGTTCACCGATGAACCATCGGCAGCTTTCTGCCAGCGCCGCTCGAAAGCCGACAGTCCGCTTTCCTCCCAAATTCAGCCTTTCCACCCCACGTTCTCAGCTCCATAATTCCTCATCCGTTCAGGTGAACGAATGTCTGCTTTCGGGACGTGCGTCGTTGCCGCTGAATGACCGCGTCTGGGTCCTGACGGATGCGCGCGCCTAGTGAAGGTTCACTCCGTGGGGCTGCTGCGTTCGGTCCCCGGCGGCGATGGCAATCAGCCGGGTAGATTGGCTAACGTTCCTCCACTGGCAACACCAGTGCGATGAGCAATTCGGCAGCCTTTTGCGGCCGCGGGGTCATCCCGGCTTCGATCCAGGCCAACAGAAAGCCGCTGACCGCGCCTGACAACATCGCAATGGTAAGCGCCGGGTGGCGTCGCCGCGCGTCCGTCGTCGGATATGGCAAAATCGCCGTGAGTTCGATCATCTGCTGGCGAAACAACGTACTGGCATTGGCACCAGCCGAACCATCGAGCAGTGTCCGGTAGAGGTCCGGACGCGCCACGATGCGGTCGAAGGCATGAGCGGTGATCTCCTGCACGGCGGCACGAGCATCCCGGCGTTCCGCGGCAAGCCGTCGCGCCAGTGCTCGTTGCTGCGCAAGATCGTCTCCGAGCCGATCGATCAATAGGGCATTCACGTCGGCGAAATGGCGGTAGAATGTCGGTCGGCCGACGCGCGCCTCCTGCGCCAACAGGCTTACCCCAATGTCGGAATAAGGCATGCGTTTCATCAGGCGTTCGAGGGCAGCGTGCAGGGCGGCGCGGGTGCGACGCTGCCGTTGATCGAGGTTCGCTTCCGCTACGCCTGCCATCGCATGGGTATTCACCCGCGACCGTGACATTGCAACAACACTGCAAAACCCTGCTGCACGCACCTTAACGAGACACTTGTTCTATAAGATGGCCGGTGATAGCGGCGGCGCAACGAAAGTAGGCCGCTCGAGCGAGCCCGTTTCATTGCTTAGGAGTGTGATTATGGCGTCGAAGACCTGGGTCGTCCTTGCATCCACCGCATCGATGTTGAGTGCGACCGCCGCCCTCGCGCAGGATGCGGCGCCTACCGCACCCGCCACGCCAGCCCCGTCCGGGCAGTCGCCTGATACGGCGCTCGGCGACATCATTGTCACGGCGCAACGCCGCAGCGAGAACCTCCAGAACGTCCCGATCTCCATCACGGCTGCGAACGCGGATGCGCTGGCGACCGCGCGCGTCGAGAACATTTCGAACATTCAGGCGATCAGCCCGAGCATCAGCTTTCGCGTGACCAACATCGCGTCGTCCTCTGCCAACGTCATCATCCGGGGGCTGGGCACGACGGGCAACAGCCGGAGTTTCGAAGGCTCTGTTGGCGTCTTCATCGACGGCGTTTATCGCAGTCGCGCTGCCTCGGCGTTGCAGAACTTCCTCGACATCGACAATCTGCAGGTGCTGCGCGGCCCACAGGGTACGTTGTTCGGCAAGAACACGACCGCGGGCGCGCTGCTGCTGACCTCAACGATGCCCAATCCTACCGAGGTCTCCGGCCTGGTCGATCTCAGCTACTCCAATTATGAAACCGTGCTTGCGCGTGCCGCAGTCGGCGTGCCGGTGACTGAATCTCTGACCTTCCGTATCGCCGGGTTGGCATCGAAGCGCGATGGTTTCTTCACTGATGCCACGAGTGGTCGCCCGCTCAACAACGATTCGAGCGAGGCGTTGAAAGCACAGCTGCGCTTCGAGCCGAGCAGTGCGCTTTCGATCCGACTGATCGGCGACTATTCCAACAGCGAGGGCAATTGCTGCTACGCCACCGCCGACTTCATCAACGGCCCGACGCAGCCGCTGGTGGACGCGCTGACGATCGGCAACGGCAAGGTCGTGCCGTCGCGCCGGCTGAAGGATTTCAGCGCATCGCTGAGCAACTCCAACCAGCAGCGCATTCAGGATTACGGCGGCACCGCGCTGATAACGATCGGGGTGGGCGAGGGCGACATTCGCTCGGTCTCCGCGATCCGCAAGTTCACCGTGCGGCAGCGTGATGCCGACGCCGATTTCTCTGGCGCGAGCATCCTGAGCCTCGACGAGGATTTCTCGAGCCGCTTCATCTCGCAGGAACTGACGTACAATGGCAAGATCGAGGCGCTGAACGCCGATCTGGTGCTCGGCGGCTTCTTCTCCGACGAAAAGCTGGAAATGGGTCGCGACCTTGCCTGGGGAACGCAGGCGCAGCCTTATTGGAACACGCTACTCGCCGCGCGCGGCGTTCCGGCGGGGACTGCTGCGGCAGTTCCGGGGCGCGTCGCGACCGAAATCATGGGTGGTCGTGCGAAATCCTATGCGGCTTTCGGTCACCTGGATTTCGCGATCGGCAGCAAGTTCAACGTCATTGCCGGCCTGCGCTACTCGATCGAGAAGAAGCAGGGCGACTTCCGCTACAGCTTCTACGATCCGCGCCCCAATGCGATCTTCAAGCTGCTCGGCGTATCGCCCGGGCCGGCCTATGACGCCGACACCACGAACAAGGCGCTGAGCGGCACGTTCGGTCTGCAATATCGGCCGATCGACGACGTGATGCTGTATGCGACGTACAACCGCGGCTTCAAGGCGGGCGGCGTCAACATCGACTCCAATGCCGGGGGTACGATCGTCAACAATGCGGCGGTCTTCAACGCGCTGCCCGCGGCGATCCGTGGCGGATTCTTCCCGGGAGTCACGGCGCAGGCGCCGCTCGATCCCACCTACGAGCCCGAAACGGTCAACGCGTACGAGCTTGGTGCGAAGGTCGAGTATCTCGACGGCCGCGCCCGCACGAACGTCTCGTTGTTCTACTACGATATCTCGAACGTGCAGATCGCGCAGTTCGTCGGGCTTCAGTTCACCGTGCTCAACGCCAATGCGGCGAAGGACTATGGCCTCGAGTTCGAGAATCTGTTCCAGCTGACCCCCGCGATCACGCTCGGTCTCGACGGCACCTGGCTGCCGCACGCGAGCTACGAGGATGACGGACGGATCGATCCGGTGCTGTCGGGCTCGCGGTTCCGTTTCGCGCCGAAATTCCAGGGAAATGCGACGATCAACCTCGACCAGCCGATCACGGATGAGATGAACCTGACGGCGCGCGTGCAATACCAGTACAGCGGACGACAGCTTATAAACACCGCTTCGCTCACCGAGCGCGGCGCGGTAAACATGATCAACGCCAACCTTGGCGTTAAGCTGAAGTCGGGGCTGAGCGTCGAGGGTTGGGCGCAAAACCTGACCAACGAAATCTATCCGTCGCAGTCATTCAACACGCCGCTGCAGACCGGCGACCAGAACGCCTATCTTGCGCCGCCTCGGACCTACGGCATTCGGCTACGCGCTCAGTTCTAACCCGACGGCTGAAAACCCATACAGCGCATCATGATCGATGAGGGCGTCGACTTAGCGCTGTATGGGTTGATCACTGACACCGACATGAACGAACGGCAGTTGTTCGAGTGCACATAAGCGCCGCGAGGTAGCTGACTTATGGGTTGCCGCGGCCAAGTCTGTCAGGCAGGTCGCGCTGCAGACTCTCCTCGTTCAGCTCGCTCCCAGCCGCCTTCATGCGAACTTTCAGCGAGAGACCGGTTGGGCGCGGGCCGCGACCAAGAAGGCTAGGTCCCAAACGATCGCACCACCCGCAACGCGATGCTCTTCCTCCATCCGCTGCGCCAGCGTGTCGGGGTCGATCTGCTCCACGGTCGCGTTGCCCCGCTCGACTATTCGCGGCAGCGTCGCCTGTGTGAGGGTCGGCAGGAAGGAGGGCTGGTTGGGATGGAGCAGGATGGCTTCGCCGCGCGCCTCCTCGACCGAAAGCCCCAACTACTGCATCAGTTCGGCGAGACGGAGCGCCAACCCCACATCCCCTCCTTCCGCTGCAACCGTGCTCCAGTTCCAGTCATAAAGCTGGCGGTGCAACGCGAGGTCCCCGGGTCCTACGGGAAGGGCGGTGCGAGCATGTTCCTGAAATGCCAAGACGGCACTAGGATTAGCCATCGTCGCTAGCAGCCCTAGTGTCTTGGCGTCATCGGGTAGGTACATCAGAACGCGACGGCCGATGATCGCGTCAAACCGGCCCAGATCAGGCAAGTCACCTGAAAGATCGACCGCCCGGTACTGGATGTGCGCCACACCCAAGTTTGCGTCGACCGCTTGCGCTATCGCCAGCGCCTGTTCGCTCCGATCAATCACCACGACTTCGCCGCCTGGCCCGGCAAGCCCAGCCACAAACCGACTGAGGTCACCGTTGCCGCAACCGACATCGAGCACCCGCGCGCCGGGAGTGATGCCGATGTCGCCGAAGAAGCGGGGCGCTTGGAGCATTGGCCGGGTTTGGCAGGTAGGGCAGACGAGAGTGAGACATTGTCTCATGATATAGATGGTCGCGTGCGTGCCAAGTGCACCCGTCCGTCAGAGCGACGGGGACATGGTCCTTGTTGACGGCGATCCGATACGCGACATCGCTGCGGCCCATAAAATTCTACTTATTTGGAAGAACGGCCACGTTGTCGATCGCACGGTGCGCGAATGAGTTTTCGTGATGGCCTCTCGCAGGATCTTCGTCGTGCCGCCCAAATGGATCGTGCAAATAGGACGACGGAGGTCGTTATCAGAAAACAGATGAGCGTATTGACCAAGAAGGATATGGAATAGAGCACATCCTCGAGCATCGAAAGTTTGCCGGTGACGGAGACGCCTGGCTGATCAATGATGAAGACGAGGGGCCAGCCCCCGCCAAAGGTAAGCTCGTTGGCGTATACCTGTTCCCGATGGATCACGGCCGTCATGCAGCTTGCAGCCAGGCTGAAGACAGCGCTGGGTACAATAGTCGAGCTTGGCAAGCGGGGCGCGATGGCCACGAGCGCCTAATCGGCCGCTGGGCGAACGGTGCGCTGCACCTTGCCTGACGGATCGAGGAAGTCGATCGACGCTGCCCCATCCTCTCCAACCCGTAGCACCAAGCGCTTCCGGCCTTGTCCATCGCGCAGCACAACCTGTGACGACTTGTCAGTCGCGCGGCCTGCGAAAAGGCGCTGAGTTCCGCCGACGTTTGCAGCCCTATAGGCAGCTTCCTGCTGGTTCTCTGGCAGGGTGCGCACCCGGTCTACGGCGAGAAAGTCGAGGCGTTCCTCGGGCTGATCGTTTACCTTGATGCCGGCGGACCGGTTCTGGCCCTCCTCAAAACCGAAAAGCTGAACCACTTGGTCTTGGTTGTAACGATCGAAGGTGAGGCTACCGCCACTTGACGCCTTACCGCCTTGGTCCTTACCCGCAAAGATCAGGCCGCCATTCTCGGTGCCCTCTTCGTTGAAGAACAGCAGGCCGGCCATGCGGCGGTCAGGACGAGGATACTCCTTGCCGCCGCCGATGAATCCTGGTGCTCGCGCCGAGCTCGCGATCGTCATGCGCAACGTGCCATCGGGCTCGCGGACATTGATGCGACCAACGTCTATCGTGTCGAAGCGGGCGTTTTTCTCCGATGGCGCTGCGGCGGTGAGACCCAGCCAAATCACCGCTCCGGTGAGCGCGCCCGAGTACGCGATCAGCGCTCGCCCGGCATCTAGCTTTACCATGATCATCCCTCCACCGCGAACACGCGTCGGTCATGCAACTGGCGCGCCTGGAGGGCAGTGTCCATCGCGGCCGTACCGGAAGTCAGTCGTAGCTCCGGCGGAGTTGGGCCGAGGTGATCATTCGTGTCCGAACAGATGGCTGTAGTAATCGGCAGCTATCAGAGATTAAGGACGGAAAGCCGGCGAACGGCACAGTCCGTGATCTCCGACGTTCCGCGTAGGTAGCATGCTCCCGAGTGAAGAGGATCTGGGAAGACGAACGGGTGTCCGCTTTCGAGAGGCCGGAAAGCGCCGCCGAGTGTCCGCAAGTGGGTCTGGTCAGCCAAACTGAATTAGGAGGCACTCGACGAGCTATCTGTCAGTGGCGCGTGCCTGCTTTGCAGGCGTCGCGGCACGGTGTCCGTAACTCAGGACGCTGGTGATTCGCCAGGTGCCGTCCTGCTTCGCCCAGACCATCACGAATTTGGCGATCCCCTCGCATCGTCCGGTCGCCAGTTCGCAAAAGCGATGTTCGCCTTCCTCGATCGCGCCATAATCCTTGATCGAATAGACGCGGAACGTCGCGGGGATCAGCTCGCGCTTCACCTTCCCGCAAATGTACTTGCGAACGCCGTCGACCATCGCGTCACGCTCGAACGTCGCACCGCCGGTGTCGTGGTAGAAGGCGAGCTTCGGATCAAAATAGCCGGAGAAGGTCGGCAGGTCGCAGCGGTTGTAGGCGTCGAACACCTTCGCATCTAGCGCGCCGATCTCCGTCGTCAACGGATCGGCCGGGGGTGGCACGGGCGCCGCGAGCAAGGCTGCGGCAACGGCAATGGCGGTCATCATGCTCATGGTCCTGTCAGTTCATCTGGCCGCGGAGGAAGGCGATCAGCTTCGGATCGCTCCCCGTACGTTCGAGGATGGGCAAGATGACCCGCCACCCGTTGTCGCTGTTGGTCAGGATGACGATGCCGTCGCCGCTCGCGCGATCGATCGCGACGAAGGTGAAGGCCCCGGCATCCTTGCCGGTGTGGAGCATCGTCGTGCCATCGGAAAAGCCGAGGAGTTGCCAGCCGAGACCAAAGCCAGTCCAGGGCGGACAGGTGACCGCTTTCGGTCCGGCACATATTTCGGGCGCCAGGTCGCCCTGCGATTTGCTGCGTTCCGCCGCTAAAGACGCGACCAGGCCCCGATCGTTGCGGGCATCGATGAGGAAGCGCGCATAATCACGCGCTGTCGCGTGGGCGAGATCGGCAGCGTTGTATCGCGTCACCCGCTCGACCGGCAGCGGCTTGCCCGCGTCGTCGTATGGCACGGCAATCGGCACCGTCTCGCCTTGCGCCGACACATAGCCCGAGGCGCGCATGTGGGCGGGGGCGAACAGCCAGCGGCCAGCAAGTGTCTCGAACGATTGCCCGGTGCGGTGCTCGGCGTAGCGCGCCGCGTATTGATATCCCTCGCCCGAATAGCCGGTCGTCGTGCCGGGATCATGTTCGAAAGCCAGTCCCTTCGCATCACGCCAGTTCGGCAACCCGGTGCGATGGCTCAGCGCCATGCGAACCGTCAGCTTCATCCGCCGTGGATCGCGCGACAGGTCGGGATCGCTCCAGTAGCGATCCATCGGCTCGTCGAGCGACAGCTTGCCGGCCGACACCAGTCGCAGGATGACTTCTGCAGTAAGCGGCTTCGTCAGCGACGCGAGATTGTAGGGCGTGGAGGCTGTCGCTGCGCGGTTCGGCCCCGCCATGCCCCACGCTCCAGCAGACACCATCCGTCCGTTGCGGATCAGGGCGATCGACGCGCTCTCCACGCGCTGTTCGATGAGGGTTGTGGTCATATCCGGCAGCGTGACGTTCGTTCTGGCGTTCGCCACTGAGGCGGAAGCCACCAGCACGCCCAAACCGCCGTAAACTGCCTGCTTCAGCACACTGACTGTATTACTCATATGCAACAGCTAGCGGTGTCTGAGCGTGGCCGCAATCTGGATCGTATCACCCATCAAGGTGACGGACATCAGAACCGCGGTAGCATCTCGAATGCCGCCCTTTTTCGAGAAGCTCTTGGGTCAGCGAGCGGGGCGAAGGCTCAATTCCTCCTCCAAGGGCAACATAAACGGATGGCCGAAAAGGGGGGGGCAAAAAAGAGGCCGCGAACGACCGGATATGGGTCTTTCTCGTAAGATAGCGCTTCACCCAGTGGAAACCGGCCGTTGATGTTGGCGAATGGTCGGCGGGCGCTGAGTCACGATTTGAACGGCTGATTTTGTACACGGCTAAGCCGCCAGAGGGCGATGGAAAGACGGCGCATCGGCTACATGATAGCAAGACTTGCCAGCGCGCTTAGCCGCATAAAGCGCCTCATCGGCTCGAATGAGCAATGCCTCCGGTGAGTCGTTCTCACTTACGAGCGCGATGCCAACACTCACACCAACGCCAGCACAACTGCCTCCAAGCCGCGTGCTCGCCACCCCACCAACGATGTGTTGGGCCAGTTGGACGGCGGAGAGCTGGTCGCAGAGAGGGCTTACCACGACGAACTCGTCACCTCCGAGGCGATACGCGCGACCGTCCTTCGCCATTGTAGAGATCGTCTCGCCGACTTTCTTAAGCAATTCGTCGCCAGCATCGTGCCCGCGAGTGTCATTGAACGCCTTGAAGCCATCGAGGTCGAGGTACAGCAGGGCCTCGCGCCGACACTCCGTGGCCGAACGATCGGAAAGGAGAGCTTTAAGATCCTCGCGCAGCCGTATCCTGTTTCCCAAACCGGTCAGAGCGTCGGTCCGCGCCAGCAAGGCGTTTCGATGTTCCGCTACGAGCATCCTCAGAAGGGTGCGGTGATTCTGCACCGTTTGGGAGATTGTCATCGCGGCAACGGCGGCGAACTGTACTGCGGCCATGCCCAGTCCTCCGCCGGCTCGTACAGTCACCGCCAGGCATACCGGTATCGCGATTGCGGTGATGGTCACCAACGCCAACCTGGGAAACGCCGCCCAGCGTGAAGCGACGCCGGCAAATACGCCTAACACCGAGATGAGCGCCATCAGCATAAGAGCGGCAGGTCCACTGATGATGCAGATGGAGCAGCCCAACCCGAAAACGATGAACAGCGTGAACATCGAAGCGACTACTTCGGCGCGACCTCTGATCGGTTCAGCACTCCCGTCGTCATAGCGAAACGAGAGGTAGAGCCGATAAGAGATAAGCGCAAAGTCGGCGGCGAACCAGCCGAGAGCCCAAGCGCTTCCCGTCAGGATCGCGGCCGAGATGCTCATGATCATCACTGCGGCACAGGAGATAAAGACTGCCGGTCGACGTTGAACGACCGTACCGATCAGTTCGTCACGTATTTCTGGGTGTCGTGCGACCGGAGCAAACAGCCAGCCCAATACTTTCGGGCGCATCAAACCTGAGCGTGGATCGCTCATTACAACACCGCCCGCCTCTACAATCTCAAGTCGCTCCCCCGAGCGTCCCACAGCATATGGCCCAAGCTGGTTAAGGCTTTATCACTGCCAGCCTACCAAGCGGGTCGAGATGAACGGACGCCCAGTTGTCGGAAGTATAATGGGCCATGGGGGTGGTTAGCCCCTGGATCTTCTCGCTCGCGAAAGGTTCCGATCAAGCAGCGCCATTGCGAAGCACCCGCACCGGAAGCGCCACGATGAATGAATGTCTGAAGTTGGGGAGGCGGCAGGGCGACGCGGATGACCGAGTTTGGGTCTTCACGCCAGCAGATTGAGCGCGCCAGTCGCTCAGGCTACTCGGCGGCTGATCAGTTCGCCCATCCACCCGAGGCTTGCCGTGGCTCTTAGGAAAGAACGGCCGCAACCGCTCCATCTGCTCGTTCATCAGCCTAAACAGGTCCCTCGTCCGATCTCCTTGCGGAGCCCGAATCCGATTGCGACACTCACATCGATGGGTCCTGACGCTAGAAGCCTAGCCCCGCGTCCGACCGAAGATGTTTGGCAGCGTCGATCGCCGCGCGTGTCACCGCGAACGCTTTCTCGCTGATCGGTCGATCGGCGGTCGAGGTTTCGAGATCGCCTACCCCCTTGTTCGCAGTGGTCAACAGATTGGCACCGCGGAGCGCAAGCGGCGCGTCGTCGGCGGCGCGACCCTCCACCGCGAAGGCAAGATGACGCTGAACCGTCTCCATGGCACCCGACCAGCCCGATCCCGGCGCAGACGGATACAAGTTTTCGGCGCTTGCCATTTCGGCGAGCAGATCCTGCGTGAGCGTGATTAGGCGGTCGAGCGCGGCGCTGCTTTGGGGCGATATGGTCACTTGATGCTCCAAGGCGTAGGAATGGTCGGGCCGGGGTCTGCGGAACCCGGCGGCATCCAGATCTGCTCGCCATGGCCGGGCAGCACATTGACGCCATCGCTCGACATCTGCGGGCGGGCAGACCCAATCCAGCCCTTCAGGCCCTTTGTCGGGCTTTCGACATAGCCGCCGTTGCCGTTCCAATCGTTCAGGACCGCAGAGCCGCCGCGCCATTCCGCCTCGTTCGTCGGGATATCCTTTTGCCAATAACCGCCGTTCGCATCGCGGTCGCTGCCGATCACGCGCCGGATCGTTCCGTCGTCCGGCCCGTCCCAAGGCCGCACATCGTCGCCAAAGGTCGCAGCCTTGTCGGCCGGAAGATCAGGATAGCCGTCCGCCTTGCGCGCCTGTGCGTTAGCCGCCGCATCCATCTCGGCCTGCAGCTTGGGATTGTTCGGCACGGCACCCGGCTCGGTCTGGCCGAGTTTCTTCGGCGTATATTGGAACGGTTCTGGCGCCGCCGCATCAGCCGTCGCGGGCGGCTTGGCGCCGAAACGACCGGACGCATACCGACCCAGCCCCCCTGTCGCGGCGCCGAGCCCCGTAGCGACCGCCGCGTGGGTCCAGTTCCACTCCATGCCCGGCGTCATCACCCATTCGGCGGCGTAGCCCAGAAAGCCGCTGACCCCGCCCAGTCCGGCAAAGGCGCCAACGCTCGCCGTGGCGGGTAGCCAGGCGATCGGCAGTGCGGCGATGGCGCCCACGGCGGCTCCCCGGATGCCCGCCAGCAGGATGCACGAGGCGCAGAACGTCTCCTGCGTCATCGCTTCGTTGACCATGAAGCCAGCCGCGCCCGCCGCCGCGCCCGCAGCGATGATTAGCAGCGGCCCGGAGATCGGCGCGGTCAGCACCACCACCGTCGCGACCGCCGCGGCAACCAGTACGCTGGCGACGACGTTCCACCACAGGCCAAGCGGATCGGCGCGATTCACAGGATCGTTGCCGACGTATCCGTAGAGGTTCAGCCCGCCGGCGATGCCGATCGGATCTGGGCTGATGTAGCGGCCGATCGCCGGATCGTAGAAGCGGAAGCGGTTGTAGTGCAGCGCGAGGCCGAACTCGTCGTCGCAATATTGTCCGGGCATGCGCAGCGGCTGGGCGAGCGCAGCGACACGCGGCCGCACGCCGCCGAACGGATCGGCATCAACTTCCCACACGATCGATCCATCGCCGCCGGTCAGTCGTTGCGGCGTGCCGGCGGGATCGCAATGGTAGTGGAACAGCGCGTCGCCGTCGCGCAGCAGCAGCGGGGTGTAGGTCTGCGGCCAGTAGAGATAGTCGCGCGGCGCTGCGCCGTCCGCTTCCTCGCGGATCATCTGCTCGCCGGCCCAGACGAAGCGGATGATGCGATCCACCCCGTTCCCCGACACGCGCTTCCACAGCCGGCGGCCGAGCGCATCGTAGCCGAAAGACACACGGCGCCCCGCCGCGTCTTCGGCGGCTATCAGGTGGCCGAAGCCGTCGTAGGCGAAACGCCAGTCGGCGTCCGGCGTGATGCGGCGTATCATCGCGCCGTCGGCATCGTGCTCGTAGCGGACGCCGCCCTGACCAATGATCTGATTGACCGCGTCGAACCGCGCCGCGCCCTCGGCGCAAGCGATACGGTTGCCCGCCGCGTCATAGGCGAAGTCCTCGACCAGGCCCGACGCGCGTATATGACGCCGCAACTGCCCCTCGGCATCATAGTCGAACGACGCGGCGCCGGTGCGGCTGTCGTGCCGCTCGCGTAGCCGGTCCTCGTCGTCGTGCACGTAGCGGGTCTCGCACAGCGGCGCGCCGCCGTGCTCGATCCGCTGGGCGGCGACGAGCCCTACCGCGGTCGTCGTCGTCGTCGCGACGGTGCCGTCGGGGGAGGCGATGCGCCACCCGGCGTCATCGGGTGCGTAATCGATTTGATGCCAGCCGCCGGTCCAGTCCCGCACCGCGGAGAGCCGCTGGTCCTCGTCGCGCACGTAGCGGACGGTCGATCCGTCGGGGTAGGTGAGCGCGACCAGCCCGACCGCGTCGTACTCGTAGCCGACCACCGTGTCGCCGAACCGTTCCTCAACGACGCGGCCGAGATCGTCGTAGCGCCAGCGAAGCTCGCCCGCCGCATTGGTGGCTGCTATCAGCCGCCCCGCGTCGTCATACTCGAAGCTCGCCTCGGCGCCGTCGGCGCTGCGCATCCGCACCGGCTTACCCGCGGTGTTGCAAAGGACGTCGAGCGCCACGCCGCCCGCCCGGACGATGCCCGACAGCTGCCCCTGCGGATCGTAGCGATACGTCTCGGCACGCCCGTCGGGCAGGTGAAGGCCGATCGGGCGCCCGCGATCGTCGCGCGCGATGCGCGTGCTCCGGCCGTTGCCGTCAACGATCTCGGTGAGCAGACCATCCTCGTAGCCGAACCGTTCGGTTCGGCCGAGCCGATCGCGCCGCGCCGTGAGCATCGCGCCGTCCGGATCGGCGAGCGCGCTGGCGCCGCCCAGTGCATAAGCCAGCCGCACGTCGCTACCGTCGGGAAAGGCAGCGCGCTCCATCCGGCCGTAGCGATCGTGATCGGCACGGAACCGTTCGATCCCGTTGCGCGCGACAGCCTGAACACGCCCGGACGCATCGTAGCCGATCGACAGTTGCGCGCCCGACGGCGTCGTCAGTCGCGCGAGCTTGCCATCGGCGCGATGCTCGTTGGTCCAGCGCCGCCCCGATGGGCTCGTCGTGCCGGCAATCTGGCCGTCAGCGCCGATGTGCACCCGCGTAATGCCGCCGTCGGGGGCGCGGAGCAGCACGTCACCGCTGTCGGGATCGCGCCGCGCCGCCAGCGGCGTGCTGTCGAACGAGGCGATTAGGCGGCTGGCCATGCCCTCGCCGCGCAGCGCCGCGACCTGCGCCGGGCTGATCGTGGGCCGCTCGCCGACCGATCGGCGCGGCGCGGGGGCCGCCGCAGCGCGCTGCGCGACGAACGCCTCACCCGCGGCGTTGAGCGTCGCAAAGGCGGTAATCGGCCCGAAGAAGGCGTCGAGCTCGGCCACGGTCGAGGCGCGCAGATAGGTCGGCAGGCGACGCGGATCCCAGAAACGGAACAGCCACGCCTCGCCCTCGGGCGATCGCACCGACAACCAGCCGCGAAGGTGTCGGCGCACGCGCCCCGGCGGCGCCTGGCTGACGATGAGGCAGCCCCACGCCGCATTGCCGAACCGCGGCGGCAGCGCATCGAGCAGCGCGGGATCGACGCGCACAATATGCGGCGCCTTGTCGCCGTAATTGGCCTGTGCCTCGCCGAGGTAGAGGCTCGACACGCAATCCTCGCCCAGCGTCGCGAGCCAGCGATGCGCATCGTCGTCGACGCAAGGATCGACTACGGCGTAGAGATGCCCGCGCGCCGCCGCTTCGCGTAGCCAGGCGGGCTCGACCGGGCCGATGATGAGCGGCGAGCGGCGCGGATCGCCCGCCGCCGCGCGCGTCTCCGGCGCGCCGCGATCAGCCGCGAACGAACGGCGTGCCGTCACGATGTGCCTGATCGAGCGTGGTCGAGCGGACGCCGCCGCCGTTGCCGATGCGGACGGTCGCTGCGCCCTTGACGATCTTGCCCTTGTGGCAAGTGGTATCGCCCATCCGCGCGGCCTTGTGCCCATTGATCTTAACGGTGGACGCACCCGATTCAATCTGTGTCGGGCCGCCGGGGCATTCGAGCTTGTCGCCGACGCGCGCAGCCGGGAAGCCCTCGATCGCGACGCTTGGCGAGCCAGTGGCAATCGGCGCGGCGCGGCTGTGCGGGCACGTCTCGATGTCGGTGACGCGGGCGGCGGGCGGCATCGGCGGTCTACCCTCTGATTGCTTTGGCGCGGTCGGTCATTGCCGTGACCGCGCCTGCTGGTTGTACGCCTCACGGAATTCTTTGGCGAACATGTCGAGGAACGCCTCGTCGGACCCCTGAGCCACGCCGCCGAATTCGCGCTCATAGGCTTGCCACAAGGCGGCGTCGCGCGCCGCGGGCAGGATGCGCTCGAGCATCCCGCTCGCCTTGGCGCGCGTGCGGATCGCCGAGGGGGAGAAGCGCTCGAGCGTGGTGCGTAGCGCGCCCTTCATCGCTCGCAGCGTCGCCATCTGGTGCGATTGCAGGTCCTCGAACGCGTCCTCAACCGCGCGCTCGGGCGGCATGAAGCCCGGCTGCGGCTGGCCGAGCATCATCAGCAGCGCCTCGTCTGGGGTGCGTGCAAATTTTAATGGATTGTGCCCGTCGGGGCTGAACGCGGTCGCCTCGGCGCCGAGCTGCGCCTTGGCGCGTGCGCGTGCCTCCAGCATCACCACCATCCCGGCGACGAGCCGGCGGAACAGCAGCGCAGCGCGGGTTGCCGCCGCCGCGTCGAGCCGCGCGGGATCGATGCCGAGCGCGGCGAGGAAGCCGTCGTCGGCCGGCTCGGATCGCGGCGGCATTGGCGGTGGCGTCGATGCGGGAGCCGTGGCGGCATGGCCTGGCAGCGCGGACCAGCCCGGTGACGCCGCAGGCATGCGTGGCGCTGGCGCCGCCGGCGGCGCGGGTGGCGAGAGGCCGAGTGGATCGCGCACCGGCTCGACTGGCTGGCCGAAGCCGCCGCGCGCCCAATCGACGACATTGCCCTCCGCGATCCGGCCCCACAGATCGTCCGGCGACGGGGCCGGGGGGCGGTCGGGCGCGGCGCTCGACCAGGCGGAGGCGGGATCGGGCGGCGGGGCGGCGGTGTCCCACGCCGAGCGCACCGGCGGCATCGCTGCGGCATGTGTCGCCCAGCCGCCGGGTGCTGGCGGTAGCGCGGGCGTGCGGCTTGGCGCATCCCAGCCGGCTGCGGCGCGGTGCGCGTCTGGCCGGGCGAGCTGCGGCCCGGTCTGCGGCAGCCAGTCACCGTTGTTTGGCGAAGCCGCGGGCGGCGCACCCCAGCCGGTGTCGCTCGTCGGCTCGGGCGCGGCGGCCCAACCGTCTCCGGCCGGCGCAGGCGGGGCGGCCCAGCCGTCGTTCGCGGGCGCAGACAGTGTCTCGTCGTGCCATCCGCCCCATCCCGGCGCGGCCTGCGCCGGGCCAAGATGCGCGGCGATCGTGAACGGCCCCGCGGTGATGAGGTCGCCGTCGCGTAGCAGGTGCGGCCCGTCAAGCCGCTTGCCCGTGCGCGCGAGGCACGTGCCATTGGTGCTATGATCGATCAGCTGATAGTTTTGGCCGTCGAAGTGGATTTCGAAGTGGCGAGACGACAGGTGTCGCGTCGGATCGGGCAGCACCCAGTCACATCCCGCCGCCCGCCCGACGAACGCACCGCGGCGGTCGAGCAGCAGCTCGGCCGGAACGCCGCTGTCGGCCAGCGGGCCGCCCTGAATCCTGAGGGTAAGCGTCATCGCGCGATCAGCACAGAGCGGTCACGCGCCGCCCTCGCCCGCCGCCGGGCCAAGATCGGCGGGTGCGCCGAACGAGTTGGCCGAGACGCCGTCGGGATTGATGTCGGTCAGCCCGCCGTTAAGCACCAACGTGCTGCCGCCGTTGACGCGCGTTGTCTTGCCGCCGTTGACGACCGCGGTCTCGTTTGCCTGAATCTCGACGGTTGGTGACTGAATCGTGATGCGATCGGGGCCGATCGTGATCTTGGAATTCTTGACGCGGATGGTGACCGCAGTTTTCGATTCGATCGACAGGGTGTCGTCGACGAGCAGCGAGTCGGTCTGTTGAACGTGCGTGCTTCGTTTGCCGACGATCAGTTTGGAATCGTTGCGGCCAACCCGCGTCGTGCGATCCAGCCCGACGCGGCGGTTCTGGTTGTGCCCGACGTGGCGCGACTCGTCGAACCGAACGCGGCTATTCATGTCGCGCTCGGCATGAATGAACAGTTCCTCCGCTCCGCCGCGATCCTCGAAACGAATCTCGTTCGACGTGCGATCCTGCCCGCTGTCGAGCGCCTCGGTCTCGGGATAGGTGCCCGAATCGCCGTAGGTCAGCGTACGCCATACCGCGCGCGTCTTGTTCGCCGGCAGATCGTATACCGGCATGTTCGCCTTGTTGAACACTCGGCCCATCACCATCGGGCGATCGGGATCGCCGTGAAGGAAATCGATCAGCACCTCGTGGCCGACGCGCGGCAGAATGACGTTGCCCAGCCCTCCAGTCTGCGACACGCGGATCCAGCAGGTCGAACGTTCCCCCGGTGTATCGGCGCGATCCCACGGGAAACGCACCTTCACGCGGCCGTACTCATCGGTGAAAATCGTTTCGCCGGCGGGGCCCGTCACGGTGGCGGTCTCTAGCCCCTGGACGACGGGGCGCGGCGTTTCGGGCGGCGACTGGTAGTTCGTGTCGGCGGGGATCGCCTCGAACCTGACGTTGTAAGGCTCCTCGTCGTCCTGCTCGCCGGAGCGATAGGCTTCCGCGGCGATCGAGTGCACCGCCGAGATCACGGTAAAGGAGCCGTTAAGCCGGACCGCCGGGTGATCCACTACGTCGAGCCGCTGCCCGGTGACGATGCCCGACGCCTGGCTCGTGCCGGTGAAGGTCCGCCGACGTGCACGCTGCGCATCGAGCAGCGTCTGCCCGCGTTCGCGCCCGACCTGCTCCTGGTCGCCGCGTCCGGTCTTTTCGCGCACGTGCCGGCCCGGATAGATGAAGATCTCGCGATCGTCGCGGGGGTGGCCGCCCTCGCCGGTGCTCTCGCTCGCCAGCGGTTGATCGGGCGACTCGAAATCGAAATCACGAACGGTTACCCGCGCCTGCCCGGTGGAGGCGACCCGCTCGACCCAGGTCTGCAGGATATCGCGGTGCTGATCGAAGCGGCTCTTTGAATTGGCGGTGAACACCGACAGCGCGTTGGCGTTGAAACGCAGGCTCGACGGGGAGCCGGGCTGGTGCGATCCGGCGCCTTCGCACAGCACCATGACGTGGCGATCGGCATCGTGACGGAAGAAGTAATAGATGCCTTCCTCCTCCATCAGGCGCGAGACGAAGGCGAAGTCGCTCTCGCGATACTGGACGGTGTAGCCGCGCGTGATGCGCGGCTTTGACAGCCGGGTGTAATCGACGTCCTGGATGCCGGCGCCCTCAATCACCTCCTTGATGATCTCGACCGCATTCCTGTCTTGGAAGATCGCCATCTGGCGGTTCTGCGCCAGATAATAGGTCCACGGTTCGATCGTCAGCCGGTAATGGTGCCCCGCGGGCGTTTCCTTCTGATATTCCCCCGCCGTCACCAGCCCATGGAACCGGCGCAGTAGTTCGCCATCCTCTAGCACGGCAAGCGCCGCAGGCTTGCCGAGGTGCGGAAAGAGATCGACTTCGAGCGGCGAGATGATCGTGGCATGGACGGTAAATGGTCGGCCGAGGCGTTCCTCGCTCTCGATCCGTTGCAGGACGACCTGTTCGTCGCCCACGTCGATCGACATCTGGGTAAGCCGTTGCCCTGGATCCGCCACCGACTACTCCCGCGTCCCGCGACAGCGTTAATCAACGGCTACGCTGAGCTGTCTATTGGCGCCCTCCTATCGTCCCGAGCGCGCAGCGACAATGCACAACCATTGCGCAATGATCCCGCCGCGCCGAAATGTGGCGGAATTGCGGTTGCTTAGGCAGCGCCAGTCACTTAGAGCCTCCCGTGGGGACTATCCGATCGGAACCGAAGCGGACATGCTTATGACGATGCGTATGCTGACAGTCTCGCTGGCCATGTTGGCAGCCGTTCCCGCAACCGCGCAGCGGGCGCCCGCGTCGACGCCCAGTGTTGCCGGCTATCTGTGCACCTTTGCGGGCAAGTGCGACGATGCAGCGGACGGCGCCGCCGTCGAGCAGGCGACGCGCGACGCGCCGGAGACCAAGGGCTTCCGGCTCGCGCGCTCGGGCGGCGGCGATACGCCAGTTGCTTCAGCCAGGCCGACGACGACGCGCCGTTCCTCCCGCATTGCGACGATCGCGCCGCCGAGGAACCGCGCCGCGCCGGCGCGCCCTGCCTATTCGGCGGGCGAGACGCGGCGCGCCAACATGGGATCGTCCGCCGCCCTGGTCGCGCCGCGCCTGGCGGCGGTGTCGGGCGGACGCCGCGCCGATCTGATGATCGGGTTCGAGCTCAATTCCGACCGGCTCACTGCGGTCGGGCGCCAGTCGGCGCGCGTCTTCGCGCAGTCGCTGCTGATGCCGGAACTGCGCGACAAGCGCTTCCTGATCGAGGGGCACACCGACGAGCGCGGCGGCAGCGGGGTCAACGTGCCGCTGTCGGCGCGCCGGGCACAACGGGTCGCCGACTTCCTTGTCGCGCAAGGCGTCGCGCGCGATCGCCTACAGACGCGTGGCCTGGGATCGTCGGCACCGCTTCCCGGCCAGCAGTCCACCGATCCCGCCAACCGGCGCGTCGAAGCCGAGCTGATTTCCTGACCGATCGGGGCGCGCCGTGACCCGTATCGATCACGAGGCCCTGTTGCTGCCTGTGTCGGAGGAGGCACCGGCGGGCCCCGACCTCTCGTACGATCCCGTTCGGGAGGAGATCGAACAGGCATTCGCCGCGTCGAGCGACGACGTCGACTGGGATGCGACCGTCAGACTGATCGCGGCGCAGGCGGCGCGCACGCGCGACCTGTGGCTGGCGGTCTACCTTGCGCGCGCCGGGGCGCGGCTTGGCCGCATGGAGGTGGTCGACGACGGTTTCGCGCTGCTCGCGGGCTATTTCGAGCATTTCTGGAACAGCGTGCACCCGACGACCGAGGAATATGGGATCGAGGGGCGCAAGGGCGCGTGCGAGTCGCTCGCACGGATCGGTGAGTTTCTTGCGCATTTCCGCCGCGTGCCGCTGATCGAGCATCCACGGCTTGGCCGCTTCTCGGGCGCGGATTTCGAACGGTTTGCCGCCGAGGGGGCGGGGGCCGAGGGCTATGGCCAATTTCGCGCTGCGCTGGCGGATACGCCGATCGAGCGGATCACCGAGGAACTGGGCCGGCTAGGCGGGATACGCGAATCGCTCAAGCGCGCCGACGCGATCCTCTCGGCCGAGGCCGAGCAGGTCGGGCAGACCGGGACCAACTTCTCGAGCACCTACGACGCGATCGATGCGATCGTGTCGGCGGTGCGGCCGTTTGCTTTGCAGAACGACGCCGCCGATCCAGCCAGCAATACAGGTGAAAGCAGCGGCAATTTCGCGGGTGGCAAAACGTCCGTTGCACCGGCCGGATCGAGCGGCCGGATCGAGTCTCGCGCCGACGTCGCGCGCGCGCTCGACGCCGTTATCGAATATTATACCCGCGCCGAACCATCCAGTCCCATCCCGGTCGCGCTCGGCCGCATCAAGGGCTGGATAACAATGGATTTCATTTCGCTGTTAAACGACATTTCGCCCGGGAGCCGAAGCGAGGCATTGAGCGTATTGCAGGCACGGGCGGACGAGAGCGGCGATACAGACCTTATGTAACGGCTAAGCGCTGCATGGCCGGTTCCGATGGGCCGGAATGCACGCGACGCAAGAAGAGGGGTGCAGAGACATGGCGATCAAGAGCGGTCAGCGTTTCATCCGCGAGAACCGAAAGCCGCGCGTGCATATCGAATATGAGGTGGAGACCTATGGCGCGCGCCAGAAGGTCGAACTGCCGTTCGTTATGGGCGTGATGTCCGACCTGTCGGGAAAGAGCCTAAAGGACAAAAAGGCCGCCGAGGCGCGCGACTTTGTTGATTTCGACATGGACAATTTCGACCAGCGGATGGAGGCGATCGCGCCGCGCGCGGCCTTCCACGTCGACAACACGCTGACCGGCGAGGGCAAGCTAGCGGTCGACCTCACCTTCAATTCGATGAACGACTTCATGCCGGGGCAGATCGCCAAGCGGATTGAGCCGCTTGCCAAGCTACTCGAGGCGCGCACGCAGCTCGAAGATCTTCTGTCATATATGGATGGTAAGCATGGTGCCCAGGATCTGCTGGACAAGGTACTGAACGATCCGGCGCTGCTGAAGGCGATCCTCGCCGAACGCGCCTCGGCACGCGCGGCGGATGCGGACCAGCCAACGCCGACCACCCAAGCCTAACCTCGTAAGACGATCGGAGCGGAATATGGCGCAAGAAGCGCTTGGGCAGGCCGGCAGTGCGCAGCAGATGACCACGACGGAGGTCAGCGACTTCCAGGCGCTGCTACAGAAGGAATTTAAGCCAACCACCGACGAGCGGCGCTCGCGGATCGAGCAGGCGGTGCAGACGCTCGCCGAACAGGCGCTGTCGAATGCGCAGGTGGTCGGCGGCGACGTGTTCGCGACGGTGGATGCGATGCGGGCGGCGATCGACCGCAAGCTGACCGAACAGATCAACCTCATCATCCATAATCCCGAATTCCAAGCGCTGGAATCGGCGTGGCGCGGGCTGAACTACCTCGTCATGAACACGTCGACGGGCAAGGATCTCAAGATCCGGGTCATGAACATGTCGAAGGAAGAATGCCGGCGGATGTTCCGCCAATATCGCGACGCGGCGTGGGACCAGAGCCCGCTGTTCAAAAAGATCTACGAGAGCGAGTTCGGCCAGCTCGGCGGGCAACCGTACGGCGCATTCGTGTGCGACTACAGCTTCGACCATTCAGGGCCTGATCTCGAAGTGATGCGCGGCCTGTCGCGGATCGGCGCGGCGAGCCACGCGCCGTTCATCGCCGCAGCGGCGCCCTCGCTGCTGGGCATGGACCGCTGGACCGAATTGTCCAATCCGCGCGATCTCGGCAAGCTGTTCGATGCGACCGACTACGGTGCCTGGCGCTCGTTCCGCGCGTCGGAGGACAGCCGCTACCTCGCGCTGACGCTGCCGCGGTTCCTGGGGCGCCCGCTGTACGGCGCGAAGACCGAGCCGGTCGACGAGTTCGACTTCGAGGAGGATGCCGGCGGCGAGCACGACAGCCACCTGTGGCTGAATGCCGCTTACGCGATGGGCACGCGGATCACCGAGGCGTTCAATACCTACGGCTGGACCACACGCATTCGCGGCGTCGAATCGGGCGGGACGGTGGAGGAACTGCCGACCGCGACCTTCCCAACCGACGAGGGCGGCATTGACCAGAAATGTCCGACCGAGATTGCCATTTCGGACCGGCGTGAGGCGGAGCTGTCGGCCGCCGGGCTGATGGCGCTGGTGCACCGCAAGAACACTGATCAGGCGACCTTCATCGGCGCGCAGACGGTGCATCGCCCTGCCGCGTACGACAAGAAGGAGGCGACCGCGAACGCCAACCTATCCGCGCGGCTGCCGTACATCTTCGCCAGCTGCCGCTTCGCGCACTACTTAAAGTGCATGGTGCGTGACTGGGTGGGTGGGTCGCGCGAGGCCGATCAGCTTCAGCGCGATCTCAACAACTGGGTCCTGCAATATGTCGACGGCTCGCCCGAATCGTCGAACGAGGACACTAAGGCCCGCCTGCCGCTGAAGCAGGCCAAGATCGAGGTGATCCCTGATGAGGAGAACCCGGGTTACTACAAGGGGAAGTTCATGTTCGTGCCGCATTACCAGCTCGAAGGGATGGACGTGGCGCTCAGCATGGTTTCGCGGCTGCCCAAGACATCGGGCTAAGCCTGTTTCCTACGCTACGGTAACACCAATCAACCAGGAGTGAAGCAATGGCAGTCGATCTTTTCTTGAAAATCGAAGGCATCAACGGCGAGTCTTCCAAGAAGAACCACCAGGGCGAGATCGATATCATCTCGTTCGACTTCGGTGCCGTGCAGCACGGCTCGTTCCATTCCGGCGGCACCGGCGGCGGCTCGGGCAAGGCCGAGATCTCCGACATCCGCATCCAGAAGGAAGTCGACAAGTCTTCGCCGCTGTTGTTCAAGGCCTGCGCTTCGGGCAAGCACATCAAGGAAGCAATCATCTATTCTCAGAAGGCCGGCGATGGGAACACCCCGCTGACCTATTACAAGATCAAGCTCGAGGACATCATCGTCTCCGACATTCACAACAATGGCGCGTCGGGCGGCGACTCGATCATGGAGTCGGTGACCTTCAACTGCGCCAAGGTGACGTTCGACTATCAGGCGCAGAACGCGCAGGGCGGCAAGGACGGCGGCGTCGTCACCGCTTACTATGACATCCGCCAGAACGAGGCCGGCTGAACTGTGGCAGCGTCGTTCGCGAAAGGCCTACGATGACCGAAGCGGACGACCTGCTGCGCACCGGCGACCTCGACGGGGCGCGACGCGCACTCGTTGAGGTCGTGCGGCGCGATCCGTCGGACGTGCCGACGCGATTGTTCCTGTGGCAATTGCTCGCTGTCGCGGGCGAATGGGCCAAGGCCAAATCGCAGCTCGCGACGCTGGCGCAACTTTCCCCAGACGCTCAAATGCTGTCGATAGTCTACGGACAGGCGCTTGACGCCGAAGCGACACGCGCGGCGGTGCTTGCCGGGCGGGAGCGTGCGGTGATTCACGGTGGCAGCGCCTGGGCCGGTGGCGTTGCCGAGGCGCTGATGGTCGAGGCGGCGGGCGATACGGTGCAGGCCGATGCACTGCGCCAGGCGGCGTTCGATCAGGCGCCTGATACGCCGGGCAGCCTCGACGATGCGGCGATCGACTGGATTGCCGATGCCGACCCGCGCTTCGGCCCGACGATCGAAGTGATCATCGGCGGTCAATACGGCCTGCTGCCGTTCGACGCGGTAGAGAAACTCTCGTCTGAGGGGCCAAAGGATCTACGCGATCTCGTCTGGTATCCGGTCGAGCTGACGCTGCGGGCTGGCCCCCGGCTCGCCGCGCTGCTGCCGGTGCGCTATCCCCAATTGTCGGACGATGCTGCTGAACGCGCCGCACGCGCGACGCGCTGGGACGATCGCGGGCACGGCGTTGGCCAGCGACTGTGGGCGACGTCCGACGGCGAGGACCGCGGGCTGCTGTCGATCCGCGCGCTAGAGTTGCGGTGACGGCGTGGCGGTTCAGCAACGACTGACGCCGACGCTGTACGACAAGCTGGTTGCCGACCTGGATATCTCGGGCATGCGAGAGACTGACGAGAGCGCGCCGGCCGTGAGCCGCGAGAAGTTCCGTTATTATTCGGTGCCCAAACTCGAACGGTTCAACGAGACCGCGCTGCGTGCTACGATTCGCCGCGATCTCGCGTGGCTGTTCAACACCACCAGCCTCGAGTCACTTGTCGATCTCGACCATTATCCGCACGTGCGCGAATCGGTGCTCAACTACGGGCTGAGCGACCTTGCCGGGCGCACGCTCGATCGCCGCGCGGTGCTGGCGCGCGCGCGGGAGATCCGCCGCGCGATCCGCTTGTTCGAGCCGCGGCTGTCGCGCGAGGGGCTGACGGTCGATCCGGTCGAGGATCCGTCCGATCCGCATGCGCTGACCTACTTGATTCAGGGCGACATCACCGCGGCAGCGCAGATGATGCCGGTCAAGTTCCGGACCGAGATCGAGGCGGAAACCGCGTCGGTCAACGTGCGCGGGTGACGATGGTGAGCACCGGCATCGATCCGCGCCTGCTGCGTTACTATAACGACGAGCTCGCCTATCTGCGCGAGGAAGCGCGCGCCTTTGGCGAGGAGCATGAGGCAGTGGCCGGCCGGCTCGGCCTCAAGACGCCGACCGATCCCGATCCGTATGTCGAGCGGTTACTCGAAGGAGTCGCTTATCTCGGCGCGCGCGTGCAGCTCAAGATCGCGGACCAATATCCCGAATTCACGCAGCATCTGCTGCACGCCATTCAGCCGCACTATCTCGCGCCGACGCCGTCGATGTGCATCGCCGGGTTCGAGCCTAAGGACGGCGATCCGGTCCTGACCAAGGGCTACCGCGTGCCGCGCGATACCCCACTGATGGCCACCGCCAGTGAGCAGAACGGTGCATCGGTGGAGTTTCGCACCGCCCACGACGTAACGCTGTGGCCGCTCAAGATCACGCAGGCCGAATACTTGCCGAGTCGCGCTGCCGTTGCGCCGTTCGCCGCTGCGGCGGATGTTCGTGCCGACGCGGGGTTGCGGCTGCGCTTCGAGGCGACGGGTGGTGCCGCCCTGCCGCAGGTGCTGCCGCCATCGCTACCAATTTACCTCGCTGGATCAGAAGCGGTGCCGGCCGAGCTTTATCGCCAGATCATTGGCGAGACCGCGGCGGTGATCGCGCGCTCGGCGGATGCGGCGGCGGGGCCCGACGGATGGATACGCCTGCCGCCGCCGGCACAGGTCGGGTTCGAGGACGATCAGGCGCTGCTGCCGGCGGAGCGGCGCTCGTTTCGCGGCTACCGCTTGCTGACCGAATATTTCGCCTGCCCCGAACGCTTCCTGTTCGTCGACCTGCGCGAGCTCGAGCGCGCGTTCCGGACGAGCGCCACGGCGTGTGACGTGGTGCTGCTATTCACCCGTTCCGCACCGCCGCTGCGCAATGCGATCGACCCGGGGAACTTCCGGCTCTTCGCGACGCCGGCGATCAACCTCTTCGAGAAGCAGCTCGGCCGCGTCCGCGTCTCGCGCTTCGAGCACGAGCATCACGTTGTGCCCGATCGTGCCCGGCCGCTCGACTACGAAGTGTTTCGCATCCTCGACGTGAAGGCCTATGCCGCCAACAGCGTCGACGCGCGTACCGTCGCACCGCTCTACGCGCCTGGCGCGCTGCTGTATGACTGGAACGAGGCGCTGTTCTACACCACGCAGCTTCGCCCGCGGCGGCTGTCGAGCCGCGAGCAGCGCCTGCGGAGGCGCGGCGAATATACCGGTACCGAGACGTGGATCGGGCTGACGTCACCCGGATCGCCAGCGCGGCTCGACAATATCGACGAGCTCGCGGTGCGCGCGCTGGTCACCAATCGCGAGCTGCCCGAACTGCTGACGTTTCGCGGCACGCATCACTTCACCGTATCAGGCGTGCCGGCGCGCGCGGTGAGCGTGCTGCGCGCGCCAACCAAGCCGCAGCCGCCGATCGGCATGGGCGAGGCGGCGTGGCGCGTGATCGGCCATCTCACACCCAATTACACAACGCTTGCGCCTGAGGACGGCAGCGACCCGCACGTGCTGCGCGATCACCTCGCCCTGTATGGGCGGCCCGACGACGCCGCGTCGCGGCGGCAGGTCGACGGCGTCACCGCGATCCGATCCGAACGGATCGTGCGCCGCGTGCCGGGCATGGACCGGATGTCGATCGCGCGCGGCCACCGCATTCGCGTGACGCTTGATGATGCAGCGTTCGACAAGGGGCGGATGTTCCTCTTCTCAGCGGTGCTTGAGCGATTCCTGGCCGAGTTCGCCAGCATCAACAGCTTCACCGAAACCTGGACCGGCAGCGGAAACGAAGGGGAATTTCAGCGATGGCCGCTGAGAATCGGTCGCCGACCGACCATCTAAGCTTCCTCGCCGACGCCGCGGCGGAAGCGAAGCGGTATGGCCTGTTTCCGATCGCACGGGGCGCGGAGGCGCGCGCGCCGCATCTGCCGCGCATCGGCCGCGCCCGCCGTCCTGCGCAGAGCGTTGCCGATTTCGTTCAGGTGCCGACGCTCGCGTTTCCGGACGCGACGCTGACCGAGGTTGAGGTGCGCGAGGGGCGCGCGCGCGTCGGCGGCTATTGGCTGGGGCTGACCGGGCCGATGGGCCCGCTGCCGTCGCACATGACCGAATTCGCCACGTTCGAGCGACGCTACGCGCGGACGCGGCCGTTCGGCCGCTGGCTGGATCTACTCGCCGGCCGGATGCTGCAGTTCTTCATTCGCGCGTGGAGCGATTCGCAGCCTGCCGCACAGGCTGACCGACCCGATGACGATCAGTTCGCGCAGCACCTCTCGCAGCTGACCGGGGCTAGCGAGGGCGTCGGCCCGCACGCCGCGTTTCCTGCGCTCGGGCGCGTCCATTATGCCGCGCTGTTCGCCGGACGGCGCAGTGCCGGCGCGATCGAGGATGCGCTGACCCATCTGCTCGGCCAGGAAGTACGGATCGAGGAATTCCAGCCGCGCTGGCGCGATATCCAACCTGAGGATCGCACGCGGCTTGGCCGACAGTTCGCGCGGCTGGGCGATGAGGCGATGCTGGGCGCGCGCGCGAGTGTCGCGTCCGATGCGTTTCGCGTCGTGATCCGCGCCGATACGCCCGCCGCCTACGCCGCGCTGCTGCCATCGGGGCAGCGTTTCCAGGTGTTGGCCGAAGCGCTGGACGCCTTTGCCCCCAGCCACCTCGAATGGGACATCGCGCTCGAGACGGACGGTGCGACCGCCCTTGCGGCGCGGCTTGACGGGCGCACCCGGCTTGGTTGGAGCGGCTGGCTGGGTGGCGGCGCGGCCGGCGTACGCCGCGACGCGCATCTACGTCGTACCAAGCAATTTTCACCTCAGCAGCAATCGACGAAGGAGAACTGACATGCCGATCGTCGCCGCCGTCGGCCCTGCGCGGCCAAACCGGGCGCCCGATGTGCGAACGGTGCAGCAGTTGCTTAATCGCGCGGGGGGCCACCAAATCCGCCTGAAGGTGGACGGGCTGTTCGGCCCGCGTACCGCCGCTGCGATCAGCCGCTATCAGGCCAATGTGTTGCGCTTCCGCCGACCCGATGGCGTAGTGGATCCCGGCGGACCGACGCTGCGCATGCTCGGCCGGCAGCCCGGTGGCAACACGACGCGCAGCCGCCCGATCCCGCGCCGCACGCCTGCCCCGCCGCCCCGCCCGAGCGTGTCCGCCCCCGGCACAAACCCCGCCGCGCCCCCTGCCGCCCCGACGCGTACCGGGGGCGTAGCCGGGCCGGGCGGGCTCACCGAAGAAACCTATATCGATATGGCCGCACGGCTGGACTGCGAAGTCGCGGCGATTAAGGCCATCGTCGAAACCGAAGTCGCGATCCGCGGCCCGTTCGACAAACAGGGGCGCCCGACGATCCTGTTCGAGCGACACAAGTTCCACAGGCACACCGGCGGCCGCTACGATCGCACACACCCCGATATCAGCAATCCAAATTGGGGCGGCTACGGCAAGTTCAGCGCACAGTACGAGAAGCTGGAGCAAGCGATGAAGCTTGATCACGCCGCCGGACTGAAATCGTGCAGTTGGGGCGCCTTCCAGATCCTGGGGGAAAACCATGTCCAGGCTGGCCATGCCACCGTCGACTCATTCGTCGCCGCGATGCGTCGCGGCATCCTGCCGCAGGCGGAGGCGTTCGTATCCTTCGTGCTGAATGATCGCCGGCTGCTGGCCGCGCTGCGACAGCGCAATTGGGCGACCTTTGCCCGCATCTACAATGGGCCAGCGTACAAGGACAATGATTATGATGGCAAAATGCGGGCCAATTACCAGCGTTTCGCGCAATAAGGGGGCGGGAGTCATGTCGTTATTGTTGATGGCGTGCGCCGCTGCCGCGTGTAGCGCGCAGCCGGACGCTCCGGTCGCCAACGCTGTCACCTCTGCGGCCGTGGCCGAGGCTGCAACCGCGGAGGCGCCCGCGCCGGGTGCCGCATCGCCTGCTTCCGGCGCCACAACGCCTGGCGTGGGTGCCGCACTAAAATTGGCGGGCGCCGCCGATCCCGCCGCCGTCGCGGCGACGCTTGCCGAGGCCAGACGGCAGGGCATGACCGACGTCGAGGTGACGCAGGCGCAATCGTTCCGCGTGTCGAACGGCGCGGTGCTGCTGACCGGCAAGGGCACGATGCCCGACGCGACCGTTGCGGGCTGCTTCATCGCCGCGCGACAGAACGACGAGACGATGCTGATCCCGACCGTCGGCTACGGCGAGTATGAAGCGCAGAGCTGCGGCGGGCCGACCGCGATCGCGATCCTGTCGTCGGGAAGCCCGGTGCGGATCGGTGTGACCTTTCGCGGCTCGTCGCCCAATGCGACGGGGATCGTGCCGATGGTGATCGAATGGGATCGCAGCGACAACACGCTGCTGATCGACCAAGCGTTGTCGTCCAAGGCGCAGGACAGCGGCGTCACGACGATTGCCGGCCTTCGGCCGCTAGTACGCTGAGCGACGGGGCGGCGGCACAAACGGGAGGGGGATGCAAATGACCGAGATAAGCCGGACGGCGCTGTTTGGCCGCCTCGATGATGCCGCGCTGCAGACGATCGAATCCGCCACCGGGTTCGCGCGCATGCGCGGCAACCCCTATGTCGAGCTAGTTCATTGGATCCACCTGCTGGCGCAGGATCCGGCGGGCGACGTGGCGGCGATCCGCGCGGCGTTCGGGGTCGACGATGCGGCGCTCGCGCGCGACATCGTGGGGGCGCTCGACATCCTGCCGCGCGGGGCGTCCGCCATCTCGGATTTCTCGCCGCAGATCGAGGAGACGATCGAGAAGGGCTGGCTCTACGCCTCGCTTCAGTTCGGTGCCGCCAAGGTGCGCACCGGGCATCTGATCTACGGCATGCTGAAAACGCAGACGCTGCGCAACGCGCTGTTCGCAATCAGCAGCCAGTGGCGTCGGGTGGCGGTTGACCGGCTCGGCGCTGAGTTCGCCGCGATCGTCGCGCCATCGGCCGAGCAGACGGTGGGCGAGGCCACGGCGGGCGCGGCTGCCCCGCAAGGCACTGCACCCACGGGCGAGGCGCTGGCGCGCTACTCGGTCGATCTTACCGCCAAGGCGCGCGCGGGCGAGATCGACGCGGTGGTCGGCCGCGACGCGGAGATCCGGCAGCTCGTCGATGTGCTGCTGCGCCGGCGCCAGAATAATCCGATCCTGGTCGGCGAAGCGGGCGTCGGCAAGACCGCGGTGGTTGAGGGCTTCGCGCGCCGCATCGCCGATGGCGACGTGCCGCCCAGCTTGCGCAACGTCACGCTGCGAGCGCTCGACGTTACGCTGATGCAGGCCGGCGCGGGAGTGAAGGGCGAGTTCGAGAAACGGCTGCGCCAGGTGATCGACGAAGTGGAAGGCGCGGCGAGCCCGGTGATCCTGTTCATCGACGAGGCACACACCCTGGTGGGCGCGGGCGGACAGGCGGGCACGGGAGATGCCGCGAACCTCTTGAAGCCGGCGCTGGCGCGCGGCCGGCTGCGCACGATCGCGGCGACTACCTATGCCGAATACCGCCAGTATTTCGAGAAGGACCCGGCGCTCACCCGCCGCTTCCAGACGGTCGACGTCGCCGAGCCGGAAACCGGCGTCGCGATCGACATGCTGCGATCGGTGGTGCCCATGATGGAGGCGCACCATCAGGTTGTGATGCTCGACGAGGCGGTGACCGCGGCGGTGACGCTGTCGCAGCGCTACGTGCCCGCACGCCAGCTGCCCGACAAGGCGGTGAGCCTGCTCGATACCGCCGCGGCGCGCGTCGCGGTGTCGCAGCACGCGACGCCCGCGGCGGTGGAGGATCGTCGCCGGCGGCTCGAGCTCCTCGAAGCGGAGCGCGCGGTGGTCGAGCGCGAGACGCAGGGGCGCTATCGCCGCGACGATCGGCTCCCCAACCTTGAAGGTGAGATCGCCGAGGCGCGCGCGGCGGTGGAGGCGATTGAGGCGAAATGGGCGCGCGAGAAGGATGCGCTCGACGCGGTGCGTACGGCGCGCGACGGCGGCAACGCGGCGGCGCTCGATGCGGCGTTGGCGGCAGCGCGTGAGGCGGCGGGCGACGATCCGATGGTGTTCGGCGTGGTCGACGGTGACGCGATCGCGGCCGTAGTGGGCGACTGGACCGGCATCCCGGTGGGGCGAATGGTCAAGGACGAGATCGCCAGCGTGCTGACGATCGGCGACGCGTTGAAGAAGCGCGTCGTGGGTCAGGATCACGCGATGAATGCGATTGCCAAGCGCATCCAGACGAGCCGCGCGAAGTTAGACAATCCGGCCAAGCCCGTCGGCGTGTTCATGCTCTGCGGGCCGTCGGGGGTCGGCAAGACCGAGACGGCGCACGCGCTGTCCGAGCTGCTGTTCTCCGGCGACGATTCGATGATCGTCATCAACATGAGCGAATTTCAGGAAGCTCACACCGTCTCCACGCTGAAAGGCGCGCCGGCGGGTTATGTCGGCTACGGCCAGGGCGGCGTGCTGACCGAAGCGGTGCGGCGCCGGCCGTACAGCGTGGTCCTGCTCGACGAAATCGAGAAGGCGCATCCCGACGTCCACGAGATGTTCTTCCAGGTGTTCGACAAGGGCTTCATGAACGATGCGGAAGGGCGGCACATCGACTTTCGCAACACGGTGATCCTGCTCACCTCCAACGTCGGCACCGACCTGATCGCGTCGCTGACCGCGGACGAGGAGATGGCGCCCACGCCGGAGGGGCTGGCGACGGCGCTGCGCCCCGAACTGCTCAAGGTGTTCCCGCCCGCACTGCTCGGCCGCCTGTCGGTGCTGCCCTATTTTCCGCTCAGCCAGGATATGTTGGCCGGTATCGTCCGCCTGCAGCTCGGCCGGATCGAGCGGCGCATCCGCGACAATCACGACATCGTGCTGGCGATCGATTCCGCGGTGATCGACCATATCGTCGCGCGCTGCACCGAGGCGGCATCGGGCGGGCGGATGATCGACGCGATCCTCACCAATACGATGTTGCCCGACATGTCGGTGGCGCTGCTCGAACGGCGGATGCGCGGCGAGGACGTGGCGCGGATCGACGTGACCGTAGAGGGCGACGCACTCGCCTATCACTTTGATAATGCGGCGCCAGCACTTGCAATCGTCGCGGATAATAAGCCATCGCAGGCGGCGTGACGACGATGCCGTTAAGGGCAAGAGGATGACGCGGCAAGCGTAACGACAAGGTGCATCCATCGTGGAAGCGGAACGTTGATCGTTCCGCCTTATGGGGAAGGAGGCGAGATCGTGCGACTTAACGAGATCGATCGCGGGGCGCGGGGACAGGATGTCCAGCTCCTCCAACACGCACTCAACACGACCCAGCGGCCGCGCCCGCCACTCGAGCTGGACGGCGTCTTCGGTCCGGCAACCGATCGCGCGGTGCGCGAGTACCAAGCGGGGCAGGGCCTGACGGTCGATGGGATCGTCGGGCAGCGCACGTGGCGCAGCCTAGGCGTGGCGGGCAGCGCGCTGCCGTCCGCCCCTACGCGAGCGGTGACGCCGCCGTCGGTCCGCCAGCTGCCGATCAGCGGCGGCACCGGCGCGCGTGCCGCCCCCGCGAGCCGAACGCCCAAAGCCTCGCCGCCGCCTGCGGCCGAACGGCCGACGCCTGCCGCAGCCCGCCCGGCGCCGCGCCGCAGCCCGCCGCTTGAGCAGCCGGGCACCGCGATCGGCGCGCCGTGGATGCGCATCGCGCTCGCGGAAGCGGGCGTGGTCGAGGCGCGCGGGCGCGCGAACAACAAGCGGATCATGGAATATCACGCTGCCACCTCGCTCGGCAGCCAGCCCGATTCGGTTCCGTGGTGCGCGTCGTTCGTCAACTGGGTGCTCGCGCAGGCGAACCTGCGCGGCAGCCGCAGCGCCGCTGCGGCGAGCTTCGCGACATGGGGGCAGAAGCTCGAGACGCCACGCTACGGCGCGATCATCCAGATCAGCCAAAAGCGCCGCACCAACGATCGCGCGACAGGATCGTCGAGCGGTAATCATGTTGCCTTTTTCATCAGCCAGACGGCGACGCACATCAAATTGCTCGGCGGCAACCAGAGCGACTCTGTAAAAGAATCGAACTTCTCGCTGGCAAGCTACGACGTAAAGGCAATCCGATGGCCATATTGAAAATCTGCCACCCCGCGCTGCTGATCACGCTGGTGGGGTGCAGCGCGGAGCCAGGCCCGGCGAACGCCGCCGCGATCATGGGTGCGCAGGCGGCACCGGCGGCAGCAAAGCCGGCGAACGAGGCGTTCGCCGATTACTGGCAGCGGTTCCGCAAGGCGGCTCTCGCCGATGACGCGGCCGGGCTGATTGCGGCCAGCGCCGCGACGGTCAAGACGCACGGGACCCTCGATTCGGACGAGCAGACGTCGGTCGCGCGCGCCGCCGTCCCACCGCTCGTGCGCCAGGCGCTGGCGAGCGATACGACGTTCGACGCCCGGCAGCGGACGCTGCGCCAGGCGCTGGAGAGCAGCGCCGTGCCCAAGCGTGGGGCGAACGACCCGCTTGGCTACCGCCGCGTCGGCGCGTTCGTCTTCGAGCAGCGCAAGGGCCGCTGGTACCTGACCGAGATCTACCGCGAGGAATAAGGGTGGCCGGGCGCGCGGGGCGCCGACGCTTTGGCACGGAGGGGGATAGGGCTTGCGATTGGCGATTGGTAAGAAGGTTTCGTTAATCGGGCTGGCGGCGCTGGCGTTCGGCGCGTCGCCGGGGCAGGCGCAGGTCGCCACCCCCAATCTGCCGACGCGGCAGGAGATTACCCCGCCCGCGCCTGAGCCGGCGGGTGAGGCGCGCGCGCAGATCGACGCGCGCGACGCCTTCCAGCAGGGCAACTGCCCGTTCGCGACCTCTGCGCTTCGTGTGACGGTGTCGCGCGTGGCATTCACCCGGCCCGATGGATCGGCACTGCAGCCGCAGATCGCCGATGCGCTGGCCGATCTCGCGGTGCCGAGCGGCGATCAGCCGGTCGCCGTGGTCTGCGAGATCCGCGATCAGGCCAATGCCGCGCTGCGCCGCAAGGGGTGGATCGCCTCGGTTCAGATTCCCGCGCAGGAAATTGCCGACGGCGTGCTCCGGCTCGAGGTAGTCACCGCGCGGCTCGTCGAGGTGCGGGTGCGCGGCGACGCCGGCCGCTACGAACCGCTGCTGCGTCGGCGCCTCGCCAAGCTGCAGGCGATGGACCCGCTGAACGAGCGCGAAGCGGAGCGGCTGCTGCTGCTCGCCGGCGACGTGCCGGGGCTCGACGTCGCGCTGTCGCTGCGCGCGTCGGGCGGTGCGCAGGGCGACGTGATCGGCGACCTCACCGTCAGCTCGCGCCGCTTCGCGCTGTTCGCCAACGCGCAGAACTACAATTCGCGGCTGCTGGGGCGCGAGACGCTGTACGCGCGCGGCGAGATCTACGGGCTGACCGGGCTGGCCGACATCACCTATCTGGGCGTGTCGACAACCGCCGACTTTCAGGAACAGATCATCCTGCAGGGCGGCCATATCTTCGAACTCGACAACAACGGCACGACGCTGGGCAGCCGCGTCACCTACGCCTGGTCGCGGCCCGACCTCGGCCCGCTCGATCTGCGCACCAACACGCTAATCGCCGGTTTCGATTTAACGCGCCCGCTGGTGCGATCGATCCGGTCGAACGCGCGCGTGCGCGGCGGGTTCGACTTCGTCGACCAGATCGCTCGCGTCGGCACCGGCGACACCGCCGTCACGCTGACGCGCGACCGGCTGCGCGTGGCGTTCGTCGGCCTCGACGCCGATCACCAGCTAGTCGATGCGAACGGCAACGTCTTCTTCTCGATCGCGGCGAGCGCGGAGCTGCGCAAGGGGCTCAGCATCTTCAACGCCAGCGAACGCGGATTTGCGAGCGGCGAGCTGACCTCGCGTCTGGACGGCAACCCGCGCGCGGTGGTGTTCCGCGGGACGGTCGATGCCAGCCTGCGGCTGGGCCCCGTGTTCAGCATCGCGGCACTTGGCCAGGCGCAGTGGGCGAACGATCCGCTGCTTAACTACGAAGAGTTCGCACTCGGCAGCCTGACGGTCGGTCGGGGCTACGATCCAGGATCGAACAGCGCCGACCGGGCGGTGGGCGGCCGTTTCGAGCTGCGTGCCGATCCGCCGATTTCATCGCGGCTTGGCACGCAAGTCTACGGATTCTACGACCGGCTGCACCTGCGTAATCTCGATCGTGCCACGGTGGAGGGGCCGCGCACGTTCGACAGCGTCGGCGGCGGCCTGCGCCTTTCGCTGCCGGGCAGCGTCGTGCTCGACGTCGCCTATGCCAAGCCCCTCGACAAGGCGCTGCTGCTCGACGAACGTCGGCCGCCTGGTCGCGTTCTCGTTTCTCTGACCCTGCAGCTGCGCGACCGCGCACGATAGGAAGCACCGATGTTCGCGTTCCTGATCCAAGCCCCGCGCCCCCGCCACCTGCGGCGCAGCGTTCTCGCGCTCACCACGGCGCTGGGCGGATTCGGTGCGCTCTCGGCACAGGGGCAGGCGGTGCGCCTGCCGACCGAAGGCGACATCCGCGGCGTCACCACCAGCCCGCTCGGCTCCGATCCGCAACTGAGCAACCCCACCGCCGACCAGCTGCGCGTCAACCTGCGCGCTGCGAGCACCGTCATCAACTGGGACGGCTTCAACATCCCGGAAGACAAGACGATCGCGTTCACCAACGGGCGTGTGGTGCCCGGCGGCGCCGCGGTGCTAAACCGCGACGTATCGGCGACGAGCGTGTCGCAACTGCTCGGCCGATTGACGAGCGAGCGCGACGTGGCGGTGTGGGTGCACAATCCCAACGGCATTCTCGTCGGCTCCAAGGCATCGTTCGCCACCGGATCCCTCGTGCTGACGACGCTGGATATATCGTCCACCGACTTCGTCCTCGCCAACGATCGCTTCCGGCTGCGTGCGCCCGCCGGCAAGGAAGCGTCGGGGATCATCGTTCAGGATGGCGCGAAGTTCGCGATCAACGGCGACACGCGCGGGCTGGTGATGATCGCGCCCAAGATCGATGCGCGCGGCGAGTTCATCGCACAGGGGCAGGACGTCGCCTTCGTCAGCGCGGCGGACGTCACGCTCGATTATCGCGCAGGCAGCCCACTGTCGGTGACGATCAACCGCGGCACCGCGGTATCGGGCACCAGCCAGTATGTTCAGGGCAAGGTGGCGGGGAACAACGCGCTGTTCGCGCTCGCCTCCGAGGGAACGCTGACCGATTCGCTGCTCGGCGTCTCGGCCGAGGTCACGACCGCGAGCGCCGGATCGCGCGGGATCGTGCTGTCCGCCGGGCGCCCGACGGCGGCGGTCGACGGTCTGACGATCGCGGCGGATGCAGCCGCGACGGGCGGGCTCGCCGACGTATCGGTCAGCGGCCTGCTACGCACGCAGGGCAGCAGTTCCGACGTGGTGATCGCCGCGAACCGGGCGATTAAGTCGGCCGCCACAATCGAGACGCGCAGCGACGCGCTGCTCGGCGCCGGTGGGTTGCTGACGATCAGCGGCGGTATCGGCGCCGGCGACGACGTGCGGCTGGCGGGCACCGGGATCGCGCTAAGCGGCGGCACGGGCCTCACCATCGGTGCGTCGGACCAACTGCAGCTTTCCACCACCGACGGCAACATCACCGGCACCGGAACGATCACGCTGCGATCGGGGTCGAGCGCGAACGATGGACTGCTGATAGAGACGCTCGGCACCGCCCTCGGTGATATCCTTCTGGGCGGCGATGCCGCGCTGTTCGCCGGCGAGCAGCGTTCGGGCGGGCTGACGCTGCGGCTGCGATCAGGGGCGAACCAGGTATTGATCGGCACTGTCGAGGCGCGCGCGCTGCGTAGCGGGATCGGTACGGGCGCAGTTGGCAACGGGCTGCGCATAACCGGGGCGGTGACGACCGGCGGCGTCAACCTGCGCGAGGCGCTGCTGATCGAGGGCGCAACGATCACCGGGGGCGTTCTAGCATCCGATCGCGGCGTCGATCTGCAGTCGACGGGTACGATCGACGTCGCTGAGCTCAATGCGCGCGGCGGATCGGCGACCGCGAGCGCTGCCGGTGCGATCACCGCGACGGGTTTGGTGCGCGCTGCCGGATCGGGATCCGACATTCGGATCGAGACGCCGGGCGACGTGACGCTCGCTGCCTTGTCGGCCGCGCGCGACATTGTGATCGGCGACGCGGTGGCGGCGAGCCGTGCGACGGTCGCCGGGGCTGTCACCGCTGGGCGTACCTACCAGATTGATGCCGGCGCAATCAGCCTCGGTAACGGCACAGACGTGTCCCAGTCCGCCGGCGGCGCGGTGCGGCTGACCGCCGGCCGCGGCGGCATCACCGGGCTTGACGGCCTGACGCTGGGCGCTGATGCGGCGGGCGGCGATGCCGGCATGACGCTGGCGATCGATGCGGCGCGCGCGGCAGGGGCGGGGGGCGCAATCGACTTCGCGCCGGGCACGGTGCTGCTGGGCGGCACCGACCGGCAGTCCGACATCAGCGTCCGCTCCGCCGATACCACAGGAATTGTCCGACTGGGCGAGGTGCGCGCACGCGGACTGCTCGGCGCAATCGGCACGGCGGACTTCACCACCGGGATCACCCGCACCGTGGCGATCACGACCGGCGACGTGTCGCTGCGCGGCGACCTGTCGCTGACGGGCGCCAACGTCACCACGGGCGGGCTGACGTCGAGCGCGGGCGACGTTCGTGTCGTCGCTACCGTCGGTGCCCTCGCGACGGGGGCGATCGATGCCGATGACGACATCGCGCTGACCGGCGCGGCGGCGGTCTCCAGCGGCGGTCTCGACGCGGGCGGGCTGATCTTGGCCGACGCGGTCAACGCGCTGACGCTGGGCGGCGACGTATCGGGCGGCGAGGCCGTCACGCTGCGCGGCGCTTCGGTGGCGCTCGGCACGGCCGAGGTAAGCAGCGCGCGCATCATCGACATCCTGGCACGCAGCGGCGGGATCGCCGGTGGCGCGGCGATCACGTCGTCGAGCACGCAGGCCGGCGATTACATTCGCCTGCAGGCGGCGGGCCCCGAGGGGATCGTGCTCGCGCGTGATGCGACGATCACCGGCGGCACCAATCGCGCGCTCGGCGTCCGGATCTTCGCTGCGGCGCAGGCGCCGCTCGTGCTGGGCGACGTGACCGCGCGATCGCTTGGCACGCTGGCGACGCTTGACGGCGATCCGCTCGGCGCCGCGGGCGCGTTCCGCTCACAGGGATCTTTGGCCTTCGGTCGCCTGAATCTTGTCCAGGGGTTCACCGCCGAGAGCATCGGCGGCGACCTGTCGGTGCAGCGGATCACGGTGACGGGAGCCGGGGAGGGCATCGATCTGCGCGCGACGGCGGGCACGCTCGGGGTTCAGGCGGATCTCAACGCAAGTGGCGGGATCACGCTGGCAAGCGGGGCCGCGCTGCTGCTGGGCACCGTCGAGAGCCGCGACGACGCGGTGTCGATCACGACCGGGGGCCGCCTGACTGCCACCTCGCTGGCAGGCGCGGCCGGAGTGGGCGCAAGTGCCGCGTCGATGGCGGTGGGCGAGGTGCGCGGCGGCACGGGCGCGATCGAGCTGACCGCGAATACCGGCGACCTGTCGCTCGGCGCCGTCAGCGGGCGGGCGGTAACGCTGCAAGCGGTGAACGGCGCGATTGGTACGACCGGCGTGGTGCGTGCCGACGGTGGCGCGGTCGATGTCCTGGCGGGTGGGGCGATCACGGCCGAGGACGCGGTCTCCGCATTGGGCGGCGGCGTCCGCCTGCGCGCGCGCGACGGTGCGCTGTCGGTGACGGGCGCGATCGTTGCGGACCAGGCCGTCACGCTGACGGGCGCGAGCGCGACGCTGGCCGGCGTCGAGAGCCGCGCCGCCGACATCTCGATTCGTTCGGCAGGTGCGGTGCAGGCGGGTGCGGTGACCGCTGCGGCCGGCATCGATACCAGCGCGTCCGCGCTGGACCTCGGCGCGGTGTTGGGCGGCAGCGGCGCGGTGACGCTGAGCGCGTCGGGCGGCGATCTGACGCTCGGCGGCGGGGCCAGTGGGCAATCGCTCACACTACGCGCAGGTGGCGGCGCGATCACCGCAACGGGCGCATTCGTCGCCACGGCGGGTGCCATCGACGGGGAGGCGGCGGGTACGCTGAGCGTGGGCGGCGCGACGGCGACGGGCGGTACGCTGCGGCTGCAGAGCGGCGGCGCACTGGCGGTCAACGGCGGCAGCGCTGCGAGCGGCGACGTTTCGCTATCGGGAAGCGCGGCGACGCTGGGCGGCGTGGGCAGTACCACCGGCAATGTGACGATCACCAGTGCCGGCGCGGTGCGCGCAGGTGACCTGACGGGCGCGACGGGCGTCAATGCCACCGGCGCGTCGCTCGCCGTCGGCAACGTGCAGGGCGGCACGGGCGCGGCGACGCTCGTCACGACGGGCGGCGACCTGACGCTGGGCGGCGCCGCGGGCAGCGCGGTAACGTTGCAGGCGGCTGGCGGGCTGCTCAATGCGGCCGGCGCGCTGACGGCGAGCAGCGGCGCGGTAGACGTACGCGCATCGAACGCGATCGGCGTGGCGGGTACGATCAACGCCGGCAGCGCGGGCGCGACGCTGAGCTCGAACGGCGGCGCCGTCGTCGCGGCCGGCAGTCTGGCGTCCGCGGGGGACGCGACGATCACGGGCACCTCGGTGACGCTGGGCGGCGAACAGCGCGCGCAGGGGGCGTATACCGCAACCGCATCGGCCGGCGGGGTCAGCCAGACCGGCGGCGCGCTGTCGATTCGGTCGGACAGCGATGCGGCCGGTGCCGAGGCACTGACGCTGACCGCTAACGGTGGCGCGATCGACCTCGTGGGCGTGCCGCTTGCGGGCGGCGCGGTCGTGCTGCGCACCGACGGCGCCGGCATCAGCGTCGGCGCGGTCGACGCGGCGCAGCTGACCGCGAGCGGCGCGACCGCGAGCGGTGCCTCGATCCGCACCGGCGCGCTGACGCTCGGTACCGATCTGACGCTCGAGGCGGCGGGCACGATCGAAACGGGGGCGATCAGCATCGCCGACGGTTCGGTGTCGATCGGCAGCAGCGCGGGCGACGTGTCGACGCAGGCGATCGATACGACGCGCGGCGTCACGCTGACGGGCAACGCCGTGTCCTTCAGCACCGTCGATGCCGCGGCGCTGAGCGCGACGGCCAGGATGGGCGCGATCACGGGCGGCGACGTCACCGTGCGCAACGCCGCGTCATTGAAGGCGGACGCCGGCGCCGTCACGCTCGGGCGGGTCACGTCCACCGGCGGCAATGTCGCGGTGACGGCCGGCGGTGCACTATTTGCGACGGCGGTAGATGCGGGTGGCAGCGTAGTAATCACGGGGACCGCGAGGGACTCCGACGTCGCGATCGCAGAGGGCGTCGTGGCGGAGGGCGCAGCGACGGTGCGCTCTGGCCGCGACATCCGCACGCCGTTCATCCGCAGTCGCACGAGCGACCTGACGGTGGCGGCGCCCAATGGCCGCGTCTCGGGCTTCGCGCCGGGCAGCGGCATCGACCTTGCCGCCGGCCCCGGCGGCGCTTTCTCGCTCACCGTCGGCACCGATGCGCTGCTCGGCGACGTGAGCGGCGGCAATATCGCGATCACCGCTACGTCGATCACCGCCAACAGCGTCGCGGGTGGCACGCAGTCGGTATCGCTGATCGCCACCGCGGGCGATCTGCGCGTCAACGGCCCGGTGGTGGGCGGCGACGTCACGCTGACGTCGGTCATCGATACGACGCTTCGCACGGTCGATGCGTCGGGTACGCTGATCGTCGGCGGCGGGCGCAGCCTGTCGTTCGACACGCTGTCAGGCGCGTCGATCACCGCGACCGGTGGCGCAATCACTGGCACCGCGCTGCGAACCCCGGGGGCCGCCGATCTGCGTGCGACGACGATCACGCTCAACCGGATCGAGACCGGCGGCCCGCTCGCAGCGACTGCCGCGGACGCGCTCGTGATCGGCACCGTAGAGGCGGCGGGCGTGGGGACGCTCGTCAGCGGCGGCACCGCGACGCTCGGCACGATCACGGGTGACGCGGCGTTGACGCTCGACGTCGCCGGGGCACTATCGTTCGGCGAAATCGCCGGTGGTGCGGTGACGCTTACTGGCGGAGTGGTCGATGGCGGGTCGCTGCGCGCGGCCGGCGCGGCGGACCTGCGAGCAGCCTCGCTGACGCTTGATACCATCGAGACCCGTGGGGCGCTGAGCGCCAGGACGACAGGCGCACTATTCGTTGACGTGATCACCAGCGGTAGCGGCGCGACGCTGAGCAGCGGCGCGGCGACGCTCGGGACGGTATCGGCAGCGGGTGCACTCGCGATCGACAGCGTCGGCGATCTGTCGTTCGACCAGCTGAGCGCCGGATCGATCAATGCGAGCGCGGCGAACGGCGTCGTGCGCGGGGCGAGCGTGCGATCGGGCGGCGCGGCGACACTTCGCGGCGCGACGGTCGATCTGGCGGCGGCGCAGGCGACGGGCACGCTGCTCGCCGAGGCAACGCGCGGCGCGATATCGATCGGTACGATCACGGCGGGCGGCGACGTGACGGTGCGCGCCGCTGGTGCGGCCACGATCGCCGGCTCCGTCACCGCGGGCGGCAACTATCGCGTGACGGCGGGCACGACCACGCTCGGCGGCAACGGCATCGTCCAGCAGGCGCGCGGCGATGTGCGGCTGACGACCACCGGTGACGCGCTGCGCGGGGTCACGGGCCTTCGGCTGAGCGCTGGCAGCGGCCCGATCGTGCTCGATTCGAACACCTCGATCGAGTTCGCGGGCACGAGCGTGCAGGTGCCGACCGGCGCGCTTGCGCTGCGCGCGGGCAGTGGGCAGTCGATCCGGCTCGGCGCGATCGAGGCGGGTTCGATCGGCGGCTTCGATGGCCAAGCGCCAACCGACCGGCTGACGCATGACGGCACGGTCGAGGCAGGCACGATCACGGCTGGCCGCGTCGCGCTGACCCTGACCAACGGCGATCTGACGACCGGCGCGCTGACCAGCACCGGCGCGGTCTCGCTCACGACATCGGCCGGGGCGATCCGGCTCGGCGAGATCAGGGCGGGAAGCCTCGATGCCAAGGCGGCAACGGCGCTGACGCTCGGCGCGGCGACCGTGGCTGGCGCGGCGACGCTGGAGGGTGGATCGATCGCGCTGCCGACGGTCACCGCGCAATCGCTCGCGGTCCGCACCGCGGGTGCGCTCACCGGCGCCGGCGACGGCCGAGCTGCGCTGCGCACCACCGGCGGCGACCTGACGGTCGATGCGGCGGCGGCGCGGTTGGGCGACGTGTCGTCGGGCGGCGCGGCGACGCTGCGCGGCGGCACGATCGACGTCGCAGGGCGGCTGGCGGCGGCACGGCAGCTGCTGGCCGACGCACGCGCCGCGCTGACGCTCGGCGACGCCAGCGCGGGCGCCGACCTGACGCTGAAATCGGCGGCGGGGGTGACGGCCAGTGCTGTCGACGCTGCCGGCGTGCTCGCGATCGACAGCGGCGCGGACGCAGCGATCAACACGGCGCGGTCAGGCGGTGCGCTGCGCGTCACCAGCGGCGGCGCGCTGACGCTGGGCAGCGGGACGGCGGGCGCCGGGATTGCGCTCGATGCCAACGGGCTGGCGCGGCTCGGCGCGCTGAGCGGCGGTCCGTCCGTCACCGTTCGCGCGCCCGACGCCGAACTGACCGGAGCGGTGCGCGCCACGTCGGTGCGCTTCGCAACACGCGACCCGGCGAGCACCGCGCTGCGGATCGGCGACGGCACCGCCGCGGACGGCTTCCGCCTATCCGCCGCGGAGGTCGGGCAGATCGGCGCCGAGACGCTCGCGTTCGATGCGGGATCCGGCGCGCTGCAGCTCGGCACGCTGGCGCTGACGCCGGGCATCGCGCGATCGGTGGCGATGCTGTCGACCGGCGACGTCCGCGTGACCGGGCAGCTGTCCTCGAGCGGGGGCGCGCAGGCGATCCGGCTCGGCGGCGACGGCGCGGATGGCGCGGCGCAGACGATTCACGTGGTCGCGACGAGCGATGCCGGCGGGCGCCTGCTGGTCGACAACGCCGATCTCGAACTGCGGGGCAATCGCATCGCGGTGGGCCTCGCGCCGGGCTTCATCGATACGTTGCAGCCGGGCGAGCCGGGACGCGCGCAGGCGCAGGCGCTAATCGGCAACGCCAATTCGGCGCTGTACAATCCACAGCTCGGCGGCGGCTTCTACAATCCGGACGCGACCACCACGGTCGGCGCGCAGTCGCTGACGGTGCGGTTCGGCGATTACGCACTCTTCCAGAATACCGCGATCCCCGGCCAGGCATCGGGCGCGACGATCGGTAGCGTTGGTGCCGGCGGCGGTGCGGGCACGGGCGCGGTGCAGACCGCGCTGCGTGTCTCGACCTTCGGCCCGCCGCAGTCGGCGAGCTTCGCCTTCTTCGGCACGATCAACGGCATATCGGGCGCGAGCACCGCGCTGCTCGCCAATCCGGTGATCGATATCGACGCGCTGCTGCTGCCCAACAGCCGGATCAACGGCTGCCTCGCCCGATCGGGCGCGGGGTGCCTTACCACCATCGTCATCCAGCCGACGCTGCAGGTGTTCGACTGGAACACGAGCGCGGTGTTCGGCATCCAGCAGGACGTCGCGCTGCCGTTCACCCCCATCATCAGCGGCAACAACGAGGAGCTGCTGAGCGGCCTGCCCGCGCTGGCGCCCGAGCAGCCGGCCGGGGCGGGCCCGCGACCGACCGACGCGCCGCAGGAGCAACAGCCGTGATCCACACCCGCTTTGCCGCGCTGCTCGCGGGCGCCGCCGCCGTCCTCGCCGGGTGCGTTGCCAATCCGCCCCCGGCGCGGCTCGACGGCTTCAGCCTGGGCAGCAACGCCGCGGGCGATCGGTGCACCGCCGCGCGCAGCTGGAACGATCCCGCCACTCCCGATCCATTCGCGCGCGCCTATGCGATCACCTGCTCGAGTATCACCGCCAGCCGGCCACTCGGCAGCATCCGCGCGATCCAGCCGACCGAGGCGGCGGTAAAGTCGCTCGAGGCGCAGTTCGATTGCGGCGCCAGCCGCGCGGTGACGATCGAGGGGCAGCCCGCCGCCGCGGCGCGCTGCCTCGATCGCCAGACCGGGCTCGAATCGGTGCGAGTCGATCTGGCGCGCGGGAACCGGCGCTACGTCGCATCGGCCACGCCTGCGCTGCTGCCGCAGGTCGAGGAAGCGGTCGCGATCGCCGCCGGGCTGCGCAAGCCGCAGGTCGGCGGGACGTACACGCCGGTCGCGACGGTCGATCTTGCCGCGCTGCCGGTGCGTGACGGCGCGGCGCTGGTCGCGGCCGACGTGACCGCGCCGACCGCGAGCGGCGCCAGCGCGCTCGCGCAGGGTATCGCGCTCAACCACAAGGGGCTGCACGTCGATGCCTCACGCGTGCTCAACGATGCGATCACTCGTCTTACGCCTGATACGCCCGCGGCGCTGAAGGCGGAGCTGCTGCTAGAGGCGGGGCTCGCCGATTCTAACATCCGCTTTCCCGACGCGGCGCGCGGGCATTTCGCCGCGGCGAACGAGGTGCTGGCCGGCAATCCGACTGCACGCACGCCCTTCATCGTGCGAAAATACGATACATACCGCGCGCTCGACGCGATCAACCGCAGCGACTTCACCGAGGCGCTGACGATCCTCGAGCGGATCACCGCGGCGCCTGTCGCGGATACGCAGCCGCTGCAGGATCCCGCCACGCTCGTCGCGCTCAATCAGCCCGTGGCGGGCGCGCGCGGCATGCCCGCGCTCGCCGACGTGGCGCAGCTGTCGCGGCTCGTGCTCGACGCGCAGTCGCACTATGCGCGCAGCGTGGCGCTGCTCGCGCGCGGCGACGCGGCGGGCGCCACGACGCAGATCACCGCCGCCGCGACGATCTTTCGCCCGCTGACCAACGCGCGGCTCGACCAGGGGCAATTGTACTGGCTGGGCGCGCGGATCGCGCGGCAGCAAGGGCGGCTCGCGGCGCGTGCGGGTGACTACAAGGCGGCGCTGGGCTATTTCCATACCAACGTCGAGCTGCTGCGGCGCGGCTCGATCGCCAATGCCGGCACGGGCGCGGAGCCGGCGATCGCCGAAGCCGAGCTCGAGCGCGCGGCGGTGTTCGCACGCGCCGGCGCGTCGCGCGCGGAAGCACGCGACGCGTTCCGGGCGGCCGTCGATTCGCTGATCGCGTCGGGCGCGACATCGGCGGGCGGATCGATCGCGATGGAGGATTATCTCGACCTGCTCGTCGCCGAGGCGGCGCGGCCGCAGGCGGACACGTTCGACCTGTTCTTCCGCGCGGTGCAGGCCAATGGCGCGCCCAACGTGGCGCGCCAGATCAGCGAGCTGCGCAACGTTGTCACCGCCGATCCCGCGGTGGGCAGCGCAGTGCGCGAGCGTGCCGATCTCGAGCGCGAGCTGACGCGGCTGCGCTTCGCCCTCGCCGGCACCGCGGAGGGAGCGCCAGACGCGTCGACCGCCGACCTGAACCGCACACGCGCCGCGGCAGAGCAGCGGCTGCTCGCGGTCGACGCGAAGCTCGCCGCCGATCCGCGATACCGCACGCTCGACGAAAGCCCCGCGACGCTCGCCGAACTGCGCGCCGCGCTGCGCCCCGGCGAGACGTTCCTGAAGCTGACGACGCTCAACCGCCGCGTTTACGGCATGGTCGTCACCGCCGACCGCACCTACATCTACACGGTGGCGGAGAGCGACGCGGCGAAGCAGGCGGTGATGGCGCTGGCCGAGCAGCTGCGCGGCTCGATCGACGGGGACCTCGCAATCGGCAAGCTGGTGCCGTTCGACGAGGCGCGTGCCTATACGCTGTTCCGCCTCGTCGCCGGGCCGGCGGCCGACGCGCTCGCGCAGTCACGCGCGATCGTTGTCGATCCCTCCGGGCCGCTGCAGCAATTGCCGGTGGGCGTGCTCGTCACCCGCTACGCGCAGGATCAGGTAAAGGCCGATCCGTTCGACTTTTCGAACACCGCCTTCCTCGCGGCGAACGCCGCGATCTCGACCGCCCTGTCGCCGCGCTCCTTCCTCGTCGCGCGCTCGCTGCCCGCGTCGCGCGCGCAAAGGGCATTCCTCGGCTTCGGCCAGCACCAGCCGTCGGTACCGGCGGCGGGGACGATCCGCGTCGGCTTCGGCTGCTCGATCGGCGCCGACCGCCTCGGCGCGATCGCGCGGACGCTCAAGCCGATCGACGGGCAGGAATTGCAGATCGCCGCCGGTGCGCTCGGCGTCACCAATGCGCAGTTCATCACCGGCGCCGGGTTCAGCGACAGCGACGTCGCGGCGCGCGGCGACCTTGCCCAATATGAGGTGCTGCACTTCGCCACGCATGGGCTGGAAGAGGGGATGTGGGGCTGTTCCAAGTCGCCGCCGGCGCTTGTTACCTCGTTCGGCGCGCCGGGATCGGACGGACTGCTCGACTTCGCCGAAATCGCGAAGCTCAGGCTCGACGCCAATCTCGTCGTGCTTTCCGCGTGCGACACCGCGGCGGGCGTGCGCGGCGAGGCACTGCGTCGCGCGTCGGGGCAGGAGCAGCCGGGCTCGACGCTCGAGGGGCTGGTACGCGCCTTCCTTACCGCCAATGCGCGATCGGTGCTGGCGACCTACTGGCAGGTATCGGCCGAGCAGGAAAGCGATGAGTTCATGCGCGCCTTCTACACGCGCGGCCGGAACGGCACGATCGGCGAGGCGCTGCAGACTGCGCAGCAGACGCTGATCGCGACGCCGCGCTACTCGCATCCCTTTTACTGGGCGCCCTATTTCCTTGTCGGCGACAGCGCGAAGCCGATGCTGACGGGGGCGGCCGCACCGCAGCAGGTGGCGGCGCGCTGACCGTGCGGCTGCGGCCGGTTGCCTTCGCACTGGTCGGCGTGGCGCTGGTGTGGGCGTGGCTGTGGTTCGGCGTGCCGCTGCTAGGAGCAATTGGCGAGGGGCTAGGTAACGTTGCGGCGGAGGCGCTGTTCACGCTCGCGGTCTACGCGCCGATCCTGCTCGCCGCACTGCTGCTCGGCCGGCTCGCCGAGGTACCGATCGGACGGCCGGACCGCGCCGCCACGCGCCGCTTCGGTGGCGGCGCGGTGATAGGGTCGGCTGCGCTCGCGCTCGCAATCGGCTATTGCGGGGTTGCCGGCACGCTTTTTCGCGGCACTTCGGCATTTGCGGCAAGCGCGTTCGCGGTCGGGCTGGCAACGATCACGCTTCAGGTGCTGGCCGAGGAGGCGATGTTCCGCGGGACAATCCAGCCGCTGCTGGTGAATGGCCTCGGGCGGCTCGCCGGCGTCGCCGCGACCGCGTTCGCCTTTGCGCTGCTGCACGGGGGCGCGCCCGGCATCGACGGAGTGACGATCGTGAACATGCTGTTGGGCGGCGTGGTGTTCGGCGCTCTCGCCCTGCGCGGCGGCGGCATCGCGGCTGCGTTCGGCGCGCATCTCGCGTGGAATGCGATCGAGCAGATCGGCGTCGGGCTCGATCCCAATCCCGGCACGGGCGCGTTCGGCGCGCTGCTCGACCTCGATCTCGCCGGCTCGGTCCGCTGGGGCGGATCGGACGCGGGGCTCAATGCGAGTTTGGCGATGACCTTTGCGCTTGCCGCGGCGGTGGCGCTCATCTTGCGATGGGGCAACCCGCGGATCGCACCGTCGATGCCGGCCCCGCCGGCGAGGGCTGGCGGCTGATCGCCGACCGGCTTTCACCCTATCAGGAGTTCGCCGCGCGCTCCGCGTCGATCGCATCGCGCGCCTTGCGGAACGCGGCCATCGCGTTGCTCGAGATCGTGCGTCCGCCACCCGTCTCGATCGACTGCGGATCGACCGGTGCACCGTCGATATGCACTTCATAGTGGAGATGCGGCCCGGTCGATCGACCGGTGGTGCCGACTTCGCCGATCTGCATCCCCTGCATCACGCGTGCGCCGGGCGCGATGCCGCCGGCGATCGCGTTCATGTGCAGGTACAGCGTGTCCCAGCCGTTATCGTGATGTAGCCGCACGAAATTGCCGTTCGCGCCCTTCATCCCGGCAAAGGTCACCGTCGCGTCGCCCGCGGCGAAGATCGGCGTGCCCGTAGGCGCGGCGAAATCGGTGCCACGGTGCATCTTGCGGAAACCGAGGATCGGGTGGCCGCGCATCCCGAAGCCCGAGCTGATCCGCGCCGCCTCAACCGGTGTGCGCATCAGCGAGCGCCGGCTGCTGCGCCCGCCGCTGTCGAACCATTCCGCCTCATCTGTGCCGGGCAGCTGGTAGCGGTATAGCGCGCGCGTCTTCGCCGGCGTCGACAGAAAGGCGTAGACGAGCGTCGCGGGGCCGACCGGCTCACCATCGGCGTTGACGCGCTCCTCGAAGCCGGCCTCGAACACGTCGCCCGCGCTTACCTCGCGTTGCATGTCGAAATCATAGCGGAAGGCGTTGGCGAAAGCGCCGACCAGCACGTCGCGAACCCCCGCCGCGACCGCGGAACTGTAGAAGCTCTCGCCGTCGAGCTCGCCGCGCACGAATGTCAGCCGGCGCACCAGCTTCGCGGCGATCGACTTGGCGACGAGCGCGCCGCCCGCATCGCGCTCGATTACCACGCCGCCGCCATTGGGATGCGTCGCGGTGAGCGCGTGAAGGCGCGGGCCCGCCATGGTGACGGCGAGCCGCAGCGGGCCCGGAGCGTCGCCGAGCGCTTGGGACGCCATTCCGGCGGCGGCCGATGCGTCGCCCTCGGCGATGCCGAATGCTCGGAGACTGGCGGCGATCTGTCCGGGCGCGGGCAGGTTGAGCACGCGCTCGTCGAACGTCGCCGTGCCGCGGGGCGGGGCCTCGATCGCGGTTGGCTGCGCTGGCGTGCTTGGCGCGTCGGGCCGTGCGGCAAGGGCGGCGATCGCGCCCGCAGCGGCAATGGCAAGGGCGAGGATCGTAGGGCGGCGCGATCCTGCCCGCGGGGACGCATCTGTTGCAGTGGCGCGTGCCGGCGCCGCCGATGCGACCGGGGCGGGGGCGGGGGCCGCCCAGGACCGCGGATCGAACGAAGGCTCCGGATCGTCGCGATTGTACACGCCTGTCCCCGAGCCATTATTTCCGCGCCGAGGCCGTTGCCGCCGGCCGCAAAGGTATTGCCGCGGTGGGGCGATTTGGCAATAACCCGCGCGCGGCGCCGTCCGGTGCCGACGAGACAATCGGGGTCGAGGTAGCGATTCGTGGGCAAGAACCGAGTCGCATGGTCCGAAGGCATGTTCCTTCGCCCGCAGCACTTCCAAGCGCAGGATCGTCACGCCGAGGCGCAGCTCGATGCCCGTATCGCCGCCGTCCGGCCGTGGCCGTGGGGGCTGACCGAACTGGTGGTGGACGACGATCTCGCCGCGCTGGGCAAGTTCGCGATCACCCGCGCGGTCGGCGTCATGCCCGACGGCACGCCGTTCGCGATACCCGAAGACATGCCGCCGCCGCCGCCGCTCGACGTGCCCGACGATGCGCGCGACGCGCTGGTGTCGCTGACGCTTCCCGCGGGACAGCCGGGTGCGGTGCAGTTTCGCGATGCGGAGAGCGGCAGTCTCGATGCGCGCTACCTCGTCGACGACGCCGAGATCACCGATTCCTACTCGTCGGACCGGACCAGCGAGCCGGTCGGGCTGGCGCGCCCGAACCTGCGCTTCGGCGTGACGCGCGACCAGACCTACGGCCGCGTCACGCTCGGCCTCGCACGCGTGCGGGAGGTGTCGAACAAGCGGCTGATGTTCGACGATCGCTACATTCCCGCGACGCTCGACATCGTCGCCGCGACGCGGCTGCGTGGCGGGCTGGCGGACATCGTCGGGCGCGCGGGACAGCGCGCCGGCGAACTCGCGCTGCGCGCGGTGGAAGCGACAGACGGCGGATCAGACACGTTCGCCAGCTTCCTACTGCTGCAGGCGCTCAACCGCTGGATGCCGGTGCTCGAGCATCTGCAGTATCTGCCGACCGTACACCCTGAGCGCTTGTACGAGACGCTGGTGTCGATGGCGGGGGAGCTCGCGACGCTGATCCGGCCCGAGCGCCGTGCGCCGCCGCTGCCGCGCTACGATCACGTCGATCCGCAGCTGTGCTTCGATCCCGTGTTCGACCTGCTGCAGTCGATGCTGTCGGCGGTGTTCGAGCGTTCCGCGGTGCAGCTGCCGCTCGATCAGGCGGGCCCGGGCGCGTACGTCTCGCGCATCACCGATCACGGGCTGTACCAGACGGGCTATTTCTATCTCGCCGTTTCCGCCGCCGCGCCGGTGGAGGAGATCCGCGGGCTGTTCCCCTCAGTGGCCAAGATCGGATCAGTACAGCGCATGCGGCAGATCGTCGATTCCGCGCTGCCGGGCGTGCCCCTGCGGCATACGCCGACGCCGCCGCCGCAGCTGCGCGTGCTACCCGGCTTCGTCTATTTCGAACTTGATCGCGGCGTACCCGACTGGGCCGAGTTTGCCACCGCCACCGCGCTCGGGCTGCACGTCGCGGGTGACTGGCCGGGCTTGAAGCTCGAACTGTGGTGCGTGAAGCGGAGCACGCGGTGAACGGAAGCGACGGCGAGGACGGCGACAAGACGGTCTTCCGGCCGTCACCGCTCCAGGGATTGAAGCGCGGCACGGGCACGCCCGATGCCGCCGCCTACGGTTCGAGCGGCTACGGCGCGCCGCCTCCGCTGTCGCGCACCGGCCACGCGCCCGCCGGCGGCACGCTCGCGCCGTCACGGCTCGCCGACGACGACGTGCCGCTGCCCGCGACGCCGCCGCGCATCCGCAACGTCATGCTGGCAGAGGCGGAGCCGGTGCTGGCGCTGCTCGCCGCCGTCCGCGCCGGCCGCGTACGCATGCCGATGCCCGAGATCCATCGCGAATGCGCCAAGGCGATCGCGACGTTCGAGCGCGCCATCGCCCCGCATTATCCCGAAGAGAAGCGCCAGCGCGCGAAATACGCAGTGTGCGCGACCGCCGACGACGTCGCGCAAAATCTTCCGGGCATCGGCACGGACGGCGCAGAATGGGCGCGCCGCTCGATGGTGGTGCAATTCTTTCACGAGAATATCGGCGGCGACCGCTTCTGGCAGCTGGTCGACGACATGCTGCGCGTGCCGAGCGACAATGCCGACCTGATCGAGCTGTTCCACGCCTGCCTCGCCGCCGGGTTCGAAGGCCGCTTCCGCGTCATGCCGGACGGACGGCGGCGGCTGCAGGAGATCATGACGCGGCTGCACGGCGCGCTTCCGCACGTGCGCTCGCTGTCGCAGGTTGAATTGGTGCCCAATTGGCGCGGCGAGAAGGCGCCGCGTACGCGGATCGGGCTCAACGTCCTCGCGCTCGCCGCTGCCGGCGCGCTGGCGCTGCTGGTGCTCGTCTATGCCATTCTGCGGCTGATCCTCGCGTCGAGCGGCGACTTGCCGACCAATCGGCTCGGCGCGCTCAACCCCGACACGCGCGTCACGCTGTCGCGGCCAGCCGCGGAGATGGCGCCGCAGCAGAGTGCGCAGGCGTCGCGTATCGCCCGCTTCCTCGAACCTGAGATCCGAGAAGGGCTCGTCAAGGTGGAGGAGGATGCGCAGACGGTGCGCGTGCGCACCACCGTGGGCCAGCTGTTCGAATCGGGATCGGACGAGCTGGAGCAGGGCCGCGAGACGCTGTTCCATCGCATCGGGCGCGCAATCGAGGCCGAGCGCGGCTCGGTGCTGATCGAGGGGCATGCCGACAATGATCGCGTCGCGACGGTGCGCTTCCCGGACAATATGGCGCTGTCCGAGGCGCGCGCCGAGGCGGTGGGCAGGCTGATCCGCGACGATCTGTCCGATCCGTCGCGCGTCTCGACCAAGGGGCTGGGGGAAAGCGTGCCGATCGCATCCAACGACAATGCGGAAGGCAAGTCGCTCAACCGCCGCGTCGAGATCACCGTGCCGAGGCGCTACTGATGCGGCGCTTCTTCTCCGCGCTCGGGCGCTTCCTGTCCAACTGGTACACCGTGACGCTGACGGCGGCGGTGTTGCTGGTGCTGATCGTGCTGCTGGCGCTGCCGTGGCTGTTCGCATTCTGGCGGCCGTGGAGCGTGCGCATCACCGGCGTCGTCGTCATCGTCCTGCTGTGGGGCATATGGTGGGGCATCCGCCGCTGGCGCGCGAAAAAGCGCGCCGACGCGATCGCCAGGGAGCTTGCCGGCCCTGACGCGGCGGAGGAGGAAGGCCGCGCGCTCGGCTCGCGCATGAGCGATGCGCTCACTAAGCTGCGCGCCGCATCGGGCGGCAAGCGCGACTATCTTTACACCCGCCCGTGGTACGTCATCATCGGCCCACCCGGCGCGGGCAAGACCACCGCATTGCTTCACTCGGGCCTGCGCTTCCCATTCGTCGAACAGGCGGTGAAGGGCGTCGGCGGCACGCGCAATCTCGATTTCTGGTTCGCCGACGAGGCAGTGCTGGTCGACACCGCGGGCCGCTACACCACGCAGGATTCGGACGCGACGGTCGACGCCGCGGGCTGGGCGGCGTTCCTCAACCTCCTCAGGAAGAACCGCCCGGCGCAGCCGATCAACGGGATCATCGTCGCGGTCGGCGTCGATCTGCTTGTCGGCAGCGACTGTGCGGCGATCGACGCGCATGCCAGTGCGGTGCGCCGGCGGCTGGTGGAGCTGCGCCGTACGCTCGAGACCGCTGTTCCCGTCTACCTGATCGTCACCAAGGCCGATCTGCTCGCCGGGTTCGACGCCTATTTCGACGATCTCGACGTCGAAGGCCGCCGCGCGGTGCTCGGCGCGACGCTGCCCTACGCCGATGGCCGGCCGACCGGCGAGGCGCTGGCCCATGCCTTCGACACCGCGGCGCAGGCGATCGCCGACCGTCAGGCGCGCCGGTTGTTCGAGGAGGTCGACCAGCGTCGCCGCGGCATGATGCTCGGCTTCCCGGCACAGCTGCGATCGCTGCGCGCGCGACTGATGCGCTTCGCCGAAGGCGCGTTCGTCGCCGGGGACGAGGCACCCGCGCAGCTACGCGGCTTCTACCTCACCAGCGGCGTGCAGGAAGGCGCGCCGCTTGATCGCATTCTCGCTGCGATGGGCGACGTGTACGAGGCCCCCGCGCCGGGTACGAGTGGGGGCGGGGCGATCGAGACGCGCAGCCGCGCGTACTTCCTCAACCGCCTGCTGACCGAGGTGATGTTCCCCGAGGCGGGGCTAGTCTCGATCGACACGCGCGCCAAGGCGCGTCGCCGGGCGCAGCTGGTCGCGGCGCTGATCGGCATCGGCGTCGCGGCCGCGCTGGTGCTCGGCGCATGGGGCGTCAGCTACGCGCGCAATCGCAGCTTCCAGAACGATCTCGCGGCGCGCGCCGCCACGGCAGAGCGCCAGCTGCGCGAGGCGGGCGTCGATCTGGTGCAGGTGCGCGAGGACGATGCCGATCTGCGCGCGGCGTTGCCCGGCCTCGATACGCTGCGCAACCTGCCGCGCGGCTATGCCGAGCGCCGCGCAGGCGGCCCGCCGCTGCTGATGACCTTCGGCCTCTATCAGCGCAGCCTCAGTAATCAGGCGGAGGAGACGTACCGCGCTGCGCTGCGCCGAATCATGCTGCCGCGCCTGCTGCTGCGGCTGGAAGCGGTGATGAAGGCCAATGGCAGCGATCCGATGGCGCTGTACGAGCCGCTCAAGGTCTATCTGATGCTGGGCCAGCAGGGGCCGATGGATGCCAGAACGGTGAAGGCGTGGGTGACCGGCGATTGGGCGGGCGAGCTGTACCCCGGCGCGGACAGCCAGGCCGAGCGCACCGCGCTGACGCGGCACCTCGACGCGCTGCTCGAGGATCGCGATCTCGCCGCGGTGTGGCCCAATCGCAAGCCGCCGCTGGATGCGCAACTCGTCGCCTCGGCGCGCGCGGCGGTGCAGACGCTGAGCCTCGCCGATCGCGCCTATGCGGTGATGCGGCAGAAGGCGGCGTCGGCCGGCCCGGCGTGGGAGGCGGCGAACGTGCTGTCGCAGGGGGACGTGCTCGCCTTCGCCGCGCCCGACGCGGTCGCCGACTACCGCATCCCCTATTTCTTTACGCGTGCAGGGTATGAAAAGACCTACCTGCCGGGTCTCGCCACGGTGCAGCAGGATTTGAAGCGCGATCTGTGGGTGCTGGGCGGCGCGGAGGAGGCGGGTGTCGGCGAGGAATTGTCGAACGTGCGACCGGGCGTCGCGGGCCTCTACGCGAAGGACTATATCGCCGCGTGGGACGGGCTGATCGCGGCGATGAAGCCGGGTGCCTATTTCCGCGATCCGGCCGCGTTCGGCGCGCTGACCAAGAGCCCGTCGCCGCTAAAGCGCGTGCTGCTCGAACTGCGCAAGAACACGATCTTCACCGGCGGCGCACAGGCCGGACTGGCGCGCGTCGGTCGCTACGGCCTCAACCGGTCGCGGATCGGCCGCGTCGTCAACGAAGTCGGGCGCGATCGCGCGCGCGGGCTGGATGCGGGCGACGAGATCAGCCTCTACTTCGCCAATCTGCACGAATATGTCGGCGATGGCCGTGACTCCGCGCCGATCGACGAGTTCGTCGCGGGCATCAAGGCGGCGGGGCAGGCGGTGATCGCCGCGCAGTCGGTTGGCGGCGGCGGTGGATCGGACGCAACGCAGGCGTCGATGGCGGCAGCGCTGGCGACGGTGAAGGCGTCCGCCGCCGGCGCCCCGCCGCAGCTGCAGGACTTCGTTACCTCGGCCGCCGGCGGCGGCGCGGCGGCGCAGATCGGCGCGGCAAGCGGCGCGGTCGCCGATGCCTATGCCAAGGTCGTCCTGCCAGCGTGCAAGGAGGTGGCCCAAGAGCATTACCCTTTCTTCGCGGGGACGGCGCCGGATGCGCCGATGGCTGAGACGCTGCGCGTGTTCGGCATGGGCGGGGTGATCGACCAGTTCGTGCAGCAGCGGCTCGCCGCGATGATCGACACCGGCGGGCCCGTCTGGCGCTGGCGCGAGGGCGACCCGGTGGCGGGCGCGCTCAACCCATCCTCGCCCGAGGCGTTCGCGCAGACGGTGGAGCTGCGCGATCTGCTCGCCGGCGGCCTGCCGATCAAAGTGCAGGTGGCGGCATTCGGCCGGGGTGTGGCGACCGTGGAATTGTCGAGCGGCGGTACCCGCTATCGCTTCACCGCGGGCAACAACCAGCCACGGCCGCTGCTCTGGTCGGCGAACGGCGGGCTGCCGGAGGCGTCGATCGTGCTCTACGGCGACGGCGGCGCGGAGGCGAAGGGGGGTGACGGCCCGCCCGGCCCCGAAATCGACCGGGTTGAGGCGGAGGGCCCGTGGGCGCTGTTCCGCCTGCTCGACAAGGCGGACAAGCGCAACGCGGGCGAGCGCATGATTCAGGCCGCATTCGGTGCCGGTTCAGAACGCACGACGCTGGCGATCGCACTGCCGACCAAGCGCAATCCGTTCAGCCGCGCCGGCATATGGTCGTTCCGCTGCCCGGCGAGCCTATGAGCGCGTGGGTGTTCGGCAAGCTGCCGGCGCACGGCGATTTCGTCGCGCGCGGGATGCCGGCGGCGGAGCGCGAGGCGCTCGACGCGTGGCTGTCGGCATCGCTGATGGCGGCGCGTGCGCACTACGGCGATGCGTTCGACGCGCGCTTCGACGCCGCGCAGCCGTGGCGCGCCGACGGCGACGGTGTGGCGGGCGCGATTGCGGCCTCACAAGATGCCGCGGGACGGCGCTATCCGGTGTTGCTCCTGTACAAGGCGAGTGATCGCGACGCGTCGCACTGCGAAGCGCTGCTGTACGACGCGATCACGCAGTACTGGTCGGTGGATGATTTGGCGGAGGCGGCGGGCGCTGCGCCCGGCGGCGCGCCCGCACGTTGGTATGCCGGTGCAACCGAACTGGTCGGCGCGCGGCCGCCCGACCTGCTCGCGAGCATGCTGGCGTGAGCGGCGGCCTTCGCATCCGCGCGGTAGCGGCGACGCATCCCGGCCTGAAGCGACGCATCAACGAGGATCGCTATTGCACGCGCGAAGAGCTCGGCCTGTGGGCGGTCGCCGACGGCATGGGCGGCCACGCGCACGGCGACTGGGCGTCGAACGCCGTCGTGCAGGCATTGGAAAGCATCGACTTGCCCGCCGACTTTCAGGCGGCGACGCAGACTGTCGCCGATGCGATCCACAGCGCCAACCGCCGCATCTGGAACGAGGCGCAGCGCCGCACGCAGCAGATGGGGTCGACCGTTGTCGCGCTGATCGTCCGCACCGGCTGCTTCGCGGCGCTGTGGGTGGGCGACAGCCGCATCTACGTGCTGCGTGAGGGCACGCTCCACCCGCTGACGCGCGACCATAGCCAGGTGCAGGAGATGGTCGATCGCGGCCTCATCACCGCGGACGAGGCGCGCCATCATCCGCGCGGACACGTGCTGGCGCGCGCGGTCGGCGTCGGCGCGCGGCTCGCGGTGGACGTAGTGACCGACGAAGCGCTGCCCGGCGACCTCTTCCTCCTGTGCAGCGACGGCCTCACCGGAACGGTCGATGAGGCGGGGATTGCGCGGATCATGGCAGGTGCGGATCGGCAGGCGGCGCTCGACGCGCTGATCGCCGGCGCGCTCGAGGCGGGCGCGCCCGACAACGTCACCGCCGTGCTCGTCGGCGTGCAAGAAACGACGCAGCTCAACGTCGGCGGCGCGCAATGGTGAACGGCGACGACGACGATCGCACCGTTTTCCAGCCCAGCGGCGGCGGCGATGATTACGATCGCACGCGTTTCGAAGTGACGGCGCCCGCGGCACCGGCGCAGGGCGGGGCGATCAAGCCTGGCGACGTGCTCAACCACATGTTCGGCGTGCGCCGCTTCCTGGCACGCGGCGGCATGGGCGAGGTGTTTGAGGGTACCAACCTCGCCACTGACGAGCGCGTCGCGATCAAGGTGATGCTGCCCGCGCTTGCGGCGGACCCCAATGTCATCGCGCTGTTCAAGCGCGAGGCGCAGACGCTGACGCGGCTGCATCACGAGGCGGTGGTGCAGTATCGCGTGCTCGCGATGGAGCCTGATCTCGGCGTCCTCTACATCGTCACCGAATATATCGACGGCACCGCGCTGTCCGACGAGCTTGGATCTCTGCGACCCGATCCGGCGGCACTTGGCGGGCTGCTGCGTCGGCTCGCCTCGGGGCTTGCCGCCGCGCATCGGCTCGGTGCGATCCACCGCGACGTGTCGCCTGACAACGTGCTGCTCAGCGGCGGCGATCTCGCGCGCGCCAAGATTATCGACTTCGGTATCGCCAAGGATCTCGACCCCGGCACGGCGACGATCGTCGGCGACGGCTTTGCCGGCAAGCTAGGCTATGTCGCGCCCGAGCAGCTAGGCGATTTCGACCGGCGGCTGGGACCGTGGACCGACGTGTACAGCCTCGGCCTGGTCATCCTCGCGGTAGCGCGCAGCGCCGATCTCGGGATCGGCGGCACGCTGGTCGATGCGGTCGACAAGCGGCGCGCAGGGCTTGACCTGTCGGCCATCCCGCTGCCGCTGCGCAGCGTTGTCGAGCAGATGGTGCACCCCAACCCCGCCGATCGGCTGCGCGACATGGATGAGGTGCTCGCGACACTCGACGCCGCCGAGGTGCCGGGCGCGACCAGGCGTAACCTGTCGATGCCGCTGATCGCAGGCATTGTGGCGGCCGTGCTGCTCGTGATCGCCGCCGCGCTGTTCCTGCTGCGCGGTGGCGAGGAAGCGGAGACGGCCGCGGTGCAGACGGGGCCGGCAACGGGCGACGTCGTGCAGCGATCGCGCGCGGTGATCGAGGCGGCGCTGCCCTCGGTAAGCTGCACGTGGCTCAGCATCACCAACATCACCGAGCGGCAGCGCGGCGTCGATATAGCGCTGACCGGCGTGGCGGGCGATCCGGCGCAGGCGCAGGACGAGATTGCCGACACGCTGCGCCAGCAGGGCACTGCGGCGCGCGCCATCGACTTCGCTGACGTGTCGCTGATTACCCCGGCGGGCTGCGCCGCGCTCGACGCGTTCCGCCAGATTCGCGCGACGGGCGCGAACCGGCTGTCGGTGCCGCAGCGGCGGTTCGAGATGCGCCCGCAGCCGCCCGAGTCTGCCTATGCCGGCAAGATCGCCGCCAACGCAATCGTATCGGTCGCGGTTGCTGATCCGAGCCTTGATTTCGCGCTGCTCGGCGTTGAGCCATCGGGGCGGATCGATCCGGTGATCCCTAGCCGCCGCGCCTTCGCCGAAACGGTGCGGCAATCGAAGAACGGCGTGCCGATCACTGATCTGGGCGGTGACCGCTACCGGATGCAGATCGATCTCGATCACGCGGGCTGGTCAGGGCTGCTGCTGGTAACGGGTAAGGGGCCGTTCGATGAGGCCGTGCTCGCCCCGCCGCTCGGCAGCCGCGGCAGCGAGTGGCAGAACCGCCTCGCGACGCTGGCGGGCGAGCGCGGGTGGCGCGCGGAGATGGTGTGGTTCGAATCTGTCGCTTCGGCGCGCTCGGCGCTGGGGCAGTAACGCCGGGCGCTGCGGATAATGCGACGCGGGCAATCGCTGCCTTCAGCAAGTATCGATCCAGCTGCGGACGCAACCTTTCATCGCGCAAGTCGCTCATCGCGCGTGATGCGCGCCTCGCAGTGCTGGGTCGACAATTGACGTGGCGGTGGGTCGGCGCGGTGATACAGTAGGGACATCGATGGAACGAATAGCGTCGTCCAAGCTCCAAATTCTGCAGCGCCCGCGGATCGCGCCGGTCGAGCCAATGGGCGGGCTGATCAAGTTCGGGCTGACGCACGCAATCGAGGCGAAGGGCGAGATCCTGTTCGCGAGCCGCGGATCGAAGTCGCTGCACGGCTGGACGATCGGCTTCGCGCAGGTACAGCGCTACGATACCCGCTGGACGGTGTATCGCGGCGAGACGCCGGGCGACGGCAGCGTGTTCGAGCAGAATGCGCGGCCGCCGGCGCGCACCCAGCAGGCGTGCTTTGACGGCGACAGGCCCGGCGCGATCTGGTATTTCGACCAATACAAGATGTGCTGGCTACAGAGCCGGCCGAACGACGTCTACAAGCGCTTCGTGGTCGATCTTCCCGACATTCCAGGGGGCTATCCATCGTCCGAGGTCTATTTTCAGGACAACCCTTCTGGGGGCGTTCAGGTCTTCGTCGTCAACGGCAGGACCAAGGCGATGAACTATCTGCAGGCGGCGCAGGTCGAGATCGGTTTCTGCACCGCGCTGATCGCGCGCGATCCTGGCGGCGTGCCGCACTTCCTCGACTGCTTCTACTGGAGCGTGCACTGGCAGTATGATTTCAGGCGCGTGCCTAACAGCATGCGATTTCAGGCGGTGCAGGTGCCGGGCGGCGTCAAGACATCGGTGAGCAAGATCATCAAGGGCGCCCCGCCCGAGCGGCGGCTGCGCGAATTGTTGAAGGGCGGGCAGCCGACGACCTGTACGATTCTTGCGCGCCGCGCGATGAGTCGGCCACACTTGATCGAAACAGCGGATTGGCGGAGCTTCGACGTCAGGCGCTAGCGACGCCCGGTCGTACAGGCTTTGCGGAATGTTTCCTTATTCCGGTAGCGGCATCTTTTTCAAAGGGTCTGCCGGCATCGCCTTACCAATAGTCCGCCGAGCGGATGACCGGACTGCGCGGTGGCGGCCATGGCGTTCATAGCCATCTTGACTACCAACTTCTTCTGCGCGCTAGCCTAGCGCACGGTGTCGAATCCGGTGCCGTTGGCACACCTCTCCTCGTCCCGACGCGAGTTGAGCGACCATTAGCGGGTCATCGCGCCACTGCATCGATCAGATTGCACCTAGCGCTAACATTAAGCGCCCCGGTGCCTGCCAACTACGAAGCTCGCCCAATCTTCCATAAGCTGCCTGCGCTTCTCGATTGCAGTTCCGCGGCGATATGCTCGTTCAGCCTTGCTCTGTATGGTGTGCGCGAGGGCTTGTTCGATAAGCTCGCGGGGAAAGCTAGTCGCGTCTCCAGCCCAGTCTCGGAAAGTCGATCGAAAACCATGCGTGGTAATGTCTGAACGCCCCATCCGCCGCAGCAGCATGGCCATCGCCATATTCGATCGTTGAGCACCTCCGACGGCAAAGACTGGCGATGCGGCCGAGGATTCCTTTGGGCGTAACGTCTCCAGCACGGCTACTGCTTCAAATGACAGCGGAACGTCATGCGCAACCCCGGCCTTCATCCGCTCCTTCGGCACCGTCCAAAGCTGCCGGCCGAAGTCGATCTCGCCCCATGTTGCCCCGAGCGCCTCTCCGCTTCGAGCCGCAGTGAGTATCACGAACTCTAAACAACGCGCAGCGAGTGCGGGACGCGCCCGCAATTTTGTCATGAACTCGGGCAGCTTTTGCCAGGCTAGCGCCGCGTGATGACCACGCGCTAGCTTGGATTGAGCAGGAAGAAGGTGCGACAAATGGCCTCGATAACTCGCAGGATTCATCGCATCACGCGGCCTGAGCCCACGAGCCTTCGCAGCATCAAGTATGCGTTCGATCCGACCACGAACGCGCTTTGCGGTTTCGGCCTTCGTCGTCCAAATAGGGCTAAGCACCACCAGCACGTCGTCGGTGCTCACCTCTGCGACAGGAATATCGCGCAGCAGGGCGGCGTGATCGCGCAGGCTCTGTCGCCACTGTTGCCGATGAACCTCGTTCTTCCAACCCGCCTCGACGCTGGCGATGTACTCATCCGCAAAATCGCCGAACGTTCTGACGACCGGGGCCGCAACGACCTTCGGTGCAAGTACTTGGCGTGGATCATCCCCAGTAGCGGCCATCTGACGCATCTTCGTCGCAAGGCTACGCGCAGCGGCTAAAGAAACTGTGCTGGCCGCACCGAGACCGATTTCTGCTCGCTTTCCGTTGCGCGTGGCCATGAACACCCACGACCTCGCTCCCGCAGACGTGATCCGCAGATAGAGGCCGCCACCATCGGCGTGGCGACCAGGCTCCTTCAAGGTCGCGACTTGGCGAGCTGTCAGCAGATTTAGGGCACGAGCCACGGCAGATCCTTCCACGAGTGAACTGCCGTTCATTCATGCCCACTTTCATGCCCACTTTCAACTTGGCTTTATGCGGTTCAGTACGAACGTCGGCGAACGAACCAAGGGACATCTGCGACAGCTAATGCTCTCGAAACGCCATGCTTTTCGCGCAACAGCGGTCGTTCGTGATTAACCACGAACGCGAGAGTTCGTCGGACTCCGTCTCCGCCAATTAGTCTGAGAACATCTGCTATTCATCGTTCTCTGCAGCTGAAAACGCGCACTTCTGCGCGTTTTTTTGTCGCCATGCAGTACCGCAGAGAACCCACTTCACCCCTGAAACAACAAGAAACGTGAGCCGTTTCTCCGGAGAAAGTGCCGGTGGTACGGTTGTGAAATGCTGCCGTTTTCACTTCCGACGGTCGCGAGCATCTTTCCCGGATTAAAACGCCGGATAACGGGAAAAGCCTTGTTTGGTCGTTTGCGAACGCGCTTCGCGGAGGGTGTCTAACCTCGCTGCTAGCTCCTCGCATTGCGACTTTCCCGGCGGATCTAAACGGGAAAAGCTGCAAAGAAACGGGAAAGCAGTCAGGAATTATTCCCGGCGCTCTTGACCTTACGTGCGGGCGGTTGTTTGTAGCACATGGCTTTCAAGACCCGTGACCTTTCGTGTGACGGGCGAGGCTTTGCCTCCTTGGAATGCAGGTACCCACATTGTTGACGGTAACTGTACAAGGGGGACGTATGTCCAGCAAGGGCAGCCGGCGAAGCCGGCACGTAATGACAGCTACGAGCATGGGAGTCGCGTCCCATGCCGGTTAGGTTCAACAGCGAGGGCAGCCGCAGCACGGCGCCCGAGGCATCAACGGACGTGCCGCTCGAAACGCTCGGCTATGAGGTCGGCAAGAACAAGCCGCCGGTGCACAGCCGCTTCAAACCGGGCGGTCGCGGCGGACCGGGGCGGCCCAAGGGCGCGAAAAATCGCAAGACGCTGCTGCGCGAAGCGCTCGATACGCCGCGGCCGGTGACGCTCGGCGGTCGCAAGTACCGCAAAACGCCGACCGAGATTGGCTATCACCAGCTCGCCACCAAGGTCGCGAGCGGCGATCTCAAAGCGCTGGTGATAGCCGAGGCGCTGCGCGACCGCCTGCTGAACGACGAAGATCGCGCAGCGGTAGTGGTCGAACCGCTGAGCGCGGCCGAACTCGCCATCCTGAGGCGCCGGTCGTGACCGAAGATCCCAACAGCGCCCGCGCAGCGATGCGCGGCCGGGTGTACGAGTACGCCCGCAAGAGCCTCATCGACTATATGGAGCTCATCTTCAGCGAGGCGGTGCCGTCGGGTGAGTTCCTGCCCGCCAACCACACCAAGCTCCTCGCGCGTACGTTCGAGCGAGTTGCCTCGGGCGAGATCAAGCGGCTGCTCGTCGCCATCCCGCCGCGCTTCGGCAAATCGTTCGCGGGCTCCGTGGCACTGCCGACATGGCTTCTTGGCCGTGACCCCTCGCTCAAGATCATCTGCGCCTCCTATGGCGACGAACTGTCGCGCGACTTTGCAGTGCAGAGCCGCAAAATCATGCAATCGCCGCTCTACCGTGCGCTGTTCCCCAAGACGCTGATCGCCGCCGATGGCGGCGCGCTGCATCGGCTCGAGACGACGGCGGGTGGCTATCGCCGTGCGACATCGGTCGATGGTTCGGTCACCGGCAAGGGCGCCGACATTATTATCGTCGATGACCCGCTGAAGGCAAAGGACGCGGTGGTCTCGGAAGCTGCGCGCAACGAGGCGCATGGCTGGATCACCAACACGCTAATGTCGCGGTTCGACAAGCCCGCCGACGGCCGGATGATCGTCATCTCGCAGCGGCTGCACACCGAGGACCTCATCGGCAAGCTGCGCGACGACGGTGGATGGAAGATGCTGTCGGTCCCGGCCGAGGCGCTAAAGCCAATGAGCTTCGACATCGGCGAGAAAGAGCGCTGGCAGCTTCAGCCCGGTGACCTCCTCTACCCCGAGCGGTTCGATCATGCAGCGCTCGAGCAGCTCAAGCTCGACCTCGGCGAGGCGGCCTATGCCGCGCAGATCCTCCAGGACCCCAAGGCGCTCGGCGGCAATATCTTCAAGCTGAAAGACTTCCGCTCCATCCCCGAGGTGAAGCTCCCCTACGATTATTTCGAAGCCAAATATCAGAGCTGGGATACGGCCATCAGCGAGGAAGCGACGGCCGCCTGGTCGGTCTGCACGACCTGGGGCGTCCGCGGGAAGAGCTTCGTGCTGCTCGACGTCTTTCGCGAGCGGCTGAGCTATCCCCAGCTCCTTCAGGCGGTGCGAGCGCAATATGCCAAGCACAAGCCCAAATTGGTCATCATCGAGAAGGCGTCGAGCGGCATCGCGCTTGTTCAGCAGCTAAGGCAGGAAGGCGCTACCTGGCTGGAATGGATCACGCCGAAAAGCTCGAAGATCGAGCGTGCCATGCACCAGGCACCCAAGATCGAAGCTGGACGCGTCTGCTATCTCGCTGACCAGCCGTGGGAGGCTACCTTCTTCAGCGAGATCGCAGCGTTCCCGATGGGCCGCAATGACCAGGTCGATTCGATGACGCAGTTCCTGCACGCGTTCGATGTGGGACGTAACCACCATACCTTTCGCGAACTCAGCTACTGGAAGGAAGAGCGGGAGAAGCAGGGCTATTAGCCCTGCTTCTGCTGTTTAACGCTCACCGCTTGCCCGGCACAGGCTCGCGCTCGCGCGCGGTGTCGGCGAAGCTGTTGCTGGTAGTAGCGAGCAGCGCCGTCCCCCCGCTCGCTGCTTCCCAGCGCCGAACGATGAGGTCGCAATAGCGCGGCTCATATTCGATGACGCGCGCGCGCCGCTTGGTGCGCTCGGCGGCGATGAGCGTGCTCCCGGATCCGCCGAAGGCGTCGATGACGATGTCGCCCGGGTCGGTCACGTCGAGCATTGCGTCGACCAGCAGCTGCACCGGCTTCGAGGTCGGATGCTCTTTCAGGAACGCACGCGCATCGCTGCCCGCGGTACCAGCACCCGGCGCGAACCAGACGTTGGAGCGGTTGCGACCGCGCTTGCCGAGCTGGATTCGGTTCTTGTGCTCGCCGTGCGTCTTGAACATCGCGACGAGCTCGTGCTGCGAGCGGTAGAGGCTGCCGCGGCCGGCATTGGCCTTGACCCAGGTGATGATGTTGAGGAGCTCGAGCCCTGCGCCGCGGCCGGCCCGCAGCAGGAGCTCGATCTGCCGCCAGTCCATGAACGCGAAGACCACCGCACCCTTGACCACCACCGGCTGCGCTGCGGTGATAAAGCCGGTGAGAAAGGCTGCGAACTCATCATCGCTCATCTCGCCCGAGGCAAAGGCGAATTCGGCGTGCTGCGTCGAGACGATGTCGCTGACGGCGATATTGTACGGCGGATCGGTGAGGATGAGCTGGGCTTGCTCCCCCGGCATCAGCATCTCGTAATTCGCCGCTTCACGCGCGTCGCCGCACAGGAGGCGGTGGTCGCCCAGGATCCACAGGTCACCTGCACGAGCGACAGCTGGCCCCTCGGCGATATCGACGGTCTCCTCATCGTCCGCTTTCTCCTCGACCATGATCTGGTCGAGCTCGACCGCATCGAAGCCGAGCAGCTCGATGGGCTGCTCCTCGATCAGCAGCTCTTCGATTTCGAGACGCAGCGCATCCATGTCCCAGCTGCGGCGCTGCCCAAGCCGGTTGAGCGCGAGCCGCAGCGCACGCTCTTCGCTGCGGCTGTGGTTGGCAAGGAGGATACACGGCACCTGCTCGAGCCCGAGCCAGCGCGCGCCCTCGAGCCTCAGCTCACCATCGACGATGGTGCGGCCATCGCGCCCGATGATGATGGGCTGGACGAAGCCGAACGCCGAGAGATGATTACCCATCTCCATCACGTCGCCCGGATCGTATTTGCGCGTGCGACGGGTCGGCGCGATGAGCTCGGTGACCGGACGCATGACGATGACGAGCTCGGGCACGAGGTCGTTGCGGCGTGTCACAATCTCGGCCCGCCGCTCGTGGGTGCCGACCCGCTTCTCACGCGCCGCGCGGGCACGCGACGTGTCGGCGAACGCCTCCTTCAACGTGTCCCCGAGCATGCCTGTCTGCCGCTTGCCGCCGCGCTTTGCCGGCGTCGCATTCTCCAGATCCGTCATCGTCATTCTCCCATAGTGAACACCGACGCCAGCGCAGGTGTTGCCGTGAGAATGACGAACAGCCGGACCACGCACGCGGACAGGCTGCTCGACAACCGAGCAACACCTGCCCTCCTTGGCGTGGTGATCTGATCAACAGACGCCTCCTATCGTGGAGCGTCCGTTTGGGGTGTCAATAGTAGTCAGTTGATTACGCAGGCATCCGCGTCAGGCGAGACATACATCCAGCCAACCTGCTGCTCGGCCGCTTGGGCAGCGCAATAGGCGACATCCTGATCCCGCATTCGCTCACGTGCGTCGCTCGCGACATCGATGACCATCATCACCGGCGTCATCGCATGGCCGCGATGCTCGATCTCCTGGCGGTGAGCGGCGAGCTTGGCGATGTCGCGGTTGATTTCGGCAACTGACAAGCGACCATTGGCGCGTTCCGATGCTTTGACCTCGATGGCCATCAGCATGTTGGCGATGGTCGCTTCCGCGTTACGGCGCTGCCAGTTCCCCGCGACCTCGGGCTTGAAGAGCACGATATCGGGCACCGGCTCGAAGCCACCGCGAAATGCCTCTTTCTTCTTCTGGTCCCACGCCTGGAACAGCGAGGATATTGGCGCATCGATCCACTGTTTGACGTTCATGCCCATTTGCCGGGCGGGAACGCCCGCCTGGCGCAGGCAGTGATAGGCAACCGCCTGATAGTGCAGCTCGCCACCAAGCTGTTCGCGTGTCTCCGCTACGATCTGCGGCCAGGCGCGTACCACCAGTTGCTTTGCTTGCGTCACGTCCATGTCATCCCTCCTGTCGACGATGAGTCTCAGGAGGCGACACATGCTCTGCTTCGGCTGACAGTCAACTCGAATGTCACCGATCGTCTGTAGATCGATGAGATACAGGGGCGTCTTTGGCGGGTTGTGGAAATCCGCAGCCGCCTTGCCCTCAACGTCCGCCGCCTGCGCGAGGCCAAGGGCTGGAGCCAGGAGGATTACGCCGACCGTGCCGGCATCCATCGCACCTATGTCAGCGACATCGAACGGGCAAAGCGCAACCCGACGATAACGGTGGTCGAGAAGCTCGCTGTTCCACTCGAGGTTACTGCCAGCGAGCTTCTCGCCTGACACTGAAAGCTGCGGGTCGACTTCAGCGCTGATCTCGGCATCGTGTCACTATGGACACCAACGACGAGGATCTGGTCGAACTGCTGCTGGCGCGGGTCGGAGCGCTGCTCGAGGACGCGAGCGCTGTCGCGGTACTGCAGGAGCAAGCCTCTGTTTCGCAGCGCGTGACTAGCGTTGCCGCCGCGATTGATCAGGCGCGGCTGTTAGCGGAGGCCGCCGCAACGTTATCGCAGCCTGGCGTCACATAGCTGCTTCCGGTTCAGCTTTGCCGGGCTACTGGCCCGGCATGCTGATCCGCTCACTTCTAACTGTTGCCGCTATCTTTGCCGCAACCCCCGCGCTCGCCTGGGGCCCAAACGGCCACCGCATCACCGGCGCCATCGCCGACGAGAACCTCAGTGGCCTTGCACGGGCGAATATTGCGCTGCTCATCGGCAATGAGACACTTGCCGAAGCCTCGACCTACCCCGACGAGCATAAGTCGAACCCGGACCCGTTCTGGCAGAAGGCAGCCAGCCCGTGGCATTACGTTACCGTCGCCTCGGGCACTGCGTATAAGCCGAGCATGGCGCCGCCGGAGGGTGACGCGATAACCGCGCTCACGAAGTTTACCGCGACACTTCGGGATCCCAAGGCACCTATCGAGGACCGGCGAATTGCCTTGCGGTTCATTGTCCACATCAACGGTGACCTGCGCCAACCGCTTCACGTCGGCCGCAGAAACGACCGGGGTGGCAATGAGACGCCAGTCTCGTTCTTCAACCGTCCCACCAATTTACACGCGCTGTGGGATTCAGGGCTGATTGACAACGAGAAGCTATCGTACAGCGAATACGCCCGCTTTCTCTCGCGTACGATAACGCCTCACGACATCGTTGCGTGGAGCGCCGTACGTCCGACCACCTGAATGACCGAGAGCATCGAATTTCGCGAGACAATCTACCCCGCAGACCTAAAGCTGAGCTGGGGATACGGTTATCAGTATCATGACGCGCTCGAAGGGCGCCTAAAACGGGCGGGCATCCGTATTTCGGCTTATCTGAATTAGGTCTTTGCTAGGTAAATGAATAATATTTCGTATTTGTGGCGGCGTCTAGCTGTAGGCTACCGCTATTCACTCAAGTCGGTAGAATCGCGGATCGACGGAACATAGATCGCTCGTTACTGCCGCTAGACCAACTTGCCCGCAAAAAAATGGTACGGAGAAGCGAACCAACATTCTTGTTCATATCGCTTTGCTGCGCTTCTCTCCTGTGACTTACATCCTGGCTGATTGCGTCTATCGCGGCCAACAAATGATGCGAGCCATCGAACCTTCTGAGTCATCGGCCATCGAAATTGCTCAGCGATCGCCGGCGTCACAGACTTCGTCCTTCTGCCCATAAGATGGGGCATCGAACGATTTCTTCGCCTGAACCACCCGATGCAGGTGACTGGTACGCGACTTAGAGGCAACCATCGACAGCGCTACCGCATGGTTACTCATCGCCATGCGTACCCTCTCCAGGCGTCCCGCCAGAATAGCGATCTATGAAATGAACTCTGGGAGCGAATATAGGCTGCATCGCAGCATTTTTGCTCTATGAGGGTCCCCTGGCATTGAACGCGCCCCTGGTAGACTGGCGGCGTGCTTTCGGGGGGAAGTTTAATCGTGCGGAAAGTAGCGCTTATTACCGGCGTCACCGGTCAGGATGGATCGTACCTCGCGGAGTTCCTGCTCGAGAAAGGATATGAAGTGCATGGCATCAAGCGCCGTGCCTCGCTGTTCAACACGCAGCGCATCGACCACATCTACCAAGACCCGCATTCTGATCAGCCGAAGCTTAAGCTGCACTATGGAGATCTCTCAGACACATCGAACCTTACGCGTATCATCCAAGAGGTTCAGCCAGATGAGGTTTATAACCTCGGCGCTCAGAGCCACGTGGCTGTAAGCTTTGAGTCTCCTGAATATACGGCCGATGTCGACGGCATCGGTACGCTCCGATTGTTGGAAGCAATTCGATTCCTCGGGCTCGAGAAGAAGACTAGGTTCTATCAGGCGTCTACATCCGAGCTCTACGGGCTTGTTCAAGAGACGCCGCAGAAAGAAACGACTCCCTTCTATCCTCGCAGCCCGTACGCGGTTGCAAAACTTTATGGCTACTGGATTACGGTGAATTATCGTGAATCATACGGTATGTATGCGTGCAACGGAATATTGTTCAACCACGAGAGTCCGCGTCGTGGCGAAACCTTCGTGACTCGCAAGATCACTCGTGGACTGGCTAATATCGCCCAGGGTCTCGAATCGTGCTTGTTCATGGGCAATATCGATAGTTTGCGCGACTGGGGGCACGCGAAAGACTATGTCCGTATGCAATGGATGATGCTTCAGCAGGATCAAGCCGAAGACTTTGTCATTGCCACCGGTGTACAATATTCCGTACGGGAGTTCATCACCTGGTCCGCGAAGAACCTTGGCGTGGCTTTGCGCTTTGAAGGTAGTGGTGTGGAAGAGGTCGGGGTCGTCGTGAGTGTCGAAGGTGACGATGCACCTTCGGTACATGTCGGCGACGTGATCGTGCGGATCGACCCGCGTTACTTCCGTCCCGCAGAGGTTGATACCCTGCTTGGCGATCCCATTCGCGCCAAGGAAAGGCTTGGCTGGATGCCGGAGATCAGTGTGCAGGATATGTGCAAGGAGATGGTGCTCGAAGATTTGAAGACGGCAAAGCGTTACGCCCTCCTCAAGCTGCACGGCTACGAGCTGCCGGTATCAGTTGAGAATTGAAAGTCATGGTCGTGCGGATCTCCGTCGCAGGGCAACTTGAGATGGTTTGGCGGAGCGATAGGGGGTGATATTACTAAGCGTGGCGTTGATGTCGTCTGAGCTGCGTCCGGTGATTGGTGGTGCATCATCCACAGCTAAGTGGAAGGAGACATGATGGGGAGGTTCTACATGGGATCGCCCGAACGGCAGAGGTCGTCCGTCGAACAATATGGCATAACGGCGAAATCCTGAGGGCGTTGGCCAACCGCGAGGGCGTCAACCTTGAAACGGGCGTCAAGTGGAAGAAACGCACCTCATGCGCCGATCTGCCCTCGGGGTCCGGACGACCCAAGATCAACCTCGCTGTCGGTCGAGGAGGAAGCGGCGGTGGTTGCGTTCCGGCGACACACGCTGCTACCACTGGACGACTGTCTCTCTGCGCTCTAGGTAGCGATCCCGCACCTGACGCGCTCGTCTCTGCATTGTTTTTCCAGCGCAGCGGCATCAGTAGGTTGCCCAACGTTGAGGGCGATAAACTAACGAAGCGCAAGTTCAAGCCCTTATCGATAGGCTACTTCTATATCGAGATCGGTAAGGTTAGGACCGCCGAGGGGAGGCTTTGACTTGATGTCGGCATCGATCGCACGAGCACGGTCGTATTCGTGCAACTCGTAAAGTCCGCCAATCGGGTGAAAGCGTCAGCCTTCCTCGAAGCGTTAATCGGGGCGGTGCCCTACAAAATTCACACCGTGCCGACCGATAGCGGCATCCAGCTCACCTTCCCGCCCGCTACGCCGATGGCCGTACCGCCCGTTACGTAACGCGCATGTTCGACCTGCTTTGCGAGGAAAACGACATCGAGCACTGCCGCACCAAGATCAAACATCCTTGGACTAACGGGCAGGTCGAACGCATGAACCGACCATCAAGGAAGCCACCGTGAAGCGCTACCATCAGAACACGCACCGGCAGCTCGAGATGTATCTTACCAACTTCATCGGTGCCTAAGACTACGCCCGTCGGCTCAACGCGCCACGGGGCCTCATACCATACGAGCTCACCTGCAAAGCATGGGCTGCACTGTCTCAACTGTTTACCGCCAACCGACACTGCCAATCGCGGGGACCAAACAACTAGAACGCTCGACAGTAAACATATGAATTTTGTTTCGTCGTTATACGATAGCTATTAGGAGTGTTGCACATATGCCATGAATTATACTTGGCAAAACAATGTATATATAATATTTATCAAGTATCTAATTAAATACTTTGATTTCAATTGGAGATACAAAATGTTGCATGTTTATTGATAAGGTAAATAGGCTCACTGAATGTCCTGCTATATCCACTTTGTAGGATGCTTTGAAACTATTTGATCTTTGTCCCATCTAAGCAATTTAAGTCTCATCCGACTGGTTTGACCATAAGGTGCTTCCGTGCCCGTTGATGTGCTAGCCGGATCAGGATACAGGCGAAAGTGCGTTTGCGGCATACCGCGACTTCGGCAGGAAGCGGTTGCGATCGCGGGGAATCATGATGGGCATTGAGGCCGAAGCTACTGACACGCGATACGAAACTAATCACCGAATTGCCTTTCTGGTCATCGCGCACCAGGACCCCGCCCACGTCCAGCGGCTGGTCGAGCGCCTGCAGCCGCATCGCGTCTTTATCCACTTGGATGCCAAGGTGCCGCTCGACGATAGGTGGAAGTCGATCCAGGCGACCTTCGTCGAGCCCCGGTTTCCGGTCTACTGGGCCGGGTACACTCAGATCGAAGCGACTTTGTCCCTGATGCGAGCGGCCCTCGCGAGCGGTGAGATCTATCGCAAGCTCGTCCTGCTGTCGGGCTCGTGCTACCCGATCAGGCCAATTGCCGAGCTCGAGCGGTTGTTCGCCGCGGATAGCGGGCAGAACTACATCACCTATATCGACGTGCGCCAGTCGGATCATCACCAGACGCTTGTCTCGCATCGCTATTGCCGCGACGCGATCCTGCCCTGGCGCCTGACGAGCCGGTTCAAGCCGGCGCTTCTCGCCGAAAAGGTCCTGCGCAAAGTCCACGAGCTGACAATCGGACAGCTGCCCTTCCGCTGGACACTGCCGCAGACGCCTTACCATGGCAGCCAGTGGTGGGCGCTTGCGCCGGAGGCGGCGACCTATGCCGTGCGTGCCATCGATGGCGATCCCGCGCTAGTCGCCAAGTATCGCGCAAGCTTCGCTGCGGACGAGCAGATCTTCCAGACCGTGATCGGCAATTCGCCTTTTGCAGCGTCGGCGACGGGCGAGATCCCCTTCACTGGCCGGGGAACGTGGAAAACCGCGAACTTGCACCTGATCCACCAATCGCTGAGCAAGTGGTACACGATCGACGATCTCGACGAAGTGCTGGCGTCTGGCCGGTTCTTCGTGCGCAAGGTCAACAGCGCGCATTCGACGGCGTTGCTCGATGCGCTCGATCAGCATGCATCCAGTAGCGACCGCGTCGTTCGCGAACATGTAACGGAACAATCAGCCGACTAGTCCAGCCGGCAGGCCGCACATTCAGCCGGTACCACGATCAGCTTTCACCATCCTGCCGAGGTTAATTTTCCCATGAACTCCCAGAAAACAGCCGTGGTGTTGACCTCCATTGCACCTCCGAACGCAGTCATGCGCGCAATCGCCAGCGACTGCATGGAAAGCGGCACCAGCTTCTACGTGATTGGCGATACTAAGAGCCCGGACACGTTCGAACTGGACGGGTGCAAGTTCCTGTCCGTGAGCGATCAGCTTGCCCTCGGCCTGCGCCTTCCTGCGCTCTGCCCGACGCGCCATTATGCACGCAAGAATATCGGTTACCTGGAGGCGATCCGCGATGGTGCCGAACTGATCCTCGAAACCGACGACGACAATCATCCGTCGCCCGAATTCTATCGGCCGTTGCCGGTCGAAGCGGAGATCGCTGCAGTCGATGAAGGCGGCTGGGTGAACGTCTATCGCTACTTCGACGATCGCCTGATCTGGCCGCGGGGTCTCCCGCTCGACGCGATCCACGACGCACTTCCTGAGCGCTCGGCCCCGCGCGGCGTGCGTATCCCGATCCAGCAAGGCTTGGCGGACGCAAACCCTGACGTGGACGCAATCTACCGGCTGGTCCTGCCGCTGCCGTTCGACTTTGCGCGGCGCGAGCGTGTTGCTTTGGGCAAGGGTTCCTGGTGTCCGTTCAACAGCCAGAATACCGCCTTCTATCGTGAAGCGTTCCCACTGCTGTACCTGCCGGCCTATTGCAGCTTCCGAATGACCGACATTTGGCGGAGCTTCGTCGCGCAGCGGATCGCCTGGGCCAATGGATGGAGCATCCTCTTCCGCGAGGCGACGGTGGTGCAGGATCGCAACGATCACAGCCTGATGAAGGACTTCGCGGACGAGGTTTCCGGCTATAACGGCAACCGCGCGATCGCCGCGCGTCTCGGGGCGCTCGATCTGGCCCCTGGCGAAGATGCCATACCGGCCAACTTGCGGACCTGCTACGGCGCCTTGGTCGAAGAAGGCCATGTCGGCGCCGACGAGCTGCCCCTGCTCGACGCTTGGCTGGCGGATCTCGAGACCTTGTAATGGACACAACGCCAAGCTCACTCACCGCTGTGTTCCTGTTCAATCACCGTTTCGAGAAGAACATCGACAAGCTGGAACGCATCTACAAGGATCGATTTTCCACACGCAAGTACATCATGCCGTTCGCCTCGCGGAACGACAATCAAGTTACCCGGGTGTACGAGACTAGTTGGAACTTTAGTGGGCACATCGCGCAGGCTGGACCGAGCATCACGGTTCCGGGCACGACCCATTACGTCGTCATCGCCGACGATCTGATCCTCAACCCGCAATTGAACGAGCATAACCTCTTAGACAAACTCGGACTGGCGGCGGATGCGGCGTACATCAAGTCGCTCGCCTCCGTCGACACCTTGCGCTACAAATGGTGGCGTGCTTTCGGCGAGACGTTGAACCTCGACAGCCGGGCTTCGGGCTTCGATTTTCGTCAGGAGCTGCCATCCGCCGAGGAGGCTCAGTCGCGGTTCGAAAAGCTCGGCGTGGACTTCCGTCTGCCGCGACCCAAGGGCATTCGCGACTGGCGCAACGCGCTCTGGGTTTTTCCGGGCGCTTTCGGATGGAGCGCGATGCTCCGCTATCGTCGGCATCGGACATCCTATCCGCTGATCTTTGGCTACGCTGACTTCTTCATCGTCCCGGCCGCGGCCTGGGAGCGCTTTCTCCATTATTGCGGCGTCTTCGCCGCATTGAACTGCTTTGCGGAAGTCGCCGTTCCGACCGCGCTTTCTCTTGCAGCCGACAAAGTCGTGACCGAACTTCCGATCAACGAACATTTTATCCGATCTAGGCCCCGTCAGCCTGGGCCGTCCCTCCAGGGACGCGAACTCTGGGGCGCGACGGCAATCAACGGCTTTGTTCAGCCGTTCGATCGCAGCCTCGACAGGTTGCTGCACGATTTCCCCAAGGAGCTGCTTTATGTCCACCCCGTCAAGCTCAGCCAGTTCAACTAGCGGCATGTGGACGTACGACCTTTCCGGCAAGCGCGTCTACGTCGCGGGCCATCGCGGCATGGTGGGGTCCGCCCTTGTGCGGCGGCTCGAGTCGGAGGACTGCAAGGTGCTGACCGCCTCGCGCGACGAGCTCGACCTGAAGGATCAGGCGGCGGTCCGCGCCTGGTACGCGCGGGAGAAGCCGGACGTAGTGTTCCTGGCCGCGGCGAAGGTGGGTGGCATCCTCGCCAACGACACCTATCCGGCCGACTTCCTCTACGACAACCTCATGATTGAGGCGAACATCATCGAGGCGTCACACCGCTTCGATGTCGAGAAGCTGATGTTCCTCGGCTCCTCCTGCATCTATCCAAAGTTCGCCCCGCAGCCGATCACGGAGGATTCGCTGCTGACCGGGCCGCTCGAGCCGACCAACGAATGGTACGCGATCGCGAAGATCGCTGGCATCAAGCTCGCCCAGGCGTATCGCCGGCAGCACGGCCGCGACTACATCTCTGCGATGCCGACGAACCTTTATGGGCCGGGCGACAATTTTGACCTGAAGGGCAGCCATGTGCTGCCAGCGCTGATCCGCAAGGCCCATGAGGCGAAGCTCCGCGGCGAACGCAACCTGGAGATCTGGGGCACGGGCACTCCCATGCGCGAGTTTCTCCATGTCGACGACCTGGCCGATGCGTGCGTGTTCCTGATGAAGGTCTATTCCGAGGATGAGCATGTTAATATCGGCTATGGCGAAGACGTTACCATCCGGGAGGTCGCGGGGATGGTGATGGAGGCGGTCGGTCTGGACGGCGAAGTGCGGTGTGACACGACCAAGCCGGACGGCACGCCGCGCAAGCTGATGGACGCGAGCAAGCTGCGCGCGCTTGGCTGGTCGCCGAAGATTGACCTGCACGAGGGCATCGCCGGGGCCTATCGCTTCTTCCTCGAGTTGGGCGAGGAAGCGCGCGGCGTGGCAGTCGCATGAGGGCTGGCAGGTGAGAAGCGGCAACGAGGCTATGAGGGGCGCGCCGGAAAGCGCCACCGCGGCGATCGCGCGCCGCGTCCTGATCCTATCCTGCGTCGATGGGTTGGGGCCGACCGGGGTCGATACCCACATCCGCGCCGCGGTTCGGATCCTCGAGGAAGCGGGACGTGAGGTGGAGATCGTCCATCCTCACGGCGTACGAACGCCGGAGCTGCTGCTGATCAAGGTGGCGCAGCGCATCGCCGGCAAGCTTGCGACGAAGGAGACTCGGACGCGACTCGCTCGCCTCGCTTATGCGCGGGCGCTGCGGGTAAAGCTGCGGCGCAGGCTGAGGGCCGCAAGCGGGCGCCCCGTGACGATCTACGCGCAGGACTCGATCAGCAGCGCGACAGCCGGGCAGCAGCGGCAGGGTGCCGCGACCCGCGTCGTGACGGTCGTGCACTTCAACCGCTCTGAGGCGGAGGAACTAGCGGTCAAGGGGCTGACCCAGGTGGGCGGGCCGCTCTACCGCTCGGCGCAGGCCTGGGAGCGGCGCTCGATGGTGGCAGCCGACCGCATCCTGTTCGTATCGGACTTCATGCGGCACGAGGTGCTTGGCCGCTACGGGCCGGACGTCGCCGCCCGGTCGAGCATGCTCGGCCTGTGGCCCGAGGACGAGATCGCACCCTCGTCACGAGAAGAGGCACAGCGCGACCTGATCGCCATCGGCACGCTCGAGCCGCGCAAGAACCAGCGTTTCCTGCTGGAGGTGCTCAGCGCCTGCGTCGAGCACGGCTATCGCTATACGTTGACCCTGATCGGCGATGGCCCTGACCGCGCCGCGCTGGAAGCGGAAGCCGAGACGCTCGGCATAGCGGACCTGATCGACTTTCGCGGCCGCGTGAACGGTGCACAGGACGAGATCGGCCGTCACCGCGCGTTGATCCACGCTGCCTTGCTCGAAAATATGCCGTTGACTCTGATCGAAACGCTGGCGCACGGGCGGCCGGTCTTTTGCTTCGCCTTGGGCGGTATGCCGGAGATCGTTCGCGACGGGGTGGAGGGCATGTTCCTAAGTCCGGATGATGCCGCGGCTTCCGCCGACAAGGTTATCGCCCTGCTGGAGAACCGGGAGCTGTTGACAGGGATGGAACGTGCGGCGCGCACGCGCTTCGAGGCTCATTTTTCAAAAGCGGTTGCCGCCGCCGTATTGCTGTCTGAACTGGACGGACCAAGATCAACCGGAATGACCATCAGCGACATTAAATTAGTCTGACTAGCAGGGCTCGGCTATGCGATCTCCAAGCAGCTTTGGGGGCACATGGACGCTGGAGCAGACGCAACGACGAAGGTGCGGATCGCAGCGACTCCCTCGGACTATTTCAATCCGGCCAAATGTATTTAGGCGTCGCTGGTCCTCGTCACGCACGTCAACAATCGCGCCCTGGTCCCCCCACGCAAATAGGCGTCCGGCGCTCATCTGGTGCAACTTGGCTGAACACTGATCACCGGCTTCGCTCACCATGCCGTGATCATCTTCCCCGCGCTGAGCGGATTCCTGGTTGGGGATCAGGTACTGACGCAGACGGAAGCGCGGCGCTTTGACGTTCGCGCCTATCTGATCGCTCGCGTTTCGCCAATCCACACGGTAATAATCTCGGTGTTGCTGATGACCTGGTGCTCGACGCGTGGGGCCATTGGTTCAGCCTCGTGTCCTATGAGAATACCCGGGTAGCAGAATCTTAGGTAGCATCCTGCTTCTCCAGGACTTCCTGCCGCAACCGGTGGGTTTGAACTGGCCGCTGGGGACGCTCGCGAACGAGTTCTGGTATTGGCTGACCTTCTCGCTTCTGATGATGGGCTTTGCCTCCGCGCGGTGATCCTTGCTGTTCCTCGGCATCGCGTTGCTGGCCATTACCGGCTATTGGTTGGCGTCTGCCGTCACGTTCCTGGTACTGCTGGTGTCGTTCAGCCAGACGCTGCGAGCTGATTGATATACCCCCGTGCGGATGGCCGTGACCGACCTGATCGTGGCTTCGAACTTTGCGGTACGCCTTTATTTGTTTCGCTCGACCTCGCTCAAGGGCGCTTGACTGCCAGCCAACCTGCCGGCGATCTGATCCGGGACATAGCGACCTGATCTCTCGCCAGCCTTTAACCAGTGGGGTAAAGGCACCTGATCGTCGGACTGCGCAAGGGACAAGTCGCATGGCAACCAGTCCACCCCGTCAGGGTCGAATTTTGGCTTGGCTGGCGGGTGCCCTGGCGCTCTGGTCGGCCATCGGGATGTCCGGAGCGGCGGCGTCGGTGTTCGGCAACGGCAAGGGCGTTGCGAATTCTGGCGCTGTCGCGTTTAAACGAGTCGGAGGACCTGACGCGCCGGCCGCTTACGAGCCGCTGCCGGAGCGCTTTTCCTCGGCCGTGCTCGACCAGATCAGGGCTGCCGGCTTCGGGCACATCCGCCTAATGGCCACGGCGGAACCACTGTTGACCGACGACGCGGCGGCGTTGGAGCGAGCGGCCGCGTGGCTGAGCAAGCAAGTCGATCGGACGAAGGCCAAAGGCTTGGGCGTCGTGCTGGACGTGCATCCGTGGGTTTCGGGGGATTCCCCGTTTAACCAGGATGGGATCATGGCCGACCCGGGCAGGCGCGAGGCGCTGATGCGGGCGCTGGTGGTGCTGGCGCGCCACCTCGCCGCCAAGAAGGAGGGCGTGGCACTGGAGGTGCTCAATGAGCCGCCCTGCTTCGTCAACAAGACACCGTTCGATTGGGCGGGCGCGCAGCGCGAGATGGTGACTCGCATCCGGCGAGTCGCACCGACCCTGCCGCTCGTTCTTAAGGGCTGCCGCGACCGGATCGACTCGCTGGTCGCGCTTGACGCGAGAAGCTACGCTCCAGACCCGAATATCTACTGGTCCTTCCACTACTATCAACCGTCGCCGTTCGTGGAACAGTCGCAGAAGAAACTTCACAACGTGCCGTTCCCGCCGAACCCCGCGCTGGCAAGATCGCTATTGGCGATGCACAAGATGGCTCCGGCCAGCACCGCTGTTTCGAACCCACGCGCCGTGGTGGAGCTTCGCGAATATTTGCTCAACGGGAAGGGGCGCGCGTCGGTCGCGGCGGATCTAGATAAGCTTCTCCCTTGGGCGCGGCGAAACGGCGTTCCGTTGTCGCGGATCTGGATGGGCGAGTGGGGCAACCTCATCGAGCGAAGCCCGGATACGGAGGCGATCCACACGGATCAGCTTCGCTGGCTCTTGGCGGTGCGCCAGGAGGCGGAGCGGCGTGGCTTAACGTGGTGCAATTTTGGGATTGGCAAGAACAACATCAACTTCGATCCGGCCACTCGCTTCATCCGAGCCGACGCGATAAAGGCGCTAGGCCTCGTGAGTCGTTCAGCCGACATCAAGTGAGACGCGGACGCACTACTGCACGGCACTCGAATTGTTGGGACGCGATCCGCTCGAGCAAGCGGGTGTCGATTAGATCTTCTACAGGAAGGCACGCATGCGCGGGCCTGAAAGAGGGCGGTTCGGCTAGACAGCGGCGACGATGGCTTCTACCCGCGAGTGCCGGTTTCGCCGGCTCGCGGGCGCTTCTTCCTCGCATCTGGAGACGCGGCGGACATGGCGGGACGGAGATGAAGCAACGGACAGCCGCGCGGCACGGGCGTCATGACTGAACAGCTGCAATCGCGTGTTCGCACCGGCGTTCGGACGACTATGATTGGCACGCTGCTCGGCGGCGCGATCCAGCTAATCACGATGGTGGTGCTGGCCCGTTTGCTGGTGCCGGCGGATTACGGCTTCTTCGTCGTTGCCTTGTCGATCAACGCCTTGTCCGTCCAATTCCTGTCTAGCGCGATCGAACGCGCGATGGTGGTCGAGCAGGACGCGACCTTACTGCACGGTCGCGGGTTGATGGTCGCGGGCGGGTTGACAGCTGTCGCGCTCCTGGTCTTTGCCTTCACCGCTTTGGTACGATGGTCGCTCGGCTGGCAGGTAGATCTGTGGCTGCTGGCCATCGTGCTCGCCGGGCAGTCGCTCTCCGGCCTGGCCACGCCATCCCGTGCTTTGCTTCGTCGCCAGCTGCGCTTCGGTCCTCTGATCGGCAGCGAGCTGACCGCGCTAATCTGCGGCAACCTGCTAACGGCTTCGGCTTTGGGTTGGCTTGGCTTTGGCGGCTTCGCACTGGCGACAGCGCAGAGCGTCAGCTTCCTAATCAGTGGCACGTGGATCCTAATGATGGCGCCGGAGGGGGTGTATCGGCCCCGCTTCCGCCGGCTCGGCACCCTGCCGCGCCTGATGAAGGATGTCGCCAAGCCGACCGTCCTAGAAGCGCTGAACGGGCAGGTGGCACCCTTGGTCGTGAGTTCGGTGCTCGGCCCAGCGCCGCTCGGCCTCTACAACCGGGTCTACAACATCGTCACCTTTCCGGTACAACTGTTGGTGGGTTCGGTGAACCGGGTGCTGCTGTCGTCGCTCGTGTCGGTGGCGAGCGACCCGGTGCTGTTTCGCGGGGCCGTCCACCTGATGGTCCGCGCTGCATCAGGCCTGATCACGCCGCTCGCGCTGGGTCTCGCCGGTTCGAACCTGACCTTCGTCGCCGTCGTGCTGGGGCCGAAGTGGATGAGCGCGGCGCCGATCATCCCGTTCCTAGCCGTCGCCGTCTGGGGCACGATGTTCGGCGGCGTGCTCGGGCAGTCTGCCGAGTCGATTGGCCGCTTCGGCGCGCGTGCGCGGATACAGGCCGCGACGACGGGTAGCCTGGTCGTGGCACTGCCGCTGGGCAGCTTCTGGGGACTCGAAGGAGTCGCCATCGGAACGATGCTGTCCTGCTTGCTCTATGCGGGACTGAACATGCGGCTGACCGCGGGCATGCTGAACGAGTCGGTCGGCACGATCGTGCGCTGGTCGTCGCCCGGCTGGTGCGCGGGTGCGAGCTGCTTTCTGGCGGCGCGCGCAGTGCAGTGGAGCGGCGGGACCGTGCCGCCGATAGCCATGCTGGTCGCCCAGATGCTCGCCTGTGGCACCGCCGCCTTCCTGGCGCTGTTCGTGCTCGATCGGGATCTCCTTTTCCACATCTCGAGTCTGCTGCTGCCGAAGCGCGGCGATGCGTGGATCAGGCAGAGGCTCAGCCGTGGCTGACGGTGCAGCACGGTCGCTCCAAATCGCCATGCCGCTCGTCGACGGGCGCGGCGCCGGGCTCGGCAACGAGATGATCGTCTGGGCAAAAGCCTTTGTTGCCGGGCAGATGCTGGGTGCACGCGTGCTGCATCCCGCCTGGGGTTTGAATAAGCGCGGTTATAGCCGATATTTCGGTACGCCGCGCAGTGACTGGCTGACCCACCGCGCGCTGCGCACCGCCTTGCCCTTCTTCCGCTTCGACGATGCACAGCGTGTGCGCCACGGCGGGGACCTGGAGCCGGCGCTGCGCGGCTTCGCGGCGGAGCATGGCCTACCGCGGCGGGGGCCTTTTGTGCTCGGGCTGCACGGCATGGGGGGCGGCTACGACCAACTTACGCCAGCGCGGGACTTTCTGCGGGCGACTCTACTCGGCGCCCGGGGGACGCTCGCCAATCTGTTCGAGCTCGACCGGCGCGTGGGCTCCGACAGGCTAAGGATCGGTTTTCACGTCCGGCGCGGTGATTTCGGCGGGCTGGGAGCGCAGGAAAGCTATCGCGGGCGCTTTAACGTCCAGATCCCGCTCGATTGGTATGTGCAGTTGGCAGTCAATCTCGCCCGCGCGTTGGGCAACTGCGTCAGCTTCATCGCCATTTCCGATGCGACCGAGGAGGAGCTAGCGCCGCTGACCCAGGCGGTGCCATGCCACCTGACGAGCAGGCAGCAGCATCGCGATGTCTCCGATTTGCTTGCGATGGCAAGCTGCGACTTCCTCGTCTGTTCGATCTCCAGCTACAGCCTGTGGGCGGCGTTCCTGTCGGACGCACGCTATGGTTGGTACGCGCCGAACCTGACGCCCCATGGCCACCTGGGATCGATCTGGGGGCATGAGGCCGAGCAGCAGGCGCCGGGTTCGCCGACGCGGCAGGCGCTGGATACGGTCGCCGCCGACCTCGATCCGCATGGCGCGCGCGGGGTCGCGATTGGCGAGGATGGTGCGATCCCGGACGAACTGATCGCGGACCTAGAGCGTCGCGCGGCGTTCAAACGGCCGGCGACTGACCTATTGCGCTACGGCGTGGCGCCGCTCCCGGACGCCACCGCCTGAACTCAGCGCGGCGTTGCCCGCAGCACCCTCTCGTACACCTTCACGTACCGGGAAGTGACCTGCGCCGTTGCGAAACGCGCCATCACATCCTCGTGTGCGACTTGCTGCAGTGCCGGATAGGCAGCAGGATTGGAGAGAATTCGCAACGCCGCGTCGGCGATCTCGTCTGGCTTTTCGATATCCACGAGGACCCCGCCGCAATTACCAACAACATATTCGACGCCGCCGGAGCGCGCGCCCGCGACGACCGGCACGCCGCGCATCTTGGCCTCGCCGAGGATGACGGGGCAACCCTCGATCCGGGAAGGATGGACGATCAGGCGCGCCTCCTCCTCCAGGAAAGCCATCAGCGTGCCGTGGGGAACGTTGCCGTGGCAGACTACACCGGGCCCGGCATCCCGAAACTGGCCCTCCGGATCGAGACCGGGGCCAAACAGGTGCAGCTCGGCCGACGGCAGCGCCGCGCGGATGCGCGCAAAGGCAGCGACACTCGCGACGACGTTCTTCAAGCGGCCAGCATTCCCGATGGTGGCTATGATAGGACGATCGAGCGCCTTGGGTCGCGGCGGCACCGGCTCAATCGGGTTTGGGATCACGTCGACCTGGCCGAAATAGCCGTAGTTCCACGCCTTGCGCGCCATGAACGGTGCCACCGCGGTCAGCGCCTTAACCCGCAGCATCGCGCGGTACTTCATCAATAGCCGCAGGGTGCGATACATGTCGCGAAAGTTGAACAGAATGTCCCAGCCGAGATCGTGCATCGTCGCGACCATCGGCCGACGGCTGCGTATCGCCGCCTCAGCATACTCGTAGGTCCAGTTGGCATGGATGATGTCCGAGTCCGAGCCGCGCATGACAGCTTCGAGATGCGCGATCTCGACGGCGAACAGATCGCGTGACCGGACGCGCGCGCGGTAGCGCGGCGCCCCCCGGATCGGCACAAAGCTTAGCGTGAGCGGGCCGCGGACATGCTCCTCCGGCTCCTCGATACGCGGATCCATGGTGAGGACATGAACCTGGTGGCCGGCCGCGAGAAGACCGCCGGCGAGCGGACCAAGCGGAGTCTGAGTGGTTGCGCTGGGCAGGTCCGACAGGTCAATCCCCGTAGATTGGCCAAGCGCTTTAGTCTCCAGCGGACCTGCCAGAAGTACCTTCATGCGATTGCCTCTACTTACGCTTGCCCCGTAGGGGAAGTTCGAACGTATGCAGCAGCCAAGCTGTGCCGCCGCCCATAACGGCGCGGGCGGGAACGTCCTAGACATTGACGCTGCCCGCCGCGACGGTCGCTCCGTCGCCGATTGTGATCCCCCTTGCCGACGATCGCGCGGGTGCCGATGAACACGTCGGCTCCGGTCGTCACCGGTCGGCTAATCGCCGAATCATCGGGCTTAACGTGGCGGCGGTTCTCGGGGGCGTGATTGTGAAAGTCCGTGTTGAACACGAGCACGTCTGCGCCGAAGAGGCAGCGTTTTTCGACCGTGATGCTGATTGCGGTACAGATGGAGGCGCCGCTCAGCCCGCAATGGTCGCCGATGACGCGGCGCGCGGCCAGCGTGAGACAGCGCAGCACGACCCGGTGCGCGACTCCCAATGCGGTTCCGACGCTACGGCTCACCAGCGCCACGCTAGGGCCGATGTCGAGCCGCGTGTCGGGGGCGAGCTGGATGGCCGGCAAGCCCATGCAGCGCGGCTTCGGACCGGCGCTCGCCCCCGAGGCAGCCGCGGCTTCCCCAATGCGCTGGACAACCGCCAGTGAAGCTCCATCGCCTTGTCGCTGAGCGTCCTCATGATCAGTTCGCCATGTGTCCGCGTGTTCGTGCCGTGCCGAACCGCGGCACCACCAGCCGGCGATAGGGCAGCAGGAAATGAAGCGGCCACCAGCTGCCGGAGTGCTTGCGCGTGAAGTGCAGCCAGCTGCGGAAAGGCAGGCCGTGATGCGAGTTCACCTTGCGCCACTGATCGCGTAAGGTGAGCGAACGCGATCCAAAACCGCGCTCTCTTTTGGCCCGGTTTGCGTCGCAGCGGCCAAGCGTGCCGGGCAGCAACCGCACCGGGATCCCGGCCCGGCTCGCGCGGAGCCCGTAATCCATGTCGCCGAGATTGTGATGGAACGCCGGATCGTTGATCCCGATCCGCTCGACAACGGCGCGCGGCACTAGCACAATGTTGCCGTTGAACGTGTCAATTGGTTGGAGCTCGGCGGTCGGCGGGGTGGCCGCCAGCCGGAAGGCGAACGGTGTGGGGACGTGGCGAAGGCCCCCGTAAGTGATGTCGCCGCCGCTGCCGCGGGTCGCGCCGGCGAGGATGAAGGCTTCTCCGCCCGTCTCGGCACGCATCGCCATCCAGGCTTCGGCCAGGCGGCCGAACGCATCGGGATCGAGCTCGACATCGTCGTTCAGCCACAGGAAGGCGTCGCAGGTCAGATCAAGCGCGCGCTGCCAGGCACGATGCAGGCCGCCGTTCCAGAAAGCCGATCCATCGCCGGCCACGACGACCGCGTCCGGCACCTCGGCCAGTACCGCCGCCGCCGTGCCGTCGGTCGACGCATCGTCGAACAGGACGACGCGGTAGAGCAGGGCGAGCGTCTGTTCCCGCAGCCGGCGGACCGCGGCGACCGTCGTGTCACGACGATTGCGACAGACAAGCAGGATCGCAACCGCCGGCAATTTAGACAAGAAGCGGCTCCGCAAAAAACCCTTCAGGTTCGTAGACCGGCGGGGTAGGGATCGCAAGCATGTGCACAGCTTCGAGAGCCTGGTGAGACCCCCGCAGCCGGCGGGCATTGTGGCGCGGGTGCGGGCGCAGGAGGGACGCGCGCAGCAGGCACTTAACCGCTCGGGCGAGACGCTGACGGTTTGGGCGATCTGGATGCTGCTGTTGGCCAGCGCGGTCGCCGAAGCGTTGGGCCAGACTCAGCTATTCGGCTTCGGCTTCTACACCCTGCACATCGTCGACCCGCCCGTGCTGCTCGCCTTCTTCGCCTGGGCTTTCTGCCAGATCGAGCGGGCGCCGCGGGGCGGCCTGGTGGCGGTGCTTGCGCTCGTCATCGCGGCGCTCGTGCTGATGAACTTTGTTCGGGGCATGATAAGCGACGCGGCGCCCGCTCTGCTGTGGGCGCGCGCGAACCTAGCCAATGCGGCGCTTCTGCTGCTGGCGACCACATGCAACTTGTCGAACAGAGTGCAGGGAAGTTTCTGCCGTGCCCTGATCGTCAGCGGCGGCGCGGTGGCAGTGCTCACCCTGCTGCGGCTCATCTTAGGTCCGGGGCTGTTCATGCTTAACCCCGCGGACGCTGACATGATCAACGACGGCGGCCGCGCGCTGAGTTCGTCCGGCGCCTTCCTGATTAGCCTCGCCGCGGTGTTGCTCCTTTCGGACGTGCTCCGAACCGGCGTTACCCGGGCAACGGGTAAGGCGGCACTGCTGATGGCGTACGTGGCGATGGAGGTCGCGTCGCGCCAGGGAACTGCGACCGTGGCGCTGGCAGCCATGCTCGGCGTCGTGCTTGTCACCGAACGTGGATCGCTGCGTGGAGCGCGCGCGGCGCTTGGGATCGGCTTGCTCTTGATGTTGCCCCTGCTGGGGCTGCTTGCCTTCGACCCCGATCAGCTGCGGTCGGCGCAGGGCGGCACCTTCGAGATCGCGCACCGTGTCGACAACCTCGACACGAGGTCGACGATCTGGGCCGCCCTGAAGGTCGGCTTCTCGCAGCAATCTTTGTTCGATCAACTGTTCGGCATGCCGGCGGGACAATTGCCACCGATGATCGTCTACCTGTCCAATCAACTGGGCGAGTGGCGGCTGGCGATCCACAGCATGTACTACGGATCGCTGCCGGTAATGGGGTATGTCGGCTTATCCGCATTTATAACGCTGCTTTTCACGCTATCCGCCGGCTCATTGCTAAGCGTACTTCCAGGACGCGGCCGCGGTTCGCCTCCGGCCTATCCGCTGGCGATGTGCGTCGGCACGGCGCTCCTTTCCTATACTTACGAGATTCGATTAGCCTCCATGATGGGGTTGTTCATCGCCATCTGGTGGTTTCGCGAAGCCCGCTCGTCCGCGCGGCGCGTCCGCCCACCACACGCAGCCAGCGAGGCTTCGACGACATCGTCGCCGGTCAGTCGCGCCGCTTCGGCGCCGCCAGAGCAGCCGCTATCCCGGCGGCGAACCGCTCCGCCATCGCCTCAATCGTGAAGGCGCCCGCGTACCGGCGGGCGCTGGACGACATCGCGGAGCGGGCCGCCTCGTTGGTCAGCAGCGCCACGACAGCCGTCGCATAGGCCTCCGCATCTTCCCAAGGTTCGACAATCACCCCCGTCTCGCCGTCGCGCAGATAGGCGATCTCCGGGCTGTGCCAAGGGTAGCTGGTGGTGACGACCGGCAAGCCCATCACCCCCGCATCGAGCACGGCGAGGCCTAGCAGGCCGGGCATCAGGAACAGCTTGGCCATCTGCATCAGCGCGGCTTTCTCGCGGCCGAAACGCGGACCGGCAACGATCAGCCACGGCCGGGTGGTCGCGAGCGCCTCGAGCTTCGCATTATCCACGCCCCCGCCGACGACGACTAGCGTAAAATTGGGTATCTGTCCCCGCACCAAATCCGCCGCGGCGACGAGGAAGTCGAGGCGCTTCTCCGGATAGAGCCCGCCGACGAAGATAGCGACGGTGTCGCCGTGTATCCCCAGGCGCGCGCGCAGCTCGGCGATCTCCGCCTTGTGGACCACCGCCGCGAGCCGCTGCAATCCGCCCGTGTCCACCGCGTTGTTGAAGACGGTAATGCGCTCCGGCGGGAAGCCCAGCGACTCGACGTGGCGGCGACTCTCGTCGGTGTAGGCGAACCACCAGTCGCACCGAGTTGCCCAGAAACGCTTCCATTGTTCCGCCCGCGACTTCGGATTGCGCGCCTGGAAGTTGCGCCCGTGGCCCCATAGCGCCAGCCGTGGCCGCATGCGGGGGGGAAATAGTTGCAGCGGATAATTGACTAGCAGCTGGTTCTCCTGGCCGAGCACGACGAGGTTGCTGGCCATCGCTTCGTGCCATACCGGCTGCCACACCAGCTTGCCGCGATCCATGATCGGGCGGTTTTCGACCGACTGCGCCCAGGGCAGCGTCGCGAGATCGCCCTTCGCTGCTTCGGAGCTGTCGGGCTGGCCGTGAATCAGTCGGTAGTCTATCCCGTTTGCATCGAGTGCCTCGCGCACCTGTTCGTGAAACGGAATGCGATAGTGGGTCAGGATGCGCGTGACGAACGTCGCGATTAATCGCCGCTTAGACGTCACGGTCGCCATCCTGCGAGCCACGTGACGCGATCGCCTCGCGGTAGATCGACAACAGCAGAGCGAGGTTTTGATCCGGGGACATGCTGCTCTTCCACGTTGCGCGCGCACCGGCGCCGAGCCGCGGCAGCAGATCAGGCGCGGCAAAGGACTTCCGGACGAGTTGGCCAAGGTCGGCGGCGTCCCCTGCGGTGAAGTGAAGACCGTTGATGCCATCCCGCACGATCGTGGCGAGCGCGCCGATCCGGGCCGCGATCACCGGCGTCCCAAGCGCCATCGCTTCTGCGGTAACGAGACCGAAGGGCTCATACCAGATCGAGGGCACGATTAGCGCCCGAGCCGCCGCCACGATGCGCATGACGGAGCTCCGGTCCTGGAACCCGACGAAGCGAACATGGCCGGGGGCCGACGCCTGCAGGCTTGCCCTTTCCGGCCCGTCACCGACGATGGTCAGCGGGACGTGCGGAAGATCGCACCAGGCATCGATCATCGTCGCGACCCCTTTTTCCGAGCTCAATCGGCCGACGAAGACGGCGCCCGCACGGTCCACCCCCACTCCGAGAGGTAGTTCGAGCCGTGGATCAGTGACGAAGTTCGGCTTTACCGCCAGCCGCTCGGCCGGGATGCCAGCGCGGGCGAAAAGGTCGCGCGCGAAGCCGCTGAGGGCGATGAAGCGGGCCACCTTGTGATGCCAGGTGCCGCGCGCGCGGTGATAGCCGATCATCGCCGCGACGGCGGCAGAGCCGGCCGCCGACCCGCGGTAGCAGCGGTGCAGGACGGCCGGCAAAGGAGAGCGCCCGACGCAATCCTCACACGGACGCCCGTCACGAAAAAGCAGCCCGTTGGCGCAAGTAATTCGATAATTGTGTAACGTCCAAATCGCCGGCATGTCTGCGTCCCGGCACGCGTCGAACAGCGCGGGGCTAAGCTGCGGGAAGAAGTTGTGCACGTGCACGATGTCCGGACGAGCGCTCTTGATCGCGTCCGCCATAAGACGCCGGCCGATCGGATTGTAGACCGCGCGAAAAGCGGTCGAGAGCTGGGCGACTCGGCCATGGATTGCCTCGTTCGACACTTCTAGCGTTTCGACAGTGCAGCCGCCGCTGCGCAGCAACGCGACCTCATTGGCGAAGACGCTGTCCTCGCCACCTGCTTGCAAGTAGCGGTTATGAACGACCAAAACGCGCATAGCTGATGCTTTGGTCACAGCTCAGCCGTCCCCGTCTGCCGCACGCCATGCGGCGATCAGCCTCACCGTCCAAGCTTTTCGCGTGCGACCTTCGTCACGAACTTCGGCGCCAGCACCAGATAGCGCCTCCAGAGGCGCCGCGGTTCGCTCGCGAGCCGATGGAGCCATTCTAGCCCAATCCGCTGCATCCAACGCGGTGCGCGCTGTACGTCGCCGGTGTGGAAGTCGAAGGCGGCACCTACGCCTATCAGCGTCGCGCCGGGGATGCGATCGACATGGTCGCGCATCCAGAATTCCTGTGTTGGCGTGCTGAGTCCGACCCATACGATGTGCGGGCGGGTGGCGACAATCTTAGCGGTGACCTCCGCATCCTCCTCCAGGGTAAGGGCGCGGAAAGGCGGGGTGTAGGTGCCGGCAACCTGAAGGCCGGGGAAGCGCGCCTGCAGCGCGGCTGCCATCCTATCAGCCACACCCGGCTTACCTCCATAAAAATAATGTCGTAGGCGCCGCTCCGGCGATTCGCGGCAAAGCTCAGTCACAAGATCCGCACCGCTTGTGCGTCCAACTTCAAGATGTCCACGACTCTGCGCAAGCCATACCAGCGGCATGCCATCAGGCGTTACAAGTCCAGCGCGATAATGCAATGCCATAAGCTCAGGGTCGTCCTGCGCGCGCATAATCCCATGTACGTCCCGTACGCAGACAAACCAACTTTTGCCAGTCAACGTCCAGGAAAGGATCTTATCAACTGCTTTTCGCATGTTGATTAAGCTTACTGGAACGCCTAGGATTCGGGTCGCAAGAACGCCGGAAGCAGTTTCGACTATGCTCGCGTCGACCATATCCAACCCTAAGTGTTCCAGCTTTCCAATATTTCTTCGGCCCCATGAAAGACAACTCACCAGCAGCCGAGCTACCTTACGCAAGGGCAAAACTTGCGAAGCTGTTTTGCCAAGTAAGGCGGCCAATTGGTCGCGTCAACCAAAACTACGCGTCACAGATAACTGAGCTGACACATAGAATAGGACGTCATACTACAGTATTAAGATGGTTTTCTTTATAGAAAACGCTTTTAATTTCTCAAAATTCGACAGATGTGCTGACGTGACCCCCGTTTCTTCATCCATCTGGAACTAGAGACCGGCCCTCGAAGGGACGGACGGAATGAAGCGGAAGCAGTTTTCGGAAGAGCAGATCATCGGCATCTTGAAGGAGGCCGAGGCGGGTGCGGTGGTGACCGAACTGTGCCGGAAGCACGGGATGTCGAGCGACCTATTACGCTTGGAAGGCGAAGTTCGGCGGGCTGGAGGTGTCCGACGCGAAGCGTCTGCGGTCGCTCGAGGAGGAGAACGCACGGCTCAAGCGGCTGCTCGCGGACACGATGCTCGACAACGCGGGTCTGAAGGATCTGCTGTCAAAAAAATGGTAGCGCCCGCCGCGAAGCGGCAAGCGGTCGCGCATCTCCAGGCGACGTTGGGGATGAGCGAGCGGCGGGCGTGTGCTGTCGTCGGGGCTGACCGCACGAGCATGCGGTATCGTTCGTGCCGGTCGGATGATGGCGACCTGCGGTCGCGGCTATGCGAACTGGCGCAGCAGCGCCGGCGGTTCGGCTATCGGCGGCTGCACATCCTGCTCCGCCGCGACGGTATCACGATCAACCGCAAGAAGACGCAGCGGCTGTACCGCGAGGAAGGTCTGACGGTCAGGCGCAGGAAGGGACGAAGGCGCGCCGTTGGCGCGCGGGCGCCTGCGCCGGTGCTGGCGCTCCCCAACCAGCGCTGGAGCCTGGACTTCGTCCACGACCAGCTCGTTACCGGACGGCGGTTCCGCGTGCTTAACATCGTCGACGACGTGACGCGCGAGTGCATCCGGGCGGTGGTCGACACGTCGATCTCGGGGCGGCGGGTCGTGCGCGAGCTGGCCGATCTGATCACCGAGCGTGGCAGGCCGAAGATGATCGTCAGCGACAACGGCACCGAGCTCACCTCGAACGCGGTGCTCGCCTGGTCCGGCGACGCCGGCATCGAGTGGCACTACATCGCGCCGGGCAAGCCGACCCAGAACGGCTTCGTCGAGAGCTTCAATGGTCGCATGCGCGACGAGCTGCTCAACGAAACGCTGTTCTTCACCATCGGCCAGGCCCGCTCGATCCTGGCCCGCTGGGTCGACGACTACAACAACGAGCGCCCGCACTCCTCGCTCGGCTACGCCACCCCGGTGGCGTTCGCCGCCGAACTCGAACAGCAACGGGCGGGGTTAACCCCGCCCGTTGCTTCACCTGCGCTCGTGCGCGACAACACCGGTCAGTCTCTGGTTGCCGCTGGATGAAAGGCGGGGGTCACGTCAGGGCGCGCGCTGGTCGACAACGCCAACCTGCATACCTTCCAGTGCCTGCACGACTGCCGTTTGGCATTGCAGCTTAGTTAGATTTCACAGGGCAATCCTGCTACGGGCCTCCTGTGACAGCCTCACGATCTGACGCGGAGCCGAGCTCTCTCGCTCAGCTATCGAAAATTGCCGCCATGATCGCTTACGACCCTGCTGCGGCAGTGATCGAAGCCAGAGTGGCAGTCCGCGACTTACCAGATGCGCCCCGCGCTTATCGCCTGCTTGCTTCAGCGTTGCGCGCCGTAGGGAATATCTCCGAGGCTGAGCAACAGGAGATGCGGGCGGTCGATATCGGACTTCGCAATCCAGCTGTAGTGCGCGCTCAGCGCGCGTTTGCCTCCGGCCGTAACGAAGCGGCGGCGAGAGAGCTCGGATCGCTGTTACGGTCAGATCCCGAGAACCCCGGTGCGCTGCATCTTCTAGCTACATTAGCCGGTCGCTCCAAAGCTTTACGCGACGCGCAAGCTCTGTTCCGCCGAGCATTAGCGCTCGCCCCTATGTATCACGACGCGCGACTTGGCCTTGCCAACGTACTCAATGAGGCCGGGCAGCTCGACGTCGCTTTAAGCGAAGTCGACGCAGTCTTGGTGCGCGAACCCGCACATCTTGCCGCGCTGTCGCTGAAGGCCGCACTGTTGTCGCGAAACCGACGGGCCGAAGCAGCGGACACTGCGTTTTGCGACTTGCTACATCACCATCCGCAAGACTGGCGCGCATGGATGAACTATGGCCACTTTCTGAAAGCATCCGGACGCATCGACGAGGTTGTTGCCGCTTACCGTCGGGCGATCGCAATTGCACCGGAGCGCGGTATCCTGTGGTGGGCGCTCGCAAATCTGAAGCCAGTTCCGATCGATGCGACTGACGTGCCCAAGATCAACGCCGCGCTAGACGCGAGTAAAGACGCTGCCGAGCGGGTGCATCTGCACTTCGCGCTGGGCAATGGATTGGATGCGCTTGGCGAGCATGCGACGGCGTTCGAGCAGCTGCGCGCCGGGAACGCACTTCGCCATTCGCTGGCGCCGCACGATGCTGAACGGTTCAGCACGCTTGTTCGACGTTCGGAGGATCTCTTCACAGCTGCGTTCCTCGAGGCGCGGGCGCAGGTCGGCGCGCGTGCTCCTGATCCAATATTTATCCTCGGCATGCCCCGGTCTGGATCGACATTGATCGAGCAAATTCTCGCCAGTCATCCGTCCGTCGAGGGTACTGAAGAGCTTCAGGATCTGACCGGAGTGGTACAGTCGATCATGGTCGGGCGTGACGCCGACAGCTTTCTTGATGTGCTACCATCTCTCTCCGCAGACGCTTGGCGGGCCCTCGGCGAGCGGTACCTTACGTCAACGTCGAGGCGCCGTCGCACAGACCGGCCATTCTTTACGGACAAGATGCCAATCAATTGGATCTATACGGGACTGATCCTTCTAGCGCTGCCGAACGCCAGGATCGTTGATGTGCGCCGACATCCTATGGCCTGCGGCTTTGCCAACTACGCACAACATTACAATTTGGGGAACAGCTTCGCGTATGACTTGGCCGGGATCGGTACTTTCTACGCGGATTATGTGCGTATGATGGCCCATTTCGACAGGGTGGTACCGGGTCGAATCCATCGCGTGCACCACGAAGCTATTGTCGAAGACTTGGACGGCGAAGTGCGACGGTTGCTGGACTATCTCAAGTTGCCGTTCGATGCCGCTTGCTTGCGATACTTCGAAACCGAGCGCGCCGTGCATACTCCTAGTACCACGCAGGTCCGCCGCCCGATTGATCGGAGCGGTCTCAGCCGCTGGCAGGCGTACGAAGATTGGCTGGATCCCCTCAAGCAATCACTCGGGCCTGTCTTGCACTATTATCCAGCGACGCCTCCTGGATGGTGATCGGATCACGCCACACCCGGCGATCCTAGGCCGCCGGGTAGAAGCCCGCTGTGTCTTGCGCGGCGGATCGAGCTACTGTCCCGCTGCACCTCCGTTAGGTCAGGCGCCCCGCTAGAGTATGTCGTTAACCCGGGACAGGTCGTGCCAAGGCTCGGTGCGCAGGTGTGTGAGCTAGCCACCCATTCCGGGGCTTCCATAAACCTCGCTGGACGGCGAAGCGGACGTTCCGCTTACGCCCAAAAGCGGACGTTCGCAGGGAGCTGGCGGGGTATTAGTTATCCGATCACCGCCATTTCACGCTTAACTGCTCTGCTGCGGCCTGGTTCGCTGCGTTGCCGTCTTCTTGAGGCGGTTGGCGCTCTCGGCTTGCGTTCTCCTGTCGAAAGAAGTGGGACGATCTGCCTCAACAACTGGGACGTATGTCCAAGGACGCGGTGATCTATGTCTGATACCGGGCGCCGGGGCATGTTGCCGGTGGGGGAAATTAAGTGGCGGGTTTTGCTATCAAGGTGTCTGATGATGAGCAGGTCGAATATGATCTTGCCTTCGCAAGCGGGATCATGCGCGATCTCGGCGCGGGCTACGACGTGGTGCGTTTTCGCAACCAGACGACGACTTACAGCCAGGTCCGACTGACGTTCACGAGCGCTGAAGTCGGCAACGGCAGCGCGAACGACTCCAAGACCTTGCCAGGCCAGGACGGCTTGCTGGCGGTCCGCGTGCAGGCCGAAGGTGCCGATGGTCAGGTTACCGGCCAGACAGCGCGTTTTGACGACGAAGGCATCAGCTTCGTCTCGGATGGCACATTCACCTTCGACGTTCGCGATCTGAACGGTACTCAGCGTGGTGATCAGTTCTCGATCGTACGGCTCGGCACGTCGGCCGCCGACGTCTACAACGAGGGTACCGAAGCGCGGAACGTCTACATCAACGGTGGTCGCGGTAACGACAATATCACCGGCGGCGCTGGAAACGACTTCCTGGTCGGCGGTGTAGGAAATGATCGGCTGATCGGCGGCGCCGGGAATGACAGCCTTATTGGAGGCGCTGGGAACGACTTCCTCAGCGGTGGCGCCGGTGATGACGTTGCGATCTTCAATGTCGACACGGATGGCTCAGACATCGTCAATCTGGGAGCCGGCAACGATATTGTTGTAGTCTCCGCTATCGACACGAGGAGGATCCGGCTCACCTTCACCGGCAGTGAAGTCGGGAATGGCGTCGCCACCGACAGCGGGCAACTCGCTAATCAGGACGGCAACCTTGCCGTGCGGCTGCAGGCTGAAGCAGGAATGGACGTTCCGACGGGGCCGGTCAGCCGTTTCGACGACGAAGGCGTGACCTTTACTACGGCTACCCCAAAAACGTTCTTTGACGTTGTCGATCTGGTCACCGGTGAGGAAACCCTATTCCGGAGCCAGGCTGTCCAGCTTGGGACGTCGCGCGCCGACGTGTTCGATCACACCGGCGAGACGATCAGCTATTACATGAATGGTGGGCAGGGCAACGACCGCCTGATTGGTGGGTCCGGTGACGACACCTTGGTCGGCGGCGCAGGGAACGATCGTCTGATCGGTGGCGCCGGGATGGACACGTTCTACGGCGGCGCTGGTGCCGATAACATAAGTGGCGGGTTGGGCGACGATCTGGTTATCTTCAACGGCATCACGGACGCCCCGCCGTTTTCCGACATCGGTCCAGATACGGTGAACCTTGGTGCAGGATATGACCGCGTCGAGTTGATGGGCATGACCGCCGCTTATGAGCTCTACTTCAACGCTTCAGAAGTCGGTAATGGTAATGCTAACCTGACCCGGAATCCTCAGCAGCTAGCAATGCGCCTATCGACCTATGATCGCAGCAATGCTGAGTCTTACGGGAACAGCTATTTTGACGATGAAGGCATCATGTTCTCGTCCGAACGAGGCGATATTTTTTCGTACGACGGCACCTACGAAAAGCGTTACGACGGCTTCGAGTTGGGAACATCCGGGAACGACACCTTAAGTCACACCGGCAACGCCGGGGTCTGGTATCTAAATGGCGGTCAGGGAGACGATCAACTCTTCGGCAGCACCGACGGCGGCATTTTGCGCGGTGGTGAGGGGAACGACACGATCTATGGGTTCGGCCGTTTCACTGGTGATAAGGGCGTCGATACCTTCGTTTTCGACGCTGAAAACCTTCCCAGGAACGGTATCATTGACGACTTTGAAGGCGGGGTCGATAAAATTGATTTTAGCGCGCTGAATATCACTATGGATAACGTCTTCATCTACACAGGAAGCCAGTCTTACTTTGTGGTTATCTCTGACAGTCCGGACGTCTTCACGAGCCAATATGTTGAACTGACTGGATCCCCGAATTTGTCAGAGAGCGATTTCATTTTTTAGATTTTGAGTCCGCCTTTGAGCGCAGAAGAGAAATTTCCAACTCAGCTCTGCGCTCAACTCTCGATTAGCAATTGAGGGGAAACCGCGTGTTTTCAACGCGGCGTATCACACATGCTCGTTCTACCCTGGCACGGTAGTAGGCCGTGTCCGTAAGTTTGTCATAACGCCGCTGGTCAAGCCAAGGTTGACACTGCGATGGCGGCCTAAGCGCTGCAACCCGGCCAGCGTTGCATAGAATAACACTGCGCATTGCGGGGTGATCGACGTTGCTCGGTGCGTAAGATGGCGCGGTACTAGAGCAGATGATGAGTTTGGCTTCTTGATCATGCGCTCCCGCGAAAGTCCGCTTTCCTTCCAAACCTGGCCATTCGCTAGCGGAGCGGTGGTATTTAAAAGCGGGCTGCCGGTAAGCGCGTACAATCTTGCGTCGATCATGCGACGCAGGCCAAATTTGCAGAAGAAGATAGGGGAGGGTGACAATGACGATCCAGCAGGCGCTCGATGCCGCCGTCGCGTCCGGCAAGATCGCGGGTGCCGTGGCGATGGTCGGCAACCGGGCCGGAACGCTCGATGCAGCGGCAAGCGGTCTGCGTGATCCGGCGAGCGGGGCCGCGATGACACCGGATGCGATCTTCCAGCTGGCCTCGATGACCAAAGCGATCGTCTCCGTGGCGGCGATGCAATTGGTCGAGCGTGGCGCGCTGTCGCTCGAAGCGCCGATCGGATCGGTTCTTCCAGGGCTAGCCGACCCGCAGGTTATCGATGGTTTCGGCGATGACGGCGTCGTGCGCCTTCGGCCTGCAAAGGCGCCGATCACGTTGCGGCATCTGCTGACGCACACATCAGGCCTGGGCTACGCCTTTATGAACGCCGACATGGCGCGCGCGCAGGGGGCGGTCGCGCCGGGTTCGTTGGCGAGCCTGCACTTGCCTTTGCTGTTCGATCCCGGCGAGCGGTGGGAATACGGCATCAGCACCGATTGGGTCGGCCTCGCAGTCGAGGCGGCGACGGGGCGGCGGCTGGGCGAGGTGCTGGCGGAGGAGATCTTCGTGCCGCTCGGCATGACCGACACAGGCTTCACGATGGATGCGGCGCAGACGGCGCGCCGCGTCGCGCTGCTCGCCCGCGGTACCGATGGTACCCTGTCGCCATTCCCGATCGAGATCGGCGGTGGTGAGGCGGCCGAGTATCAGTCGGGCGGTGGCGGGCTGCTTGGCACCGCGGCGGATTACCTGCGCTTCGCCCGTATGCTGCTCAACGCCGGAGAGCTCGATGGCGTACGGATCCTGAAGCCCGGGACGGTCGCCGAAATGACCCGCGACCAGATCGCGCCGCTTCGCGCGGGCGCGCTGCGCAGCATCATGCCGCAGTTCGCGCTCGACTATGATGCCTATCCCGACATGCACAGCGGCTTTGGCCTCGGGTTCCTGCTCAACCCTGAGCCTGGACCCGACGGCCGCGGCGCGGGAAGCCTGATGTGGGATGGCGTTGCCAACACCTATTTCTGGATCGATCCCGCGCGCGATCGCGCCGGGGTCGTGATGATGCAATTTGCGCCCTTCGCCGATCCCGCGGCGCTGGCGCTGGTGAGCGCGGTTGAGCGGGCGGTTTACCAAGCGGCTTAGCGGCGGGCAGACGTCATAAGTGCGTTCGGCATCGTTTTGAAGCGCACGTCCCCCGCGCCGCAATCGTCGATGAACGAACTCGACTTCACGCCCGGGTAGAGCGACACCGTCGTTCGACTCGGGAGACAGATATCGCCTCCGGGACGCCCCGATCAACCCGATCAATGGGGCTCTGCTCAGTGGGAGCGGCGCTGGTGCCGCTTCCGAACTGGGAGGCGCTTATGTCCACCGTCACGAAGACGCAGTCGCTACTGCTCCATCATGCAGCGCGCCGCGAGAACGGCAGCTTGTTTCCGCTACCTGAAGATCTGACCCACCCGCCAACGATCCGCCGATCCGTGGCTGCGATGCTTGGACGCGGTTGGCTCAAGGCGCGGCCGACTGCTGATCAAAGCGCGGTCGCGCATAGCGAGAACAACGAGCGCTATGGTGTCTTCATCACGCCAGAAGGATGCGCCGCGATCAACGTAAAGGCGCATGAGGTGGAGGTCGAGCATACCGCGCGTGTAGCGCAGCCGGCAACGAAGGCGGCGCAGGTTATTGCGCTGCTGCTGCGCGAGGAAGGCGCGACACTCACCGACTTGGCGCAAGCAACCGGTTGGTTGCCGCACACAACGCGAGCCGCGCTCACCAGCTTGCGCAAGAAAGGCCATCATCTTGCCAAGGCGAAGCAGCCGGGCGGTCCAACCTTCTACCGGATCATCGCGCAATGACGCCGCTCGAGGAGGAGCTCGCAGCGCTCGAGGCAATGAACGGGCTGGCGCTGCATGCCCGCTGGATCGAGGTGACCGGCAGTATCGTCCCGCGCATCAGCCCAAAGCTGCTGCGGCTTGCGCTTGCCTGGGAGATCCAGGCCAAAGCAGCAGGTGTCGTGAGCGACAACACGGGGCGCATGCTTGATCAGATTGCATGCGCGGATGGACGATCGGTAGCGCCGGGGGTGCGTCGGCTTGCGCGAACATGGCGTGGGCGTACGCATATCGTCACCATCGGTGAAGATCAGACCGTGCATTGGGATGGCCGATCCTGGCGATCGCTGAGCGAGGTTGCGCGGGAGATCACCGGCACGCGATGGTCGGGGCCGGCGTTCTTCGGCCTTAAGAATAAGGTGGCGGCATGACGCCGGTGCGCTGCGCGATCTACACGCGCAAATCGAGTGACGAGGGGCTCGAGCAGGATTTCAACAGCCTCGATGCGCAGCGCGAAGCATGCGCGGCCTATATCCGCAGTCAGGCATCGCAAGGCTG